>NZ_CP091456.1:1530000-2130000 GCF_023611925.1 Avibacterium sp. 20-132
CAAGGGTATGGCTGTTCGCCATTTAAAGTGGTACGCGAGCTGGGTTTAGAACGTCGTGAGACAGTTCGGTCCCTATCTGCCGTGGGCGTTGGAGAATTGAGAGGGGCTGCTCCTAGTACGAGAGGACCGGAGTGGACGCATCACTGGTGTACCAGTTGTCTCGCCAGAGGCACTGCTGGGTAGCTAAATGCGGAAGAGATAAGTGCTGAAAGCATCTAAGCACGAAACTTGCCTTAAGATGAGTTCTCCCCGACTTTAAGTTGGTAAGGGTTGTTTGAGACTAAGACGTAGATAGGCTGGGTGTGTAAGCGATGTGAGTCGTTGAGCTAACCAGTACTAATTGCCCGAGAGGCTTAACTATACAACGCTCAAGGGTTTTGGCTTGTTTTTGATTGAGAGAGTAGGGATTTTAGAGCGAAAGGCTTTGAAGTCTGTAGATAAGAGAGATAAGCTTTAGATAAGCGAAAGAATTATCTTGGCGGCGTTAGTGCAGTGGACCCACCTAAATCCATGCCGAACTTAGAAGTGAAACGCTGTAACGCCGATGGTAGTGTGGGAGTTTCCCATGTGAGAGTAGGGCACCGCCAGGTTTTGAATGAAAGAAGAACGCCATTGAGGGAACTCAGTGGCGTTTTTCCATTTTTGGAGGGAGGAGGATATTTTCACTCTATTACTCAAAAGATAAAAGAGGATTGAAATCTAAGTAGGTTATTAAATTTTTAAAATTCACTTTTTGCAAAGTCAAATAAAAATTTCTATTTTTATTCAAAATAAGAGAAAAGGATTTATATAGCTGCTAAATTATTTACAATATCCAACTAAAATTTCATTCCAATCTGGCTGAGTAAATTGAATTGCCAGTTTATTTCCCTCTTTATTAAAAGAGCGGTGTAATTTAGTTAGATTTTGGGCTTTCCAACTATTACCCGATTTTTCTGTGCATTTCTAAGAGCCAATATTTTTGTTCTGGCGTGACGAAATGTTGTACTAAAATAGTATGGGGGTTGAGGTTGGTGTGGCAAATTTGTCGATCATGTAATTGACAGATTAGTCGCAATACTCATTCAAACTCTGCTTCAAATAAACGCCTATCCATCGTGGCTGAATAAATCATGAGTGTAATTATAGGCTATTTTGGTCTTTGATTTGAGCTGCAACAGATGATGTGCGCAAGTATCGTTTAGCAATTATTAGGCATAAGGGCGGTAATAAAAGGTATCCAATCCTGTTTCATCAATAAAACGGCTTGATATTCATCGTATTGTTCCAATGTATGTTGATAAGCGGCTACTTGCTCTGGTTTTTGCTCTCCTTTATAGCGGGCTGTCTTTTTTACGCGTAATACCCAAAATTCACTCAAATAAGTCATATTTGAGCGATTTTGTAAGTGCGGTGCTTTTTTGTTAATTATTTATTCGACAAAATCATTGCTCTTTTGAGGATGGTGATTTTGCTCAGTGGTATCAACAAATGCGAGATAATGTAGATAACCGCCCTTATTGGCAATATAGCGCCGTCAATGATGATCGCACCCGCCCAAGTCATAGCGCAATGAATGGTTTAGTATATGCCTACGATGATCCATTCTGGCACACCTTTTACCCGCCTAATGGCTTTAATTGCCGTTGTACGGTGATTGCCCTTGCCGAGCGGGATATTAAGCGGCGTAACCTCGAAGTTAGCCAAGGCGAAGGGCGATTGGTGGAATATGAGCGTAAAATTAACCAACGAGAAACCGAGAAAACCACGGCGTTTAAGGTCAATGAAGATCGTTGGGTGATTACTGACCGTGGCTTTGATTACAACGTGGGGCGCACAAGTTATAAACCCAATTTAGACCTGTACCCCGAAAAACTCGCTCACCAATTTGCTAAACGGGAAATGAGTGGCGGGGGTTGAAATGGGATTTTGCTCAATTTGAAAGAGAATTTAATACTGTTATTAACTTTAGCTCTTATATGCCTTAAGTAATCTTGATAAGTCATCATTATTTATATTTTATACATTAGGTGCAAATTCATACAAATTCCGCATTAAGCAAATATAGAGATGGATTTTTTCTTAAAATATGTGATCTTGATCACTAAATACAATGAACTTTTTCAGATTTTACATTGACACTTGAATATTTCTTTGCCAATATAGCCGTGCTTCAAGTGAAGTCAGCTTTGACATTTTCTTTTAAGAAAAGTTTTAGCCTAACTTTAAAATTTGTTATAACAACTTAATTCTGAAAGGAATTTAATTATGAAAAAGACATTATTAGCATTAGCAGTTGCAGCTGTAGCAACTTCAGCAAGCGCGGCAACAGTTTATAACAACGATGGCACACAAGTAGATGTAGGCGGTCGTTTTGATGTAGCTTTAGGTAAATTCAACGATAATGAACGTGCTGACCTTCGTAACGTTGGTTCACGCTTAGAATTCAAAGCACAACACGATTTAGGTGAAGGTGTTAAAGTAATCGGTTACTCTCGTTTACGTTTCAACGATGGTGGTGATAAATGGGATACTGGTTCTTCATTCAATAATATTAAAACTAATAAATTGTGGTTAGCACTTCAAAAAGATGAAATTGGTCGTGTTTCATTTGGTAAACAAGATACTACTGGTGATGCAGTAGAGCTTAATGATCATTCTTATCTATTCGGTGGTAACAATAACTTATTCACTGGTGGTGATAAAGTCGTTTCTTTCCGCTCAGCAGATTTTCAATTAGCTGAAGGTCAAACTTTAGGTTTTGGCGCTGATTATACTTTTGGTCAAGCTAAGAAACAGAATGAAGCTTCAGACCTTAAATATGCTTATGGTACATCTGCATTTTATGCAGGTCAATTCGCTGACGTTGGGGTAAATTTAAATGCTGGCTATACTGTAGAAGTGTATGACAATGGTGAGGCTGCGAATAAAGATGCTACTCCTCCAGTTCAAGCTAAAAAAACAACAGGAACAGGTCGTAAAGTTCAATCTTGGCGTGTAGCTTCTCAATTTACTTATGGGCCAGCAACTTTCGGTGCTGAGTATGGTCAATCTTATTACAAAGATCACCAAACCCAAGATCAAGAAGGAAGAGGTCGTTTCTTAGAAGTTGCGGCTAAATACCAATATTTAGAGAACGCTTCTGTGTATGCCGCTTGGGAACGTAATCAATATAAAGGTAACAAAGCAGGCTTAAGTTTCGATAAAGGCGATGCAAACTTCTTACGTTCTGTAGTTGGGACTTTAGATGTAGCTAAAAATCAGAAATTAACAGAAAATGTTTATCTTGTTGGTGCAGATTATGCATTTAACAAAAATGTAGTAGCTTATGTTGAGTATGCACATTCACGCGTTAAAGGCACTGGTACTATTGGTGGCAATGATGTGAAAGTTAAAGGTCAAACTCAAAGCGCTAAAGATAACCGTTATGCTGTTGGTTTACGCGTTTACTTCTAATTGTTAGATTAGATATTTATCTATCCCAAAAGCCACGTTTGACGTGGCTTTTTTAATATGTGCTAACTTTGAATCGGTTACTTTTAAATTTCTATTTTTCATGCAATTGCATGACCTGTGATGGGTTTACTTGTAATACACCGTTAAGGTTTGCTAACTGCTTTTCTAACAATCGAAGATCCAATTTCTCAGGAATATGCACTGCAATAGCATTAAGGTTCTGGTATTCATAAAGCAATTCAGTCCCTAATTTTTGGCTGGTAGTAATAAGTTGTTGTGGATTTGTTAAAGTGCGGTTATAAAAATAATAAAATCGCGCGTGAAAAGCGGATCTATACTCAGTTGTGAAAGGCCGGTAACTCCCCTATCTTGAGCATAAAGGGGATGAATTACCGTTCCTAATAGTGCAATCAAAACGAATGAGCGCCTTTTCATTATTTAATGGCAATCATTGAACCGAAATTAAAACACTGAAACCACAGTTCAACGTGAGAAAATCCTATGGATTTTAACCGCACTTTGTGCGTTTCAATCTCATCTGTTCGCATCACATTTTCAAGTGCGGTACGTTTTTGGCTAACTTCTAGCTCACTATAACCATTGGCTCGTTTAAATTCGTGGTGCAGATTAATCAGTAAATCATCAATTTTTTCATCATTAAAACGGAATTTTTCCGATAACACTAACACCCCATTTGGGTTTAAACCTTGGTAGATTTTTGTCAGTAGCGTGGTGCGATCTTGCGGAGGCAAAAACTGCAGGGTGAAATTCAAAATCACCATTGAGGCATTTTCAATGTGAATTTGACGAATATCATCACATAAAATTTCAACGGGAATATCACTGTGATAAGCCTGAATATGCTGACGGCAACGCTCTACCATTGGCAACGAATTATCCACCCCAATAATTTTCACATTAGGTTGCTGAATATGACGTCTGGCAGAAAGCGTTGCTGCACCACGGGAACAACCCAGATCATACACATTTGAATTAGGCGTAACAAAACGGCTTGCCAACATACCAATTGCGGTAATGATATTAGAATATCCCGGCACAGAACGTTGAATCATATCGGGAAACACTTCCGCGACATTTTCATCAAAAGTAAAATCGCCTAAATTTTTAATCGGGGCAGAAAAGAGGGTATCTTTAGTCATTATTTATCCTAAATTTTTCACTAAAATGTGCTGAAAATTAATAAAATTTTCCCCGCACTTTATTTTGCTTGTATTTTAGAGTAAGACGGTGGTTCTCACAAATGAAAATAGATTAAGCTTAATTTGTAATGATAATGTATATGCAATATAATGCCATAAACTTAACTTAATCTATCAAGAGGTTTATTATGGCAACAATGACGAACAATAATGCGGTGGTGAATTTTCGTTTGCCACAGCATTTAAAAACCGAGGCGTTTGAAGTGATTGCACAATATGGTCTTACTCCCTCACAGGTATTCAATATGTTTTTAACGGAAATTGTTGCGACTAAAGCTATTCCTTTAAGTTTGAATTATTTGCAACCTAATACAAAAACGTTAATGGCAATGGATGAAATTGAAAATGGAAAAGCTGAGCGGTTTTCTCTTGATGCTAATACTGATCTTGCCTCTTTACTAAAACAAAAAGCCGAAGGAAAAGAATAAATGAGCCAGCCGTTGCCAATTAATGAAATTGAAATGGCAAAAGAATTTAAGCGAGATTTAGTACAACTTGCCAAAAAAATGCCACACTTGTTTGTTCATCCCCGCTATTTGGAAGTAATGCATTACTTAACAAATGGGATAACCCTGCCTGCCGAATATAAAAATCATCCACTTAAAGATAATTTGAAAGGCTATATGGATTGCCATATTCTCAATGATCTCGTGCTAATTTATAAAATTGAACAACAATGCCTAAAATTAGTTCGGTTAAACACACATTCAGAAGTTTTTGCATAACTTCTCAATTAACAATTCTATCCGCCCTCGATTTCCGCTATAATTCCGCTGTTATCACTTTTTAAAATTTTAAAGGAAAATATTATGATGCGAACTCATTATTGCGGGGCATTAAACCGCAACAACATTGGGCAAGAGGTTACGCTAAGTGGCTGGGTGAATAAACGCCGTGATTTAGGTGGACTTATTTTTATTGACTTACGCGATCGCGAAGGGATTGTGCAAGTTTGTTTTGATCCTAAATATCAAGAAGCATTGAGCGCGGCAGCCAATTTACGCAATGAGTTTTGTATTCAAGTTAAAGGTGAAGTCATTGCACGCCCTGAAAATCAAATTAATAAAACAATGGCAACAGGCGAAGTGGAAGTGTTGGCAAAATCTCTTTCTGTTTATAATGCCTCGGATGTATTGCCATTGGATTTCAACCAAAATAATACAGAAGAACAACGCTTAAAATATCGTTACCTAGATTTACGTCGTCCTGAAATGGCGCAACGCTTGAAAACTCGTGCGAAGATTACCAGTTTCGTACGCCGTTTTATGGATGATCACGGTTTCTTAGATATTGAAACCCCAATGCTAACGAAAGCCACCCCTGAAGGTGCGCGCGATTATTTAGTACCAAGCCGTGTCCATAAAGGGAAATTCTATGCCTTACCACAATCACCACAATTGTTTAAACAATTATTGATGATGTCTGGCTTTGATCGTTATTATCAGATTGTAAAATGTTTCCGTGATGAAGATCTGCGTGCTGATCGTCAACCTGAATTTACCCAAATTGATGTGGAAACCTCGTTCTTAACCGCACCAGAAGTGCGTGAAATTATGGAACAGATGATCCACGGATTATGGTTAGCGATCTTAGGCGTAGATCTCGGCAAATTCCCAATGATGACGTGGCAAGAAGCAATGCAACGTTTTGGTTCAGATAAACCTGATTTGCGTAATCCATTAGAAATGGTCGATGTGGCTGATTTAGTTAAAGAGGTTGATTTCAAAGTATTTAGCGGCCCAGCTAATGATCCAAATGGCCGTGTTACCGTGATTCGTGTGCCAAATGGCGCAAACATTACGCGTAAACAAATTGATGAATATACTCAATTTGTCGGCATTTATGGCGCAAAAGGCTTAGCTTGGTTGAAAGTGAATGAGCTTGAAAAAGGCTTAGAAGGGGTGCAAAGCCCAATCGCTAAATTCTTATCTGAAGATGTTCTGAATGCTTTATTAACACGTGTACAAGCACAAAATGGCGATATTCTCTTCTTTGGTGCGGATAAATGGAACGTGGCAACAGATGCAATGGGTGCATTGCGTTTGAAATTAGGTCGTGATTTAGGCTTAACCCGTTTAGACGAATGGAAACCACTTTGGGTCATTGATTTCCCAATGTTTGAGCGTGATGAAGAAGGCAATCTTGCCGCGATGCATCACCCGTTCACTTCACCGAAAGATTTCAGCCCAGCACAACTTGAGCAAGATCCAACCTCAGCAGTAGCAAATGCTTATGATATGGTCATTAACGGTTACGAAGTAGGCGGTGGCTCTGTACGTATTTTTGACCCAGTAATGCAACAAACGGTCTTCCGTATTCTTGGCATTAATGAAGAAGAACAATATGAAAAATTTGGTTTCTTACTTGATGCCTTAAAATTCGGTACGCCACCACACGCAGGATTGGCTTTCGGGTTAGATCGTTTAGTGATGCTTTTAACTGGCACAGACAACATTCGTGATGTGATCGCCTTCCCGAAAACCACCGCCGCGGCGTGCTTAATGACAGAAGCGCCAAGCTATGCGAATCCACAAGCTTTAGCCGAATTAGGGATTAGCGTGGTAAAAAACGAGAAATAACTTTAGGTAAATAGGCGTGGGGACACCCACGTCTTATCTTGTATGAATTACAAAAATCCGCAAAGTATTTTAGTTGTTATCTATGCTAAAAAGACAAATCTGGTCTTAATGTTGCAACGCAAAGATGATCCTGATTTTTGGCAGTCGGTAACGGGGTCAATAGAAAAGAGCGAAACACCAAAAGAAGCGGTGATTCGTGAACTTTGGGAAGAAGTGCGGTTAAAAATTTCACCAAATTCCACCGCACTTTTTGATTGCAATGAAAGCGTAGAATTTGAAATTTTTCCTCATTTCCGCTATAAATACGCACCGAATATCACGCACTGTCGAGAATATTGGTTTTTATATGCGGTTGAACAAGAATTTGAGCCTCAATTAACTGAGCATTTAGCTTTTAAATGGGTTTCGGCGCAAGAAGCCATACAGCTAACAAAATCGCCAAATAATGCCGCAGCGATAAAGAAATATTTAATAAATAAAGGCTGATAAATCTCCCCTCGCCTCTTTTTGCTAAAAAGGGGAAAGATGCGATGAAAAAATAAGAGAATTTTTCACCGCACTTGGGGAATAATATAAATAATATCAGCGTTCAGCTTGATCCCGTCTGAATTGCCTGAACGACTTGAAATTTTTAGCAAAATTCAGCGTGTTTGAGCGTAGCGAGTTCTGAATTTTGCGTAAAGAAAATTTCAACCAAGTGAAGAAAAGCAGTGAAGTCGGGCGTGCTTTCTTTTTGCTTACTTTTACTTTGTACGAGCAAAGAAAAAGTAAGTCGCAACGGCGAAACCCGATTTATAAAAATAAACAAATTTAATTAAACTCAAGATCAAAAAGATCACAGAAAATAGAAGGAAAAAAAATGGCAGGACATAGTAAGTGGGCGAATATTAAACACCGTAAAGCCGCCCAAGATGCCCAACGTGGAAAAATCTTTACTAAATTAATTCGTGAATTAGTTACCGCAGCAAAATTAGGTGGTGGTGATGTAAGTGCCAACCCACGTTTACGTGCGGCGGTGGATAAAGCCCTTTCTAACAATATGACACGTGATACCATTAATCGTGCCATTGACCGTGGTGTAGGCGGTGGCGATGATACGAATATGGAAACCAAAGTCTATGAAGGCTATGGCCCGGGCGGCACAGCGGTTATGGTGGAATGCCTAAGCGATAATGCAAACCGCACGATTTCACAAGTTCGCCCAAGTTTCACCAAATGTGGCGGAAACTTAGGCACAGAAGGCTCGGTAGGATATTTATTCAGTAAAAAAGGCTTAATTTTGATTGCTGAAGCGGATGAAGATGCTTTAACAGAAGCGGCGATTGAAGCGGGCGCAGATGATATCCAACCGCAAGAAGATGGTAGCTTTGAAATCTATACTGCGTGGGAAGATTTAAGCGCCGTGCGTGAAGCGATTGAAGCAGCTGGCTTTAAAATTCAAGAAGCAGAAGTCACAATGATCCCATCTACTACGGTGAATCTTGATGCAGAAACCGCACCAAAATTATTACGCTTAATTGAAATGCTGGAAGATTGTGATGATGTGCAAAACGTTTATCACAATGGTGAAATCAGTGATGAAGTGGCGGCACTACTTTAATTTTTCACATTGATTTTATTGACGATAATTTAAAAGGTGCGTGATCTTATCAGCACCTTTTTCATTTAGGAAAAAAGATGGCAATTATTTTAGGTATCGATCCGGGATCTCGTTTAACGGGTTATGGGGTGATCCGCCAAGTTGGACTTAAATTAGACTATTTAGGTAGCGGCGTAATTCGCACTCAGGCAGAAGATATGCCCACACGCTTAAAACGAATTTATGCTGGTGTGAGTGAAATTATCACCCAATTCCACCCTACAATGTTTGCCATTGAAGAGGTCTTTTTGGCAAAAAATGCCAATTCTGCATTAAAACTCGGGCAAGCACGTGGCGTGGCGATTGTCGCTGCGGTGAACCAAGATTTACCAGTGTTTGAATATGCGGCTCGTTTAGTAAAACAAACGGTGGTCGGAACAGGCGCTGCGGATAAAACCCAAGTACAAGAAATGGTAATGCGAATCCTCAAATTATCTGCAAAGCCACAAGCCGATGCGGCAGATGCCTTAGCTATCGCCATCACCCACGCTCATTCTGCCGCCCAACTTGCTCAAGTTAATCAAAATATGCAAAAAACAGGCGTAAAAAGCACCGCACTTTTACGTCCTAGATATAGCCGAGGGCGTTTTCGTTTATAGTCGTTAAGGGTGAAAATTTATTGTTTAAAACTGGATATTTATCCAGTTTTATTTTATGCTATGGCAAATCGTTTTAAGGGGAAATTATGATAGGCCGTTTAACAGGATTATTAGTCGAGAAGCAACCACCAGAAATTTTACTTGATGTACAAGGCGTCGGCTATGAACTTTTATTGCCAATGACCAGCTTTTATAACTTACCAGAAACAGGGCAACAAACCACATTATTCACCCATTTGGTGGTGCGAGAAGATGCCCATTTATTATTTGGTTTTTCTCATAAACAAGATCGTAGTCTATTTCGCGAACTGATTAAAACCAATGGCGTTGGGCCTAAATTAGCCTTAGCAATTTTATCTGCAATGTCAGTAAATGAATTTGCCTATGCCATAGAACGTGAAGAATTGTCTAAATTAGTTAAAATTCCGGGCGTTGGAAAAAAAACAGCAGAACGTTTACTGGTTGAATTAAAAGGGAAATTTAAAGATTTACAACAAGCCGATTTCTTTATTGAAAGTACCCATTTGCCTATGGTTGAAAAATCATCAAACAAAGAAAATATGCATATTGATGATGCGGTAGCGGCATTAATTGCTTTAGGTTACAAAGCAAGTGAGGCGGAAAAAATGGTGAAAAAAGTCGCCGATCCAACACTTAATAGTGAACAATTAATCCGCGAAGCCCTAAAAGCAGCGTTATAAATAAGGCAGAATAATGATTGAAGTAGATAGAATTGTTAGCGCAACAGAAAAATTTGATGAAGAATATATTGATCGTGCGATTCGTCCTAAATTACTCACTGATTATGTGGGGCAACCACAAGTATGTGAGCAAATGGAAATTTTTATTCAAGCAGCAAAGTTGCGTCAAGATGCGCTCGATCACCTCTTAATTTTTGGCCCTCCGGGTTTAGGAAAAACCACGCTGGCAAATATAGTAGCCAATGAAATGGGCGTCAATATCCGCACCACATCTGGGCCAGTATTAGAAAAAGCAGGTGATCTTGCTGCGATGCTTACCAATCTCGAACCGCACGATGTACTATTTATTGACGAAATTCACCGCCTTTCCCCTGCGATTGAAGAAGTCCTGTATCCCGCAATGGAAGACTATCAGCTTGATATTATGATTGGTGAAGGGCCAGCCGCACGTTCGATCAAATTAGACTTACCCCCTTTTACCTTAATTGGTGCAACGACTAAAGCTGGCTCGCTCACTTCCCCTTTGCGAGATCGCTTTGGCATTGTGCAACGCTTAGAATTTTATTCAGTGGAAGATCTCACGTCTATTGTGGCACGCAGTGCGCAATGTTTAAATTTAGCCATTGAACAAGATGCCGCACAAGAAATTGCTTGCCGTTCCCGTGGCACACCACGTATTGCAAACCGTTTACTACGTCGCGTGCGTGATTATGCGGATGTAAAAAATGCAGGCCAAATATCCGCACAAATTGCGCAATCAGCCCTTTCAATGTTGGATGTGGACCCGGCTGGTTTTGATTTTATGGACCGCAAATTACTAAACGCAATTATTGAACGCTTTGACGGTGGCCCTGTGGGGTTAGATAACCTTGCTGCCGCCATTGGTGAAGAACGCGAAACCATTGAAGATGTGCTTGAGCCTTATTTAATTCAGCAAGGTTTTTTACAACGTACACCAAGAGGACGTATCGCCACATTACGAACCTATCGCCATTTTGGTGTCAATAAACTCACCGACTAAGCAAGAAAAGAAAGGAGCAAGTAGGGGAGCGAACCATTTGCTTGCAAGATAGGTAGAAAATTTCATCGCAAATTAGCTAAATATTCACTCAAAGTATAATGAGATAAAAGAGGATTTTGGATCGCATTATATTTAGTCCTGATAAGATGTGGTAATCACGTTTAATTAAGAAAAGCGAATGAAAAAACTATTCCATAGATAAATTAAGTGCGGTACAAATTTTCTTAATTTTTGCACCGCACTTTGAGCTGAACTCAAGTTATCTTGTGGCTAACTGATAAAATCGGGCAACATTCTGTGCGGTTGAAATCAGATTTTCTTTTCCTGATCGTAAGGTGTTTTCCAAGCTGTCTAGCTGACGAATAATGGGAAATACCGCATCAATACCCTGCTCATACACCACTTCGTAATCTTCTCGTAGGCAACCTACGATAGCAATAACAGGCTTGCCAAATTGTTTGGCTACTTTAGCGACGCCAATTGGCGTTTTTCCGTATGCACTTTGCCCATCCATTCTGCCTTCACCTGTAATCACTAAATCCGCATTTTGTACTTGTGTGGCAAAATTTAAGGTTTCTAATACAATATTTACCCCTTTTTTCAACCGCACTTTAGGGAGAAGCAATAACCCACCGCCCATTCCTCCTGCCGCGCCAGCTCCCGCTTGGTTAGCAATATCAATACCAAGTTGTTGCCACACGGTTTGTGCAAAATGTGCAAGTGCGACATCCAGTTGCTGAACCATTTGAGGCGTTGCCCCTTTTTGTGGCCCGAATACTGCTGATGCCCCTGTCTCACCACACATTGGATTGCTCACATCACAAGCAACCTCAATTTGTACTTGGGCTAAACGCGGATCAAGCTGGTGTAAATCAATATGAACGATGTTAATTAACTGCTTGCCACCATAGCTTAAAAGCTGATTTTCACCATTGAGAATACATGCGCCTAAGGCTTGCAACATTCCTACACCTGCGTCATTGGTTGCACTCCCTCCAATACCTAGAATAATTTTTTTAACGCCATAATTTAATGCCTCTAAAATCAATTCTCCCGTACCAAAACTGGTGGTTTTCAATGGATTGCGTGCTTCCATTGGTACAAGATGCAATCCAGAAGCCGCTGCCATTTCAATGAATGCGGTTTTACCATCACCAGAAAGCCCCCAAAATGCATCAATTTTATTACCTAACGGAGCAGTGACAGCACATCGTATTAGCTTTCCTTTGGTGGCATCCACCAAGGATTGCACCGTACCTTCACCACCATCAGCCATTGGGATTTTACAATATTGAGCTTGTGGAAAAATCTTTTTAAAGCCAATTTCAATCGCCTCCGCTACTTCAAGAGCGGTTAAGCTTTCTTTGAATGAATCTGGTGCAATGAGTATTTTCATTATCAATTTCCATTAAAGTAAAACTAAGGAGAGAACATAAACCGTGCTAATCCCCACGATTCCCATAATAAAAGTCAGTGCGGTTTGTGTACGATACCCTTGTTGTGCGGTCATCTTGCTGAAGTTTGTAACTACCCAGTAGTAACTATCATTCGCGTGAGAAACGCACATTGCGCCTGCTGCAATTGCTATTACGGTTAGTGCAGCCGCAATTTCACTGGTTAAACCCAAAGCATTCATTAGAGAATCATCAACGTTAAACATTCCCATAATTGCTGCGGTGGTAATCATCGCTACGGTTGAACTGCCTTGCGCCGTTTTTAAAATTGCAGAGATGATAAATGGAAAGAAAATACCGGCACTACTAATAATATGTGCGTTTTCTTTAATATATTCTACAAAGCCAGCTTCAACAATGACTTTACCTAATACGCCACCCGCTGCAGTGATAAACAGAATAGGGCCAACAAGTTTTAGGGTATCATTTGTTAAGGTTTCAAATGTTTTGATTTTGCCACATTGAAAAATCAGAATAATAGCGAAAATTAGCCCAACACCTAAGGCAATAATCGGATGACCTAAGAATAAAACGAAGTTAGCTATGTCTCCTGTTGTGCCTGAAATTTTAGTTATTGAACCTAATGCCATTAAAATAATCGGTACAAAGATAGGGGCAAAGCTCAGAAAACCATTGGGTAACGTGCCATATTTTTGCAATAACGCTTCATAGCCTTGAGCAATAAGTTCATCGTTCGTCTCATCTTGTAAGATAACTCGCTTGCCAATAAATTTGGCAAAAAGATAGCTTGCGATTAACACAGGAATAGACACTGTAATTCCCATCAGAATCACTAATAATAAATTATGCTCTAAGCCTAAACCACCAGCTACGGCAATTGGTCCCGGTGTTGGTGGAATGAATACGTGTGCGGCATAGAGACCGGCACTAAGCGCAACCGCTGTGCCAACAGGATTTGCGGCAATTTTTTTCTGAATAGCTTCACGAATTGGGTTTAACACAACAAAACCACTATCACAGAATACAGGAATACCCACAACCCAGCCCATAATAAGCATTGCAAGTTCAGGTCGTTTTTGTCCAACCAGTTTAACGACGATATCCGCCAATTTTAAGGCTGCGCCTGTTTTTTCTAGTACCATACCGATAATTGCACCAAAAATAATCACAATTCCGATACTTTTAAATGTTCCGCTAAAACCCACCCCAATCATTGAGGGAATTTTTGTGAGAGGAATGCCAGCAAGAAGAGCTAAAGCAAGGGAAATGCTCATTAAAGCGAGGAATGGATGAACTTTTAATTTCGCTATCATAAAAATCATCATCAAGATAGCAAGGATAAAGCTAATAATGAGTGCGATGCCTGTCATATTATTTCTCCTTTATAGGATTAATCATCACTCATATTATTGTTTTTCCTAATAGAGAATGCTTTATCCGAAGATACAAAAAATAGGATAAAAATCAGTAATAACTTGTCAAAAAGGACAAATCACTTTTTTAATAATATACTTAAATAAAAGATAAACAAATCCTCTATCCTATTGAAAGATAAAGAAGTTATTTGTTCAATTTTATTAAGGCGATAACGTAGCGTATTAATATGAATGAATAAATTTTGAGCGGTGAGAGGGAGATCACAATTTGACAAAAAATATTGTTGTAAAGTTTTGTGTAATTGTTGATTAGTATCTTGAGTATAAAGTTTATTAATTGGTTTTAACAATTCCTTAGCTTGCCAAGAATCCGTTAAATCATCTAATAAAACGGGCAGTTGGCACTGTTCAAAAAAGTAAACTGCTTTTTTCGGAAAAAATTTTAATCCATAGTTTAACGTACTTAATGCGGTTTTATAAGAAAGGGAGAGTTTTTCATTTCCGCCTAAAAAGCCACCTACAACAATCTTATAGGCGCGGAGATTCCAATGCGGTGGAACAAGTGTTTTCAGTAATCTTTTATTTTGGCGTTCACTGGCGGGGAATAATATGAGTACCGAGTCCAGAGAATGAATGGCAAAAAGCACATTTTGCTGCTGTAAGTAGTTCACTAATTCTTGTAATTGGTTCTGATTGGAATGGCATAGATTAATCAATACGACTATGTAATCAAGGGATAGGTCAATGCCAAAGAAATGTGCTTGTTGAGCAAGTAAAGGA
The DNA here is from genome assembly GCF_023611925.1 of Avibacterium sp. 20-132. NCBI lineage: Bacteria > Pseudomonadati > Pseudomonadota > Gammaproteobacteria > Pasteurellales > Pasteurellaceae > Avibacterium > Avibacterium sp. 20-132. Next base: position 1,544,766 of record NZ_CP091456.1, read on the forward strand.
TATTTTTGTGAATTATCGACTAACTGTAAAATAAATTCTTCTTTATAACGATGAGACCAACGCTCTTGCTCAATTAAAATATATTGTTCAATAATTAATTCCGCAGTCATTTTTACCAATTCGGCATAAGGACGCACTTCCTCTGGGTGACCTGAGACCCCCACCACGCCAAAAATTTTACCAAGATAATTAATCGGAATATTGATACCGGGTTTCGCTTCTTGATTCCATTTTTGCGAAAGGAGCTCATCGACTTCCACAACACGATTTTCTCGAATTGCAATCACCGCACCAATATGTTTTTGATTTAAACGGGAGGTATCTCCTGAAGCAATAATGATCCCATTTTTATCCATTACATTGACACTGTTCGGAATAATATGCATTGCTCGTTTCACTATTTTCTGTGCGACTTGTTGATCTAGTTCCATAATCCACCTGAAAATGAAATCAAACTTGATTAAATCATATAATTAAAATATGTATTTCCCCAAGATATTTATTGCATTTTTTTGCTTAACCGCTACAATTATCGCTCCTTGTCGGCGCTGAATTAGAGATCGGCGTTTGATGTATGATTAACCCCTATAATTGAGGATTTAACTATGTCTCTAAGTACAGAAAAAAAAGCAGAAATCGTTGCTGAGTTTGGTCGTGATGCAAAAGATACTGGTTCTTCAGAAGTTCAAATTGCATTATTAACAGCGCAAATTAACCACTTACAAGGTCATTTTGCTGTTCATAAAAAAGATCACCACGGTCGTCGTGGTTTGTTACGTATGGTTTCTCGTCGTCGTAAATTATTAGATTACTTAAAACGTACTGATTTAGCTAAATATAGCGAAATTATCGCGCGTTTAGGTTTACGTCGCTAATCATTAAATTAAGTAAAGAAAACGCTCAAGAGATTGAGCGTTTTTTTATGCCCAAGATTGGGTGATGAGCAGAATGAATTTTCTTTTATGCGTAAAATTGCCGAAAAAAACACCGCACTAATGTATGAGAGAATGAGGCAATTTTACATCATATGGTACAGGCTTAGTGCTTTATCGCCAGTCGTTTTTTAGTTAAGCGATATAAGGGCGAATACATCAAACCGCCCTTATATTGAAATTAGATGCGTTGAAAAATTTGTGAAAAAAGCACCGCACTTGGTGAAGTGCGAATAGGTTTATTCCACCGCTTTAAATAAAATTTCGCTTGGAATAATTTCACCTTGCCAATAAAGTTCGCTGGCAACGTTTTCTGCTAACTGTAAGAAAGATTGGGCAATTTCGCTGTCTGGGGCAGAAATCACTGTAGGTTTACCGTTATCCATATCTTCACGTAGGCGGATATGTAATGGCTGTTGTGCGAGGACTTTTACTTGATATTTTTCTGCCATTTTTTCAGCACCACCAGTGCCGAAAATTGGTTCGTGATGACCGCAGTGGCTACAAATATGCACCGACATATTTTCCACAATACCAAGCACAGGGACAGAAACACGCTGGAACATTGAAATCCCTTTAATCGCATCAATTAAGGCGATATCTTGTGGGGTAGTAACCACAATCGCCCCGGTTACAGGGATTTGTTGTGAGAGCGTAAGCTGAATATCTCCCGTTCCCGGCGGCATATCAATCACTAAATAATCCAGCTCTATGCCATCTTTTGCCCATAGGGTTTCTTGCAAAAGTTGGCTTAATGCACTGCTTGCCATAGGCCCACGCCAAATGGTGGCATTATCTGGTTCCATTAAATAGCCAATTGAATTGGTTCGTAGTCCATATACTTCAATAGGATTAATGTGTTTGTTATCTGGCGAGGTTGGGCGTTGATCTGCGACGCCAAGCATATGAGGTACGGAAGGACCATAAATATCGGCATCAAGTAATCCCACTTTTGCCCCTTGCGCTTGTAAGGCTAAAGCTAAATTTACTGAAACCGTGGATTTGCCCACACCACCTTTACCTGAACTCACCGCAATGATATTTTTAATACCTTTCACTGCGGGGTGGTTATTGGCACGTTTTAATGTGGCGATTTGATAGTTCAGCACCCATTTTACTTCTTGTGCTTGGGTAATTTTTTCTAATTCCTTAGTTAGGGCCGCTTTTAATTGTTCAAAACCGCTATTCCAAGCAAAAGGCATCGCAATTTCAATGCGTAAAACGCCTGCACCGAGTTCTACTTTTTTGATTGCATTGAGGCTAATTAAATCACGCTGTAAGCTTTGCTGTTTAAATTGTTGGAATCGTTGTTGAATCTCGGCTTGTTGCGCCTCGTTTAAATTCGCTGAAAAATGAATGCTCATCATTATTTCCTATTGTTAAGTCGATCGTAAGTAAATAGTTGAGTAAATTTGTTGGTATATTTAAACACGGCAACGCGGTGCTGTTAAGTATAAATTGAGATAAACCGCCTTGAACTGGAAAAAATACCGTCAATAAGGTAAAATTCGGCACAATTTTTCTGATGATAAAGGAACAGATAATGTCAAATTCACCTCGTAAAATTTTAGTCACTTGTGCATTGCCTTATGCCAATGGCCCTATCCATTTAGGACATATGCTTGAACATATCCAAGCCGATATTTGGGTGCGTTTCCAACGTATGCGTGGCAACGAAATTTATTTTGTTTGTGCCGATGATGCGCACGGCACACCAATTATGTTGAAAGCTGATCAAATGGGTATTACGCCTGAGCAGTTAATTGCCGATGTACAGAAGAAACATATTGCAGATTTTGAAGGCTTTAATATTAGCTTTGATAACTATCATTCTACCCATAGTGAAGAAAATCGTGAATTGGCACAATGTATTTATCGCAAATTAAAAGAAAATGGTTTTATCAAAAGCCGTACTATTTCACAATTATTCGATCCTGAAAAACAAATGTTCTTGCCTGATCGATTTGTTAAAGGGACTTGCCCAAAATGTAAATCCCCTGATCAATATGGTGATAATTGCGAAGTTTGTTCTGCCACATATAGCCCAACAGAATTAATTAATCCACGCTCTACGGTTTCAGGTGCAACGCCAGTGTTGAAAGAGAGTGAGCATTTTTTCTTTGATTTACCAAGTTTTGAAGCAATGTTGAAAGAGTGGATTCGCTCTGGATCTTTGCAACAGGAAGTGGCGAACAAAATGCAAGAATGGTTTGAAGCGGGTTTACAACAGTGGGATATTTCTCGTGATGCCCCTTATTTTGGCTTTAAAATTCCTGATACAGAAAACAAATATTTCTATGTTTGGCTTGATGCGCCAATTGGTTATATGGCATCGTTTAAAAACCTCTGTGAGCGTAAAGGGGATTTAGACTTTAACGATTTTTGGCGACAAGACAGCCAAACGGAACTTTATCATTTTATTGGTAAAGATATTATGTATTTTCACTCCTTGTTTTGGCCCGCTATGTTAGAAGGGGCAGAATTGCGTAAGCCAGATAATATTTTTGTTCACGGCTATGTTACCGTAAATGGCGAAAAAATGTCGAAATCTCGTGGCACATTTATCCAAGCGGCAACTTACTTAAAACATTTAGATCCAGAGTATTTACGCTATTATTATGCGGCGAAATTGGGGAATAGAATTGACGATCTTGATCTCAATTTAGAGGATTTTGTTCAACGAGTAAACACCGATGTGGTGAATAAATTAGTTAATCTTGCTTCACGCAATGCAGGGTTTATTCAAAAACGTTTTGATGGCGAGCTTGCCGCAACCTTGCAAGATCCACAATTATTTGCTGAATTTACCGCACAATCTGAACAAATTGCAGCCTATTATGAAAATCGCGAATTTGGTAAAGCGATCCGCGAAATTATGGCATTAACGGATAAAGCGAATAAATATATTGATGAAAAAGCACCTTGGGTTATTGCCAAAGAAGAAGGGCGAGAGCAAGAATTACAGCAAGTTTGCTCAATGGGTATCCAACTTTTCCGTGTATTAATGGGGTATTTAAAACCAGTGTTACCGAAATTGGCAGAGCGTGCCGAAGCCTTTTTGCAAGCCGAAATTACTTGGGACAACCTTGCAACACCTTTGCTCGCGCATAAAATTGCACCATTTAAGGCATTGTTCTCTCGTTTAGAGATGAAACAAATTGAACAAATGATTGAGGCATCTAAAGCTGAAAATGCACAATTACTTCCACAATCCCATAGCGAGAAAAGTGCGGTAGAAAATTCACAAGATATTGAGCCTTTTGAAGACACGATCAGCATTGATGATTTTGCCAAATTAGATTTGCGCGTTGCTAAAGTGCTAAAATGTGAAGCAGTGCCTGAAAGTAACAAATTATTGAAATTTATCTTAGATTTAGGCGTTGAACAACGCCAAGTTTTCTCTGGGATTAAGGCGGCTTACAATAAACCTGAAGAATTAGAGGGGCGTATGGTGATTATGGTTGCCAACCTCGCACCGCGTAAAATGAAATTTGGTATGTCAGAAGGAATGATTCTTTCTGCGGGCAGTGGTGGCGCAGATTTATTCTTACTTGATGTTGATTCTGGTGCAAAAGCAGGGGCGCGCGTGAAGTAATCAAGCGTAAGAGGAAATAGCGAAAAGGCGAACATCAGGTTCGCCTTTTTTGTTTATGCGACAGGCGTGCCTTTTAGCAATTTCCTTATCCAACTACGATTTGGGCTGAGTTGATGCAAAATATCTTCACTTAATGGCAAGGGTTCGCCGTAAATTAATGATGCAAGGACTTCGCCAAGTAAAGGGGCGGAAGTTAATCCCCTTGAGCCTAATGCCCCGATTAAATAAAGATTACGATGTATTGCGGCTGGTGGAATGGGCTGTTTGCGGCGGCGAAGATTGAACAAATTATTGTAGTCTGCTACTTGCTGAGTAAAATCTGGCACGTTACCGACCATTGGAATACGATCTCGCACCGCACAACGCACGCCAACACGGGCAAGATTGTCAGATGTATCGATCGCGTTCACCCATTCAGCCCCCGCAAGATTATGTTGAATTTTATGTTGATTTTGTTGCTGTTCTTGTGAGCTGAATTGACGATCTTGATTATCGCGAACGTGGCTCGCCCCAATGCAATGGCTCGTTTGATGTTGATCGGCAGGGGTGAGATAACCATCATAGCAAAGCACGGCATTCAGTTGCTTTAATTGTGGTGTTGTGGGAATTTGGCTCACTTGCCCACGCACGGGATAAACCGGCAATTCTTTCGTTTGATGAAAGTTTTTTAGCTGATGTCCATTGGCAATAATGGCAATGTGATGAGAAAAGGTTTCACCCTGTGCATTGGTTAATTGCCAATTTTCATCTGGCAGTGAAAGTGCGGTAATTTTTTGCGATGTTTTTATGCTTACGCCCTGTTCGGCTAGATAACTAAATAAATTTTGCACTAATTGACAAGGAGCAAGCCAAGCCCCTTGTGGAAGAAATGCCCCACCACAAGGCAGTGGTAAACCGACTTTTTCGCTTAATTCAGCTTGGGAAAGCGATTGGAATAAGGTTTCAGGCAAATCTAACGCAGAAATTTTATCTAATTTCACCGCACTTTTATGATCATAAGCACAGAGGGCAACGCCACAAAAAGCGTGTTCAAATTCAATTCCCTGTTTAATAGCCCAATGTAATTGCTGTTGCCCATATAAAAATGCGTGGATATAAAAACGAATATTACGTTTATCATCATCACTAAGTTGTGGATAAAATGCCCCTTGTTTATTGCCAGAAGCATTGAGAGCGGTTTGCTCGTCTTCGCAATATAAGGTGATGTTTGCGCCTCGTTGTAATAAAGACAGGGCAGTAAAGGCGGAAGCAATTCCCCCGCCGATAATGGCAATATCTTGTTGATCTACTTTGCTAGGGCGCGGTTTGCTCAACGGAGCTGATTGAGCCAAATACCAAGGGGTTAAGATCGCCAAAGTGCGGTGATTTTTTTTGTCATTTTCTGGTTTTACGCCAGCTAAACATTCACGCTTTTTGCCATAGCCTTTGCGTTTATGTACGCAAAAACCCGCACTTTCTAACCCTTTTCGCACCGCACTGGCTGCCGTAAAGGTGGCAAATGTTCCATTCGGTTTGCAATAATTGAACATTGCAGTATAAAGTTGCGCATTCCACATTTGCGGGTTTTTACTCGGAGAAAAGCCATCTAAAAACCACGCATCAATACGGTTTTGCATATAATCACCAAGTTGCGGTAAGTTGTCTGCGATATCGCCAAACCAAACATCTAATGTGCTTTCATTAAAATGAAAACGCTGGCAGCCACTAATCATTGGTTGCCAGTGTTGGCAAAGTTGCTGGCTTAACTCAGTAAACTCCGCATAAGGCAGGTGCGTTTCGGCTAACTGGGTTTGATTCAATGGATATTTTTCAAAAGAAATAAAGAACAGACGTTTTAATGGGCTATGGGGATGAGCTTGTCTAAATTGGCGAAAGAGCGTGGTTACGGCAAAAAAATTCAGCCCTGTACCAAAGCCTGTTTCTCCGATCACAAAATGAGATTGTTCAAAATCTTGCCAACGTTGCCACAATTGATTTCCTTCTTGAAAAACATAGCGACTTTCTGCCAATCCATCTTGATTAGAGAAATAAACATCATCAAATGTAGCGGAAACAGGCGTTTTTTCTTGGTTAAAATAAATCTCGGCGTGATTAAGTTTAAACATCGGTGTGGTTATCTTTGTTGTACTGATTGAGTTTGCTATAATAACGGAATTTTCTGGATTGGTCGAACCTTCAAAGAAATGCTTGCAATATTTTCATTTCGTAGTAAGTTAGCGACCGACAAATCTATTTACTCTTTCAACCCAAAAGGAATAATTTATGAAAAGAGCGGTAATTACTGGTTTCGGCGTCATTTCTAGTATCGGTAACAATAAAGAAGAAGTGTTAGCTTCATTAAAAGCGGGCAAATCAGGCATTGAATTAGTGCCAGAATTTGTCGAAATGGGTATGCGTAGCCATATCGCAGGAACACTTAAAATTACTCCTTCAGAATTAATTGACCGTAAAGTTTACCGTTTTATGGGCGATGCAGCCGCTTATGCGTATCTTTCAATGAAAGAAGCCATTGAAGATGCCGGATTAACAGAAGAACAGGTTTCTAACGATCGTACAGGCTTGGTCATTGGTGCTGGAACAGGTTCAGCACATAACCAATTAATCGCGTGTGATGCTGTGCGTGGGCCTCGTGGTGTAAAAGCCGTTGGGCCTTATGCGGTAACCAAAACAATGGCATCAAGCGTTTCAGCCTGTTTAGCGACCCCTTATAAAATTCGTGGTGTCAATTACAGCATTAGTTCAGCTTGTGCGACTTCAGCACATTGTATTGGACACGCACTAGAATTAATCCAATTAGGCAAACAAGATATCGTATTTGCAGGTGGTGCTGAGGAACTTTCTTGGGAATGTGCAACAGAGTTTGATGCAATGGGCGCGGTTTCGACAAAATATAATGATACGCCAGAGAAAGCTTCTCGCGCTTATGATGCAAACCGTGATGGTTTTGTTATCGCAGGTGGTGGCGCGGTGGTTGTCGTTGAAGAATTAGAACACGCCCTTGCTCGTGGTGCAAAAATTTATGCAGAAATCGTAGGCTATGGCGCAACTTCAGATGGTTATGATATGGTTGCACCGAGTGGAGAAGGGGCAGAGCGTTGTATGAAACAAGCAATGGCAACCGTAGATACTCCAATTGATTACATCAACGTACACGGCACGTCAACACCCGTTGGTGATGTGAAAGAACTTGGTGCAATTAAAAACGTATTCGGTGAAAGCCAACCTGCGATTTCGTCTACAAAATCAATGACAGGACACTCCTTAGGTGCTGCAGGTGCGCACGAAGCCATCTACACATTATTAATGTTAGATAACGATTTTATTGCCCCAAGCATTAATATTGAAACTCTTGATCCACAAGCTGAAGGGATGAATATCGTAACAAAAACCAAAGAAAATGCGGGCTTAAATACCGTGATGTCAAACAGCTTTGGTTTTGGTGGCACAAATGCAACCTTAGTTTTTAGACGTTATACAAAATAATATTCATTAAAAAGACATAAAAATAAAGCAGGTTAAATACCTGCTTTATTTTTTTGTATGATTAGTGATACTTTTTATTTATTTTTTACTAATGGATAAAACGGTTTACCCCAATCTAATTTATCGTAGTTATTCATCATAATTTCAAGCATTGTGGGTAAAAATAAAGAAAGAAGTTGGCAACTTACCTTTAATTGCTCACGGTTAACAGAACTATTAAAAGTTGCACCACCGTGAATAATCTGATTTCTCAGCGTATAAAGACGCCCAAATAATATAGACAAAATTTGAGGTGTATTTTGTTTTTCTAATGCAGAAAGCAAATGTTTCTGTTCATATTTCTCTTCTTCAAGATATTGTTGTTCGGTAATATCGCCATTATGAAAGCGCCAAAATGGCTGAAAAATAAATTGATTATTTGTAAGTAAACGAATAGGCTGGGAAAAATTTTTCCATACTAGAGTATAAATAGTTTGCTCTTCATCTAAACTACAAATTCGTAATAAAAACTCATTCAAATTAACCCGCTCTTTATTTTCTAAGTTCTTCATTTCTTTAGCATAAGCAGAATTAAACGCTATCCAAAGAAAAATAAATTTAGTATCTAAATCTTCAGTGGCTTCAGCCTGCTTTAACCAACTTAATGCGCGGTGGATACGGAGTTTAAAGTTGTCGGAGTAGTTTTGGGAATCTTTATTTTGTTTAAAATAAGTGGTAAGAGTTAATATATCTCTCATAAAGCTATCCTCACTAAATATAATTTATAATTAGTAGGATAGCATATATTAAGATATTAGCATACGGTTATTGTTCTAATATATCTAATAAGAATTCTGTTAATGAATTTTGTTTGTTTTTTATAATAGAGTTACTGGATGCCGACCATACATATATTTTACCGTCGTTATTATCATAAATATAATATTGACCATCTCCAATATCTAATAAAGGAATATAATTATTAGGAATGTTTACATTATATTCTTTAAATTCTTTGAGTAAGTTAAGAATATTAAGATAGTAATCAGTTGAAACTCCTAATCCATATATTTCATCACTGTTGTAACTTAATATACCAAAACTAGATAAAAAATCTCTATATTCAGATGAAAATTTTATACCTAACTGTCTTTCAGCTGATAAAATTTCATTTTCATTCGCTGGGCGAATAATAGCACCTTTTGCTACAAATTTATTTGCTAATTCTTTCATTGTTATACTCCTTGTTTTTCTATGATTTCAGCAGCACGTTCTTTCCAGTGTTCTTCTTTTTCTTTTTTAAAACTCTCACGATCTATTTCAGATTCTTTTTTCACATCATGCAATATAGTGTGATTACCTGGTCCCCTATGTTCTCTTGAAGTTAATTCAGCGAGAGGTGAATTTTGATTTTGTCCAATATGATGAAGCTCAATTGGTTTACCACCTTTATCTAAAGGTGCAAGTCCTTGTTGCATTCTACCTAGGTTAGTTCTCCCTAATTCATCTTTTTGATTAAGATCAATATCTTCTTTGCATAGAACAAATTTCCCATTAATTTCTTTTGGCATTAAGCTTGCCCCTTGATAAATATCAGCCTCTTCTTCTGATTTTATCATATCAACTATTTCGGAAGGCCAGATTAATGTGAGTTTTTCAATGGTTTCTTCTTTCACTGGCGTAAAGTGTTCTTTAGCTAAACAATCCATAACATTTTCTGAGTTAGAAGGATCTTTAGTGTCAGTAGCGACTTTGTCAGTTATATTAGCTTCATCAAAAATATCTTCAATAGTAATTTTATCATCAGCCCATACTGGTAACTCTTTGCTATTGACCTCTTTTTTGTCTATCGACGGTGTTTCTTGTGTTTCTAATTTATTGAACATATAAACTCCTAGTCTTTATAAAGTTATTTTATATTCTGTTAGGTATTCTCAGCTGAATGAGAATTTAATATATGACTTATAGTAAATTTTTTCTGATTGTATTATGTATAAATCCTTCAATATTCCTCGTGTTTTCAAAGTTATGATGTAAATTCTCAATAATAAGTTGAATTAATTCATTAACCTCTTTTTCTTGAATATTATCTTGTCTAGATTGAAGTTCTTTGATTCGTTGAGTTACTCCATTTTGTAAATCAAAAAAATCTAGTAGAATTTTAAATGTCTTATCTGGACAGTCCCAAAATGGAGAATTGCCTTTTTGTTCATAATGTTGAATTAATTTGTGTAAATATGAGCTTTTACGAGCTGATGAACTAAACCGATTTACCCCTTTTTTTAATACATTAATATCAAATTGGCTTTCATTTTCTAGCTGTTTATGTAATAAGAAACGGATTAAATGTTCATTGAAGATTTTCTTTTCATCTTCTTCATTGGCAACATATTGATAAGGTTTTTCTTCACTATCAAAATACGCAATTTTACACAGGATTGGCTCAAGCCAGTTATTTTGATAAACAACAGCGATACCTTTTGGTAATTTAGCTATTTCTTCTAATTGTTCATCATTAACTCCAGCAGCTTTTCCGGCTAAACGGCGATCTGATTCGTCTGGTAAACGCATAATAATTTTCGTATTAGTATTTCGGATTGCAGAAATATCCACTGCATTTGGTGATTGATCTGCAATGATAAAACCTTCTCCATAAGTTCGCATTTCAGCAATCGCATTTGAAAGCATTTCAACCGATTTACCAGCAACATTAGAACCCTCTGAACTTTGTTCCGTTGAAGTGCGTTTTAAGATATTGTGGGCTTCTTCTAAAACTGTAATGTGTTTCAGAGGTTCATTCATTCCTGTTGCTGTAGCCATTCTATGTTCACTTAATCTCATTATTAAGATTCCCATAATCAGCGATTTTGTTTCTTGTGAACCGACACGGCTTAAATCAATAATGACATTTTCATCAAAGAGTAATGAGTTATCTAATTCATCAGCGTTAAAAATTTGACCATTTAAACCATTTGTTAATGATTTAATTCGAGTTGCTAATGCACCACTATAATTACTCTTCATTTCGCTTGAATAATTTGATTTTTCAATCACAATTTCTAATTGATGTAGCAAATCAACAAAACTAGGAAAACGATTTGGTGTTCTTGTTGTAGAAGAAATTAAATTCCAACCGCTGGCTTCATAGGCTGAAAGTATTGCATCTTTAAGTACTGCTGGCATCGCAGCATACATTGGCCAACAAACATTAAAGATCTCAATTAAACGATCAATATGTTCTAAAATATGTACTTCAGCTGGGAATTTGAATGGATTAATTTTTAGTAATTTGGCTTGTTTTGGATTTGTGCCGAAAACAGCAACATCTTCACGATGTCCAAATACATTTTTGTATTCCCCTTTGGCTGGCTCAATGACCATAAACTTCACTTCATTTTTATTGAATTGATCAAGTAATTGATAGACGGTATTACTTTTTCCAGAGCCAGTGGAACCTGTAACAAAAATATGACTAGATAGAGTTTGCAAATCTAAATTAACTACTTGTGCTTTTTCTGACCACAAATGGAAAATCTTACCTAATTCGACTTTTGGCTTATCTTTATTAGAAGAATTTACACTTCCTACTGCATCTATGACTTGAATTTTTCTTCCGAAAGATTTTCCTTCTAATACGGAAACCGTAGATGTAGAGCGACGTGGTAAACCTAGTTGAATGGCCATTTCTTTTCCTGAAACTAAGACCGCGGGCGTAAAAAATGGAATATCAACACCTTTTACAAAATTCCCTGACACTCTTGGATGAGAAAAATTCTTCAGCCATGTAAGTACTTCTTTTGTTTTGTTTGGATCTTGTTTATTCCATATTGTAAAGGCAAAATCTTCTGCACTTGATGTATTACCACGCATTAAGCTAAAAAACATACTGGCAAGTGCTTGTGAAGTGGCTAAATCCTCACTAATAAAATAAGCAGCAGAATTCCATCCGCCATAACGTCGTGCTTCATCAATACGCTCTAAGTTGTGATCCACCTTTTTCAACAATAGTTCAATGGTTTTATTCGTAAATTCAATCGAACGTTGCTTACTTGTACCAAGCGTGCGATTTACATTTCTTCCTGTTGTTGTTCCGTAACTATCAGTCGTTGAGGTAGTTTGGGACTGACTTTGGCTTTCATTGCTTCCTGTTGTTGTGGTAAATGTCGTACTCTTAGTATTTGTTTTACTGGCAAAAACGCCAATTGATGAAGTTGATGATATTGATGCAAAGTCGATACTTACTCCGCCAGTTATACTTCTAGAGTAATTTCCCCCCATTGAATATGCAACACTTGTACCAGTTGATTCAGAGTGCGATTCACTTGTTCCTCTGGTTTCAGTGAGACCTAAACTTTTACCAAGTGATTGACTAATGTTCTCACTAATACTAAGTCCTACACTATCACTTTCATTTTCACCATAAGATAAGGTTGTTTTTAATAATGGAGAAAGCTGGGTTGCTACTCCTTCATACCCTTGTTGAATTAAATCTAATTCCATAGTGTTTACAGGTTCTGCAAGAATTAATGCTTGATATATGCGTCCTTCAGCAGCATCAATAAAATGCTCTAATCCCTGCATAAAGTATTCACGTTCATCGGTAGATAAGGATGGAACACTGGTTACAGCAGTAATATTTTTATCACTTTCATCTAATTTATTTACTAATTCTTCAATTTCGTTACCATTTAATGAAACTAATTGAGTGCCTGAGAAATGTCCATTAATTGTTTCTTTCAGTAATTTTCCTGCTGCATTTCCTAAAGATTTTTTGGCTTTACCTTTTGTTCCTAGATAAATGGTTGTCTCTTTACCATCACTATTTAGAAATAGAAAGACAGAATGTCCGGCTGTACCTAATGTAGCATAGGTTGCAGTTAAACTTTCTAGCATTGATTGTTTATTTTCTAAAATAATACGTTCAATACGGAAAATGCGTATATCAGTTGCAAGATGAATACTTTCATTATGCACTAAAGGGAGTAATTCCTCATTGTTTAATGTTGCCAAATATTGTTTATTTAATAATTGATATGTACTATCTAATGAGGATTGTGTTTTTTGGCTAAGTTCGGCCAGTTTAACTTTATCAGACATTGATTTAATCTCCGTTTTTTAGATATAAGAATAAGGCTGTAGCTACAACTAATACGACTCCACCAATTAAACAAACAGTTTTTATAAAATCATTGTTGTTCTTAGGTTCATACAATGAGTTAGCCGTTTTTCTATTCTCTTTTCTCTTGATATCTGATTGTGTTTTATTAAATGTTTGTGAGCCATTATTCCCTTTTGATTCAGATGTATTTATTTTCAGTGTTGTACTCATTTCTGCTCTATTTATGCTAGATTGTGATCTATTGGACATTTGGAAATCAGGATCGCCTTTTTTCATCAACGTCTCACGCACGTTTAGTAAGTGTAGAATACGCTCTAAAGTAAAATTACGATTTAAGAAAACTTGCTGTTGGTAAAAATAATTTTTATTCCAATCATTTTCATCATCGCTAATTGGTGAAACATAGATACTTTCTTCAGCCTCTTCAAATACTGCGTTATTTTTCTCATAAACATAATAAATTGATGCTAGTACCGTTTCGATAGGAAGCGAAAAATTCTTCAAAATCGTCATTAATGCAGAACGAATATCAGATAAATCATTTTTATCTAATGCCTTTTTTAAATATTCAACGGGAATAAAGTCTGTGAGGTTTGGTCTTTTTTGTGTATCCATTGTTTTTTCTCTCATTTAGTTGTTTAAAATTGACCGCATATTTTTTTAAGTGCGGTCAAATTTCATCTAGAAAAATATTTATTCTTTATTTAAAATCCTTTCTTTTATATCTATCCTTTATAAAGCAATAACATCATCAATTTCTTTTTCAAACGCTTTAATTTTTTCCAGATTTTTTTCTGCTTCTTGAATTGCCTCTTTAAGATTTTTATCATCTCTCATTTTGGCTTCCATATCTTGACTGATGTTAGTCATTTGTTTAGCAAATTCTTCACTAATAAACTCACTAAAAGTGTTAATTTGCTCTTCAATATCCATTTCAGTTTTAGTGGCTACTAATCTAAAAAATGAGTTAAATTCGTTATCAAGCATAGGAGATATAACATCGTCCCAGGTAGTATTCGCATCGAAAATCTCTATTTCTTCGTAAATATCTTCAGGATCGTCCCACCAAGTGAATGGATTCCACCATACAGTTCTTGATCTTTCTCCGACTTTTACCTCTTCTGTTTGTGTTATTTTTTTAGCGGATTTTAATTTTTCTAAACTAAAGTTGTAACCAATGCTAGACATTGTTTTTTTTAGGTTTGCTAGTGGAACCTTAGGCATATTAATATTGCTGAAGAAAGCCTCAAGATGTTCTTTATAAATTTTTATCAATTCCTCTTGAATCTTATCTTGGGTATTTAAGACTAAATTTTCAGATTCTGAAATTAATTCAACTTTTTGATGTTCAAATTTATTACCAATTTGTTTAATAACTTCGTTAATCCCATGATCTGTTTTATACTTGCTTCTATTTTTATCAGATTTAAATGCTTCCCCCTCAAGCTCGATCATTTCACGAATCTGTGCTTCTAGCGTATTGATTTTATTTAATGGCTTAGCTAGTGAAAGTTTATCAGGATCTTTTTTAGCTTGATCTATTAGTTTATCTAAATCTTTTTCGGTGCTTTCTCTTATTTTTTTAGCATCTTTTAAGCTTTGTAGCGCATCTTTTATCTTTTCTCTTTGCTCCTGATATGATTCCAAGTTTTTTATAAGATCTTCTTTATTTCTTGCGATATTTGTTACATTTTTAAGGGCATCATAAGCACGGAAAACACGTTCAGGTATGCTATATTTATCAATATAGTTATCGATTACTGCTTCAATGGCTGGGATACCAGTGTGTAATAATGCGATATTCTCTTCATTCTGTAATTTTTGTTTCACTGGCGTACTTAATGGCATATATTTGGTGAAGTCAATGCCAATATAATTATCTTCTTTATCATCTAAGGCACGAAACTCCCAGTTTCTCAAGTCGCTCATTTCTGCACGACTCAAGGTAAAATTAAATTGACGTTTTCTAAGTAAAGAAGCATTTCTGGCACTAATTGGGAAAATTAAAGGATCAGCAATACCAAAACTTTTTATATAGTCTTTGCATTTTTCTAAAATAGATTGAATACTTTCGCCTTTCTCTTCATCAAAAGAATCTGCTTTATTTAATAAGAATAAGAAACGATCTTTATTCTGTACCCCACCTTGTTTCATTGTTTCTGCAATCATAGTTAATGTCTGTTTATCATCATTAATACCGATTTGTGTAGCATTTAACAAGTAACAAATTAATGGCTTTTTAGTATTATCTTGAATTTTTCTAAATGTTACGATCTCGTGATCTTTATCTTGGCTATTATTTGGACCGGGAGTGTCTGTTAAAATTAAACGAATGTTCTCTCTTGCATTTATACCAAGCACATTTCCTTCTAGTTTAATAATAGCGGTATCTTTATGAAGTTCGGTACTATTCCAATCCTTTAATATATTAAGAGTAACCTCATCAGATTTTTCTACACAATTTCCTGCTTTATCAATACGTTGCCCTTTAAACACGCCTTTATCTAATTCTTTATTATCGGTGATTTCAGCAATAATTGCGGTTGTTGCTTCATTTGCCGCGGGAAGTAGTTCACTCCCTAATAATGAATTTAAGAAGGTAGATTTACCTGCAGACATTGTAGCTGCAACATAAATATCAAAATCATTACTTAATGCTTTCTCTAAATTTTCTTGGGTTTTAGGTTGCTTCATTTGTTCTGAAAACAGTGGATGTTTTTCAGCTTTATGAATTAGATGCTTAATATCATTTAAACGGTTATCACTATCAGCAACTTTAATCCATTCAAATTTAATATTTGAGTTGGTTTTTTCAATATCTGCTTTTACATCAACTGCATCATTTTCAAGTCCTTTAAAAATAACTTTAAAGTTAGTGCCATTGAATAATTCATCTCCCACTTTTTTAAAGAATCCTTCAATCCAAAGTTGAATTCTTCGATTTACATAATTATTTAGGAAAATCTGTTCGTCAGGTTTTTCATCATTAATAAGAAATGTTGTTTTTATTGTAAACGGATTATGTTCGATATAAATGGAGTTCATAATTTTTCCTTTTATTTACTTAAGTTGATTAATCAAAGTTTTGCATTTTAATAAAGCCAATTTAAGCTTGTTAGTATAAAAATAGATTTACTCTTGTTTATTAGATAAGAAAAAATCTTTCTAAACTTTTTTTATTTTATTAAATGTATGATCTATTTTATTCTGTAATAAATAACAAATCTCACCAAATCCAGTATTATAATAATATTCTTTAATCTCTTTTATTGATTTGTTATTTGCTAAAATCTCATTATCTTCTTGAGAGAGATTAGTCTGTATGAATGATTGAGCTAATTTTCTATTTTTTCTTGATAGGCTTGATGCACCTTTAAATAAAAACTCTGGGGATTCGAGTAAAACAGATAAATCATACTTTTCACTTCTAGAAAAAACATCGCTATTTAGTAGTTTTTGAAATAGTAACGCCTGTTTTGCTGAGATTGTGATAATGTTTGGGAATTTAAATCCAATCTCGTTTAAGTATTTTTCAACATTCTTAATTAGTTGAACAATGCTTAATTCTTTTTCTGTATCAATTTCATCTGCTTTATTTAAGATAAAAATAATTTCTTTTTTGGTATCTTGTTTTATTGTATTATAGATTTTTTCTAATAATAATCGGTCATCATTAATACCGAACTGTGTGGCATTTAATAAATAAAGAATCAATCCATATTCCTTGTCATTAATGACTTCCATTGTTAATAACTCGTGATTATCATTTTGACTATTATTGGGACCGGGTAAATCATAGATTACTAATTCGGCACGAGTATTTTTAATAGTTTGGATATCGCCATCAATATTAATTTTTTTTATTTCAGGAGCTTTGTTCCATTTTTTTAAAATTTCTGCATTGATATTACGAGATTTTTCAACTAGCTTACCATCATAATTATAAGCAGAACCTGAAAAAAAACTTTTATTATCTTTATCGTGGATACGTGTAATGGTTGCTGTTGTAGCTTGATTAGCTGAATGTAATAATTCCGTACCAATAAGGGCATTGATAAATGTCGATTTTCCTGCACTCATTGTGCCAACTACGATTACCTCGAATAGATTTCTTTTCATTTACTTTATATTTCCTATTTACTTTCCATTTTATTTAAGTATTGTGCTAAGTTATTTTGCAATTCTATTTGTAAGTTTTGTGGGCTGATGATCACAAGATGAGGAATCCAATATTGCACAATCGGTAAAATATCTAATGGATTTACATTTTGAGCAGCAAGCAGTAACTCACCATTTTCTAGCTTATGCACTAATTTTTGATTAGGGAGTAAGTTACGACGCAGGAAAAAAGGTGAAGCAAAAGCTGACACTTGAATGACAACTTCAGCAATCATATTTCCGTGCGAGAGTGAATCATTCCTTTTAATTTCTTCGATAAATTGCTGATTTGGGGTAAAGGTTTCTGCAAGTACCTCTAGCTGACTAATTTGAGTAAAGCAAAAGGTTTTTTGTTTGTTGTCTTGATGTTGATCGGTGCCAATTAGATACCAGATTCCATTTTTGTTAGTCAGTGAGTAGGGCGCAATTTGGTAAAAATTTGTTTGCTGAGTGGTGAGTTTACAATATTTAAATGAAATAAAATTATTGTTGCTAATGGCTTGTTTTAATTGATTAAATTGTGCTTGAAGATGTGATACATCTTCATATTGAAAACCTTTAACTAGCACCGACTGAGTTAATTTTTCTTGGTAAAAGGCCTTATCGACACTTGGAAAAAGATTGGAGATACTGGCGAAAAGGGCAAAACGTTGGATATCTTCTTCGGTGAGAATATCCAATTTTTGGCGGTCTAGTTTATAAAATCTTGGTCCTAGCTCTGCCCAAGGAAGAAAATTAAGGCGTTCGTTGATATCACGTTGTAAGGTTCTGATCGATACATCAAAATCCTCTGCTAACTCATTAATATCAAGACGTTTTCCCAAATTGAGCTGGGATAAAATTATGCTTAAGCGTTGTGCAAGCTGATGCGTTTTCTTCATAACTTTTCACTTATGGGCTATTCATTAAAAGTTATTTTAAATTAAGTTAAAAAAAGACTTGCGTCAGGTTGTGTCGTCCAATAAAAATTTTTTCGCTTTTCGCTTTTCGCTTTTCGCTTTTCGCTTTTCGCTTTTCGCTTTTCGCTTTTCGCTTTTCGCTTTTCGCTTTTCGCTTTTCGCTTTTCGCTTTTCGCTTTTCGCTCAAAAATAGATTTGTAATAAATATGATATTAGATGTTTAGGATCTAATGTAAGTATGTTCCGCTATTTATGTATAGAAGTCAATATCTATTATTCTCTCTTTATTATAAGGAGAGGGAACAATGCTTGATAAAGATGAACAGCTATTACTTACAATAGGTCAAGCGATTGCAAAATATCGTCAAGCGGTAGGATTGACTCAAGCACAGTTGGCAGAAATTTTAGATATTAGTAATGATGCGGTGTCAAGAATGGAACGAGGCAAGTCTGTACCTAATATTTTGCGTTTATTAGAATTATCAGAAATCTTTCATTGTGAAATTGCGGATTTATTAACAAGTAGTAGTAATCGTTCAATGGATCAAGCAAGACAATTAGAACAATTATTGCACGGTTTAGATAGTTATGAACGCGCAGAATTAATCACAATTATTGAGCGAATGTTAAAATGGAAAGCCTATTCTGAAAAATAAAGCCCGTGTTTTGATACGGCGATTTTCTATTGCGTATTATCTAAATGCTCTTCTAATAATTCAATCGCTTCTAAACAACGGGTACGGCGTTGTTCTGTGTGGCGGATAAGTTGTTGAAGCTGTTGTTTTTTTAATTCGTTTTGTGTTTGGATATATTGATCTTGTTGGTGAGCGATTTTTTGGTTTAATGCTTGTAAGGCTTCGTAATATTTAGCTAATCGTTCTCTTGGTGGAAGGCGATGGATGGCGTGCTGTTGTTTGTTTTGAGCTGATTGTGGAGAAGGATTAGTAAAGGTTTTTTTATCTCTTCTTTTGTGTTGTTTGAGGGCATCTAATAAGGCTTGCAGTTGGGCGAGCAGTTTTTCAGTATAAAATTGACACTGAGTGTATTCGTTTTCTTGCAGGCGTTCTATTTGGGCGAGTGTGTTGTTTAATTCTGCGCGATAAAATTTGAAATGTTGAAAATCTTCACTAAATAAAGTGCGGTCAAATTTTGCATAGATTTTTTGTGTGTCTGATACAGGATATTGTTGGTAGCATTGTGCTATTTTTTGGCGTAATGCTTGAATAAGTTGGGTTTTGTTCATCTTTCTGTTCAATATTTATTTAGTGAGATTTACGCAGTGGAAAATTATCGCATAAAAAAGGACATCTTGTGATGTCCTTTTACTGCTTATTTTGTGTATAACATAATTTATAAATACATTGCAGCAATCCAACCAAAAATAATGAGTGGGATATTGTAGTGAATAAAGGTAGGGACAACGGAATCCCAAATGTGATCGTGTTTGCCGTCCATATTTAAGCCTGATGTTGGGCCTAATGTAGAATCCGAAGCTGGTGAGCCTGCATCACCAAGTGCCGCTGCGACACCAACAATAGAGACCGTTGCAAGTGGGCTGAAGCCAAGGGTTAAGCAAAGTGGCACATAGATTGAGGTAATAATTGGTACCGTTGAGAAAGATGAGCCAATGCCCATTGTGATAAATAATCCAACGATTAACATTAAGAATGCGGCTAATCCTTTATTGTTTGCGCCTAAGCCTTGGCTGAAGGTTTGAACTAATTCAGTTACGCCACCTGTGGCATTGATCACCGCTGCGAAACCTGAGGCTGCAATCATCACAAAGCCAATCATTGCCATAAGGCGTAAGCCTTGTTGGAAAATATCGTTACTTTCTTTGAGTTTGAAAATACCACATAGGGCAAAAATGACTAAACCAGCTAAACCGCCAATAATGGTAGAATCGGTAAACAACTGTAAGCCAAAGGTAACCACAATCGCAATGAGGCTTGCGATGATGTGGAAAGGTTTAATATTTGCAATATGCTGTTCAATTTCAGCGGTACTAAGTGTTTTGTCTGCCACCGCATATTCTCTCGGTTTGCGATAAGTAATAAATACCGCCGTGAGCAAGCCTAAGATCATTCCGATAACAGGTAAGCCCATCGCAAGAGAGACTTCGCCAACACTAGTGTGTAAGCCTAGTGGTTCGCCAACCTGATTAATATTTTTTACTAAAATACTTTCAATAAAGATTTTCCCAAATCCCACCGGTAAAAGCATATAGGTTGCGGTTAAACCAAAGGTTAGCACGCAAGCAACCGCACGGCGATCTAGCTTAAGTTTATTGAAAATAGCTAAAAGTGGAGGGATAACAATGGGAATAAAGGCAATATGCACAGGCAATAAGTTTTGTGATGAAATAGAGAAAATCACAAGCACGGCTAAAATAAAATATTTAAAGCCTGCCATTGAAAGCCCTGTTGGCGAATGGCCTAATTTTTGGATAACTTTAAAGGCAAGGAGATCGGTGATACCCGATTTCGAGATTGCAACAGCAAAAGCACCTAAAATAGCATAGTTCATTGCCACTTCGGCACCGCCACCTAAGCCACCTGTGAAGGTTTGAATTGTTTGGCTAAGATCAAGATTACTGCATAAACCAGCCGTTAATGCGGAAATAATCAAGGCGATAACCACATTGATACGCAATAGGCTTAATGCAAGCAATACAATGATCGAGATAACAACAGGGTTAGAGAGTAACATTGCATAGTCCTTATTCAAAATAATAGAAAAAATAAATAAAAAAATTACCGCACTTATTCTGTGATATGGTGAGGGAAACCACCAAGTTGTTTAAGGTGATTGACCATATAACAGAATAATTCCGTTGTGCGTTCTGTATCATATAAAGCTGAATGTGCTTGTTTATGATCAAAGGGGATATTTGCCGCTTGGCACGCTTTTACCAAAACAGTTTGTCCAAACATAAAACCACTTAAGGTTGCGGTATCAAACATTGCGAAAGGGTGAAAAGGGTTACGCTTTGCCTTTACACGTTCTGCCGCTGCCATCAGAAAACTTTGGTCAAAGGTGGCATTATGCGCCACAATAATTGCACGTTGGCATTCTGCTTGTTTTTGTGCTTGACGAACCATTTTGAATAATTCACTGATTGCGATATTTTCGGAAATTGCCCCTCGCAATGGGTTATCAATATCAATGCCATTAAATTTTAATGAGTCTGGGTTAATATTCGCCCCTTCAAACGGCTTAATATGAAAATGACATTTTTGGTCAGGGATCAGTAACCCCTCATCGTCCATTTTTAGTGTAATCGCGGCTAATTCTAATAACGCATCTGTTTGTGGATTAAAGCCTGCGGTTTCTACATCAATCACAACAGGGAGATAACCACGAAAGCGGTGCTTTAATAAATTATAGTTTATCGGTTCTGTGGGGGTATCAGTCATCATATTATTTATTAATAAAAAGTGCGGTGTAAAATTTAAGTGAAATTTTCACCGCACTTTGTATAACTCTTAAGGGGTTAATTGCCTAAGCCAGCTTGAGCGTTTTTATTTTCGATAAATTCAATTTTATAACCATCGGGATCTTCAACAAAGGCGATCACGGTTTTTCCGCCTTTTACAGGGCCGGGTTCACGGGTTACTTTACCGCCAGCTTGACGCACGGCTTCACAAGTAGCATAAATGTCATCAACACCAATAGCAATATGACCATAGGCATTACCTAGCTCGTATTCATTGACGCCCCAGTTATAAGTCAGCTCAAGAACGGAAGACGTCTCTTCATCACCATAGCCAAGGAATGCAAGGGTATATTTATATTCGGGATTCTCACTGGTACGTAGCAAACGCATACCTAATACATCTTGATAAAATTTGATTGAACGATCTAAATCGCCCACGCGTAACATTGTATGTAAAATTCGCATTATTTATCCCCTTATTTGCTTAAACGAACAGGCATTATGCCATAGCGTGAATAAAAAAGCATTATACAGTTTAGGCTTTATAATCCCTTGCCCCAAAAATTGCCGTTCCGATGCGAACCATTGTTGCGCCATATTCAATGGCACAATGCAGATCATCAGACATTCCCATCGAAAGGGTATCAATTTGACATTCAGGCAACGCCTGCTGTAATTGCTGGAATAACTGTTGCATTTGTTGAAATGCGTGTTTTTGCTGTGCAATATCGGTGGTCGGTGCGGGAATTGCCATTAACCCTCGTAAACATAAGTGCGGTAAGTTTTTGATATGCTCTGCGAGAGGCAACATTTCCGTAGGCTGAATACCTGATTTGCTTTTTTCATCACTGATATTTATCTGAATAAGGACATTCAGTGGTTTTTTATAATGAGGGCGCTGTTCATTTAAACGATCTGCAATTTTGCTACGATCAAGGGTTTGCATCCAATCAAAATGTTCTGCAACAAGACGTGTTTTGTTTGATTGCAATGGACCAATAAAATGCCATTCTAGATCTAAATGGTTGTCAGCAAGCTGTTGAATTTTTTCTACCCCTTCTTGGACATAATTTTCACCAAATTGACGTTGTCCAGCTTGATAAGCCGTAAGAATGGCTTCGACCGGTTTTGTTTTGCTCACAGCAAGGAGGGTAATTTCTGCTGAATGACGTTGTGCTTGTTGGCAAGCGTGCTGAATATGTTGTTGTACCTGTTGCAAATTATGTTGAATATCCATTGTCGGGAATAACCTATTTTTTATAAACCTTAAGGAAATATTCTATATTATTCATTTTCTATTTGACAAGGCGTGAAAATTTCGGTATTTCTAACAGCACATTTTTTATTAAGAAAAAATTAACAATGCAACGTACTATCACAATGCTTACCACCACGATGATTACCATTATTACAATGAATGGGGCGGGGTAGTGCGTTAAACACAGGAACACAAGAAACCCGCATTCTAAAGTGCGGGTTTTTTTATAAGTATTTTAACTTTCACAACATTATTTTTAGGAGATTTCTATGCGCGTTTTAAAATTCGGTGGCACATCGCTTGCCAATCCAGAACGCTTTTCGCAAGCAGCCCGATTGATTGAAAAAGCTCATTTAGAAGAGCAAGCAGCAGGGGTATTATCCGCGCCTGCGAAGATTACAAATTATCTTGTTGCCCTTTCTGAAAAAGCCAGTCAAAACCTTCCTACCGATACCGATTTTAATCAAGCACGTGAAATTTTCTATACCATTATTAATGGCTTATATGCAGAAAATGAAAAGTTTGATCTTGCCGATTGTAAGGCCGTGATTGATGCAGAATTTGCACAAATTGCAGAATTATTAGCCGAAATTCGTGCCAAAGGCGTGTTAGACGATGCGGTAAAAGCAACCATTGATTGCCGTGGTGAAAAATTATCTATTGCAATGATGAAAGCGTGGTTTGAAGCACGTGGTTACGAAGTAACGGTGATTAATCCGGTGGAAAAATTATTGGCACAAGGAAGTTATTTAGAATCCTCTGTGGATATTGAGGAATCGACCAAACGTATTGATGCCACTCGTATTCCAAAGAAAAATGTTGTGTTAATGGCAGGGTTTACCGCAGGTAATGATAAGGGGGAACTTGTACTATTAGGACGTAATGGGTCGGATTATTCTGCTGCCTGTTTAGCTGCTTGTTTGAATGCTTCTGTCTGTGAAATTTGGACGGATGTAGATGGCGTGTTTACTTGCGATCCTCGTTTGGTTCCTGATGCACGCCTATTGCCAAGCCTTTCTTATCGTGAGGCAATGGAACTTTCTTACTTCGGTGCAAAAGTGATCCACCCACGGACTATCGGACCGCTTGTCCAAGCTAATATCCCTTGTTTAATTAAAAATACCGGTAACCCTGAAGCCAAAGGCTCAATTATTGATGGCAATGCACAATCTGAACAATTACAAGTAAAAGGGATCACGAATTTAGATAATTTAGCGATGTTCAACATATCAGGGCCGGGAATGCAAGGAATGGTGGGAATGGCAGCGCGCGTGTTCTCAACAATGTCTAAAGCAAAAGTATCGGTTATTTTGATTACTCAGTCGTCTTCTGAATATAGCATTAGTTTCTGTGTGCCGGTAAAAGCAGTTGATATTGCTAAAAATGCCTTAGAAGTGGAATTTGCACAAGAACTTAAAAATCAAGATCTTGAAGAGATTGAGGTGATTAAAGATCTTTCGATTATTTCCGTTGTGGGCGAAGGAATGCGACAAGCGAAAGGGATTGCTGCGCGTTTCTTTTCTGCCCTAGCCCAAGCAAATATCAGCATTGTGGCGATTGCACAAGGATCTTCTGAGCGTTCTATTTCTGCCGTAGTGCCACAAAATAAAGCGATTGAAGCGGTGAAAGCAACGCACCAAGCCCTTTTTAATAACAAAAAAGTGGTGGACATTTTTCTCGTTGGAGTAGGTGGCGTAGGGAGTGAATTAATTGAGCAGGTAAAAAATCAGCGAGATTATTTAGCAAAAAAGGACATTGAGATCCGCGTTTGTGCCATTGCAAACTCAAATAAAATGTTACTTGATGCTAATGGCCTAAATCTGGATCACTGGCAAGAAGATTTGGAAAATGCCACACAGCCCTCTGATTTTGATGTGTTGCTTTCTTTTATTAAATTACATCACGTTGTAAACCCTGTATTTGTGGATTGCACATCAGCGGAAAGTGTTGCAGGCTTGTATGCGCGTGCTTTAAGCGAGGGTTTCCACGTGGTTACGCCAAACAAAAAAGCCAACACCAGAGAACTCGAGTACTATAATTTATTGCGTGAAAATGCACGTAAAAGCCAACATAAATTCTTGTATGAAACCAATGTGGGCGCGGGCTTGCCTGTGATCGAAAACTTGCAAAATTTATTAGCCGCAGGGGACGAATTAATTCGCTTTAGTGGGATTTTATCTGGTTCGCTTTCCTTTATTTTTGGCAAGTTGGAGGAGGGCTTATCCCTTTCAGAAGTTACCGCATTAGCCCGTGAAAAAGGCTTTACTGAACCCGATCCACGAGATGATTTATCAGGGCAAGATGTGGCGCGTAAATTGCTTATTTTAGCACGTGAAGCTGGAATGCAATTGGAATTAACCGATGTAGAGGTGGAAGGCGTGTTACCAAAAGGATTTGCGGAAGGTAAATCGGTGAATGAGTTTATGGCAATGTTACCACAGCTTGATGCCGAGTTTAATGATCGTGTAGAAAAAGCAAAAGCAGAGGGTAAAGTCTTGCGTTATGTCGGACAAATTGAAAACGGAAAATGTAAAGTGTCTATTGTGGCAGTAGGGCAAGATGATCCGCTATATAAAGTGAAAAATGGCGAAAATGCCCTTGCATTTTACACCCGTTATTATCAACCTATTCCATTATTATTACGTGGTTATGGGGCGGGGAATGCCGTTACAGCAGCCGGTATTTTTGCGGATATTTTAAGAACATTACATCATTAAGGAGCATTTATGTTACGAATTTACGCCCCAGCTTCAAGTGCGAATATTAGTGTCGGGTTTGATACTTTGGGTGCGGCTGTATCACCTATTGATGGCTCATTACTGGGTGATGTCGTACAAATAGAAGAAATCGAGCAAGGTTTTGAATTAGAAAGTGCGGGGTATTTTGTGCGTAAATTGCCAAAAGAACCGCAAAAAAATATTGTTTATCAAGCCTATGTATTATTTAGTGAACGGTTAAAACTACGCAATGGCACAATCAAGCCATTACGCCTAACATTGGAAAAAAATATGCCAATTGGCTCAGGTTTAGGCTCAAGTGCTTGTTCTATTGTGGCGGCGTTGGTGGCATTAAATAAATTTCATAATGAGCCTTTTTCTAAAATGGAACTTTTAGAAATGATGGGGGAACTGGAAGGGCGTATTTCAGGTTCAATTCATTATGATAATGTTGCCCCTTGTTATTTAGGTGGGGTGCAATTAATGGTACAATCTCTCGGCAATATTTGTCAGCAATTACCTTTTTTTGACAATTGGTATTGGGTGTTGGCCTACCCGGGTATTGAAGTTTCAACCTCTGAAGCACGCGCGATTTTACCGAAGAGCTACACACGTCAAGATGTGATTACGCACGGTCGTCATTTAGGTAGTTTTGTTCACGCTTGTCATACACAGCAAGAAGCACTCGCTGCATATATGATGAAAGATGTGATTGCAGAACCTTATCGTGAAGCATTATTACCTAATTTTGCGGAAGTAAAACAAGCGGTACGTGATTTGGGCGCACTAGCTTCTGGCATTTCTGGATCGGGGCCAACAATGTTTGCTATTGCCCCTGATTTAGGAACAGCAAGTAAAGTGGCCACTTATTTAGAAAACCATTATTTACAAAACAACGAAGGCTTCGTCCATGTTTGTAAGGTAGATAATCAGGGCGCAAGGGAATTGGGCTAAAATCCCATATAAATTGCCAAATGGCAATAAAACGAGAAAAGAGGTTTGGGCAGGTTCCCTTTTCTTTGCTTACTTTTTTTGGGTAAGCAAAAGAAACTAAATTGCTTAACCAGCGAAACCTGTTATCAATTATCAAAGATAAAAAATTTTAGACAAAATCAAAACTCAAACGGATTAATTATGAATTTATACAACATCAAACACCCCGAAGAACAAGTGAATTTCGCACAGGCGGTTCGTCAAGGATTAGGCAAAGATCAAGGCTTATTTTTTCCGCAAATTATTCCACACCTAGAGAATATTGATGCTTTACTTGATTTACCGCTTGTTGAGCGTAGTCAAAAAATTCTAGGGGCGTTAATTGGTGATGAAATTCCAGCGGATAAATTGGCCCAAATGGTTAAAAATGCCTTTACTTTTCCTGCACCAGTAGAAAAAGTTGAAGATCATATTTATGCTTTAGAATTATTTCATGGACCTACCCTTGCATTTAAAGATTTTGGTGGACGCTTTATGGCACAAGCGCTCGCGACTGTGCGTGGAGATGGCAAAATCACCATTTTAACGGCAACATCAGGCGATACAGGGGCGGCTGTGGCACACGCTTTCTATGGTTTAGAAAATATTGATGTGGTGATTTTATATCCAAAAGGAAAAATCAGCCCACTACAAGAAAAATTATTCTGTACCCTAGGTGGAAATATTCGTACTATCGCCATTAATGGTGATTTTGATGCTTGCCAAGCCTTAGTAAAACAAGCATTTGATGATGCGGAGCTGCGTCAAGCGATTGGTTTAAATTCAGCTAACTCAATTAATATTAGTCGTTTATTGGCACAAGTTTGTTATTATTTTGAAGCGGTGGCGCAGCTTCCTAAAGCAGCGCGTGAAAATCTTGTGGTTTCTGTACCAAGTGGCAATTTTGGTAACCTTACAGCAGGATTAATCGCTAAAACAATGGGATTACCAATTAAACGTTTTATCGCCGCAACTAATGCGAACGACACGGTACCACGTTATTTACGCACTGGCGAATGGGCGCCAAATGACACCGTTGCAACCTTATCCAATGCGATGGATGTGAGTCGCCCGAATAACTGGCCACGTGTAGAAGAGTTATTTAAACGCAATCATTGGGAATTATCTGATCTTCATTCTGCGGCAATGAATGATGAACAGACCGAACAAACATTACGTGCAATGAATAACCAAGGCTATTTATGTGAACCACACGGTGCAATTGCCTATGGCGTATTGAAACAAGATTTACAACCGGGAGAAACGGGGTTATTCCTTTGTACCGCACATCCAGCAAAATTCAAAGAAAGTGTCGAACGAATTTTATCCCTTGAACTTCCATTACCTGAAGCCTTGGATAAACACAATAAATTGCCATTACTTTCTGATGAAATGGACAATGATTTTGCGACATTAAGAGCATATTTGTTGAAATAATACTTCTAAGGGCAGATAGGTACACCCCTAGGCGAGATTTTGCGTGGTAACATTCGTTGAGCTGTTATAAAAATCTATATGCTTGATTAAGGTTTGCTAAACAGAATTTTGTTACAAAGAATATTTTGATAAATGAATAATTAATATGTAAGGGCGGGCCTGTGTGTCCGCCCGTTAGCTAATAAAAAGGACATAGGACAAAAAATGATTACAGTTTATGGTATAAAAAACTGCGATACAGTGAAAAAAGCCTTGAAATGGCTAATAGATAATGGGATTGAATACCGTTTGCACGATTATCGTGTAGAGGGATTAGAACAGGCTTGGTTGGAAACTGCCGAAAGTCAATTTGGTTGGGAAAATTTGCTGAATAAACGTAGTACTACTTGGCGTAATTTAGCGGAAGAGGTGAAAAAAAATCTATCAAAAAACACCGCACTTAAGGTATTAGCAGAGCAGCCTACGCTAATTAAACGTCCGATTATTTTACAAGATAACATTGCGTTAATCGGTTTTGACGTTGCGGCATATGCAAAGGCTTTTGGTAAATAAGAAAGGTTAAATAATGAAAAACACAATTGTTACTTTAGCACAGCAGTTGATCCAACGTCCTTCTATTAGTCCAGATGATCGAGGTTGTCAGCAACTTATTGCTACGCGCTTAGAAGCATTGGGCTTTGAGATTGAATGGCTACCTTTTAATGATACATTAAATCTATGGGCAAAACACGGCTCAACAAGCCCTGTGGTTGCCTTTGCAGGGCATACTGATGTGGTGCCAGTGGGTGATGAAACGCAATGGGATTATCCCCCTTTCTCCGCACAAATTGTTGATGATATGCTTTATGGACGTGGTGCAGCTGATATGAAAGGTTCATTAGCCGCAATGGTGGTGGCAGCAGAGCAATATGTGAAAGCCAATCCAAATCACCCCGGGACGATTGCATTGCTAATTACGTCTGATGAAGAAGCCGCGGCAAAAGATGGTACAGTACGCGTGGTGGAAACCCTGATGGAACGAGGTGAACTGATTGATTATTGTTTAGTTGGTGAGCCTTCAAGTGCTGAAAAATTAGGTGATGTAGTAAAAAATGGTCGCCGTGGTTCGATTACAGGTAACCTTTATATTCAAGGTGTACAAGGACACGTTGCGTATCCTCATTTAGCGGATAACCCCGTGCATAAAGCCGTTGATTTTTTAAAAGCATTAACCACCTACCAATGGGATCAGGGTAATGAATTTTTCCCGCCAACTAGCTTACAAATCGCCAATATTCAAGCAGGAACAGGCAGTAATAATGTGATCCCCGGCGAGCTTTATGTGCAGTTTAATTTACGCTATTGCACTGAAGTAACGGACGAGCTAATTAAGCAAACCGTAAAGCAAATGCTAGAAAAGCATCAACTTGATTATCGCATTGAGTGGAATTTATCGGGTAAACCTTTTTTAACCAAGCCGGGTAAATTAGTGAATGCTGTCGTGGATAGCTTAGAAAAAATTGCCAAAATTACCCCCGCACTTGAAACGGGAGGTGGCACCTCCGATGGCCGTTTTATCGCCTTAATGGGCGCCGAAGTGGTGGAACTTGGGCCATTAAATGCCACGATTCATAAAGTCAATGAATGTGTGAGTTGCCAAGATCTTGCCACATTAGGTGATGTGTATCAGCAAATGCTCATCAATTTGCTAAATGCGGAATAAGGAGAATTTATGGCAAAAACATTAACATCTGCGATGCTCACGGGAAAATCTCGTGAGCATTTAGTTTCTTTACCTTGTCCGTTTTCGCTTCAACATTCCCTTCAGCCTGATGCGGTAAAGGCCTTTCAAGCATTACAGCAAAGTGCGGTTAAAAATGGCTTTAATTTACAGCCTGCCAGTAGTTTTCGGGATTTTCAGCGACAACAGGGAATTTGGAATGAAAAATTTGAGGGAAAACGAAAGGTGCATAATGATCAGGGGGAAGCCTTAGCGTTAGCGAATTATTCTGATTGGCAAAAGTGTCAAGCCATTTTACGCTGGTCAGCATTACCGGGCGGAAGTCGACACCATTGGGGAACTGAAATTGATGTTTTTGATCCTCATTTATTACCCCAACATCAGAAGTTACAATTAGAGCCTTGGGAATATGAACAAGGGGGATATTTTGCGGAACTGAGTCAATGGTTACAAGAAAATGTACAAATCTTTGATTTTTATTTCCCTTTTTCTAACATGCCAGCACGTCTGCAGATTGGCTATGAACCTTGGCATATTAGCTATTTACCTTTAGCCGAGCAGGCTCGCCAAATCTTTAGCCCTGAAATATTATTGCAAGCTTGGCAAGATGAAGAGGTGGCAGGAAAAGCTTTACTGATTGAACGCCTACCACAAATTTTTACTCACTTTTTTATTTGATTGAATCACGATGAATGAAAAAAATTATTTCCCACAAGCAATTTCTTCGCTTTTGCAGTGGACATTAAACATTTCCTTATTAATTCTTGCTTTAATTTTGGTGATTTTTCTTGCCAAAGAAACCTATGGCTTAGCATTAGTGCTATTTGAGCATTCGGAAGAAGCCTCCTATTTGTTGGTCGAAAAAATTGTTGTGTATTTTTTATATTTTGAGTTTCTTGCCCTGATTGTGAAATATTTTAAAACTGACTATCATTTTCCGTTACGCTATTTTTTATATATCGGAATTACCGCAATGGTGCGATTAATTATTGTCGATCATTCTAGCCCAGTGAATACATTACTCTTTTCTGGATCGATTTTGCTAATGGTTATGGCATTATTTTTAGTCAGTTCAGATCGATTGAGAAAAAGTTAACCTATTAAGAAAAAATTTTGTGAACAAGGTCAAATTTTTCAACAAAAGTAAGAAGAATTACATTTTTTTTTGTAAAAAACTGGCGTATTCTTAGCAAACAATTTATAACGAGGATTGTTTATGTCTGATTTGCAACAATTTACTCAGCAAGATATTCAAATTATCAAGGAAGAACCGCTTTATGACGGTTTTTTTAATTTAAAGAAGGTCTATTTTAAGCATAAACTTTTTGCTGGTGGTGAAAGTGGGGTGGTAACCCGTGAATTGCTCGTAAAAGGTGCGGCCTCTGTGGTGGTCGCTTATGATCCTGATGTGGATAGTGTGGTGATGGTGGAGCAAGTACGCATAGGGGCTTATAATCCACAGCTTAGTCAATCTCCTTGGCTATTAGAACTCATTGCAGGTATGGTTGAAGAAGGTGAGTTGCCTAATGAGGTTGCTCAACGAGAAAGCCAAGAAGAAGCAGGCGTACAAGTAGAACATTTACGTGAAGTGATGCAGTTTTGGGATAGCCCCGGTGGCATTGTAGAGCGTATTCATTTATTTGTAGGCAAGGTAGATAGTGGTAAGGCACAAGGCATTCATGGATTGGCAGATGAAAATGAAGATATTCGTGTTCACGTGATCCCCCGTCAAACCGCTTATGAATGGATTTGCAATGGTAAGATTGATAATGGACTTGCGGTTACAGGCTTATTATGGCTACAACTAAATTACCTTGATTTACAGAAACAATGGAAAAAAATGTGAGCTGAATCGAATTTTCATCAGAAATTTAGCCATAAACTATGATCCAGTTAACATTTTTCAGATTTAGGTAATGCAAATTTTTTTGAAGTTTGTAACGTATAGCGATGTATTATTATAAATTAACAAGAGGAGAGGGTATTTTTATGAATACTTATACATACCCAACGGAAGAAGAAGTTGTCCGTTTGGTGCAGATTACAGATCCTCATTTGTTTAAGGATGAAAGTGGTGAGTTACTTGGTATTAATACACAAGCCAGTTTCAGCCAAGTATTAAGTGAAATTAAACAAAGCAATTTTAATTATGAACTTGTCCTTGCAACAGGGGATTTAGTACAAGATAGCAGTAGTGAGGGGTATCTCCGTTTCTGTAAAATGGTGCAAACACTTGAGAAAATGGTGTTTTGGATCCCCGGCAATCACGATTTTCAGCCAAAAATGTTTGATATTTTGAATCATACTCATGGCAATATTAACCCATTCAAACATTTGTTAATTGGCGAACATTGGCAAATTTTAATGCTTGATAGCCAAGTTTTTGGTGTGCCTCACGGACAGTTAGGACAATATCAAATTGATTGGTTATTGTCCAAGCTAAAAGATTATCCTGAACGTTATTCTTTGGTGGTGCTACATCATCATATTTTATCAACCAACTCTGCTTGGCTAGATCAGCATAATTTACGCAATTCTTTAGATTTAGCCTATGCGTTATCGCCATTTAATAATGTGAAAGGCATTTTATATGGCCATATTCACCAAGCGGTAGATAGCGAATGGAAAGGCTACAAAGTAATGGCAACGCCATCTACCTGTATCCAATTTAAGCCTGATAGCAATAGCTTTGCCTTGGATACACTACAACCGGGCTGGCGTGAAATTGAATTGTATAGTGATGGACGTATTGAAACACGTGTCAAACGAATCCAACAAGCTCAATTTTTGCCGAATCTGTTAGGTGAAGGCTATGAATAAATAAAGATAAAGTGCGGTGATTTTTCACCGCATTTTTACACTTACTATTACAACCCCAAGGCATACTTCAACGCTTGTTTTTTTAGTGGCGTAGCTTTCCCTGCAAGGAATAAGGCTAAGTTACGGGCTACTTTAACTGGCAATAACTCGGTTTTAAAACCTTTATAAAATAAATCCATCGCGGATTGCATCAGTAAATTATCTTTCATACGCAAATTTTGATAGCGTTTTAATACTTCATCAGAAGCCAAATTTTGTTGATTTTGTCGCGCACTTTCAATGACTTGTAATAGGGCTTTGACATCTTTAAAGCCTAAGTTTACGCCTTGTCCAGCCAATGGATTTATCGTGTGGGCAGCATCCCCTACGAGGACAATGCCTTGACGATAATAGTGTTGAGCGTGGCGGCGGGTGAGCGCAAAACTGCCCGTTTGTTGCACCTTAATGCGACCTAATCGAGCAGGGAAGGCTTGTTCAATGGCTTGGGCTAATTTTTCTTTGGATAATTGTTTCAACTGGTTGATTTTTTCAGGACTGTCATACCACACAAGACAAGCTTGTTGCCCCTCGAGGGGTAAAAAGGCTCTCGGGCCTGAAGGGAAAAATTGCTGCCAAGTGGTATCTTGTTGTGGCAATTCCGTATCCACTAAAATCAATAAACAATCTTGCCGATATTGCCAGCCGGTTACACCAATGCCAGCTATTTGACGAAGTTGCGAGTTCGCCCCGTCTGCGGCAATCACTAAAGGGGCGGAATACTGTTCGCCATTGGTTAAAAAAATCTGCCAATTTTCACCGCACTTTTCTGCACGTTCTATTTTCGCTTGTAAGCGACTTTTCACGTTTTCAAGTGATGAAAAGGCTTGCCATAAACCAAGCTGGATAACATTATTTTCTACCATATAACCGAGTTCGGAATGCGCTAATTCTTCGCAATGAAAGTAGGTCGAAAAGCCATCAATTTCCCACGTTTCTAAGGCTCGATAGGGACAAAGACGCATTTTTTCGATATATTGCCAGCTTTGTAATTGTTGCAATAATTGCACTGAGGCAAGACTAATGGCGGAAATGCGTAAATCATAAGGCGAGTTTGCACAAAAGGTTGGCAATGGGGCGCTTTCAATCAGTTGCACATTTAATCCTTGTTGCCCTAATCCCACGGCGCAAGCGGCGCCTACCATTCCACCACCAACAATAATCACATCGCGTTGTGTATCCATTTTTGCCTCTTTTTATCCTAGCTAAAAGTGCGGTGGTTTTTTTCGTTATTTTTATACCGCACAGACCTTTTTCATTGCCCGTTAGTTTACCTTTTATGAGTAAAATTCAAAAGAAAAGATTATTTTAACTAGCCACCATTCGCACAAGTCGGTAAAATAGCCAGTTGATTTTTACAGGTTAAACGATTTTAAAGCAAATTATGACGCAAAAATTACATATTAAAACGTGGGGCTGTCAGATGAATGAGTATGATAGCTCAAAAATGGCAGATTTATTAAATAGTACGCACGGTTTGGAATTAACCGAGATTCCTGAAGAAGCGGATGTGTTGCTGTTAAACACCTGTTCTATTCGTGAAAAAGCGCAGGAAAAAGTGTTTCATCAGTTAGGACGTTGGAAAGAATTAAAGAAAACAAATCCTGCGTTAGTGATTGGCGTAGGGGGGTGTGTGGCTTCACAAGAAGGCGATCATATTCGTAGCCGTGCGCCTTATGTTGATATTGTCTTTGGCCCACAAACCTTGCACCGCCTGCCTGAAATGATCAATCAGATTCGTGGAGGGAAAAGTTCCGTGGTGGACGTGAGTTTCCCTGAAATTGAAAAATTTGACCGTTTACCAGAACCGCGTGCTGAAGGGCCAACGGCCTTTGTGTCTATTATGGAAGGCTGTAATAAATATTGCACTTTCTGTGTTGTGCCTTATACCCGTGGCGAAGAAGTGAGCCGTCCGCTAGATGATGTGCTATTTGAGATCGCACAGCTAGCCGAACAAGGCGTACGTGAAGTGAATTTATTAGGGCAAAATGTGAATGCGTACCGCGGGCCAACGCACGATGGGGGGATTTGTTCTTTTGCTGAATTATTGCGTTTAGTGGCGGCGATTGATGGCATTGATCGTGTGCGTTTTACCACGAGCCACCCGATTGAATTTACGGATGATATTATTGAGGTTTATGCGGATACCCCTGAATTAGTTAGCTTTTTACATTTACCTGTACAAAGTGGTTCAGATCGTATTCTAAATCAAATGAAGCGTGGGCATACGGCATTGGAATATAAATCCATTATTCGCAAATTACGCAAAGTACGCCCGGATATTCAGATTAGCTCTGACTTTATTGTTGGTTTCCCCGGCGAAACAGAGCAAGATTTTGAAGATACAATGAATCTGATTGCACAAGTAAATTTCGATATGAGCTTTAGCTTCATCTATTCTGCACGTCCGGGAACACCTGCAGCGGATATTCCTGATGATGTGAGCGAAGAGGAGAAAAAACAACGCTTATATGTGCTACAACAACGCATTAACAATCAAGCGGCACAATTTAGCCGGGCAATGCTTGGCACAGAACAGCGCGTGTTAGTGGAAGGCCCCTCTAAAAAAGATATTATGGAATTGACTGGTCGAACTGAAACAAATCGGATTGTGAATTTTATCGGAACACCAGATATGATTGGTAAGTTTGTTGATATTAAAATCACCGATGTATTCACCAACTCTCTGCGTGGTGATGTTGTGCGCACCGAAGATCAAATGGGTTTGCGTGTCGTGCAATCCCCACAAGCCGTGATTAACCGCACGCGCAAGGAAGATGAACTCGGTGTAGGGCATTATCAAGGCTAACTTGCTGAACCTGTGGGGATAATGTCAATTTTTAAGCACTGAGATCTTGATGAAAAAAAGCTGATTACAATGTAATCAGCTTTTTGTTTTGTTGTTTCTGTTTTGTGTATCTATGCAACTAGCTAAACATTGCAGAGATCGATTCTTCGTTACTAATACGGCGAATGGCTTCAGCAAGCATACTTGAAAGCGTAAGCACCCGCACTTTACCTAACGCTTTGATTTCAGGAATAAGTGGGATTGTATCGGTTACGACGATTTCATCAAGGGCATCACTGGCAAGGTTCTTCGCGGCTGACCCAGAGAATACTGCGTGGGTTGCGTAAGCAAAGACACGTCTCGCACCACGTTCTTTTAAGGCTTCTGCTGCTTTGCATAGTGTTCCCCCTGTATCGATCATATCATCAACAAGAATACAATCACGTCCAGCCACATCACCAATAATATGCATTACTTGTGCGACATTCGCTTTTGGACGACGTTTATCAATGATTGCCATATCGGTATCGTTGAGCAATTTAGCAACTGCACGAGCGCGAACCACACCGCCAATATCAGGCGAAACAACGATTGGATTTTCAAGATCGGTTTTCTTTAAAATATCGTGAATTAACACTGGAGAACCAAATACGTTATCCACAGGGACATCAAAGAAACCTTGAATTTGTTCTGCGTGAAGATCACAAGTTAAAACGCGATCCACCCCAACGCTTGATAAGAAATCTGCCACGACTTTTGCTGTGATTGGAACACGAGCAGAGCGTACACGGCGATCTTGACGCGCATAGCCGAAATAAGGGATTACCGCAGTGATACGGCCTGCTGATGCACGGCGTAAGGCATCAACCATCACAAGTAATTCCATTAGGTTATCATTTGTTGGCGCGCAGGTTGATTGAATAATGAAAACATCACTACCACGCACGTTTTCATTGATCTGAACTTGAATTTCTCCATCACTAAAACGTCCCACAGTGGCATCACCCAGTGAGAGATATAAGCGTTCAGAAATTCGTTTTGCTAGTTCTGGCGTTGCATTACCAGCGAAAAGTTTTATGTCAGGCATTGTAAAATTAACCTCAGAATTTTAGATGGAAGAATGTGTAACATATTGATCTTATTTGAATAAATGTTTCATCACTTGATGCAATGGCGAAACATTCACTCCTTGTGCAACAAAACCAAAACAGTCTTTTGGCTTATTTAGAAATACTGCTTGAGCAGATTGAGCATCGTCAAATTCTGCGAAAACACAAGCCCCTGTTCCCGTTAGTCTTGCGGGGGCATATTGTAACAACCAGCCCAGTAGTTCTTCAACCTCTGGATAATGATCTCGCACAATTTTTTCGCAATCGTTTGTATAATTTTCAGCTAAAAGTTGTGAAAGAGGCTTTTTGGGGGTATTGCGTGGCAAATGAGGATCTTGAAAAATAAGCCCTGTTGAAATA
Source organism: Avibacterium sp. 20-132 (assembly GCF_023611925.1). Taxonomy (NCBI): domain Bacteria; kingdom Pseudomonadati; phylum Pseudomonadota; class Gammaproteobacteria; order Pasteurellales; family Pasteurellaceae; genus Avibacterium; species Avibacterium sp. 20-132. The sequence goes on from NZ_CP091456.1 coordinate 1,581,584, forward strand.
GAAACCTCAGGTTTTAGCACCACATACCATTTTTCTGGTGGATAACAATAATCAATTTTTTCTCCTACTCCTTCAGCAAAAGCCGCTTTACCGTGAACAAAGATTGGCACATCCGCCCCCAGTTGTAAGCTTAATTCCGCTAAGTCTTTAAGAGAACATTGGGTATTCCACAACGTATTAAGTGCTACCAGTGTCGTCGCCGCATTTGATGAGCCTCCGCCAACGCCGCCTCCCATTGGCAAGATTTTATCCAAGTGAATCTTCGCGCCTAGTTGGCAACCTGTATGCTGTTGGAGTAAACGCGCGGCACGATAAATGAGATTCTCTTCTTGTTTTAATTGAGGTATCTCTGGTGAGAGAAGAATCTGTGAATCCTCCCTTACCTCAATGTCTAGCCAATCGCCAAAATCCAGAAATTGGAACAGGGTTTGCAATTCGTGGTAGCCATTTTCCAAGCGTCCATTAATATAAAGAAACAAATTTAATTTTGCAGGGCTAGGAAAGCGGTATCGTCCATTTTTTGGTGGATTTAAAAGTGCGGTGGAAAAATGATAATTTTTCATTAGTATTTCCAATGATTAACGCGAATTTTTAAGGTTTGTTGGGCGTTTTTTAGCAAAATATCTCGTGGCAAGGCGGGCGAGCGTTCTTGGTGATAATTCAAATAATCTACCGTCCATTGTTCATCATTTATGCGATAAGTGAAGTTCGCCAGCAAATGGTTTGTCCCTACGTTGTAATCTTGCTGATTGTTTGGTTCCCCTTTTAGCCAAGTGGCCAGTTGGGTGAGAGGAATATCCATTCCGATAATTTCACGTAATAATCGTTGCGCATCTTTTGCAGAACGCTGATTACCTTTTTCATCAGAAATGGTTAAACCTTGCGTGTGCATTTTGAAGGTAAGTTTTGCGCGGCTTAGTGCAGAAGAAAGTATCAGTGTATAGGCGGTGGGGGTTTGATATTGCCAATCAAAGGCAGTAGAAAAGCGCTGTTTGGTGCTGATATAGCCAATTTGCCCTTCTGCGTGATAGGCTTGGATTTGTTGAATTTGTTGCAAATGTTGCTGCCAAGTGCGGTCGTTTTTTTCAATATATTGCACATTGGTTGGACGGTTCTCATCAATATCAAGCGCACAGCCAGCCAGTAACAAACTGATAATTAAAGGAATAAAAAGGGTTTTTAAGGAGTTCATTATGTGATACCAGAAAAATTTTGGAGCATTTTAAGGGGTTAGTGGAAATTAGTAAAGGCAAGCCGTTTGAAGAGAAAGCAAAAAATGAGTGCGGTGGAAAAATTTTTATTTTTATACCGCACTTAAAAAATTCGCTTATCTTATGCCTCAATTTCCCCACAAAAACGATATCCTTCACCGTGAATGGTGGAGATAAGTTCTGGGGTATCAGGGTGATCTTCAAAATGCTTACGAATGCGGCGAATGGTTACATCCACGGTTCTATCTTGCGGTTTTAGTTCACGTCCAGTCATTTTTTTCAATAATTCTTCACGAGATTGAATTTTCCCCGGGTTTTCGCAAAATTGTAACATCGCACGGAATTCACTACGCGGTAGTTTGTATTCTTCACCTTCTGGATTAATCAATGTGCGGCTGTTGAGATCTAACGTCCAGCCATTAAAACGATATTGTTCCACTTGTTGCAAGGTGTGTTTGGTGTTTTCAGCCATAGTGCGTTGTAATAAATTTCTCGCACGAATCGTTAATTCTCTTGGATTAAATGGCTTGGTGATGTAATCATCCGCGCCAATTTCTAAGCCTAAGATTTTATCCACTTCATTATCGCGCCCAGTGAGGAACATTAACGCGGTGTTGGTTGTTTCACGCAATTCTCGTGCAAGCATTAGTCCATTTTTGCCGGGTAAATTAATGTCCATAATGACTAGGTTAATTTCTTGGCTGGAAAGAATGTTGTGCATTTGTACGCCGTCATTGGCTTCAAATACGTCATATCCTTCTGCTTCAAAAATGCTTTTTAGCGTGTTCCTTGTAATGGCTTCATCTTCAACGATCAAAACTTTTGCTGTAACCATATTAACGTCTTCCTTTCCAATTTTTATTGGCGATTTAAACTAATAATTCTGAGGTATTCTAAGTTCGCCATTGTATAATTGCAACATTATTGTAACAAGTATAAGTGGTGAATTCTGTTTAATTTTATGATCTAAATCATAGGTTTAATGGATTTAAGGCGATAAGAAAAAAACGCCCTCTAGCAAACTTAGAGGGCGATATGGATAAATAATGTTACAAATAATTAACGCTTTTTCTTTTTTCCACCTTGTCGTGCTTTAAAGCGAGGGTTTTCTTTGCAAATGACATAAACAACACCGTGTCTGCGAACCACTTTACATTTAGGATGGCGTGTTTTTGCGGTTTTTAATGAGGAAAGGACCTGCATAATGTCTCCTTATTTTGATTTGAGTGAGCCAAATTTGCTATATCTGTTCAGGAAGCTACTTGCTCTGCCTTCATTATTAATTTGTCTTGTTTTGCCAGTATAAAATGGGTGCGAGGCAGAGGAGGTATCACACATAAATACGGGATACTCTTTGCCATCTTCCCATTTCATCGTTTGTGTAGTTCTGGCACAAGAACGAATTAAAAAGCCTTGTTTGGCGTTACTGTCATAAAAAAGTACCGTACGGTAATTTTCAGGATGAATTCCTTTTTTCATTTGATAGCCTCTTATTTTTTATTGCGAAATAACTAAGGTGGGCATACTATATCAAATAATAACGATTATCAACTCTTATTTTTCTTTAAGAATTAAGTAAGGTGAAGGTAAGCGAAGAAAATAAGATAAAGTGAAAGAACTCAAGACTTTTTATCCATCTAGCCTGTTGATACTGTGCTAGAATAAGCCCACACAAATGAGCTTTATGTTTTAATATTTAATCAGGGTAGTAAGCGAGAATGAAAAAGATTTTTACCTTTTTGTTTTGTTTTTGTACCGCACTTGTGGCACAGGCAGGGCTGTTTGATAGCAAACCGCGATTTTTTCACGCGGATGAGGCGTTTCAATTTTCTACCCAATCTAATGGGGAGAATTTGCAGTTAATATGGCAAATTGCACCCGATTATTATCTTTATAAAAAAGAAATTTCAGTTGAACAAGCGGAACAAAAAGTCGCACATTTACCGTTTCCACCCGCAGAAAAATATCAAGATGAATTTTTTGGTGAAACGGAAATTTACCGTAATCATTTAGCCTTAACTGTGCCAATTTCATCAACAACACCACACACAGTTAGCGTGACCTACCAAGGTTGCACCAAAGGGTTTTGTTACCCGCCAGAAACCAAAATTGTGCAATGGCAGCCTTCATCATTAGATTTAGTAGAAAAATCTTCGCCCAAAAACACCGCACTTATGCCAGCATTAAATGAACAGCAATCTTTGGCGCAACGTCTCTTTGAAAGCAAGTATGCTGTGTTTGGTTTTTTCTTATTAGGCGTTGGTTTGGCATTTACCCCTTGTGTATTGCCAATGTTACCGTTGCTCTCCGCGGTGGTGATTGGTAGCGGGCAACGTCCAAGCACCGTGCGTGCCTTAGGCTTGAGTTTGGCTTATATTCAAGGAATGGCATTGACTTACACCTTGCTTGGTTTAGCGGTGGCTGCGATAGGCTTGCCGTTTCAAATTGCACTGCAAAGTCCTTATGTGCTAATCGGTTTATCGTTGATTTTTATTTTGCTTGCCTTATCAATGTTTGGTGTATTCACCTTACAATTGCCTTCATCATTGCAAACAAAGCTGACCTTATTAAGCCAAAAACAAAAGGGCGGTGCGTTTGGTGGCGTTTTTGTAATGGGAATGATCGCAGGACTTGTGGCATCACCTTGCACTTCCGCGCCATTATCGGGGGCATTACTTTATGTCGCGCAAAGCGGTGATTTATTTACGGGGGCGATTACCCTTTATTTACTCGCCTTAGGAATGGGCGTGCCATTGATTCTAGCTACGGTTTTCGGTAATCGCATCTTGCCAAAATCGGGTGATTGGTTAGAAAAAGTGAAAGTGATTTTCGGCTTTGTTATGCTTGCTTTGCCAGTTTTCCTACTTTCTCGCATTTTGCCCGAAATCTGGGAAAACCGCTTATGGGCGTTGCTTGGTGTGTCTTTCTGCTTATGGGCAGGCTTGCAAATAAAGGCGCGAGGCATTGGCTGGGTGTTGCGTATTGGCTTTTTCATCTTAGCAATGATGTTGGTTAAGCCCTTGCAAGGGTGGCTGTGGGCTGAATCTAATTTAGTGCAAGTAACAAACGCTCATCAAAATACTTTTCAAAAAGTAAGTACTTATGAAGAGCTGCAAAAAATCTTGCAAAAAAACGACCGCACTTTTGCTATGCTTGATTTGTACGCTGATTGGTGTGTGGCGTGCAAGGAATTTGAAAAATACACTTTTTCTGATCCCAAGGTTCAGCAGGCGTTTGACAATATTTTATTGTTACAAGTTGATATGACAAAAAATAGCAATGAAAACAAAGCATTAATGGAAAAATTAAATGTGCTAGGGTTACCAACCCTTATCTTTTTTGATCAGCAAGGTAATGAAATTGAATCCGCTCGAATTACAGGATTTATGAATGGCGATACATTTTTTCATTGGTTGAAAGAGCGTTTGAAGTAGATAAATTTTGTGTAATTTTGGGAACTTTGCCAAGTTAAGGAAGAGAGAGAATGCAAAATTTCTACCATTGAAATGAAAATAACCTCATCATTTGATGAGGTTATTTTTTAGAGGAAATTAACTATTTTGCGCAATAAATGCCGCTAATTGATTTTTTGGTAATGCACCTACTTGTGTTGCGACAGCTTTTCCTTCTTTAAACATTAATAATGTTGGAATACTGCGAACGCCAAATTGGGCTGGGGTGGCTTGGTTTTCGTCAATGTTAATTTTTACGATTTTGACTTTATCACCAAGTTCTGCAGCTAATTCATCAAGAATAGGGCCAACCATACGGCAAGGACCACACCAAGGCGCCCAAAAATCTAATAATACAGGGACATCAGATCTTAAAACATCTGCCTCGAAAGTGGCGTCAGTAGTATGTAATACTTCACTCATTTTATTTTCCTTATTTTTTGTTTCTAGCCATATTGGCGTGATTGCTAAAGTGTGGGCATCATAGCATAAAATCAAGTTGCTCACACTAATCAGTTCAATTGTTAAAAGTTAAGAAGATAACACTAGGTTAGGGCAAGGCTTACCTGTTTGCAAGGTATAAATATTCTCTAAGGTAACATTAGAAATACTGGTTAGCGCTTCTTCAGTAAGAAATGCTTGATGCCCTGTTAAAAGTACATTATGGCACGATGATAAACGGCGGAAGACATCATCTTGAATCACTTCGTTTGATTTATCTTCAAAGAATAGCTCACGTTCATTTTCGTACACATCCATTCCTAATGCGCCAATTTTACGTTGTTTTAACGCATCTATTGCGGCTTGTGTATCAATCAATGTTCCACGACTTGTATTGATAATCATCACCCCATCACGCATTTTAGCAAAGGCATCACGATTGAGTAGATGATAATTTTCTGGCGTAGCAGGGCAGTGCAACGTGATAATATGTGATTTTGCATACAATTCATCTAATTCAACATATTCTGCGCCTAATTCTTCGGCAACAGGATTTTTAAACGGATCGTAAGCCAAAATATGCATACCAAATCCTTTTAAGATGCGCATTACCGCAATGCCGATTTTTCCTGTACCAATCACGCCAACGGTGCGTCCGTGCATATTAAAGCCGGTTAAACCCTCAAGAGAGAAATTCGCTTCTCTTGTTCTTTGATAAGCACGATGAATTTTACGGTTTAGCGTTAGCATTAAACCAACGGTATGCTCAGCCACCGCCTCTGGTGAATAGGCTGGCACACGAACCACTTGAATGCCTAATTCTTGTGCTGCTTTGAGATCGACATTATTAAAACCAGCACAACGCAACGCCACCATTTTTACGCCAAGTGCGGCGAGTTTTTCTAATACTTTTCGACTGCCATCGTCATTCACGAAAATACACACCACATCGCAATGTTCCGCCATTTTCGCTGTCGATTCCGTGAGCATAAAATCAAAAAATTCCAGCTCGAAGCCGTATTTCACATTGACCAATTCTAAATATTTACGATCGTAGCTTTTGGTACTATAAACAGCGACTTTCATTATCTTTTCTCCGTTTTATGAGTTTAATTGGGCGAAGGCTTGTAGTAGATCCGCTTTGAGATCTTCCACATCTTCCAATCCCACCGAGAAACGTAGCAGGCAATTACACACACCACGGGCAATACGTTCTGCTTCTGGAATATCCATATGCGTTTGGGTTGCAGGGTAGGTGATGAAACTTTCTGTACCGCCAAGGCTTTCAGCAAAAGTAATGAGCTTAATTGCTTTTAAGAACGGATTTACCCAAGACTCTTCTTGCAAACGGAAAGAGAGCATTCCGCCTTTATTTGGATAAAGTACATCCTTCACTTGTGGTTGGCTTGCGAGGAATTTCGCTAATTCTTGTGCATTTTTTTGATGGCGTTCCATACGTAATGCTAAGGTTTTCATTCCGCGAATGGTTAAGAAACTATCAAATGGTGAAAGCACTGCGCCCGCCCCATTTTGGATATAGAATAAACGATCACATAATTCTTGCCCATTGGCAACGACTAAACCCACTAACGCATCATTATGCCCTGCAAGATATTTTGTGCCACTGTGGATTACGATATCAGCGCCACATTCTAAAGGACGGAAGAGTACTGGCGTTAAGAATGTATTATCAACAATAAGTAACAAATTATGTTTTTTCGCCAATTTAGCAATAGCTGGCACATCGCATTCTTCCATTAACGGATTTGAAGGGGTTTCCACAAAAATCGCTTTGGTGTTTGGCGTAATGGCCTGCTCAATGGCATCAAGAGAGGCCGTATTGACATAAATAGGTTTCACGCCGTGCGTATTTTTATAGGCGAAATCTAATAAACGATAAGTACCGCCATACACATCACTAGAGACAATCCATTCATCCGGAGAAGCAAATAACTGCATAATTAACTGAATGGCAGCCATACCTGAAGCGCAAGCAAAGCCTCTTTCACCGCCTTCTAATTTTGCAATAGTTTCTTCTAAAACGGTACGGGTTGGGTTTTTTGTTCGGGTATAATCATAACCGGTACTTTCACCAATACCGTGATGGCCATAGGCAGTGGAAAGAAAAATTGGCGTGGAAACGGCACCGGTTCTTTCATCTGTGCGATTGCCTGCTTGCGCGAGTAATGTTTCAATCTTATATTGTTGTGTCATATTCTTCCTCGTAAAAATTACAAAAAATTGTACCGCACTTTGTATTCATTAAAGAAAATAATTTTGTGCAGTCTTGATAAATAGAATAGTGCCATTTTGGCATAAAGGATCGCCTGTTGAAAGTAGATTTTAAATTTAGTTTGCTGATAAGACACAAGGATTAAAAACGATCTAAAATTATCCATAAATCGCTTTGTTTTAAAACAAGTTTGTTAGCTTTGCATTTTTTTTCATCAATCAATAATGTTTTTTCATATTTTTAATTGACAGCGTTCAAGAAGTTAGTAAAATGCACGCCACTGACAGCGAATGTGTTGCAGCGAAAGCGGGAATAGCTCAGTTGGTAGAGCACGACCTTGCCAAGGTCGGGGTCGCGAGTTCGAGCCTCGTTTCCCGCTCCAATTTGCGCTACGGCGTGTTAGCAAAGCGGTTATGCACTGGATTGCAAATCCATGTAGCTCGGTTCGACTCCGGGACACGCCTCCATATTTCAACCGCAGTCAGCATATCACTCAGCCCGAGTGGTGAAATCGGTAGACACAAGGGATTTAAAATCCCTCGACTTTCGAGTCGTGGCGGTTCAAGTCCGCCCTCGGGCACCATTTGAAATCAACTCTTAAGTAGAGTTTAAAGTAAGATTTGATCAATTCTAGATACTCTCTTCTATGTAATTAATTTAAGTCAATACTTTCTTATCCATTTTTCTTGTATAAGTGAGTATGATTATGAACACTAATCAATTTTTTACCAAAAAACCATTCATCATTACCATAGCCTCAACCAAAGGCGGTTCAGCAAAAAGTACAAATGCGGCGAATATTGGTGCATTTTGTGCAGATCACGGATTAAAGACCTTATTAATTGATACCGATACGCAACCGACACTTAGTGCGTATTTTGCTTTAGATTATGTCGCACCAGGTGGTATCCATGAGTTTTTGACCTATCAAGATGTTGATCCCGCCCATATTATTTCAAAAACAACCCTGCCCAATTTGGATTTAATTCAATCCAACGATCCCACAAATAATGTCAGCCAAATGCTACGCAATGCTCCTGATGGTGCAATACGGTTTAGTTTTTTGCTGAAAAAGCTCAAAGGCTATGATGTGATTATTGTGGATACACGCGGAACACGAGATATTACGGTAGATATGTCCGTACTTGCCGCAGATTTGTTATTTTGTCCTATCTTGCCACATATTTTATCTGCAAAAGAATTTCTTCGCGGCACGATGGGGATGTACCAAGAATTACAGACCTTTGAGGCATTTGGGTTTTCGCTCCCGCCGCTCAAAGCGGTGCCTAACTGTGTCGATCATACCAATGATGTGAAATTTGTGCTTAGTCAGCTAAAACAGCTTTTTGAGCAAAACTTAAGTGTTGATAAAACCCTCCTTGATTTTCATATTCCTGACAAAGTCGCTTACCGAGAGGCGGCAACCTATTCACTGCCCGTCTATCGACATAGCAAAGCAGAATATGCGGTAATCCATGCATTATGTCTGCTGTCAAAGTTACAAATAAGTGACATAATAGGCAAAACTTAGAACAATAGAATAAGGCTTTAGCCTATTTTTTTACCCTTATAAGATACTATTTAATGGCATAAAAACTACAAATAGCCATCAAAACATACTAAAAGATACAAATAAAGGTCAATTTATTTATGAAAACAGAACCCACTTTCCAACAGGTTCGTAAGATCAAACCAACACACCTTAGCATATCAGGTTTACTCCCTTTTAAAGATGGAGTAGGAATACCTTACGAATCTACGCTTGAGCGTGATTTCTTATTCTATTTTATTTATATGCCTGCGGTAGAAGAAATTATTTCTCAACCTGCTAGCATTTTGTTTGTGAAAATGGTATGACTTATCCTTACACACCTGACTTCTTCATTCGTTTCAATGATGGGCGACCATCACTTTTGATTGAAGTAAAACCGAAATCAAAATGGCAAGAACATTGGCATGACTGGAAAGAAAAATGGAAAGCGGCAATGGCATTCAGCAAAAAGAACGAGTGTATTTTTCACGTTTACGATGAAGATAGAATTCGTCACCTTGAGTTATTTAACATTAATGCAGTGCAACGTTATAAGCGATTGCAATGCGATTCTGAAGATATTGAAGCAATACTTACTCAAGTTAAGTTACCGGCAGTACCACGATAGATTTTCTGCTCTCTCGCCTTTTTACAGGTTCACTTTATCGAATCAAAGGATTACAGATTATCTATCACTTATTGGCAACCAAGTAACTGACTTGCAATTGGTTTGAACCATTATCTGAATTTACCGAAGTTTGGGGTATTCAAATGACTAAAGGGTTTATTCATCCTCGCTATCACGGTCGATTAGAACGTGGTCATATCATTTTGCAAAAAGGCAACGTTTATGTAAATCGTGAAGATGGCGAACAATATGAGTTGATTGAGTATTTAGATGAAGATGCGCAAGTAATGACCCGAAATCTTCATACTCGCCAAAGTAATCCCAAAGGCAAAGCCATCAGAGCCATAACTGACCGCTACACTTGCATTAAACCCACTGGATTTATTTTTGCTACGTTCTTGGTGGGTTTGTTTGGCGGCAAGTAAATTAATTTCTATATTTCAGATTTTCTATACAAGTTTTAGTATTATCTCCATCTTGAGCTAAACACCATTTTAAAGGAGGTCTAAAACGATAGCCTAAATCATAAAAACATTGCCTATTTAATCTACTAATTTTACTCATAAGATTATTATACTCTTCATATTCATCATTATAATTATTTATCATATCTATTGGATTTTCTTTAAATTTATTTTCTAAATAAGAAAATCTTTTCGATTCATTTTTATCTAAGGCAATTTCTTTTGATTTGTTATAACAAACATAAGCTTCTTGATAAGAAATTTTTACGCTGTTTTTAATCCAATAAGTAGATGGTGGAGGAGAACCATTTGCCAAGTAACATCCAGATAGTATTAAAATTGATAGTAAATTAATTTTTTTCATTATTTACTTCCTATATGCTTACTTTCATTAAATTCTATAATGTTTGTTTTAGGACCAATTTCCCCCCAAATTTTTATCACCAATATGACTCGTTCGCCATGTGGTTTCATCGCCATTGCCGTAACCTTTGCCGTAGTTACCGCCTGCGGTAATCCCAAAGGCAAAGCCATCTGAGCCATAACTCACCGCTACACCTGCATTAAACCCACTGGATTTATTTTTGCTACGTTCTTGGTGGGGTTGTTTGGCGGCAAGTAAATTAATTTCTATATTTCAGATTTTCTATACAAGTTTTAGTATTATCTCCATCTTGAGCTAAACACCATTTTAAAGGTGGTCTAAACCGATAGCCAATATCGTATAGGCATTGATCAACTAAAGCATTTTTTTTCTATAAAGCTCCATAAACTCACCATCTTCTCTTTTATCAGAAGTTGAATTATAAAATTTATTTTCCAAATAGAAATAATGATTTCCCATTTGTGTTTTTGAAAAATCATCACAACTTTTAAAATATTTATATGGTATTTTTTCTCCATCTTTAACCCAGTAATTGAGTGGGTCAGGAGACCCGTTAGCTAAATAGCATCCGGATAATAACAAAGAAAACAAAAAGATAGTTTTTTTCATTACTTTTTATCCTCTTCATTATTAAGAAAAATTTCCCCATTAAAATTTATACGTTTTATTTGGGGCCCTACTTTCTCCCAAATATTTTTCTGATAATTTATTATTTCTTCAGATTTTTGGGGAGAAATAAATTTTATTGACTCCTTATCCCGGTAATATGCCTTAGTATGATGCCCCGTTAACATACCCCAAAGTGGAATCCCTGTACTATTATTTGCTGTAGTATTTGTATTCCCTATCCCAATACTTAGACTCCCTGGCACAAATGGTAAATTAATTCCCGTGGCAACAATATCTCTCGGTGCAGAAGCATATTCCACACTTCCATCTCTGAATAAACCTGCTGCCGTTTCAGTATAGCCTTTATCATATAAACCACCTGATAGAGTAGCACCTAAAGTATTATTCGTTATTGGATAAGAGGTTCCTACGACATACGCATTTAATGTTGTATTTTTGAAAGACATTCCTTCATGCTTCGCCCAATTCATGGCATTTTTTGTACTTGAAGCGCCTAAACTATGATTGACAGAAAATAAATCTACTTGATTCGTTGGGTTCTGACGATTATATTCCTCTAATAATCCCCAAATTTTAACTTGGTCTCGACTTGCATTTGATGCACCAAAAATACTTGGCATATCCAATCCTCCTCTTACTCGTTCAAATACAGTATAAACTAATTCTGCTGGAAATGAAGAATAGGGTTTTCTCACAATTAAAGCATCATTATTTAAATATTCCTTTCCGCCATATTGAATTGCACCTATTGTTCTATCCTCATCAGACATGTTCATTATACCGTGAACATAAAGACGAGCTAATAACTCTGCTTCCTCTTTAGTTTCTGGTACAGTGAGCTGATTAACATTCACTTCGGATATATTAATGCATTCAATGTTTTGGCAATTCTCTTCTTTTTTATGTTTTATATAGATATTTTGCTCATTTTTCTCTATTCGATAGTAGATTTCATCACCTTGATTATTTACATTATTGACAAACTCTGTTGCTGTATTTAAATCTCGCTCTAAATCTGAGCGAATAGTTTCAACATCGGCTTTTTCAACACCTTGATGAAGGTTGATTCTAGGAAGGTTTTGTAAACTTTCTTCAATGGTTTTTCCTGTTAGTTTTTGTTGCGCATCACGATTGCGAATGGTGAGATTAGTGGTATTGATTGAACTGGTTGTTATACCCGTTTCACTTCCTTTATCTTTCACTTGACCTAACAGTGCAGAGGTAATGCCTTTGGTGATTCCCCAATTTCCTTGGCTTCCAACACCTGCGATACCGCTATATTCCACTTTCGCAGAACCATCTTGAGCATTTTGCCCAATTTGTCGAAGTTTCATCCCACCAATTTCTTTTGGTGAATCACCACCACTAATGGTTACACCACCGCTTAAACCAAAACCTTTTGCTGAATAATTGCTATAGTTTTGAATATCAGAATAGGAGAGTGTGCCTGTTTCAAAACGGTTTTTACCCTCTGTTTCCGCTTGTGCGGTAGAGGTAATTAATCCCCCAGTTAAATCCGTGTGCTTACGCACATCAATTTGATAACCTTCATCGCCCGCAAAAATCCCTGATTGCTCTTGCACACTGGCATAATCGGCGTTCATTTTTGAACGGTTGAAGCTGGCTGAGTCAGAGAAGCCATAACCAACAGTGACTTGACCGCTTACATTCATTTATTGTAGATATCAAATTTTGTTGATACTTTTCCAGTTATTTTAGTCACATTATTTATAGCTGCGTAAATATTCAGTAAATAAACTGATGTGCCAAGATTATCAATTGTAATCTTATTTTTTATCCTCATTATTCTTTATTATTTTTCTTTGCTAACCCCAAAAAAGACCATAATTTGCCAAGAATTAGATATGCAAAAGTCAAAAATATAGCTTTTGGGATTGCTCTATAAAATATATTTACATCAAAAAAATGAATTATTAAATAAATAATCAATTATCTTCAAAAGAAAATAAATAATAATTAATGAAGTATAAAAGTAGACGTAAAATAAAAAATGGTTTTATATAGCTCTTTATGAAGTTAAACATTATTTTTTGTCCTTGTTTTCTTTATATAAATCAGTATTCTCTATAACTCCACCAAGTAGTGAACTTCCTAGTAGGATAGGGAGTTTTGCTTTTCCCCCAGCATTCCCTATGCTTACGGCTTTATAAGCTACTATTGTTCCAGCATCTTTTTTTAATATGTCAGAAACTATTTCTTGATCTGTTTTACTACTATCATTTGCGGATACAATGCCTTGATACATTGTTCCTAAAGATAATTGTGTACTCAAACTTTTTCCAGCTAAAGCTCTCGAATATATATAATTCATTGCGGTTCCTTCAGGCGTAGCATTACCATTGTAAATATCAAACCCTGTGGATACTGTCCCGCCTACAATAGCTTCTGTGGCATTTGGATGTGCAGCTGCCCATTTACTGACTGAATTTAATGTACTTCTTGCACCATTAATACCCTTTGTCAATATTTCACTATTTTTTAGCCCAGAAGCAGAATGAGAGATCACATTACTCCCCGTTCTCAACGCATTCCCGCCATGCCACATTAATGGTAAGCCATAAACCGCTTCTGCTGTCTCAGGAGAGATTCCTGTCATCTGGCTTAATAATTTCGAACCATAGGTAGAATAGTTTCTCCCTGTTAATAGACTGTTTACTCCAGCATTTGCTTGGTCAACACCATATGATGTACCGATTGCGCCTAATGCCGCAGCACCTCCACAAGCTAGCCCTGAACTGCCTGCACAAGCTGTAATTGCTGAGGCAGTTGAACTAGCACTAATTAACGCACCACCAGTTGCTTGCAAAGCTCCGCCAATTCGTGTACTCACACCATAGGTTTCATTAGTTTTTGAAGTTTTATCAAGCAATTTATCACTCATACCGTAAGTAAATAACGAATGGGGTACAGACATTGTTTCATCTGACGGTGGTAAACCAACTACCATTTCTTTGAGAACTTTTTGCTGTTTTAATAAGGCTCTTTCTTCCGCATAAGCCTCACTACTACCGAGTTTTTCTAAATTTTTGGCTTGTTCTTCATAGATTGGATTTTCTTCTGATAACTGAGCAGAACAATGAACTAAGGCACAAGCCGCAATCGTTAAACGTTGCTCTTTTTCTTTATCACCTTGTGATAATTCCTTAATTCGTTTCATTTCATCTGGATGCAGCTGTCTGTTATTCCAATCCGTATTCGCTGCTGCACTCATCGCACCCACATTGCCATTACCCACAGCCGCTCCAATGGCTAAGCCAGCTGTGGCGTTTACCACCAGTTTGCCAGCTTTGCCAAATTTCTCTTCCGCTTTTTCACCCAGATTTTCAATAACTGGTGCAGCAAGAGAGGTGGTGCCAGCCGCAGCGGCACCAGTTACATTCCCCGTTAATAACCCACCTGCGGCAGCGTGTAATGCCGCTCTGCCTGCACCGCCTTCTTTCCAAAGGTTGTAGCGGGTTTGGTTTTCGTTAAGATAATCGGTTAATTGGGTGAGTTCACCTTGTAGTTTCGCACGTTCTTCAGGATTGGTGCTGTTAGATAACGCCTTTTCAACCTGCGATTTGCGGGCAGATAAAACTTCATAATTTTGTACCGCACCTAATTGTTCTGAAGCCCAAGCAATACCTTGTGCGGCGACTGGGGCAAAGTTTTTGCTTATATTAAATTTCTTACAAATTACAAACCCCTTTATCCCATTTAGGATTTTGATAACCACATTGTGCTGGAGAAAGATGAATATATCCTTTACCCAGCATACAATAATAAAATTCTTTTCGTTTCTTGAGAGGAACACTTCTTTGATCATAATCCCAATATTTACCACCACAAGAAATTACATCTTTCCAACGTTGATTACTATCAGTTCTTCCTAAACTATACGGTTTCTGATAACGAGATATGGATGGAAATACTTCCCCTTTTTCTATATAGCAGTTAACCATCTGAGGGGAATAAATACATCCATCATAATAAAAGCAATTTGATAATACACTACTGCATATAATAAGAAATAGAACTCTCACTTTATTGCCCTCCAATTTTCATTAATGTTTCAACAAAATCGGATGACATCAAATCTGCCATGGCAAATGGTGCAGAAATAGGGAGAGCAGCTACAGTTGTAATATTTGATAAAACTTCTTGTCCCTTTGTTTTCTGTGATGTATTTCCCAACTCATTGTACCAGCCCCAAATTTGACCTCCCAACATATCGTGTGTACCCGCAAAAGACTCAACAGATAAATCTGAAATACTGCCAGGTTTATATTCAAAAAGAGGTTCTCCATTAAAATACCATCCCCTTCAATTGCTTGAAAACCACCTGTTTCACCATATAATTCTTTTGCTTTTATTAGTTTAAAATGGATTTTTATCATATAAATAATTCTCTTGGTTATTTATTGGTTTAACTAATTTTGGTTTGGAAGGATTATCATATTTCGAGTTTGGTTCTCCCCAAGTTTTTATAAAGATCTCCCTTTTTTCTATCTCCGTTTGTCCATTTGGAAATTCCGCAAAATAACTACTATGTGAATAACAAATCCAGTAATTTCCTCCTGTTACATCATTACTTCCCACTAAGCCTAATCCCCATTTATTTCTTACAAAATATGCTTTATATATGGAGAAATATGTTGTAGAAATGTTAATTGTAATAATTTAAATATTTAGAGCTGTGTTCAAATTTATAATTGGTGTTTTTAATGCATTTGCTGAAAATATAACTATCTACTTTATCTGTATATTTATCTTTCAAATATATTTTAGCCTTCTCTCTTTGAGAGATAAGACATAAGTCAATTCTTTTAGAATACCCTTCATCAATATGATTACAATTCCAATCAAAAAGACGACAAGGATAACATCCTATCAATAAGAAAGATAAGATGACATTAATAAGCATTTTTTTCATATAACTCTCTATTTTTTATTTTGTTTGAAGGAACTAATTTAGGCTGAGACATATTGTTTATTCCATTATATTCTCCCCAAATATTTTCATACTCTACTCGTTTTTCATTTTTATTTTTAGTTGCGATTAAATATTTACTAGGCACTTCCGCAAAATAACTACTATGTGAATAATAAATCCAGCAATTTCCACCTGTAACTTCATTACTTCCCACTAAGCCTAGTAGTAATTTATTTCCTACAAAATCTGCTTTATGTACGGCAGAATAGGCACCGCTTTGATAAGTTTTGCCATCTTTAGTTGTATAGCTATATCCATTGCGTTTTAGCTGATTTGCATAGGCTTCAACATTGGTTGCTGTGCCATAAAAGCGAGATTTTCGGATTGGGATATTCGTTTCACCTTTCCAAATATTCATATCTCGCAAAGAGATACTTGCTGTTAAACTACCTCGACCATGGTTATTGGTATCAACTTGATAACCCAATTGTTGTGCTTGTCTATACAAGTCTTGATTGAGCTTTTGGGAATTGCTTAAGGCAATACACCTCACAGATATTTGTCATTCATTTTATCTAAAAATTACATTTTCCAGTACTCCACTTAGGTTCTTGATAACCACAATCTTTGGGTTCTATATAAATATAGCCTTTTACTGCTAAACATTTCCGAAACTCTTTATATCCTGAAGAAAAATCAAATAATGTATCATCAGATCCACAAGCTCTAATATCTTTTGAGCGTTGCTTAGGATCTGTATGCCCTATACTATTCTTCTTTTGATATCCAGCAATAATGGGATAAGGCGTTTTCTTTTCTCCGCAATGATGATAAGCAACAGTCTGAATTAATGGAACCCAACAACGACCATTATATATACACCCAGATAAACAAAAGAAGCTAAGTAACAGCAATATTTTTTTCATCTTAATTTCCACCCAATTTAAATAAAAGTTCTACAAAGTCAGATGACATTAAATCTGCCATTGCGAAAGGAGCTGAAACTGGAATAGCAATAGACGTAGTAATTTGAGAAGTTTTTTCTTGAAAGCTATTTTTAGATAAAGTATTACCTTGCTCGTTATACCAGCCCCAAATTTGACCTCCTAACATGTCATGTGTACCAGAGAAAGACTCTACTAATTTATCTGAGAAACTTCCTATTTTATATGGAATAGTTATATTAAATGGTAAATACCATCCCCCTTCAATTGCTTGAAAACCACCTGTAGGGCCATATAAATTTTTAATATTTTCGTTTTGATTTATATCAGGATTAATTGCATCTTGTAGAGTATAACCATTAATACCATAAAATATTCTAGACCCATCATTTTGGGGTTGGCAGGTTCCTACTGTACTATTACAAATTGCGTCCAAATCAACCCTAACCCCACCTAACTTCACGCCATCAAAATACCCGCTATCATAAGAAACATTGCTGATTTTCTTACCCGTTTTAGCGTCAATAATGCCTTTAAATTTTCGTGAGTTGGCTAAGGTCTCTTCTCGCATTTTTGTTGCTGCTAATTGCAAGGTGCCTTGCGTTATGGCTATCTCAGGTGTGCCTGAAACTATACCTACAACTGTTTCAAGTAATCGCTTTTGGTATTGGAGTTTATAAATCTCATTATAAAGTGCGGTCTTTTCTTCTTCTGTTTTTGCCTCTTTAACTTGTTTTCTTAACTCAGCTTGCTTTGGAAGAACATAAGCATCTATGGTTGAAAAGGCATTTTGTCTAAATTCCTTTGTTACTTTTACTTGAATGTTTAGCTCTTTGAGCATTTTTTCTTTATCAAAATGATTGGCTAATTTGCCTGAATGTTGTTCAGCATTCTCTGTAGTAATCTCTGTTTTGATTTCTTTCAACGTTTCCGCTGTAGATTTTCCTGTCAGTGATTGCTGTGCTTTTTCATCACGGAAATGAATATTCACTGTATTAATGCCACTTTTTGTTACGCTGGATTGAGTTTCTTTATCATAACCAAAACCAGCAGAGAGATTACCTGTGAGGGAATCTAATCCTTCTGCTAATTTGACTTTATTCTCTTTCCCTGAACTATCTCGGCTTGCAGTGGTTTGATTACCCTGACTGTCAATATATAACTTCTCGCCTTGTTCATTGACGGCTTGTTTATTGCTTTGTGCTTGACCATATTCACCTAACGGCGTATCAAAATTCATCGCGACCGAGCCGCTCACGCCAAAAGCACTTCCTTTCGAATCTGCATGGTTTTGAATATCAGAATAGGAGAGTGTCCCCGTTTCAAAACGGTTTTTACCCTCTGCTTCCCCCTGTGCGGTGGAAGTGATTAAACCACCTTTCAAATCCGTATGATTCCGTACATCAATTTGATAACCCTCATCACCAGCAAATAACCCTGATTGTTCTTGCACACTGGCATAATCGGCTTTCATTTTAGATTGGTTGAAACTAGCGGAACCAGAGAAACCATAACCAACAGTTACTTGACCACTCATATTCATCTGTTTGCCCGTATAACGCATCGTATCTTGCAGGCTTTCAATGTTAAGATTTTCAACCTTTGCAGTAATGCCTTTGCCTTGTACTTGAGCGCCACGAAGGGTAGTGTCCCCACCGCTTTGAATGAGCGTTTGGCTATTTTTATCGCCAATATGACTCGTTCGCCACGTTGTTTCATCGCCATTGCCGTAGCCTTTGCCATAATTACCGCCTGCGGTAATCCCAAAGGCAAAGCCATCTGAGCCATAACTGACCGCTACACCTGCATTAAACCCACTGGATTTATTTTTGCTGCGTTCTTGGTGGGTTTGTTTGGCTGCGAGAAAATTCACTTCATCTTCAGCAAGGAAGGAGGTACCTTGTTTGCCCGATACATCAGAACCTACAATGTTAATGTCTGATTCTTTGCCTGCCCCGGTGGCTTGGATAGTCACTTTTCCGCCCGCATTAATCTCACTGCCCGTTGTACTGTTGCCTTGGGTATCGGTGGTTTGCACATTTTTTTGCTCGCCATAGGTAATAGATACGCTGGCATTCATCGCCCCTTGAGCCAGATTGCCATTCGCCATTTCGCTTAAGGTTTGCCCCGCCTTCATTAAGCCTTGCCCTGCTCGATAGGCACTCCAAGCGGTATTAGCCGTTGCCATCGCATTCACTCGGCTATGTTTGCTTTCACCTATTTGTTTAGCTTGTTCCGCTACAGCAATGGCATTTTGCACTGCTTGCACCACAGGAATATTTACCGCAATGGTGAAGCCTTTTTGTTCCATGGTATGTTTATAATGGCTGTCATATTTGTCATCGGTTGCCAAAATATCGACTTTTTTCGAACCGATATTCACATCACCCTCAAGGGAAGAGACCGTACTACCTTGTTGACGATAATGTTCTTGGGCGAGTAGAGTCGTGTTTCCTTTTAGGCTTCCCACTTGACTGCCTGTGGCATAATATTTCATTTGGTCATTTTCTGTGGTGTCTTTTTTGCTTCCTACGGTAAAACCAAATCCCCCCGAACCCATTAAGCCTGATTTCGTGGTTTTCTCAAAATCTTGTTCAAAGACACGATTTTCCGCTTCTTTGATGGTAATGTCCTTAGCTTGAGCATCTAGCTGATTTTCTGCCACAATATTTGAGCCTTGAACGGTCAGGTTAGCATTGCTTTGTAATATCACATTCTTACCATCTATGCTTGAGCCTTGAGCTAAATCGTAATTATGATCGTGTTTGGTGATGTGAGTAATGGATTGTAAGGTTCCACGATGTTTTACTTTGGCAGCAGAAGAAAGTTGCTCTTTATTGCGTCCTTCTTCAATGCGAATATCGCCGTTTGAGGAAAGATTAACATCACCTTTTTCGCTATGGATTTCTCCTTGGTGAACGACAGTGCCCTGTTCACTTGCAAGGGTGATATTGCCTCCTCCATTCAGTTGAGAGCCTACTTCTTGTTGTTGATTTAGACGATAGTAATTATCCGCATCCGCATTGTAATCCGTTTTATTTTTTGTAGTGATGGTGCCAATATCAATCTGTTTGGCTTGAACAAGCATTTCACCTGCACTATTGAGTACAGCACCTTTAGTGGTAACGCCTTGCGGGCTGTAAATAAACAATTTGCCAGTTTTATCTTTGACATTAATGCTGGCGAGATTATCTAAATTAGTGCGCTCAAATTCATTACCAAACCTATCTTGATAGGCTCGACTACTTGTTGTACTTGCGATTTCAACCCCTGTTTTGCCAACTAATGTAGCACGACTTAATGCTTCAATTTTATCGCCCAGGTTGACTAATTTTTGTTCTGTAAATAAATTAACGGAATCCCCCAAAACAAGCCCTTGGTTATTGATATTTTTGGCTGAAAGTGCAGTCAGATTTCGCCCGGCAATGGTTCCCGTGTTGGTAATATCACCATTGAGGCTTCCTACAATTTCTCTTGCTGAAATTAACGCCCCTTGTGAACTCACATTAAGGTTACGGGAAACAAGGTAAACTTGTGGCGTGAGAACAGTCAGCTTTTTGCCACTTGGTAGGGTGATTTCTTTATTCACAAACCATACCATATCTGAGGTTAGCTCTGCCATTTGATCCGCCGTTAATCCTACACCGGGGATAAGATTAAATTTTTTGGCATAATAAATACCGCTATCCATTAAGGCTTTGTATTGTTCATAATCCGTTTGGTGATTGTCTAAAAAGCGTCGTCCAGTAAGTTGATTAATTTGTTCGTTTACCAAGCGTTGTTCATAATAACCATCACCTAATCGTTTCTGTACATTTTCGTGATCGTAACGCAATACGTTAAACATATAATCAGAGCTGAGCCATTGTTTACGGTCAGTAAAACGAGGATCGGTTTCCACTAAATAGCCATTAGGGGCATCAGGGTTGATTTGATATAGACTTTGTTCTGGTAAATGAATGGTGATGCCATTAATTTGGTTTGGTGCAATCGCATCTGCTTGATCTGAAATTTGTGTATTGGTGCTGACAATTGGCTGACCAATGGTATTTTCTACTTTATTGAAAGAGAAGTGAATGGTTGGGTGAATGTCATTAAAATTTCCTTCACCATCACCATCAACTGCCCAACGCTTTTTACCTTTCCAGCCATATCTACGGTAATGTTTGGCAAAGCTATTCCATAGCCCTTTATCATTAACATCAATCGTGCCTTTAATATCAATGTTTTTAAGTATCATTCCATCATCTGAATGTAAATCATCATTTTGATTGTTATTAGCAAAGGTGCTATCACCCAATAATAATCGACTGCCGATAGATAAGGTTGAGGCATTATTTTCAAGCTCATTGCCTGATAAATGAAGCTTACCCCCAATCAAAATTTTTGCGGGATCACGTTCTTCAATAATGGTAGTAATGGTATGTCGATTATAGTTCCAATGTATCCAACCATTAGCCCCAATGGTTGTACCATTATTCAGCCTTAAATATGAATTTTTATCGCTCCTACTATTATTTCTTAAATCAAATCGTCCGTGATAGCCATCTTTATCCATCAAAACATAGCGTCGAGACGCATTTTTGGGGGCATATTCAACTCGCCGTTCATCCGTATGATTTTCCCCTAATTTTAAATGTAAATCGTGATTTTGCAGGCGTGCGGTATGTATGTAAGCATCACCTAAGGCTTCAATGGTTGCACTGCCATTATCAATTAATGTCGCTTTGCCGATAGCCTGATGCTGCTCATTAAGTTGACTACCAATGCCCATTTCGCCCGCACTAAAAATTAACGCATGATCACGATTGATAAGTGAGCCAACTGCCAAATCTAAACGTGTCCGTGCCGCAATGGTTGGGGAAATGTTGTTTTCCTTGTCATTGGTGAGCTGCTGTGTCTCAATAACTAAATGATTGCCATAAATCCGTCCAGATCCTAAATTAGAAAGTGCGGTGCTTTTTAGCAAAGTTTTTTCACCATCAATTAATCCTCGATTAATGATTTCATTACTGAGAATTTGGGTGTTTTTACCAGATAGCTCACTATCCTTGTTATTATTGATATTATGCGCCTGTATGCGTAGTTTCTCTCCTACACGAAGCACTGCGTTATTTATAAAATTGCCCAGCGTTTGAAAATCTAAATCACCACTCACTTTAAACGCATTATTAAGCGTTAAATCTTGTTTGAGATGAATACGCGCATTGCGGTCACTTTCAATATCCCCTTCAGATTCTAATGTATTGGCATCAATCGCTAAATTACTTCTGCTTGCGATTTTACCTTGTTGATTATTGATATTATGCTTATCGCCTTGAATTTGTAACTCACCAAGAGAGAGGATTTCGCCTTGCTGATTATCTAGACGCTCAGTAAGGTTTAGCTGAATATTTTGTAATCCATACATCGCCCCATTTTGGTTTTCAAGCCTATTGGCATCAAGCTCAAATATACCTGCAATAATGCCTTGTTCAACATTTTTATCTATATCCGCTTTTGTATTTTGATTGCTAAGCTGTTTAGTTTTAATACTCAATGTATTATTGGTTTGGATAAGCGATCCTTTATCATTTATCTTGGTATTATTAACGGATTCTGTCGCAATGATTTGAGCCGATTTCGCTTGAATTATGCCACCTTGATTATTGACTGTCTTACTTTGGCTTGTAAGATGTGCCTCAGTAAGTAATTTACCATGGTTGGTTATATCGGTTTGCGCTTGTAGCTGAATATTGGATTTGGCATAAATTGTTCCTTGATTCTTAATATGTTTTGCCTTTAGCTGTTGGTTATGTTCAGCGTGTAATACGCCACTATTTTCAATTCCGTCCTGCACATCAGCGTTAATTTGTTGTTTGGCGTTAATATCCCCCTTGTTAATGAGTTTGCCATTAATATCAATTTGTACATTATCTGCACTCGCCCCAATATGCCCTGCATTACGCACGCCTAGCCCTTGTTCTGTGCCGACAAGATGAATTTTTCCTGCATACATACCGCCAAGTTCACTCACATCTAAGGCAAAGTGCGGTGTATTTTCACTGAGATTTTGGCTATCTATGCGGATAATTTGTAATTCACCGTCAGCATTGGCAAGTTCTGCTTGTTTGATGGTGTTTTTTCCTGTTACCACATTGAGCTTTTTGCCTGCCCAAATGCCCGCATTGATTTCTGCTTCTCGAGCAAGGATATCTGTATAATCTACACGGCTGTTATCTAAGCCCCGACCGCTGACTTTCATTTTGCCTTTTTCGACCTGAAAACCTGTTACACGTCCCTCTTCAATTATCGGTTTGCCGGTGGTCATTGTGGAACGGGTGGCGTTAATCGTACCACAACCATCGCAGTGTAGCCCATTTGGGTTGGCGATAATTACTTCTGCTTTTTTCCCTGCCACTTCAAGATAACCCTTCAGTTCGCTTGGATTTGTGGAGGTGATTTCATTGAGAATCACTTTGGCTTCACCACGAGCAAGGTAGGGGTTGCCTTGTATTAATCCAGCTTGTTGAGTTTGTGTGGCCTTGTGGCTGTTATTAAGAATCGCCCCTTTTTTATCTACGTTAAAATCTTGGTATTTATTATGGGAAAGCCCTTTGCTATTTGGAGTTTGAATATTGACTTGTGGCAATCCATTCGCAGTTTGCAACACAATGGGTTGTTGATTTTTAGGGGCATTAGGATCGGCTTTGATGATAAGTGTATCAGCCAAGGCATAAGAGGAAATAGCAACAAAACCAAAAGCACAGAATAAATGGAATGTCAGTGGTTTTAATGTGGCAAAAATCGGCAAAAAACGTACCGCACTTTGTTTTTGAGGCATTTCACTTTTTGCTTTACCTTCGGTTTTCGCTAGTTCTGAAACCACGATAAGACGTTGCAGCGTTTTGCTAAAAATGACTCGGAAGTGATGTTTATTCATAAGAAAATCCTCGTTTAAGCCTAATACACTAAATTAAAAGGTTAAGCCAATATTAAAGCCTGTTACGCTATGCGATGTTTTAAAGCCACTTGGTTTGCTTAATGGACGTCCAATAAAAACATCATAATAAAAGTGCGTCCAACCTCCGCGTAGTCCGAGGGCCGTCCCCATTAAATGATGACCAAGACGCATTTCTTCATCACGCTCCATCACTCGGCCGCCATCAAGCGCTAGATATAGCCAATGCCCTTTATTTGCCACATTCCAACTTAGTTCATTACGCCATAGCCAACCGCGTTCTCCTGATAAGGTAAGCTCACCATCAAATCCATGTACCGTATAGCGTCCCCCAATACTGAATCTATCTTGTTGAATAAGCGGGGTTTTATTCCATTGAGCAGACCAGTTTGTATTAAATGCTAGGAGTTGCTTTTCGATATAGAAAGGATAATCAATGTCCACTGAGGCGGTAATAATTTTAGGGCGAGAAGTACCGTTTCCCCAATATTCTTCTGGGGCTGCCATTGCGTGGCGTACACCTGTTCCCCATTTAAATCCTGCAGACAGTTTCAGTGTTGCCGCTTTAATATATTCAATATGGCTAAGATTGATTTGCCAACCAGCCATTCGACGACGTTGAACCCCAATTTCAGCCCCATCAATGTAGTTTTTCGAGTGGCGAGACCAAAAGCCACCAGAAAGAGTGGTTTTACGCACGGCATCACGATAAAGCCGATAGGCAAGATTCAAATTAGTTGTTTCGCTACGCCCCGCATAGAGGTAAGTATTATCAAACGCCCCAAAAACATCTTGATGGTAATCCGTTTTATAAAGTGAGGCAGAGAGCATCCAATAACCAAAAGGAACAGAATAATAGAAGCCATAGTTTCTTGTTGCTCGGCGACCGGGATCATCACTATGATGTTTTAAGCTATGTGTGAAGGTGGTATAAAATAAATCATTAGCAGAAAAAAGATTATCCCACGAAAAGGTAGCAGAGCCTTGCCATTTCCCCGTGGATTTTGAACCAGAATCATCTAAATTGAGGCTCAATCGGAATGGAAACTGCTGTTGATAGGTGATTTTAATATCGCTTTCACCAATTTGAGCGTTATTATCGGTGGGAAGAATTTCGATATTTGCATCAGCCGTTGGCACACGCTTGAGATTTTCTAATGATTGCTCAATATCGCGGAGATTAATTAAATCTCCCTGCTTAAATGCCAATGCGGTCTTCGCTGTCAGTTTACTAAACCAAGGAATTCTGCTTGCATCCGCAATAATGGTATGGCGAACTTGCCCAGGAATAACGGTTAAAGAAAATATGCCTTGCGTTAAATCTTGTTCGCTTGCCACCACTCTGGTTGTGATATAGCCTCGCTCAATCAGATTATTTTGCACTTGCTTCATCAAAATCCCTAATCCTTGAGCCCCGAAGCAATGCGGTAATTTGAGATTTAATTGGGCAATGGTTTGATTTAATGCCCATTGAAATTGGCTCGGTTTTACGATGTTATCGGAAAAGTAATCGACTAGAGAAAGATGTTGAATAGGATAACAAGGGGATTCATTAAATGGAAGTGCGGTAGGTTTTTCTGAAGAAATTGACATTCTCACATCAGGATTAGGGCGAAGGCGTTTGCTTTGTTGTTGGATTTGCTCCTTTTGGCGTTGTTGCTGTTGGGCATCAATATGATTTAATTCTGGAGAAAGTCGTTCTACCGCAGATAATAATGATGAGAAACTACAAAACCAAATCAATATCGCTGTTTTTTTCATAGCTAGCCCTGCAAAAGTGAAGAAACCGTAAAAATCAAGAATAAATTATATTTTAATTTTAAATAGTTTAAAAGTGAATAAAAAGTGAAGTGGGTAGCGTTGCTCAAGTCAGAGACTATATAGTTGGTTATTCGAGAATGGCTATTTTCCACAGTAATCTTTTTTTTTCAATATATTGTAGCAAGCGTCCAAGGACGACATTTAATGGATAACAATACTATTTTTTCATCTTGGAGCTTGGGAGAGTTTCATATTGCGGAATATCTCTGTTTCAGTTACATATCTATTTTGCATTTTATTACTAGGCTATTTCATTTTAATGCTTAATTCATTGATACGACGATTTAAATCGAAATTATAGATATGGTAAATTCAGCTTTATTATAAAAAGTTAGAATCCAGCTTTTACAAACTTTATAAGTTGTGTAGGATAGGAGCGTCTATTAAACAATAGATCGGGTGGTAGTATTGGCCGAATATTCCACGTAAAGAAAAAGAACTATTTTAGGTTAATGGG
Organism: Avibacterium sp. 20-132; assembly: GCF_023611925.1. NCBI lineage: Bacteria > Pseudomonadati > Pseudomonadota > Gammaproteobacteria > Pasteurellales > Pasteurellaceae > Avibacterium > Avibacterium sp. 20-132. The sequence continues at coordinate 1,607,654 of NZ_CP091456.1, forward strand.
CTATACAAGAGATTTTAAACCCCTCGCAAGCTCGCCCTCAGGTGTCATAAAATTATAGATAAATCAATAACAATCCGCACGTGAAACGTGCGGTTTTGAGGTTACCCTATAAGGGCCTTTACTTCACACATCCCTCAAGGGATGTGTGAAAAGACCGACAACCGTGTTTAGAGATTACTTTGGTTACCCCTTAAAGGGGTCCACATATTCTTTCGTACTTAAATTATCTTGTAGCATATCTTCTTTTTCTTGGTTACGTATATATTTTCCTCTACCACCTTGGCATTTAAACCCACCGTACTTACATAATAGCCTTTTGCCCAAAAGTGTCTATTACCATATTTATATTTTAGCTTTGCATGCTTTTCAAAAATCATCAATGATGATTTTCCTTTCAAATATCCCATAAAACTTGAAACTACTAATTTCGGTGGTATTTTTACAAGCATATGGATATGATCTTTCATTGCATGAGCTTCTACAATTTCTACGCCTTTATAGTCTAAAATACTCCCTATATCTGCTCTTAGCTTACCGAAAATAGCTTTCCGTCTGTATTTAGGTATAAATACTAGGTGATACTTACAGTTCCACCTTGTATGTGATAAACTTAAATCGTCATTCGCTTTATTTGTCATGACATATCCTCCTATATGTTGAATTTTGGTTATCAGCTTCGTTCATTATATAGTGAGGATTTTTCTTTTCATCGCTTAAGCTCTTTAACACCATACGCATAGCGTATGGTTTTTATAGCCAGCCTTTGGCTGGCTATAATAAGATAGCCGCCGGTGGCGGCTTTTTTTATGTCTATTATTTGCCTTTCAATTGCATCATTTTATGTTAGTTTTATCCTAAACTTAGGTATTTTCTAAAACAATGTGAAATGTATCACATAATTTAGTTTTACTGATTGGAAGATAAGGATTTTTTTATATACTACTGTCTAATGATTAACCTTTTACAGCAGTAGAGCTTATGGTTTTTTTCGCACATTCAACAGAAGATCCGACAGAGAAAGATTGGCAGTTGTTAAGTGATCATTTGATCAATGTTGCGAAAATGGCAGCTGATTTTGCGCAATATTTTGGCGCTCAAGAGATTGCATATCATATGGGATTGCTACACGATTTTGGTAAGTATAGTGAGCCATATCAAGCGCGTTTGCGTGGTGGGCCGCGGGTTGATCATTCAACTGCAGGGGCAAAATTAGCCATAGAAAAATACCCTCAACTCGGTTGGCTGATGGCATTTTGTATTGCAGGGCATCACGCTGGGTTAGCGAATGGTTCGCGAGAAGGGGAGCTAACAACCTTAGCTCAGCGCTTAGAAAATATCATTCCTGCTTTAGATAAAGCTTGGCAAGATGAAATTCCGTTAGCCGATAAACTTTCTTTTCCTGCTATCACACCATCAAAAACAGAGCAATTTTTCTCTTTGTCTTTTTTTACCCGAATGCTTTATTCTTGTTTGGTCGATGCGGATTTTTTAGAAACAGAAGCTTTTTATGCCAAAGGGCAAAATGTTTCCGTTGAGCGGGGTAATTATCCGGATCTTATTACCTTACAGCATCATTTCAATCAATTTATTCAGTCAAAATTTAGACAATCTTCAGCTAATCAGAAAGCTTCTTCGCTGAATCAACTGCGTAGTCAGATTTTTGATTATGCGGTACAGCAAGCCGTACTACCACCTGGACTTTTTACTTTAACCGTGCCAACTGGTGGTGGAAAGACTTTTACCTCAATGGCATTTGCTCTTGAGCACGCTAAGATTCACCAACTTCGCCGTATTATTTATGTGATTCCTTTTACGAGTATTATTGAGCAAAATGCTGCACAATTTCGCCAAGCATTTGGCGAGCTTGGTGAGAAAGCGGTGTTAGAGCATCATAGTACCTTTGATGATGGAAAATTGGCGGATAAAAATAGCAAAGATAAATTGCGCTTAGCTTCTGAAAATTGGGATATGCCTGTTGTGGTAACCACAGCGGTGCAATTTTTTGAATCTTTATTTGCAAATCGTTCATCTCGTTGCCGTAAGTTACATAATATTACGGGAAGTGTGATTATTTTAGATGAAGCACAAATGTTACCGCTCAATTTATTACGTCCGATTATGGCAGCCATTGATGAACTTGCGCGTAATTATCGCTGTTCGGTGGTAATGTGTACCGCGACTCAACCTGCGATTCATCAGCAACACGGTTTCTATAAAGGATTTGAGTATTTACGCGAAATTGCGCCAAATCCTGAACAATTATTTGAACGATTGGCACGTACCACTGTACAGCATATTGGTGAGCAAAAAGATGAGTCTGTACTCAATTATTTAACTGAAAATCCACAAATTCTGATTATTGTCAATAATCGCAAGCACACGCAGCATTTGTATCATTTAGCGAAATCCTTGGAGGGATGTTTTCATCTTTCCACCTTGATGTGTGCTAAACACCGTACGCAAATACTTGATGAGATTCGTCATTGCTTGAAAGAAGGCAAATCTTGTCGGGTGATTTCAACATCCTTAATAGAGGCGGGTGTGGATGTCGATTTCCCGCTGGTAATGCGTGCGGAAGCAGGCTTAGATTCTGTTGCTCAAGCCGCAGGACGTTGTAATCGTGAGGGAAAACGGGCGCAGAGCGAAAGTTTAGTCTTTATTTTTAAGCCAGAAGAGCAGTGGAAGCCACCAGCGGAGTTAAACGTACTTTCGGCCTGTATGCGTTCAGTTGTACGCTCGCATCAATCCGATTTACTGGCACCAGATGCTATTTTAAATTATTTCAAGCAGGTTTATGCTTCAAAGGGGAGTGAACTAGATAAAGCAGGCATTTTAGCAGATTGCCATAATGCAAGGCTAAATTTCCCTTTTGAAACCATGGCGAAAAAATTTCAAATGATTCAAAGCCATCTTGTGCCTTTGATTATTCCTTTTAATGAAGAGGCCGAAAAACTTATCGATAGCCTGCAAAATGCCGAACAAATTGGGGGAATTTTACGCAAGTTGCAACCCTATACGATCCAAATTTCTGAGAAAATTTTGACCGCACTTTATCAGCGAGGCGTGGTTGATTTAATCAATAGAGAACGTTTTGGTGAACAGTTTTATTATCTGATTAATCAGGATTTATATAGCGAAGATTCTGGATTAAATTGGGATACGCCAGAATTTATTGCTGCGGAAAATTGTGCTTGGTAAGTTGTCATAGCATAACCATAGAATAAATGGAGTAGTGAATGAAGAATAAAGTGAGATTACATATTTGGGGCGACTATGCCTGTTTCACCCGCCCAGAAATGAAGGTGGAACGGGTCTCTTATGACGTGATAACCCCTTCAGCTGCGCGGGGGATATTATCAGCGATCCATTGGAAGCCCGCAATAAATTGGGTAATAGATAAGATCTATGTGCTGAAGCCTATCCAGTTTGAATCTATTCGCAGAAATGAATTAGGGAGTAAGCTGCCAGCCACTAAAGTAAGTGGGGCAATGAAACGTAAAAGTGTTGAAGGACTTTATACTATTATTGAAGAAGATCGTCAACAACGTGCTGCTACCGTATTAAAAAATGTCGCTTATGTTATTGAAGCCCATATTGTAATGACGGATAAAGCGGGTGAAAGTGATAATTTAACCAAGCATTTAGAAATGTTTAAACGTCGTGCGATGAAAGGGCAATGCTTCCAACAACCTTGTATGGGAGTGAGGGAGTTTCCAGCTGAATTTGCCTTTATTGATGAAGGTGAATCGTTACCTGAATGTTTATTAGATGAAAACGATCGTCAGCGTGATTTAGGCTGGATGTTGCACGATATTGATTTTCAGAATGAAAATACACCGCACTTTTTTAGAGCCAAAATGCAAGATGGCATTATTACGGTGCCACCTTTTATGGCTGAGGAGGTGGTATCGTGATTTTATTATCGCTTGTTCGTTATTATCATCGTTTATCTTCACAAAAGGATCGTGATACAGGTGAACCTAAAGTCCCTTCTTATGGATTCAGTGAAGAAAAAATTGGATATATCTTAGTATTAAATTCAAAGGGAGAGCTGGTTGATGTTATTCCTAATTTTACTGATGACAAAAAGTCAAGGGTGAAGTTAATCAATGTTCCCCAAGCAGTGAAACGAACTTCTGGGATAAAACCGAACTTTTTATGGGATAAAACAGCTTATGTACTTGGGGTGGAAGCAAATCAGGATAAAGATACTGCGAAAGTGCAGCCTGCGTTACTTTCGCGCCATACTTTCGATGCGTTCAAACAATTTCATTTAGAGACATTGGCTGATACTCAAGATAAAGGCTTGCAAGCCTTGGTGAAATTCTTAACAACTTGGGATCCTGAAAAATTTGCAGACTCTCTTTGTCCTATTGAAATACTAGATGCTAACGTTGTATTTAAGTTGGATGGTGAAAATGAATATATTCATCAAACTGTTGAAGCACAAAATTTATGGACAGGTTTATTATCCCAGAATGAAAAGGCAGAAGGAATTTGCTTAATTACGGGTGAAAAAGCACCTATTGCACGTTTGCATCCTTCAATTAAAGGCGTTCAAGGTGGACAAGCTGCGGGCGGTTCAATTATTTCCTTCAATAAAGATGCCTTTACTTCTTTTAATAAGGATCAAGGTGATAATGCACCTGTTTCAGAACAAGCAGCGTTTGCTTATACCACAGCGTTAAATTATTTATTACGCAATAAAAATCATCATTTAATGATCGGCGATACAAGTACCGTTTTTTGGGCAGAAGCAGAAGATGTTGAACAAGCGGAGCTGGCGGAACAATTTTTTGCAGGTTTTTTGACACCGCCTGATGATGAGCAAGAGAATAGCCCTATTTTTGATATGCTAGAAAAAATGAGTAAAGGCAGACCTTTGCAAGAGATTAATCCAGGAATAGCGCCGAGTACCCGTTTTTTCATTTTAGGTTTAGCGCCCAATGCCTCAAGAATTTCTATTCGTTTTTGGTTGGAAACCAGTTTTGGTGAGCTAGCCAATAACTTAGCGATGCATTGGCAGGATCTTGCGCTTAATCCTCGCCCTTGGAAAACGCCACCTTCTATTTGGCGTTTATTATTGCAAACAACGCCATTGGATCGCGTTGGCAAAGGCAAATCTGAGAATATTTCCCCAGTACTCGCAGGGGAGCTGGCTCGAGCTATTTTTACTGATAGTCTCTATCCGATGAATTTATTATCTCAATTACTGATGCGATTTAGAGCGGATGGACAAATAACAGGATTAAGAATTGCAATGGTTAAAGCCGTACTTCAGCGGCGATTTAGAAAAGGTTTGATAAAACAAGGAGTTCCTATGGAATTAGATGAAAATACGGATCATACAGCTTATCTTCTTGGGCGATTGTTTGCGTTGTTAGAACGCGTTCAATACCAAGCGTTGGGTGATCTCAATGCAAATATTGTCGATCGTTATTATGCCTCGGCATCTACTGTGCCGTATTCAGTTTTCCCACGTCTTCTGAAAGGGGCTCAGCATCATTTTTCTCGCTTAAAGAAAGACAAAGTGGGGATGGCGATTAATTTAAGTAAGGAGCTTGCCGCAATTTTAGCAAAATTACCAACCGTTTTCCCGCGTCATTTGAATATTGAGGAACAAGGACGCTTTGCATTAGGCTATTATCAAGAAAAAGAACGTTATTTCAGCAAAAAAGTCAATGCTGATGAAACCGAATCAATCAAGGAGTAAAAAATGACTATCCAGAATCGTTATGAATTTGTATATTTTTTTGATGTTACTAACGGGAATCCAAATGGTGATCCTGATGCAGGAAATTTACCGCGTATGGATCCTGAAACCAGCAAAGGCTTGGTTACAGATGTTTGTTTAAAACGTAAGATCCGTAATTTTATTGAATTATGCTATGAAAATGAGCCAGGCTACGAGATTTATGTGAAAGAAAAAAGCGTGTTGAATTTACAAAATAAACGTGCCTATGAAGCTTTATCCATCAAGCCTGAAGCGAAAAAACTACCGAAAGATGAAGCCAAAGCACGCGAAATTACCGCATGGATGTGCAAAAATTTCTTTGATGTTCGTAGTTTTGGTGCAGTAATGACGACAGAAGTTAATAGCGGTCAAGTTCGTGGCCCAGTGCAATTTGCCTTTGCACAATCAATCGATCCGATTGTTCCAGTGGAACTTTCTATTACGCGTATGGCTGTAACCAATGAGAAAGATCTTGAAAAAGAACGTACTATGGGGCGTAAAGCCATTGTTCCTTACGGACTTTATCGTGTTCACGGCTTTATTTCAGCAAAATTAGCAGAGAAAACGGGCTTTAGTGATGACGATTTACAGAAGTTATGGCAGGCTTTACAGCTAATGTTTGAACACGATCATTCTGCCGCGCGTGGTGAAATGGTGGCGCGCAAACTGGTGGTATTTAAACATCAAGACGCCTTAGGCAATCAACCAGCGCATAAATTATTTGAGCGAGTCACCGTAGAACGTGTGAATGGTGATATGGCAATGCCTGCACAGTCATTTGATGATTACCGTATCTCAGTGAATACTGATGGGTTAACAGGCGTAACGGTTGAAGAATTAATTTAACCAATGTATATCGTTTCCCTTTCGGCATTACAGCATTATGCATTCTGCCCACGCCAATGTGCGTTAATCCATAACGAGCAAGCGTGGGAAGAAAACTTGCTTACGGCACAAGGAAGAACCTTGCACGAGCGTGTCGATTCAGGCGAGCCTGAAAGCCGTAAGGGAATTCGTTTTGAGCGAACCGTACATGTTTGTGCGCAACAGCTTGGATTAACGGGAATTTTGGATCTCGTAGAGCAAGATCTTAGCTCAGGTCAATTAAAGCCTATAGAGTATAAACGTGGCAAACCTAAACTTGAACCTATTGATGAAATTCAACTTTGCGCTCAAGCATTATGTTTAGAAGAAATGACAGGGCAGTCTATTACGGAAGGGGCGATATGGTATTTACAAACGCGACATCGTTTACCTGTTCTGTTTTCAGCTGAATTAAGAAACAGAACATTAGATACCATTGCGAATGTACAAGCATTGTTAGAAAGCGGCATAACGCCTGCACCACAATATGGGAAACACTGTAAGGCTTGTTCCTTAATTGAGCTTTGCCAGCCTGCATTATTGGAAAAAGATAAATCGCAATCTTATATCAAAAGGTTGTTTGATGAGAAAGAATAAAAGCAAAGTGCGGTATAAAAATGATGAGTTTTTTAATCTTAATTAGGTGAATTTTTACGATGAAAAAACTACAAAATACCATTTATATCACGACACAAGGCAGTTATTTGCATAAAGAAAGAGAAACGCTTGTGATTGAACAAGAGCGTAAAAAAGTGGCACAGCTTCCTATTCATTCTATTGGACATATATTCTGTTTTGGTAATGTGTTGGTATCTCCATTTTTAATGGGATTTTGTGGCGAAAATAATGTAAATCTTGCCTTTTTCACTGAAAATGGACGCTATTTAGGGCGCTTACAAGGCCGACAAAGTGGCAATGTATTATTACGCCGAGCGCAATATCGATATTCCGCGGAAAAACCTACCACCATTGCACGTCATATTATCGCAGCTAAAATTCAATCATCTAAGCGCGTGTTGCAACGCCAGTTACGAAACTATGGTGAAAATCAAGAAATTCAACAGGCTATTTATGGTTTAAATGCACGTTTAAGGGAGCTTAAGCAAGCTGACGGGTTGGAGACTATTCGTGGCATTGAGGGCGAAGCTGCATCTCGTTACTTTAGTGTTTTTCATCATTTATTGCGGGATAAGAGCGGTTTTGCTTTTCACGGACGTTCACGCCGTCCACCGCGTGATGAAGTGAATGCGTTGTTATCATTTTTATATAGTATTTTAGGTAAGGAAATTAGCGGTGCTTTGCAAGGTGTGGGGCTAGATCCGCAAATTGGCTTTTTACATGCTGATCGTCCAGGCAGAGATAGTTTAGCACAAGATATATTGGAAGAATTTCGTGCTTGGTGGGTGGATAGAACCGTATTAAGCCTAATTAACCGTGGGCAAATTAAACCAAGTGATTTTGTAAAAGAAAGTAGTGGTGCAGTTAATTTGAAACCTGAAATGCGAAAAAGCCTATTCCAAGCTTGGCAAGCGAAGAAGCAAGAAAAAATACTCCACCCATTTTTGCAGGAAAATGTTGCAATAGGATTATTACCCCATATACAAGCAATGCTACTAGCACGGCATTTACGCGGTGATTTAGCGCAATATCCCCCATTTTTAATGCGTTAGGATAACAATATGTTAATGCTGATTACTTATGATATTTCTCTTGATGATCCACAAGGTCAAGCGCGTTTGCGTCGTATTGCGAAACATTGTCTTGATTATGGTGTTCGCGTTCAATATTCTGTGTTTGAATGTGATATAGCTCCAGATCAATGGGTAGTATTAAAATCCAAACTATTGGATACTTATAACCCTGAAACTGATAGTTTGCGCTTTTACCATTTAGGAAGTAAATGGCGCAGAAAAGTAGAGCATCATGGTGCAAAACCATCAATTGATATTTTCCAAGATACCATAATCTTATAATCGCTAACTTCTTGTTCTCATCAAATCTCTGTTAGGTTAGCGATTCTCTATTGTTCTTTAAAAATTAAATAATTAACGCTGAATTTTATTTGGCAATAACTATGCTATAATCCTCATCCCCATAGGAAAGACTTGTTAGCGAAATACTGAGGTTAATTCATTATTTTTGTTATATTTTTTCCCTATGCTCAGCCATCTCACAGATGGCTGTGAATTGAAACATTAAAACAATTTAAGCGGTAAACGCTATTTATTAGCAGCCATCTCACAGATGGCTGTGAATTGAAACTGCTGATAATCAAATATGGAATAATATTAATAAAGCAGCCATCTCACAGATGGCTGTGAATTGAAACCTTAAACACGGATCCCCCTTTGAGCCTTGGCGAGCAGCCATCTCACAGATGGCTGTGAATTGAAACGGGCGGAATAGGGTTGCTTTGTTGCCATAACCCGACAGCCATCTCACAGATGGCTGTGAATTGAAACTAGAAATGCGATTTAGATCACATATTTTTAAAATCAGCCATCTCACAGATGGCTGTGAATTGAAACATTTATTTTTTTTGTTTTTGCTGGGAGTACATAAGCCCAGCCATCTCACAGATGGCTGTGAATTGAAACTTAATAGTTCAAAAAGAAAGCGAAGAAAAGAAAAACCAGCCATCTCACAGATGGCTGTGAATTGAAACTTTTGTATCTTCTCTTAATATAATATCTTGTAGTATCAGCCATCTCACAGATGGCTGTGAATTGAAACAAGCGCAAGATAAAAAGCTGGTTGGCTATGTGGTGCAGCCATCTCACAGATGGCTGTGAATTGAAACTACGCCGGTAATATTAGTTACAATAATATTTCGGCAGCCATCTCACAGATGGCTGTGAATTGAAACTAATTTATCTTCAAGCGGTTGAATTTCTTCGATCCCAGCCATCTCACAGATGGCTGTGAATTGAAACTAGAAATCTTTTTAAATATTTCTTTTTTTATGTTCAGCCATCTCACAGATGGCTGTGAATTGAAACTCTGACTTGTTCAAGCTCCTTTTTTCGTTTCTTCAGCCATCTCACAGATGGCTGTGAATTGAAACTTATGAATTTAAAGATTATTTTAAAAAAACTTTCAGCCATCTCACAGATGGCTGTGAATTGAAACTTATAAATAGTATTAATACTTTCTTGTACAAATCCCAGCCATCTCACAGATGGCTGTGAATTGAAACATTTACACTATTATTTATTTTATTATCACAAAACAGCCATCTCACAGATGGCTGTGAATTGAAACACAATATGTACTAAATCAGTAGACGGATTAAAGGCAGCCATCTCACAGATGGCTGTGAATTGAAACCAACTGTTGGTACATTCTTTGCCCGTGTTGGTGACAGCCATCTCACAGATGGCTGTGAATTGAAACAACAATATTGAAACGGCTCATTAAGCCCTCATCCACCAGCCATCTCACAGATGGCTGTGAATTGAAACAATGAATTTTAAGGAAACATTGTAATGCCTATAAGCAGCCATCTCACAGATGGCTGTGAATTGAAACATCGCTAAAAGTTGAATGGCGATTGATTGCGGTGACAGCCATCTCACAGATGGCTGTGAATTGAAACCACCCATTCGGACGGTATGCCACGGGCTTTTTTGACAGCCATCTCACAGATGGCTGTGAATTGAAACAGCTATTGCTTTTGATATTACATATAAATTTGAACCAGCCATCTCACAGATGGCTGTGAATTGAAACAATCACTGCATACGCATTGCCGTTAAGTAAGCAATCAGCCATCTCACAGATGGCTGTGAATTGAAACTGCGGGGGAATTTGTTAGCCCACAGACTGCGGAAGCAGCCATCTCACAGATGGCTGTGAATTGAAACTGTACCTTGGCTATTGGTGATACTAAACCCACGCAGCCATCTCACAGATGGCTGTGAATTGAAACTACGGCGAATGATAAAGCCCGCACTTTTGGCGCAGCCATCTCACAGATGGCTGTGAATTGAAACCATTATTTCCCCCGCGTTTTACTTTTTCTAATTCAGCCATCTCACAGATGGCTGTGAATTGAAACAAGTTCGCTCAAGCAAGGATTGAAACAACACGGCACAGCCATCTCACAGATGGCTGTGAATTGAAACTATTATATTTCAATTAGTTAAAGGGTGAACACCCCAGCCATCTCACAGATGGCTGTGAATTGAAACAATAGCTGAACGATAAAGAGAATAATTAACGCACAGCCATCTCACAGATGGCTGTGAATTGAAACCCCATTGCAAAATTTAACGATAACTGAACGTGGCAACAGCCATCTCACAGATGGCTGTGAATTGAAACAAGAAATAGTTGCCAATCGTAGCGGTTAGTTAACAGCCATCTCACAGATGGCTGTGAATTGAAACATCATCTAATTCAAAAATCAGAATAAACAAGCTACAGCCATCTCACAGATGGCTGTGAATTGAAACCATATACTCCAACACCATAACGCTCATAATTTGCAGCCATCTCACAGATGGCTGTGAATTGAAACGTCCAATTTAATCAACGAGACCAATTTTGGGCTGCAGCCATCTCACAGATGGCTGTGAATTGAAACTATCAAATAATCGGTAAAATCAATAGAAATTGCACAGCCATCTCACAGATGGCTGTGAATTGAAACATTAATACCATAATGTTTTGGCAAATATCCTAATCCCAGCCATCTCACAGATGGCTGTGAATTGAAACTCCTCAATAGCAAGCGTATCATAGTATGTGGATGCAGCCATCTCACAGATGGCTGTGAATTGAAACTGCTGTTGGCGGTATTGGTACTATCTTTTTGGAACAGCCATCTCACAGATGGCTGTGAATTGAAACATTGAATGTGTTACTTTCAACGCATAATGACTAGCAGCCATCTCACAGATGGCTGTGAATTGAAACGTAAGGCTTGGGCAAAAGGATCGTGGGATATTACAGCCATCTCACAGATGGCTGTGAATTGAAACCAAGATTAAAGGAATTATTTGCGAAATTAATGGCGCAGCCATCTCACAGATGGCTGTGAATTGAAACTTGGTCTGAAAGTTCACTAAGTTTCTTATCACCTCAGCCATCTCACAGATGGCTGTGAATTGAAACTAGCAACGTTATCTGTTTCTAAAAACTTAGCCCCCAGCCATCTCACAGATGGCTGTGAATTGAAACCTATACAATCTTTTACGTGTTTATTACTCAAATACAGCCATCTCACAGATGGCTGTGAATTGAAACAATAAATACTGCTGATGATGAAGTAATGAATTTCAGCCATCTCACAGATGGCTGTGAATTGAAACGTCAGGTGTAAAGCCCTGCATAGAGTAGTGCGCTTCGGCCATCTCACAGATGGCTGTGAATTGAAACTCATTATCGTAATAGTGCCGATTATGAAGAGGGGCAGCCATCTCACAGATGGCTGTGATTTAAAACTAAAAACATCGTTCGATCTTTATGTAAGAAGCGGTAGTGATTTTGCTGATTTTTCTTTCTGACGTTAATGTTCTCTTGTTTTAAAGAAAGTGATGTCAGGATAACGCTCTTGAGTCAGGTTCAGATTGACCATTGTTGGGGCGATATAGGTGAGATTATCCCCTCCATCTAAAGCAAGATTTTGTTCATTTTTGCGTTTAAATTCTTCAAATTTTTTCACATCATCACCTTCCACCCAGCGTGCGGTGGCGACATTTACGGTTTCGTAAATGGCTTCGACGTTATATTCAGATTTTAAGCGAGCAACAACCACATCAAATTGCAACACCCCTACCGCACCGACGATAAGATCATTATTGGTGAGAGGGCGGAAAACTTGCACAGCACCTTCTTCTGAGAGTTGTACTAAACCTTTGAGTAATTGTTTTTGTTTGAGTGGATCTTTAAGGCGAATACGGCGAAATAATTCTGGGGCAAAGTTTGGAATGCCAGTGAATTTTAATTCTTCCCCTTGCGTGAAAGTATCGCCAATTTGAATCGTGCCATGGTTATGTAAACCGATAATATCCCCCGCATAGGCTTCTTCAGCGTGAGTACGATCGCCTGCCATAAAGGTAAGTGCATCTGAAATCACGACATCTTTGCCGATACGAACGTGGCGCAGTTTCATCCCTTTTTCATATTTGCCCGAAACAACACGCATAAAGGCAACTCGGTCGCGGTGCTTTGGATCCATATTGGCTTGGATTTTAAAGACAAAGCCAGTAAGCTTTTCTTCACTGCTTTCTACGATTCGGGTATCTGCTTGACGAGCTTGTGGAATTGGTGCCCATTCAGTTAGACCATCAAGGAAATGATCGACCCCGAAATTACCTAGTGCTGTACCAAAGAATACGGGGGTCAATTCGCCAGAAAGGAAAAGTGATAGATCAAATTCATTAGATGCGCCTTGTACCAGTTCTAATTCATCTCGCAATTGCTGTGCTAAATCTGTGCCTACTGCTTGATCTAATTCAGGATTATCAAGACCTTTCACCACGCGAACTTGTTGAATCGTATGCCCTTGCCCTGTTTGGTAAAGATAGGTTTCATCTTTATAAAGATGATAGACACCCTTAAATAATTTACCGCAACCAATCGGCCAAGTAATCGGCGCACAATGAATATTGAGTACGCTTTCTACTTCATCTAATAATTCCATCGGATCACGAATATCGCGGTCCAATTTATTCATAAAAGTGAGAATCGGCGTATCACGCAAGCGAGTGACTTCCATTAGTTTAATGGTACGCTCTTCAACCCCTTTGGCACTGTCTATCACCATTAAACAGCTATCTACAGCGGTTAATGTGCGGTAAGTATCTTCTGAGAAGTCTTCGTGTCCTGGGGTATCTAATAAATTGACTAAGCAATTATTGTAAGGAAATTGCATGACAGAAGTGGTAATGGAAATTCCACGTTGCTTTTCCATTTCCATCCAGTCTGATTTGGCGTGTTGCGCTGAACCTTTTCCTTTCACTGACCCTGCTTTTTGAATCGCATTTCCATAAAGCAATACTTTTTCTGTGATAGTGGTTTTACCGGCATCGGGGTGAGAAATAATGGCAAAAGTTCTACGTTTATTAACTTGTTGTGGATAATCGTTTAAAGACATAGGTTATTATTCGTTATACTGAAAAAAATGAGGGTTATTTTCTCTGATCTTTGTGTGATTCTCAATACTTTCTTTTTCTTTTCTCTTTGTAATAAGGATTTATTCAATTATTCTAAAAAAACAAGCAAACGTTTGCGTAAATTAATTAAAAGTGCGGTACAATATTCGGCAGTTTTTTTATGAGCTAAACGAGGTAAAAATGAGCGAATTAAGTCTAAAAAAAATTTATTCAGGCAAAGTGCGTGATCTCTATGAAATTGACGACAAACGAATGTTAATGGTGGCAACCGATCGTTTATCGGCATTTGATGTGATTTTAGATGATCCCATTCCACGTAAAGGCGAAATTCTTACCCAAATTTCTAACTTCTGGTTTAATAAATTAGCCCCTATAATGCCAAATCATTTTACCGGCGACAGTGTCTATGATGTATTGCCAAAAGCGGAAGCTGATTTAGTCAAAGATCGTGCTGTTGTATGTCAGCGTTTAACGCCGATTAAAATTGAATCTATTGTTCGTGGCTATCTCACGGGAAGTGGCTTAAAAGATTACTTACAAACAGGAACGATCTGTGGGCTTGAATTACCGAAAGGTTTGCAAGAAGCGAGCAAATTGCCAGAGCCAATTTTTACCCCGTCAAGTAAAGAAGAACTGGGCAATCACGACATCAATATTAGCTATGCCGAATGTGAAGCGCTCATTGGGGCGGAATTAGCGGCGCAAGTGAAAGAAAAAGCCCTAGCACTTTACAAAGCAGCGGCAGAATATGCCTTAACCAAAGGCATTATCATTTGTGATACCAAATTTGAATTTGGACTAGATGAAAACGGCACGCTTACCTTAATGGACGAAGTGCTAACACCGGATTCTAGCCGTTTTTGGTCGGTGGACAGCTACCAAGAAGGCATAAATCCGCCTTCTTTTGATAAACAATTTATCCGTGATTGGCTGGAAAACAGCGGTTGGAATAAAGAACCTCCCGCCCCAAAAGTTCCTGCTGAGGTGATCCAAAAAACGGTGGATAAATACCAAGAAGCATTGGATTTATTGACGAAATAATCAATCGGGAAGCAAATTATTTTCAAGTGCGGTGCTTTTTCGGCTAGAATTGACGACACAATAATTGGATTACCGAGGTAATATGCGATCTGTTGCAATCGTTGGATTAGGTTGGTTAGGGTTGCCCCTTGCTCGCCATTTAAAACATTTAGGCTGGATAGTAAAAGGCACGAAACGTACACACGATGAGGTGGAACAAATGCGCTTAATGCGATTGGAAACCTATCACTTGTTGCTTGAGCCTGAAATCAATGCCGATCCTGATGATTTATCTGCGCTTTTGGCCGTGGATAGCTTGGTGATAAATATTCCGCCAAGCCAATATTTTTTTGATGTCAAAGATTATGTGCAAGGCATTAAAAATTTGGTCAATGAGGCGCTAAATCACGGTGTTCAGCATTTTATTTTTATTAGTTCCAGTTCCGTTTTTCCGATGCAAAGTGGGCATTTTGATGAAGCGCAGTTGCCACAACCTGACAGTGAAATTGGGCAGGGCTTGCTTGAAATTGAAAAATGGCTAGCCACATTGCCTAATGTTGATTGCGATATTATCCGCTTTGCAGGGCTTGTAGGGGCAGATCGTCATCCAGTTTATGCGTTAGCAAATAAGCAAGACGTGAAACAAGGTAACACGTCAGTCAATTTAGTGCATATTGATGATTGTGCGAGAGCGATTCAGCTTTTGCTTGAAACCCCAAGTGGGCAGCGTTTGTATCATCTTTCTGCACCTTGTCATCCGACCAAAGCGCAATATTATGGGAAAATGGCGGAAAAACTTGGTGTAATTGCACCGCACTTTATTTGTTCATCTACGGATCCAAGGCGAATTATTGAAGGCAATAAAATTTGCCAAGAATTAGATTTTGTTTATCAATATCCTGATCCTGAATTAATGCTTCCAGCAGTAAAATCCTTTAATGCCTAATGGACTTTAAAGGCGATTTCATTGATAATAAACCGATTTAACATTACTCACACAAAAGCAACAACTAAGGTATTACTATGTCAAACACGATTTTACAAAACCTTCCAGTAGGACAAAAAGTTGGGATTGCCTTTTCTGGCGGATTAGATACCAGTGCCGCATTGCTTTGGATGCGTCAAAATGGGGCAATTCCTTACGCATATACGGCAAATTTAGGTCAGCCTGATGAAGAAGATTACAATGCCATTCCACGCAAAGCGATGGAATATGGTGCGGAAAACGCACGTTTAATCGACTGTCGTAGCCAGCTTGCGCACGAAGGGATTGCGGCGATCCAATGTGGGGCATTTCATATTTCTACAGGGGGCGCAACTTACTTCAACACCACACCATTAGGTCGTGCGGTAACAGGAACAATGCTGGTTTCCGCAATGAAAGAAGATGATGTCAATATCTGGGGCGATGGAAGTACCTTCAAAGGGAATGATATTGAGCGTTTTTATCGTTACGGTTTATTAACTAACCCAAATTTAAAAATTTATAAACCTTGGTTAGATGATCGCTTTATTGAGGAACTCGGCGGTCGCCACGAGATGTCAGAATTCTTAATCGCCAATGGTTTTGAATATAAAATGTCCGCCGAAAAAGCCTACTCAACAGATTCTAATATGCTGGGGGCGACACACGAGGCGAAAGATCTCGAATTATTAAGCCGTGGCATTCGTATTGTGAATCCAATTATGGGCGTACCATTCTGGCGCGAAGAGGTAGAAATTAAGCCTGAAGAAGTTACGGTTCGCTTTGAAGAAGGCGTGCCAGTGGCATTAAATGGTAAATCATTTAGCGATTTAGTCGAACTCTTCCTTGAAGCAAACCGCATTGGTGGTCGCCACGGTTTAGGAATGTCAGACCAAATTGAAAACCGCATTATTGAGGCAAAATCTCGCGGTATTTATGAAGCGCCGGGAATGGCATTATTACATATTGCCTACGAGCGTTTGCTCAGTGCAATCCACAATGAAGACACCATTGAACAATACCGCATTAACGGTTTACGTCTAGGTCGTTTATTGTATCAAGGTCGCTGGTTCGATCCGCAAGCATTAATGTTGCGTGAAACTGCGCAGCGTTGGGTTGCGCGTGCGATCACTGGTGAAGTTACTCTTGAACTACGCCGTGGCAATGATTATTCCATCTTAAACACGTCATCAGCGAACAGCACCTATCACCCAGAACGTTTAAGTATGGAAAAAATTGAAAATGCCCCATTCGATCCATTAGATCGCATCGGTCAATTAACAATGCGTAACTTAGATATTGTCGATACCCGTGATAAATTAGGTATTTACACCCAAACTGGTTTGTTAAGCATTTCAAAAGACTCTTTTTTACCACAGTTAAATAATAAAAAAGATTAATTAAAATCGTGTAAAACTTTAACCGCACTTTATTACATTGAAAGTGCGGTTATTTTTTATTAAAATTTCCATCTTATTTTGGCTTTTTATCGGTATTTTTATGTCCAGTTCGTTTTCTTTTCCTGATTTTAAAACCTTGCAACCCTATGATAAACGCTTCCTAAAGCGTCTACGTTCACGTCTCCGCTATTATTTCTATCGTGTATTATGTTATAAAGAATGCCATCAATTCACGCTATTTTTAAATCAAGATCCGAAGTGGATACCTATCTTTGAGAAAGTCCCTTATCGTTGTAATGCGGTGTTAAGAAAATATTGTGATAATCGCTTTAGTAAAAAGGTACGGATTCAATCAATATTAGCTAATTTTCAATTAGCAGAAAAATTTCTAGGAAATGAGAGGCTAGAAACATTGATCAGAGAAGATCGTGTTTTGTTGGCTGAATTACCTGATGGCTTAAAGCTATACTTAAATATTAATGCTATTGATCCTTTTGAGGGATTTCTCTCTATCAATATCAAAAATGAAAATGATGAGAATGTCTATGATGCCTCTTTTAGCTTTTTAACACCTAATAAATTATTGATTGCATCCATTCAAGGCCCTAATGAAGCTAATTCGCAACAGTTGGTGAAATCTGCAACTAAATCTTTATATGGCATTAGACCAATGTTTATGATTGTGAATGTATTTAAGCTACTATGCCAACTTTTTGCTTGTGAATTAGTTGCAATCCCACATAAAAATCAAGCGAAATATCGTTGGAATGATTATAACCGTCTATTATTCAATTATGATGATTTTTGGAAAGAAAACAATGGGATAGCCGAGAATGGCTACTGGACATTACCACTTGAGATAGAACGTAAACCTTTAGAAGATATTCAAAGCAAAAAACGTTCAATGTATCGTAAACGGTATGAAATGTTGGATAAATTGGAAACTGATTTACGTATAATATTTAGCTAAAAAATAGGCCCAAAAGTGACCGCACTTTTGGGTACGTTTTCTTGGTAAATCAAAGTGGGAGCTCGGTGGTGTTTTTGACAGTTTTTAAGGCTATTTCAGATTTGATATTTTTGATACCGATTTCTTTAGTGAGATAACGTATTTTAATTGAATGAAACTCTTCAAGATTGGAAACGAATAATTTAAGGATAAAGTCATAATCTCCCGCCATTAAATGGCATTCTGCAATTTGTGGCAAGGATTTCATTTCAAACATAAAGCGTTCGCGGACTTTGGGATCTTCTTCAAAAAATGAACCTAGCACATAAATTACCAGATTACAGTTAAGTTTTTGCGGATTAAGCAAGGCAACATAATTATCAATCACGCCATTTTGTTCTAAAATATTAACTCGGCGTAAACAAGCGGAATTAGATAATCCCACTTCTTTGGCTAACTCGTTATTTTGCAAGCGTCCATTGCGTTGTAATGCTCTTAAAATTCGCGTATCAATATTATCAAATACTTTCTTAGCCATACATTATCCTTGTGTAGCTTTATGCCGAATTGATTATAACAAGATAATCGAGGTAAAACTGTGATCTATGTTGTTGTTTAGCTTATTCTTTATAAGAAAACACTTGCGTGCAATTTGGTTACACGCAAGTGTGAGTATCAAGTATAAAGTGAAACTTGCACAACAAGTAAGATTGAGCCTATTACCAATAAACATCCGATCATCGGCATAACAAAACGAACCCATTTGTTAAATGGAATATTGAGCATTTGCAAAGTAACGAGAACAAGCCCTGTTGGTGCAAGGAATAGCATTGCATATTGTCCCCAATTATAGGCGGATACAATGATATGTCTTGGAATGCCTACGGTGTCTGCAAGTGGCGCCATAATTGGCATTGCAAGCACGGCCAAACCTGATGAAGACGGTACAATTAAACCAAGGAAGATGAAGATCACAAGTTGTGCTAAAATAAATACGCTTCCCGGTACGCCAGAAACAAGTTCTGATGCATAAGCAAGAATCGTATCGGAAATCATTCCTTCATCAAGTACAAGATTTACTCCTCGAGCTAAACCAATGATAAGGGAAACACCAACTAATTCTGATGCCCCTTCAGTAAAGGCATTAACGATTTCTTTTTCTTTTAGTTTAGAAATAAACATAATGATAATTGTGAGGGTAAGGAAGGAAGCCGCCATTTGTGGGAACCACCAACCACCGAACATTACACCCCAAACCATTATTGGAAATGCGATACAGAACAACATTAAGATGATTTTTCTACGCACGGTGAAGTTAATGAGCTGGTTGGTATCAATGTTTTTCATGTACTTTTGGACAAATTCTTCGCGATCTTCATAGGTATAAGATGCGGTCGGATCAGCTTTTATTTTTTTACAGTACCAGTAAAGATAAGCGATGACACAAATTGAGCCGAGAATTAGGCCAGCAAATCGCCAAGTAATCCCTTCAGTGAATGGAATACCAGCTGCATTAGAGGCAATTACCACTGAGAATGGATTGATAGTAGAGAATGCAGTTCCCATTGATGAAGCTAGAAAAATTGCGCCAACGCAAACAATGGCATCGTATCCCAAAGCAAGGAAAACGGGAACAAGAATGGGATAGAATGCGACGGCCTCTTCTTCAATGCCACAGGTTGTTCCTCCAATTACCATTAATACGGATACGCAGAAAACAATCAAAAATTCATTGCCTTTAGTACGGTTAGCCAAAGCAGTCAGACCCGCATTAAAAGAGCCTGTTCGGTTAATGACCCCGATCATTCCTCCTAAAACGAAGATAAATACCATAATATCTGCAGCATCAATCGTACCTTGTACCATACTGATTGCAATATCTTGCAGTGTTTTAGGATTTTGTTGAACACGTTGATAAGTACCAGGAATGGCAATTGGCTTTTTGATTGTCCCTTCGGTGAAGTTTGATAATTCGATTTTAATATTTAAGTTATCAAGGGATTCTTTGGTTGCAGGTAAAATGGTATCTTCTTGTTGATAGGTTTTTACCACAAAGACATTGTTTGCCGAATTATAGGTCAGTTTGGAATAAGAACCCGCGGGAATAATCCAAGTGAGTCCTACGGCTATAATTAAAATAACAAATAAAATTGAAAATGCTGATGGAAAGTTAAAGGTTTTTCTATGTGCGTTTTCCATAATATACTCCTTTATATACAGTAAGTTATGGTAAGAATACGCTTTATAGACCTATAAAGCGTATTAATTAACTATCAATAGTAGGTTATCACTTTGGCATTTGTTGTAATACGCGTACCAGCTTTACCTTTCATAATATCCACAATATCAGAAAGTGAACCTATCACCGCATCTTTACCCGTATGTTTAACAAAATTCACTGCAGCTTGGACTTTTGGCCCCATTGAACCAGAAGGGAACGGCATTTCTTCTAGCAGAACAGGAGGGGCCGTTGCAATAGCTTGTTGATTTTCTTGACCCCAATTTAGATACACTGCGGAAACATCTGTGGCAATAATAAAGAGATCAGCCTCTAAATTTTCTGCTAATAGCGCAGAACAAAGATCTTTATCAATGACCGCTTCAACACCACAAAGATTATGTTGATCATCATAGTAGGTTGGAATACCACCGCCACCTGCACAGATAACAATACTGCCTTTTTCAAGCAACCACTGTACGGGACGAGTTTCAAAAATCCGTTTTGGTAATGGGCTTGGTACAACACGACGATATTTATCACCATCTTGTGCAATGGACCATCCTTTTTCTTTAGCTAATTTATCCGCTTCTTCTTTGGTATAAACTGGTCCAATTGGTTTTGTTGGGTTTTGGAATGCGGGATCATTTTTATCCACTTCAACCTGAGAAAGTAATGTGGCAAATGGGACTTCAAATGGTACAAGATTACCTAATTCTTGCTGAATCATATAGCCAATCATTCCTACTGACTCTGCACCAAGTACATCAAGCGGGTAAGTTGGGACATCTTTATAAGCAGCACCTTGCAAGGCTAATAAGCCTACTTGAGGACCATTACCGTGAGCGATAACTAATTCATTATTAGGCCAAATCTTGGCAATCTGTTCACAAGCAATTCTGACATTTTGTCGTTGATTCTCTGCTGTTAAGGGTTCTCCTCGGCGGAGTAGCGCATTCCCCCCTAATGCAATGACTATTCGCATAATATTCTCCTTTTATTCCCTAGGTTAAGCTTGCATAAAGCACCGCTTTAATGGTGTGCATACGGTTTTCGGCTTGTTCAAAGGCAATATTCATTGATGATTCAAATACATCTTCAGTTACTTCAATACCATTGGCTAATTCAGGATAGGTTTCGGCAATTTGGCACCCCACTTTAGTTTCACTGTTATGGAAAGCAGGTAAGCAATGCATAAATTTTGCTCTTGGATTGCCTGTACGTTTCATTAATTCAGGGGTGACTTGGTAAGGTAAAAGCAATTTAATACGTTCTCCCCAGCTTTCTAATGGTTCCCCCATAGAAACCCATACATCGGTATGTACAAAGTCCACATCTTTTACAGCAAGATCGATATCTTCGGTTACAGTAATTCGCGCGCCACTTTCTTGTGCAAATTTTTTGCACATTGCCACTAATTCAGGTTCTGGTAAAAGCGATTTAGGGCTACAAATACGCACATCCATACCTAATTTGGCCCCGATTAATAATAAAGAGTTGCCTACATTATTACGTCCATCTCCAATATAAACATATTTAATTTGCGTGAGTGGTTTGTCGCAATTTTCGATCATTGTCAGCACATCTGCGAGCATTTGGGTTGGGTGGAATTCGTCGGTTAAACCATTAAAGACAGGTACTCCCGCATATTCTGCTAGTTCCTCAACTACTGTTTGTTTGAAACCACGATATTCAATCGCATCATACATTCGCCCGAGTACACGTGCTGTGTCTTTCATACTTTCTTTATGACCGATTTGTGAAGAAGTTGGATCAATATAAGTTACGCTTGCACCTTGATCATAAGCAGCAACTTCAAATGCACAGCGAGTGCGAGTTGAGGTTTTCTCAAAAATCAAGGCAATATTTTTACCTTTTAATTTTTGCTGTTCTGTGCCAGCATATTTTGCTCGTTTTAAATCTCGAGAAAGCTCAAGTAAATAATTAATTTCACGTTCAGAGTGATTCACTAGACTGAGTAAATGCCTATTTTTAAGATTAAAAGCCATAATATTTCTCCTTATATGATTGAGAGGAAAGAGCTACATAAAATTATGTAGTGGATACAACACCTTGAATTGATATGAATTATAAAAAGGGCTATGTCGAATAAGGTACGTAATTTTCTATTTGAATGTAAATTTTTCGCACAAAATTCTAAGAAAAAAGCAAAGCCTGTTATTTCTTTTCAATAAAGAAAAAAGATTTATTTGGAATTGTAATAAAGCAAAAAATTTTATAAAAAATCACCGTACTTTATAAATCACAATGCGAAAAGCACAGAGCTGTGCTATGATTGCTACTTTCATAAAACACAATAGAGAATGAATGAC
Source organism: Avibacterium sp. 20-132 (assembly GCF_023611925.1). NCBI lineage: Bacteria > Pseudomonadati > Pseudomonadota > Gammaproteobacteria > Pasteurellales > Pasteurellaceae > Avibacterium > Avibacterium sp. 20-132. The sequence goes on from NZ_CP091456.1 coordinate 1,630,254, forward strand.
TATGCAGAATAATCTCGTCATCACCGTCGATGGCCCAAGTGGTGCAGGTAAAGGTACGTTATGTTATGCGTTGGCACAGCAATTAGGTTTTGCTTTGTTAGATAGCGGGGCTATTTATCGTGTTACTGCATTGGCGGCGTTGAAAAAGCAAGTGTCGTTAGATGATGAAATGGCGTTGGCAAATTTAGCACGTCATTTAGATGTGGCATTTTTACCTGAAGATAATGAAGTGAAAATTATCTTAGAAGGGGAAAATGTGAGTGGACAAATTCGCACTCAAGAAGTGGCTGATGCGGCTTCAAAAGTGGCGGTGTTTCCACAAGTGCGCCAAGCATTATTGCAGTTACAACAAAGCTTTGCGACGGATAAAGGGCTTATTGCAGACGGGCGAGATATGGGGACGGTGGTTTTCCCTCAGGCACAAGTCAAGTTATTTTTAGATGCAAGTGTCGAAGAAAGAGCGAAAAGACGCTATAAACAGTTGCAAACTAAAGGAATTAGTGGTAACTTTGCACAGATTTTAGCCGAGATAAAAGAGCGTGATTTTCGCGATAGAAATCGTCCTGTTGCGCCACTTAAACCTGCAGATGATGCATTGCTATTAGATAGCACGGAATTAAGTATTGAAGCAGTGATAGCCCAAGCACTTGATTATATTCGTCAGAAGGTTAGTCTCTAAGGCTTAAATTATTTTCATCGGTTTATTCAAGGATGGATAAACATTTATTATCAGCCCCACTTTTTATGGATATAAAGTGGACGTTATTAACTAAATTTAGAAGATTAATTATGTCAGAATCTTTTGCTCAACTCTTTGAAGAATCATTAAAAGACCTTGAAACTCGTTTAGGTTCAATCGTTAACGGTACAGTTGTTGCTATTGAAAAAGGCTTCGTATATGTCGATGCAGGTTTAAAATCTGAAGCGCGTATCCCAGCTGAAGAATTCCAAAATGCACAAGGTGAATTAGACGTTAAAGTTGGTGACGTGGTAAACGTTGCGTTAGACGCTGTGGAAGATGGTTTCGGTGAAACTAAATTATCTCGTGAAAAAGCAGTACGTCACGAATCTTGGATTGAATTAGAAAAAGCCTATGAAGAACAAGCAACAGTTATCGGTTTAATCAACGGTAAAGTGAAAGGTGGTTTCACAGTTGAGTTAAACGGTGTTCGTGCATTCTTACCGGGTTCATTAGTAGATACTCGTCCAGTGCGTGATACCTTACACCTTGAAGGTAAAGAATTAGAATTCAAAGTAATCAAATTAGATCAAAAACGTAACAACGTTGTGGTTTCTCGTCGTGCTGTTATTGAATCAGAAAACAGTCAAGATCGTGAAGAAATCTTAGCTAACCTTGCTGAAGGCGCTGAAGTTAAAGGTACAGTTAAAAACTTAACTGACTACGGCGCATTCGTTGATTTAGGTGGCGTTGATGGTTTATTACACATCACAGATATGGCTTGGAAACGCGTTAAACACCCAAGCGAAATCGTGAATGTGGGTGATGAAATCACAGTTAAAGTATTAAAATTCGATAAAGATCGTACTCGTGTATCTTTAGGCTTAAAACAATTAGGTCAAGATCCTTGGGTTGCTATCGCAGAAAATCACCCAGTTGGTAGCAAATTAACTGGTAAAGTAACTAACTTAACAGACTATGGTTGTTTCGTTGAAATTTTAGAAGGCGTTGAAGGCTTAGTTCACGTTTCTGAAATGGATTGGACAAACAAAAACATTCACCCATCTAAAGTGGTTAGCTTAGGTGATACTGTTGAGGTAATGGTATTAGAAATTGACGAAGAACGTCGTCGTATTTCTTTAGGTTTAAAACAATGTAAACCTAACCCGTGGTTACAATTTGCTGACACTCACAACAAAGGCGATAAAGTTACAGGTAAAATTAAGTCAATTACTGACTTCGGTATCTTCATCGGTCTTGAAGGGGGGATTGATGGCTTAGTTCACTTATCTGACATTTCTTGGAATGTTCCGGGTGAAGAAGCTGTTCGTAACTACAAAAAAGGTGATGAAGTTTCTGCAGTAGTATTACAAGTGGATTCAGCAAAAGAGCGTATCTCTTTAGGTATCAAACAACTTGAAGATGATCCATTCAATAACTTCATCGCAGCAAACAAAAAAGGCGCTATCGTAAGTGCTAAAGTTGTTGAAGCAGATGCAAAAGGCGCTAAAGTTGAGTTAGACGGCGGTGTTGAAGGTTACATCCGTGCTGCTGATTTAACAAGCGAAGTTGCTGAAGGTGATGTTGTTGAAGCGAAATACACCGGTGTAGATCGTAAAGCCCGTTTAGTTCACTTATCTGTGAAAGCGAAAGATCAAGCTGAAGAAGCGGCAGCAGTTGCAAATGTGAATAAAGAAGAAGTGGTTATTCCAAATGCGATGGCTGAAGCATTCAAAGCAGCTAAAGGTGAATAATTTTAGTTCCCTTTAAAGTTGGCGTGAGGAAACTCACGCTAACTTATTGATAGTTAGGAGAATATTATGACTAAATCAGAACTCATTGAAGCATTAGTTCAACAGCATCCTTCTATTTCAGTTAAAGAGGTAGAAAATGCAGTAAAAGAGATTTTAGAGCAAATTGCGCAGACCTTAGAAAATGGAGAGCGTGTTGAAGTTCGTGGTTTTGGCAGTTTTTCACTACATTTCCGTCAGCCTCGTGTAGGGCGTAACCCTAAAACGGGTGCTAAAGTTGAATTAGATGCAAAATCTGTACCGCACTTTAAAGCTGGTAAAGATCTTAGAATGCGTGTAGATATTCAAGCATAATAGTCAGCTAACTAAACGGCACCTTTGTGTCGTTTTTTGTATTTATTTAAATCTTTTGGAGTGCGTAATGATTAAGTATATTTTCGGTTTTATTATTTTACTCGCCGTTGTACTTGTCGCCATCACCATTGGGGCGAATAATGATCAACTCATTACCTTTAATTATATTGTTGCTCAAAGTGAACTACAGCTTTCTACTTTAGTGGCTATCTTATTTGGTTTTGGCTTGCTTTTAGGTTGGTTTATTACTGGCTTTTTTTATCTCAAATTAAAATTAAAAAATATGGGATTAGCACGCAAGGTAAAACGCCTTTCCTCACAAATTACTGAATTAACTTCAAGCCGAGATAAGGCTGCACAATAATGCTCGAGCTGCTTTTTCTACTGCTTCCTATTGCCGCAGCTTATGGATGGTATATGGGGCATCGTAGTGCGAAAAAGGATCAGGAAGACATCACGAATAAATTATCCCGTGATTATGTAACGGGGGTGAATTTGCTTCTCTCTAATCAGCAAGAAAAAGCAGTTGATTTGTTTTTAGGTATTTTACAAAAACAAGAGCAAGAAAATGAAATTGAACAAAGTTCGCAATTTGAAGCGGAACTCACATTAGGAAACTTATTCCGTTCTCGTGGTGAAGTAGATCGTGCATTGCGAATCCACCAAGCCCTAGATCGTAGTCCAAATTATAGCTTTGAACAAAAACTTCTCGCCAAACAACAGCTTGCACGGGATTTTATGACGGTTGGTTTTTTTGATCGTGCTGAAGCATTGTATATTCTTTTAGTCGATGAACCCGATTTTGCTGAAAATGCCTTACAGCAGTTAGCGGTGATTTATCAAAAAATGAAAGAATGGAAAAAAGCTATTAATGTCGCAGAAAAACTTGCCAAAATTTCACCGCACTTTGATCCTATCCCTTTGGCGCATTACTATTGTGAATATGCTCAGAGCCTAGATTCAGAACAAAGAAAAATAACCACCGCGCTTTTACAGCGTGCATTAACCGTCTATCCAAATTGTATCCGAGCCTCGCTATTATTGGCTCAAAATGAAATCTTGCAACTGGATTACCAAAGTGCGGTAAAAAATTTAGAAAATATTTTACAGCAAAATCCCGCTTATATTAGTGAGGCATTATCCGCCTTAAAATATTGCTATGAAGAATTACATCAACAAGATAATTTTGAGCTTTTTCTTATTAAAGCAAGCCAAGTAGGCAAAAGTAGCGCCGTTGATCTTGCCTTAGCGGATTTTATTGCAGAAAAAGATGGCCTTGTGGCTGCGCAAGCCAAACTTTATCAACAGCTCAATCAAAACCCAACAACCATTGTTTTTCATCGCTTTATCCAATATCAAATTGAAAGTGCAGAAGAAGGGCGAGGTAAAGAGAGCCTCATTTTACTCTCAAAAATGGTTGGTGAGCGGATTAAGCAAGGTTTTGATTATCGCTGTACGAATTGCGGTTATCAAACCAATAAACTCATCTGGTGCTGTCCTTCTTGTCGTCAATGGGAAAGCATCAAACCCACGCCAGATATTGAATATCATTAACCAACGAGGAAGAGAAAATGAGCAGTAAAGTCATTGTTGCCTTAGATTATGAAAAAGAAGAACAAGCCCTTGCTTTGGTGGATCAGCTTGACCCAAGCCAATGTCGCTTAAAAGTAGGCAAAGAAATGTTTACCACACTAGGCACAAATTTTGTCAAACAGCTACATAGCCGTAATTTTGACGTTTTTCTTGATCTCAAGTTTCACGATATTCCTAACACGGTGGCAAGAGCGGTGCGTTCTGCAGCAGATTTAGGCGTTTGGATGGTGGATTTACACGCCAGTGGTGGCTTGCGAATGATGGAAGAAGCCAAAAATATTCTTGTGCCTTATGGAAAAGATGCGCCAATTTTAATTGGCGTTACTGTGCTAACGAGTATGGAAGATCTCGATCTGCTGCAAATTGGCATTAATGCCTCACCAATGGAGCAAGTGATTCGTCTCGCTCATTTAACTCAACGTGCAGGACTTGATGGCGTAGTATGTTCACCACAAGAAGTCGAAATTTTACGCGCACATTGTGGTAGCGATTTCAAACTGATCACTCCGGGTATTCGTCCTATTGGCGCAGACTTTGGTGATCAACGTCGTGTAATGACACCAGCAGCGGCAATTCAAGCGGGTTCTGATTATTTGGTTATCGGCCGTCCAATTACTCAAGCTGAAAATCCAGCAGAAGTATTGCGTGCAATTAATGCTTCTATTGAGGGCTAATATGTCAGAAAGCACTTTAGTTTACTCTACGGAAATAGGCAGAATCAAAACAGAAAAAAACCAACAGCCTATTCGCCCTAAAGGTGATGGCATCGTTCGCATTGAACGCCAAGTGAGTGGAAGAAAGGGGAGTGGCGTTAGCGTAATAAAAGGTCTAGACTTGCCCGATGATGAATTGAAAAAATTAGCTGCAGAACTGAAAAAACGTTGTGGTTGTGGTGGCTCTGTGAAAAATGGCTTGATTGAAATCCAAGGCGAAAAACGAGAGTTACTCAAACAATTATTAGAACAAAAAGGTTTTAAGGTTAAGCTAGCAGGGGGATAATATCCCTCTCTTTTATATTGCCATTCATTAAATAAGCTTATTTATTTTTTGGTTTACTCACCATAATTTCAATTACTTGGCGGTCGGTATATTGCATACTACGTGAAGCAATGTTGCAAAGATTATTGATTGAGCGATCGATACAATGTTCTACAATGCCTTCATTGCCTGTTACTTGCATATTATCTAATGCCATTAGTACGGCTTTATAACTTGAGGTTACACTGGTGGATACTTTCATTGCACAGCTATTTGCTGCGCCATCGCAGATAATGCCGCTAATATCACCGATCATACTGCTAATTGCCATACTCACGGTTTCAAATTTGCCCGTCAGTAACCAAGCAATGCCAGCGCAACTGCCCATTGCGGCGGTGGTCGCAGCACATAATGCGGAAAGTTTTGGTAATTTGCTATGAATATAAATTGCCATAAGGTGAGAAAGAAATAATGCGCGAGTAAGTTGCTCATCTGAAGCGTTAATATGTTTTGCCACTACCACAACAGGCATTGTTGCAGCGATGCCTTGATTACCTGAACCAGAATTACTCATTGCGGGTAAATTGGCACCGCCCATTCGGGCATCAGAAGCTGCTGTTGTTTCGATGATAATGCGGTTCATTAAATCATTACCGAGCAATCCCGCAGCAATTTGTTTTTGTAACGTACGTCCAATGTGCAAACCATAATCTTGCCGTAAGCCCTCTTGTGAAAGGGCAGAGTTTAGCCTTTCTGCCTCATCAATAAATTTAATCTTGGCAAGCTCCACTTGAATGGAGAAATCAAAAATGGCTTTCGCAGAAAGTGCGGTGAAAATTTCGTATAAATTATCACTTTCTACGGCGCAAGGTTTGGTGAAAATCACCTGATCATTTTTGGCAATGTAAATGACATTGGTATGGTGTGCAGCAATGCGAACACTCACTTTGTCCTGATGATGATATAACGTTGCCTCAGAATACAAAATATGCTCCGTTTCAAAAATAGAAACAGAAACCTTGTCTTCTTGAATCATTTTTTTCGCTTGCTCAGTTTGTTCTGTGGTAATATTTTTTAGCACTTCCAATCCTGCATTAGGATCACCACCAATGGCTCCAATCGCAGCCGCCATTGTTAGCCCTAAGGTTCCCGTACCGGGTACGGTGACGCCCATTCCATTTTTCATCAAATTAGGCGAAACTTTTGCTTCAATACGCTCTGGTATTGCATTTAAATATTGTCGCGCCGTGGCAGCGGCTAATGCAAGGGAAATTGGCTCGGTACATCCTAACGCTGGCACGACTTCTTGCTTTACGATATCCAATAGGGCTTGTTCTGTATCTGCTTGAAAATTCATACTATTCCTTATTCTTTTTATTTTGCTGTTGTGTGATTAGTCTGTTTAGTAAGCCACCGCTTCATTCGCTCAACCCCTTCGCGCAAATGTTCAATATCTCTGGTATAAGCAAAACGTAAGTAGTGCTTTGTGCCATTTCCACCAAAATCAATCCCGGGAGTTGCCGCAACTTGAATTTCAGCCAGCATTTTTTTGGCAAATTCATAGCTATCTTGGGTGTAAGCAGACACATCTGCCCAAAGATAAAATGCGCCTTGCGGTTTGAATTCAATGTTAAACAGTTGTTTTAGTTCTTCATAAAGAAAATCTCGGCGTTGTTTAAACTTGGCTTTAATTTGGTTTAGATAGTCATCATCAAAGGCTTCTAATGCGGCGTATTGGCTTAATGTGGGCGCTGAAATAAAAATATTTTGCGCCACAATTTCTGCTTCTCGGGCTTTTGCTTCTGGCACAATAAGCCAACCTAGACGCATTCCCGGCATACAAAAATACTTAGAAAATCCGTTGATCACATAGGCATTAGGATTAAATTGCAAGGCTGTGGCGGCTTGTTCATCATAAACTAAGCCGTGGTAAAGTTCATCGGAAATAAAATCGATTTGATTGGCAACGCAATATTCATTCAGGGCTTGCAGGCGTTCAGGGGTATAAATATTGCCCGTAGGGTTAGCCGGCGAGGAAATTTGTAAGGCTTTGATTGGGCGATTGACAAGTTGTTGCGGGGAAAGCTGATAACAATCTTGTTTATCTACCGGGATAAATTCAGGCTCAATATCCATCATATAAGCAAAATTTTTATAGCACGGATATGCAGGATCGGTTAGCCCCAGTTTATCTCCTTGGTTAAGCGTTAAGGCATAGGCGACAAGAAATGCGCCACTTGTGCCGGGGGTAAGAATAATGCGATGTGGTGCAATATCCACTTGATAAGTGCGGTGATAAAATTCACTGATTTTTTCACGCAATGCCGGTAAGCCAAGGCTTTCTGTATAACTAAATTGATTGTCTGTAATGGCTTGTTGTAAGGCGTGTTTCACTTTCGGAGATGGGGGTAAATCTGGTTGGCCAATTTCAAAATGAATGGCATTCGGGTATTTCGCCGCTTCACGCACAATATCCATTACAATAAATGCAGACATATTTTCACAACGCATTCTTTTTCCTTTTTTACCTATCTTAAGATTCTCTTAATATTTCTTTGTTTTAATCTTTCCAGCAAGACAGCCGTCTTGCCATTTGAAAGGAGTGTAACAATGAAAAAACTTAGTTTAGCAACAATTTTACTATTATCAACTGCTAGCCTTATGGTGAGTGCAGAAAATTTGCCAACAACGAGTGAACAATCCTCTGTGCGAGAGCAACAGACAGTACAACCTGTGTCAAATACGGAGAAAGGAGAAAAAGCACAAGAAAAACATCACCATAAGCATAAAAAAGCTCATAAAATGCACGGAGGGTTTGTTGATCCTAATAATCCGCAAGCTCAAATTAAGGGTAAAAAATCCGTGATGAATAATTTACCAATAAGCCAAATTATCCAACAAGCGTCTTGGGAAGATGAGCAACATCTTGTTTTACAAGGTCATATTGTCAAACAACTAAGCAAAGATGATTTTTTATTCCGTGATAAGAGCGGAGAAATTGAGCTAGAAGTTGAACCTCGTGCGTGGCGTGGTAAAACCATTACCCCGAACGATGAGGTAAAAATTTTGGTTGAAGTGGATAAATCCGACAAAAAATTAGAACTGGAAGTTCATCGCATTATGAAAGTCGCTAAAAGTCATTAATTGAGAAAAGATTTCATTCGCAAATTTATTTTTTTAGGCTAAACTCAACGGGACATTTTCTCTCATTGGGTTTATGTGGTAAATGGGACAAGATGGCATTATTTACTTCAATATAAAAAAAAGGAAAATCAAATGCTTACCGTAGAAAACTTGATCGCCCAAAGCCAGCCGTATTGGGATAATTATATTCACCATTCTTTTGTTCAACAATTAAGTCAGGGAACACTGGCTAAAAAATGTTTTCAGCACTACTTGCAGCAAGATTATTTATATTTATTTCAATATAGTCGCGCCTTATCTTTAGGTATTTTTAAAGCAGAAAATTTTGCTGAAATTTTGACCGCACATCAAGCGAATGAGGTGTTATTAAAAGAAACTCAGCTACACGTTGCTTTTTGTAAAGCGTGGGGCATTTCAGAAGAGACGTTGCATCAAGTGCAAGAATCAACCGCTTGTGTGGCTTATACGCGTTATGTTTTAGATTGTGGAATGAAAGGGGGATTGGCTGAGCTTTATACCGCACTCGCACCCTGTATGCTAGGTTATGCGGAAATAGGCAAAATACTGAGTCAGCAAACGCCAGTGGCAAACAATCCTTATCAACAATGGATTGACACTTACGGAGCAGAGGATTTTCAGCAGGCAGCACAAGAATTTATGACGATGTTAAATGGATTATTTATCGATCTTTCCCGCAAACAGCAACAGCGCTTACAGCATATTTTCACTACCGCGACACGAATGGAAATTGATTTTTGGCAAATGGGATTGGATTTAAGCTAAGTAAAGTGCGGTTAAAATTATGCGAATTTTATTAATTGAAGATGATCCTTTAATTGGTGATGGGCTTAACATTGGGTTGAGTAAATCGGGTTTTAGTGTCGATTGGTTTAAAGAGGGGGAAAGTGGTATGCAAGCCTTGCGTTATGCCCCTTATGATGCGGTGGTGCTCGATCTCACCTTGCCGAAAAAAGATGGCTTGCAGGTGTTGAACCAATGGCGCAAGGAAAATCAAGATGTACCAGTGCTAATTTTAACCGCACGAGATAGCTTGGAACAACGGATTGAAGGTTTACAACTTGGGGCGGACGATTATCTCGGCAAACCTTTTGCTTTGGCTGAAGTGGTGGCACGCTTGCAAGCCTTAATTCGTCGCCGTTATGGACAAGCACAATCTTTTCTTCAGCACGGCGTCGTGAGCCTTGATCTTGGACAGCATAAAGCCTTTTTACGCAACCAAGAGATCTCTCTCACGGGAACGGAATATAAGTTACTTGAGCTGTTTATGCATAATAAAGAGCGGGTACTTTCTCGTAGCTTTATTGAGGAAAAGCTTTATACTTGGAATGATGAAGTGAGCAGTAATGCATTAGAAGTGCATATTTACAATTTACGCCAAAAATTAGGCAAGCCTTTTATTCGCACTGTGCATGGAGTAGGCTACGCGCTTGGAATGATGGAGGAATAAAATGAACACTCGTAGCTTACGCCTTCGTCTCATTCTGATCCTCTCTCTATTCGCTTGTACTATTTGGCTGATTTCTACCGCGATTGCTTGGTCAGCGGCACGCAGTCAAGTAAATGAAGTCTTTGATACACAACAAATTTTATTTGCCAAGCGGCTTGCAACCTCTCATTTAAGAAGTATTTTGATTGAACGCCCTCGCCCGGAGGGGAAAAATCATCGACAAAAACCACCGCACTTTCGCAAAAGGCAAAATTATGATGACGATGCACTTGCCTTTGCGATTTTTAATCGTGATGGTGAAATATTGCTGAGTGATAGTGAAAATGGCAACAATTTCATTTATGAACCGAAAAGAGGCTTTCACAATACCACGTTGCAAGGAGATGACGATAAATGGCGAATTTTTTGGCTACCAGCGGCGGAAGGCAGATTAATGATTGCCGTGGGGCAGGAACTTGAATATCGTCAAGAATTAATCGAAAAAATGGTGCTAGGGCAAATGTGGATTTGGTTTGCTAGCCTGCCTGTGCTACTTGCCGTGATTATTTGGGCTATTAGCCGTGAATTGGCGATATTGCGCAAAGTGAGTGAACAAGTCAGCCATCGTCGTCCTGATGATGATCAGCCGTTAAATACTGAGCCAGTGCCAAAGGAAATCTTGCCATTAGTGCAAAATTTAAATCAATTTTTTACTCGCACGGCAAGCAGTTTATTGAGAGAGCGGCGTTTCACCTCCGATGCAGCCCACGAATTACGTAGCCCGCTCACCGCCTTACGTATTCAAACCGAACTTGCTCAAATGGCGGGGAAAGATGAAGCAATGCGAAATCAGGCATTGCAAAATCTTACTTTAGGTATCGATCGTGCCAGCCAATTAGTTGAACAGTTGCTTACCCTTTCCCGTCTAGATAATCTCAATGAATTGGCACATCTCAACCGCATTGAATGGGATAAATTAATCACTGAGCTTGTGGCTGAACGTTATTTAGAGGTGGAAAACGCAGGGTTTCGCTTAATTTTTGAACCTCTCAGTTCACCCCGAACCCAACAAGGTGAGCCATTATTACTTTCTTTGATGCTACGTAATTTGATTGATAATGCCATTGCTTATTGTCCGAAAGGAAGTGAAATCCGCCTTATTTTACAACAGGATAAACTCATTATTGCGGATAATGGCGGAGGCGTGCCTGATAATGTTTTAGAGAAGTTAGGGCAACGCTTCTACCGCCCAGCGGGACAAAATGAAAAAGGGAGTGGTTTGGGGCTATCTATTGTACAACGCATCGCTCAACTGCATCATTATCAAGTGCGGTATAAAAATGCAGAGAATTTACGTGGAGAGAAAGGCTTTTGGGTGGAGATTTTGTTTCATTGAAAAGCACCTTAATTTTCATTAAGGTGCAACGATTTCTATTGTTCGCTTAAGACACGAGGGAATAAGATATTATTTTCTGTGTGAATATGTTCTTGTAAATCATCACAAAATTCTTGAATACCTTGATAGAGATTACGCCAAGAGGTGCAAGCATCGGCAGGTGGCGTCATATTGTGAGTAAGGGATCGTAGAACTTCTATTGTCGCACTATGTTCATCGTGTTCAAATTCCATTACCTGAATAGGCATTCTCGCCATCATATAATTTCCCGCTTGAATCATCGGGAATAAGATTTGTTCTTCTTTCATCATATGGCTAGATAAATCGGCATAGGCATTTTTTAATGCATCAGCCAGACCTTTTGGGCAATCAGGCAGATCACCGTGGCGTGCTTCAACTTTCTCTGCAAGAGGAATAAGTTCTTGTAATTGTTCACGATGACGTTGATGAAAACGCGATAGAATATGCGAAATCGTTTCTTGGTAACTGGCATCTTGCCATTGTTCATCTGCTTGTTTCATTCTGTTTTCTAATGACATAATTTAACCTTATTTGGATTATTAAACCTGACAAAAATACTAAGGTATTTAGTTGGTAATCCCAACTTCTTTTTAAAAAAAATGGTGAGCTTATGATCTAAATCAGGTTTTATAACTCAAAATAGGTGGGAAAATTTTACAAAATTCTACCGCACTTTAAATTATAGAGAATGAAAGGCTGTGTGAAGTGAAAAAGCGGTTTAAGCTAAACCAAACCGCTTGAGAGTTTGATGAGATTAATGGTTGTAGCCGAGTAAGATTGCGCCGAGCAATGAAATGAGTGCAATCAGAAAGGCAATAGGGTTATTCGTTATGCCACGTTTGAAAAATTTCGCCGCAAAAATAATGTAGATAATCAATAATCCAAATTTAGCGATAATCCACCAAGGAAACCCCACGTTTAATGTGAATAATAAGATTGCGCCACTTACGATAAGTAGCGTATCCGATAAGTGCGGTAAAATTTTGAGCAATTTTATTGCACGCCAATCTTTTCCAGCAAATTGCATTAAGGCTCGGATCACAAAAAGTCCTAAGCTAATAAAAGCACAAAAAAGGTGGGTGTAAATTGTGTAAAAAATCATTGTCGAATAGCCTATACGATGGTTTTTAATTTAACATATTGAGCGTGAAAAAAGGTTTCAGCTTTGAGAAAAGAGAAAGTGGGCAATAGCCCACTTTATTTTATTCTTCCGTGTTTTCTATTGTGTCTTCGTTGTCTTCTTCATCAACATCACAAACACGTTCAAGGCTGACAACCTGTTCTTCTTCTGTGGTGCGGATTAAACGCACGCCTTGGGTGTTACGTCCAACTATACTCACTTCGCTAACACGGGTTCTGACTAAGGTTCCAGCATCTGTAATCAGCATAATTTGGTCATTTTCTTCCACTTGGGTTGCTGCAACAACTTTACCATTACGCTCACTGACCTTGATAGAAATCACCCCTTTGGTATTACGGGATTTTGTTGGATATTCTGCTAAAACGGTACGTTTACCGTAACCATTTTGTGTTGCGGTGAGGATTGCCCCTTCATTTTTCGGAATAACTAGCGAAACCACTTTGTCGATATTGAGATCAAGGGTTTCTTCGTTATTATCGTCAGAAATCTCTTCAATTTCCACCGCACTTTCATCATCAGAAAGATCGTTTGTTAGGGCTAATTTAATTCCGCGCACGCCAGTGGCTGTACGTCCCATTGGGCGAACAGCACTTTCTGCAAAACGCACCACGCGACCTTGCGAAGAGAACAGCATAATTTCATTTGAACCGTCTGTAATATCCACACCGATGAGTTCATCTTCATCACGCAAGTTCAGGGCGATAATCCCGTTAGAACGAGGACGACTAAATTCGGTAAGGGCGATTTTTTTCACCATTCCCCCAGCAGTTGCCATTACTACAAATTTATCTTCTTCATAAGCAGAAATCGGCAAAATTGCGGTAATGCGCTCATTTTCATCCAGTGGCAGAATATTGACAATTGGGCGGCCACGCGCACCGCGGCTGGCTTGCGGTAGTTGATAAACCTTGAGCCAGTATAAACGTCCACGGCTTGAGAAACAAAGAATTGTATCGTGTGTATTCGCAACCAATAATTTTTCAATGAAATCTTCTTCTTTCATTTTTGTTGCTGATTTACCTTTACCGCCGCGGCGTTGTGCTTCGTAATCGGTAAGTGGCTGATATTTGACATAGCCTTCGTGAGAAAGGGTAACCACCACATCTTCTTGAGCGATAAGATCTTCTAAATTAATATCACCTGATGCCGTTGTAATTTCAGTACGGCGTTCATCATTAAATTCTGTTTTGATGCGTGCGAGTTCTTCACAAACTACTTCTCTTAAGCGTTCTGTACTATTTAGAATATGCAATAATTCGCCAATTTCGACTAAAATTTCCTGATATTCAGTGACAATTTTTTCGTGTTCTAAGCCAGTTAGGCGTTGCAAACGTAGATCTAAAATCGCACGGGCTTGTTCTTCAGAAAGATAATAGACGCCATCACGCAAACCTAATTCGGGGGCAAGATCTTCAGGGCGAGAGGCATTCATTCCCGCCGCCTCTAACATTCCGCTTACGTTACCTAACTGCCAACCGCGAGCAAGCAAGGCTTCACGGGCTTCATCGCCTGTTTTAGAGGCACGAATTAATTCAATAACGGGATCGATATTGGCTAAGGCAATAGCTAGCCCTTCTAAAATATGCGCTCGTTCGCGGGCTTTGCGTAATTCAAACACTGTACGACGTGTTACCACTTCACGGCGGTGTTTTACAAAGGCCTCAATAATTTGTTTTAAGTTAAATAATTTTGGCTGACCGTGATCTAAGGCAACCATATTGATCCCGAATGTTACTTGCATTTGGGTGAGGGCGTAGAGGTTATTTAACACCACTTCGCCCACAGCATCACGTTTTACCTCAATTTCTAGACGAATTCCTTCTTTATTTGAAACATCAAGGACATTACTGATCCCTTCAATTTTCTTTTCACGTACAAGTTCAGCAATTTTTTCTACCAGTTTTGCTTTATTAACTTGATAAGGAATTTCTGTAACAACGATGGTTTCACGTCCTTTATCTGAAGTTTCAACTTCAGCTTTGGCACGTACATAAACTTTTCCCCGTCCTGTTTTATAAGCATCTTCAATGCCTTTTCGTCCATTGATCAGCGCGGCAGTTGGAAAATCAGGCCCCGGAATAAATTGCATAAGTTCATCAATGGTAATTGCTTCATTATCCAAGTAAGCTAGACAGCCATCTAAAACTTCACCCAAATTATGAGGAGGGATATTTGTTGCCATACCCACCGCAATCCCTGAGGAACCATTCACTAATAAGGCCGGAATTTTGGTTGGTAGCACATCAGGAATCATTTCTTTACCATCATAGTTTGGTGAGAAATCAACCGTTTCTTTATCAAGATCGGTGAGCAATTCCTGTGTGATTTTTTGCATACGAACTTCGGTATAACGCATTGCCGCTGGCGCATCACCATCTATCGAGCCGAAGTTACCTTGACCATCTACCAACATATAGCGCAATGAGAAAGGTTGAGCCATACGCACAATGGTGTCATAAACCGCACTGTCACCATGAGGGTGATATTTACCGATCACATCACCGACAACACGTGCTGATTTCACATAGGCTTTACTGTGGGTAATGCCACTTTGATCCATTGAATATAAAACACGGCGGTGTACAGGTTTTAAGCCATCTCGTACATCAGGTAAAGCACGGCCGACGATTACCGACATAGCATAATCAAGGTAAGAAGATTTAAGTTCTTCTTCGATACTAACAGGGGTAACGTTTGAAACCAAATTCGTCATTGAAATATTCCCTAATTACATAAAAAATTGCTCGGATTGTATCATAATTCCAATAATATCTCTAATTTTGTAATGAATTTTTACCGCACTTAGGCAATAATAAGGGGCATAAAACAAAGCGTGTGATAACCTTAGCAAAGAAAAGAGAAATTTACCGTAGAATAAAAAAGATAGAAAATTTACGCTAAAATAATAAAAATCAAAAACAAGAGAACAATCTAATGCAAAATATCGACCAACAAGAACTGGAAAAATTTGAAAAAATGGCGAAAACTTGGTGGGATCCTGAAGGGGATTTTAAACCTATCCACCGCTTAAATCCGCTTCGTTTGGATTATATTTGCCAACAAGCTGGGGGGTTATTTGGTAAAAACGTTTTAGATGTTGGTTGTGGCGGCGGTATTTTAGCTGAAGCAATGGCTAAGCAAGGGGCAAATGTTACCGGTATTGATATGACCACCGCCCCCCTTGAAGTAGCAAAATTACACGCACAAGAAAATGGTCTAAGTATTGATTATCAACAGACCACCATAGAAAATTTTCTTGAAAAATACACCGCACTTGACGGAGAAAAATTTGATGTGATTACGTGTATGGAAATGTTGGAACACGTTCCTGATCCTAGCTCGATCATCAATACCTGCAAAGCCTTGTTAAAGCCTAATGGCGTATTGTTTTTTTCTACGATTAATCGCACTTTAAAAGCGTGGGCGTTGGTTATTATTGGTGCGGAATATGTATTAAAAATGTTGCCGAAAGGCACACATAATTACGAAAAATTTATTAAACCCGCTGAATTACTTGCTTGGACAGACCGCGCTGAGTTAGATTGTGTGAATATGGTCGGCTATCATTACAATCCACTTATGGGAACATTCAAATTAAATCAGGACGTCAGTGCTAATTATATGGCAACATTTAAAATGCGATAAAAAATCACCGCACGCTTTTAAAAGTGCGGTGATTTTTTGCTTAGTTTTTAGAAGCGTAATTATTTCTTTTCTTTCTCATCACAGTTATCAATATCACTACATTTACCGTAAAGATATAAACTGTGCGTTTTTAATTTAATACCGTGTTCTTCACTAATTTGTTTTTGTCGTTGTTCAATGATCTCGTCATTAAACTCAAAGACTTTGCCACAATCCACGCAAATAATATGATCGTGATGTTCACTCGGTGCAAGTTCAAAAACGGATTTATTTCCTTCAAAGTTATGGCGAATGAGAATATTTGCTTCATCAAATTGGTTAAGTACACGGTAAACCGTTGCTAAGCCAATATCTTCACCGCGTTCAAGCAATAGTTTATAAACATCTTCTGCAGAAAAATGTGACATACTATGTTCTTGCATTAACGCTAAAATCGTTAAGCGTGGCTCGGTAATTTTTAACCCTGCTTTTTTAAGAAGTTTAATATTTTCTTCAGACATAATGTTTCCTTTCTTTTGCTCTTGGTGGGTTACTCAACTAACTCAGCTAAACACATTTCATCAAAAACTTGTTTTGTCCATTTTTCAACACGTTCAGCAGTCAGTTCTGGCTGACGATCTTCATCAATACATAGACCTACAAATGTATTTTCGTCAACGAGTGCCTGCGAAACTTCAAAAGTGTAACCTTCCGTTGGCCAATGACCGACAATAATCGCACCTTTTGGTTCGATAATATCACGTACTGTTCCCATTGCATCGCAGAAATATTCTGCATAGTCTTCTTGGTCGCCACAACCAAAAATGGCGACTAATTTATCTGTGAAGTCAATTTCTTCTAAGGTTGGAAAAAAGTCGTCCCAGTCGCATTGGGCTTCACCATAGTACCAAGTTGGGATACCAATCATTAAAAAGTCATAGGCTTCAATATCTTCTTTCGTACTCTTGGCAATATCGCGAATATCTACCACTTCTGAGCCTAATTGTTTTTGAATCATTCGTGCAATGTTTTCAGTATTGCCCGTGTCACTACCATAAAATAAACCAACGATAGCCATTTTTATTTCCTATTTTCTTGAAATTTAAAATATTCTTGTAAAATCGTTACGATTAACTCTGAACGACTAACACGCTGTACAGACGCTAAATCTTCCAATTGTTGAACAATATCCGTATGCAATTTCAGCTCAACACGCTTTAAACCGCAGGATTTATCCCGTCTAAGTTGATTACGTTTGTTGATACGGAGTTGTTGTTCTCGGGTCAGCGGATTTGTTTTTGGGCGTCCCACTTTGGGTGTGTTAGCAAACAGATCTAAGGTTATGCAATCTGCATCTTGTTTTGCCATTTTTCAAATCACTGAACTGGTTAAAATGTAGCTAATTGAGAATGATAAGCTACAACTACTCATCGCCGCGAACTATATCACAATTCATAGTTGATTAAAACCCTCAACCTTTGATTGGTGAGATTGTTATTGGCTATCTAAAAAACGCTGAATAATGCGAATAATCGCGTCAGGTTTTTCGGCGTGTACCCAATGTCCACTGCCGTTAATGGTGAAAGAGCTGGCTTGGGGGAATTGGGCTAAAATCTGCTTGCTATATTCAGGTTGAATATAATCAGATTGTCCACCTTTGATAAATAGAGTAGGGTTGGGATAAAAACAATCCTGCCAATCCATAAGGTGAGAATAGTTTTGTTTCAGTGCGGTCAAATTAAAACGAAATTTTTCAGTAGATTGTGCATCAAAGGATTTCAACATAAATTGCTGAATGCTTTCTTCTGGTATGTGTTGAGCTAATATTGGTTTGGCTTGCTGGCGTGTTTCTGCGTGAGCTTCTTTTACGGCGAAAAGGCCATCAAATACGCTATTATGTCCGTGTTCGCCATATTTCACTGGCGCAATATCAATAACGATCAATTTTTTCACTAAATCAGGGCGAAGGCTTGCCGCTTTCATTGCGGTTTTTCCCCCCATGGAATGCCCGATTAAGATCACCTGTTTAAGATCTAAATGTTCAATAGTGGCTAATAGGTCTTCCGCCATTAAATCATAATTCATTGATTCAGAATGAAAACTCTGTCCGTGATTGCGTAAATCTAGGCGTAAAATAGGGTAATTTTCCGCAAAGGCTCGGGCAATCACCCCTAAATTATTCATATCGCCAAATAATCCGTGAATAAACACTAAGGTTGGGTTGCTAGTAGGTTGTTTTAATTGATGAAATTGAAAATTGAGTAATTGCGTTTGCGACATAATTTTTGCGTGAGTATTTGAAAATAAATCGTTATAATGTTGCAAAAGCGTAAAGAGATCAAGCAACTGGAGAGAAAAAATGAAAATTATTGAAGTAGATGAAGAACTTTATCAATACATAGCCAGCCAAACCCGATCTATCGGTGAAAGTGCTTCTGATATTTTACGCCGTTTACTCAATTTTCCTGCGGTGCGTACTGATCATAATGTGACCTTTGCACCAAACCTTTCTGCTGATAATCAAAGTGCGGTGGAAATTTCCAACGAATTAGCACGAGATAATGAAAAAGTGGAAGAAAAACCAGCCGCAAAAGAAAAAGTGGCAACGAGAAAGCAATCTGATGAGGCGATCCAAAAAATGGTTAGCAAGGTGCGTGAGTTGATCCAGTCCGCTGATTTTCAGCAAGAAAGCAAAGCGGTGGTACGCTTCTTGGCTATTTTACGCGTGCTTTATCGCACCAATCCAGAAAGTTTTGCACAGGCTACGGAATCCTTACAAGGGCGTACGCGCGTGTACTTTGCCCGTGATGAGGGGACATTGTTAATGGCGGGGAATCACACTAAGCCAAAACAAATTCCTAATACGCCATATTGGGTGATCACCAATACAAATAGTGGTCGTAAAATGTTAATGTTGGAAGGTGCAATGCAATCAATGCACTTGCCAGAAGAATTGATTGACGAAGTGCGCACATTTTTCACAGTAAATTAATTGGCATTACAATGACATATCTTTGGCAACATTATGCCGCCCAGCCTGATTATCAACATAAAGTAGCCTTGCGCAATGAGCAAGGCGAACTTTTTTCTTGGCAGCAACTGAGTGAAAAAATTAATACTGTGGCACAGGCATTTTCTCAGCAAGGAGTGAATGTTGGTGAGGGGATTGCCTTATGCGGAAAAAATAGTTTTGCGCTCTTGCTTGCCTATTTAGCAGGGATTCAATTGGGCGCGAGAGTGTTGGGGATTAATCCGGCTTTTCCAGAAGAAAAGATTACCCAATTATGTGAAAATGCGGATGTACATTTTTATTATGATCCTAAGGGCGAAAAAATATTGCAAAATTGCACCGCACTTGTTGTATCCGTTACGGCTTCGCAAGCTAAAAAAAATTGCACGGCGGCTTATGATCCCAATCGTCCAGCGACAATGACACTCACATCCGGTTCAACGGGCAGCCCTAAAGCGGTGGTGCATAGCCTGCAAGGACATTTGGATAATGCGCAAGGCGTGTGCGAATTAATGGCATTTGGGGCAGAAAATGCGTGGTTGCTTTCTTTACCGTTATATCACGTTTCAGGGCAAGGCATTGTATGGCGCTGGTTGCACGCGGGAGCAAGATTGCATTTGCCGAATGAGAATTTTTATTCCGCCGCGGCTGAGGTTTCACATTTATCTCTTGTGCCAACACAATTGCAACGCTTTCTCACTTATTTGCAACAACGTTCTGAACAGACTGAACATACTCAGCACATTTTATTAGGGGGCAGCCATATTCCCCTTGCCTTAACGCAGCAGGCGGCACAATATCGTCTGACTTGTTATTCTGGTTATGGAATGACAGAAATGGCATCCACAGTCTGTGCGAAAAAAAGCGATCAATATCGTGGTGTGGGCTTCCCCCTCAAAGGTCGAGAACTTGCGCTGATTGAGGGAGAAATTTGTTTGCGTGGTGCAGGCTTAGGGCTAGGTTATTGGCAACAGGGTGAAATATTGCCTTTGGTTCAACAGGATGGTTGGCTTCACACCAAAGATCTCGGTGAATGGCAAAATGATGAGCTATGCGTTTTAGGGCGATTAGACAATATGTTTATTTCAGGCGGAGAAAATATTCAGCCTGAAGAAATTGAACGGGTTATTTTGCATTATCCTAAGGTAAAACAAGTTGTTGTCCTGCCTGTGGAAGATATGGAATTTGGGCAACGCCCTGTGGCAATGGTTGAGTTTATTGATGAATTTAGCCAAAGTGCGGTGGAAAATTTACGAATTTGGCTTGCTTCGCGATTAGAAAAATTTAAACAACCGATACACTATTTTCCATTAGATGTGGCACAATGCCAGCAACAGGGAACGATTAAAATTTCGCGTAATGCGTTAAAAATGGCTTTAAAAGAATTATTAGGAAAATAAAATGAAAATAATTGAACGTATTTGGGCGATCTTTTTTCTGTCCTTGGCTTGGGCTTCTACAAGTTGGGCAGATTTACCAAAAGAAGCGGATATTCAAACACAGCTTGCCGCGGCAAAAGAGGCCGATCAAACGGATGTCAATAATAAAATCTTGGTGCAAAATCTTGAAGAAACCCTCACGTTGCTTGGAAATATTGAAAAGCAGAAAGCGGATAACGCATCATTAAGTCAATCTGTGGAGAATGCCCCGAGTCAGGTTGCGGCTTTACAGGCGGCGGTAGATAAATTAAAAAATGCCTCACCTGTTACGGTAAAAGCGTTTGAGAAATTATCGTTGGCTGAGTTGCAAACACAATCTATGGCTACTCAGCAACATCTACAGCAAATCCAAGCGGATTTGGGGGCAATTAATGCTCAGTTAGTGAGCCAACGCGCCGCACCTGAACGTGCGCAGTCTGCATTGAGCGCGAATTTAATTCGTTCACAAGAAATTGATAAATTACTCTTTGGCATTAGTGCGGGAGATTCCGTAGAAAAAAATAAGCTCGAAACAGAGCTGGCGTTGATCGGCTTGCAAAACAGCTATAATCAAATGTTATTGCAAGGCAATAATGATTTGACTTCGCTTTATACCATTCAATTAGAGCAAAAAACCTTGATGCAGCAGCAGTTGCAAACAAAATTAGCAATGCTACAAGAAGTGATTAATGAAAAGAATTTGCAAGAAACCCGTGAGCAGGCAGAGCAGTTAAAACAATCGCAAACGAATGTGCAAGATAGCAATCCTATCATTGTTGAACAACAAAACCAAAATGTGCGAATTAGCCAAGATTTGGTAAAACAGACAGCGCAGTTAAATGTGCTATCACAAGATAGCTTACGGATAAAAAGTGTGCTGGATAATTTGCAACAAACAGAGCGAAACATTAACGAGCAAATTAGTGCGTTACAAGGAACGTTAGTGCTTTCACGTATTATCAATAAGCAAAAGCAACTTTTACCGCAAGATCAAATGATTCGTGGGCTGGCAAAGCAGATTACGGATTTACGCGTGCAAATTTTTGATTTAACTGAGTTGCGCGATAATTTATATGATACCCAAAGCTACATTGTCAGTTTAGAAAAAAACGCCAACGCACATTTAACGGACGATGAAAAAAATCAGCTGACTGCAATTTTACAAGAGCGGCGTAAATTATTATCAGATTCCATTACGAACCTGAATAATCAGCTAAATTTAGCGATTAATATTGAGTTAAACCAACAGCAGGTTACGGCAATTAGTGATGCTTTGCAGGGCAAATTACAACAGCAAAGTTTCTGGGTGAGAAGTAATCCACCGTTGGATATGGATTGGTTTACTAATTTCTTGCCAAAAGTGAAATACCAGTTGCAAGATATTAAAAGTTTGATCAATTTCGCGAATTGGAAAGATAACTTCGTGCCAACGGTGTTGCAGGTTATTCTACTTTTGCTTTTGGCGGCATTGATTCAGTGGCGTAAAGAAAAAATCACCCAACGTCTGGCTTATATTAACAGTAAAATCAATACATTAAGAGGTGAACGCCAGCATTATACCCCCGAGGCGATTTTATGGACGTTAATCTTATGTTTGCGTTCTACACTGATTTTTCTTTCTCTTTTAATTTTAATTGCGTCAATCTGTTTTGAAAATCCAGAACCGTTTTGGTTGTGGTCTTTAAAAATGGCGGGGTATTGGTTGTTCTTTGCGTTTATTTTGGCAATGCTACGCCCAAATGGATTAGCTTATCGTCACTTTAATATGCCGCAATATAATGTACAGCTATTTTATTCCGTTTCTAAACGTTCAGTTTGGATCTATGCGTTATGGCTGAATGCCTCGATTTTTACCCATTTAGATACGGGGATTACGAATGATGTGATCGGGGAAGTGCTAACCATTTCAATTTTAGTAATTTCCCTTTTTATCGTAGGGCCACGTTTACGCTATGCGGTAAGTATTTATCAGAAAACCCAAGAACAAGCAGGTGAGCGGAGCTATTTATTTAAATTTGCTCGTATTTTACTTGTGATTGCGCCGATAGCATTAATTGTGTTGATTATAATGGGGTACTATTACACCGCACTTAATTTGATGGAACATTTAATGTCTTCTTATTTTGTATTGGTGCTTTGGATGATCGCAAAAGATGTGATTTATCGTAGTTTTACCGTGTCAGCACGTCGATTATCTTATCGTCGTTTATTAGAAAAGCGTGAGCAAATGCAAGCGCAAAAAGAAGAGAATAGTGATAATGAGCTAAATTCGGAAATTCAACAAGAAGAAGTGCTGAATATTTCACAAGTCAAAAGCCAAGTAAAAAGTATCGTTGATCTATTACTTTGGGTGAGCTTATTTGGTTTATTTTATTGGGTTTGGTCAGATCTTATTACCGTAGCTTATTATCTTGAAGGCGTAACCTTATGGCAGCAGCAAGTTACGACAGATTCAGGAACGGTAACCGAATCAATAACCTTACTTAATTTGTTATTTGCCTTAATTATCCTGATAGGGACTTATGCGATCGTTAAAAATATCGCGGGTTTGCTGGAAGTCTTAATTTTCTCTCGAGTGAGTTTTTCACAGGGTACCCCTTATACGATTACTACATTATTAACCTATTTTATTGTTGCATTAGGCGGTGGGGCGGCTTTTTCCGTGTTGGGAATGTCGTGGTCTAAATTACAATGGTTATTTGCCGCACTTTCTGTTGGTTTAGGTTTTGGTTTACAGGAAATTTTTGCTAACTTTATTTCAGGGATTATTATTTTATTTGAACGTCCAGTGCGCATTGGTGATGTGGTAACGATTGGAGAATATTCTGGTACGGTTTCAAAAATCCGTATCCGCTCGACCACATTAATTGATTTTGATAAAAAAGAAGTGATTGTGCCAAATAAAGCCTTTGTGACAGAGCGTTTAATTAACTGGGCATTAACAGATTCGATGACCCGTGTGGTGATTAACGTAGGCGTGGCGTATGGATCGGATCTGGAATTAGTTAAACGTTTATTATTACAAGCGGCAGATGAATGTGAATATGTGTTGAAAGATCCTGAGCCTATGGCATACTTCCTTGTCTTTGGGGCAAGTACATTAGATCATGAACTACGGGTTTATGTGGGCAATCTTAATGAAAGAACGATGACGATCGATCATCTCAATCGTCGAATTGATGAACTCTTCGCCGCACATAATGTAGAAATCGCCTTTAATCAGCTTGATGTCTTTATTAAAAATCAAGCAACGGCACAAGAAGTACAAATTATGTCAGAAAATTTAGCAAAATCATAAGGAATAACAGAAGGAAAAATAATGGCAGGAAACAGCATCGGACAACTTTTTCGAGTAACTACTTTTGGCGAATCGCACGGCATTGCTTTGGGCTGTATTGTGGACGGTATCCCACCGGGGCTTGAGCTATCTGAACAGGATATCCAACCTGATTTAGATCGCCGTAAACCCGGCACCTCTCGCTATACCACCGCAAGACGAGAAGATGATGAAGTGCAAATTCTTTCTGGGGTGTTTGAAGGAAAAACCACAGGTACGAGTATTGGAATGATCATCAAAAATGCCGATCAACGCTCACAAGATTATGGTGAAATTAAAGATCGTTTCCGCCCGGGGCACGCTGATTATACTTATCAACAAAAATACGGTTTGCGTGATTATCGCGGAGGTGGACGTTCTTCTGCACGAGAAACCGCGATGAGAGTGGCAGCTGGGGCAATTGCGAAAAAATATTTACGTGAACATTTTGGCATTGAAGTACGTGGTTATCTCTCACAAATTGGCTCAGTGAACATCGATCCCAAAACCGTAGAGGACATTACACAAATTGATTGGCAACAAGTAAACAGTAATCCCTTTTTTAGCCCAGATCCAAGTGCGGTGGAAAAATTTGATGAATTAATCCGTGAACTAAAAAAAGAAGGCAATTCGATTGGTGCTAAATTAACGGTGGTGGCAGAAAATGTCCCAGTTGGCTTAGGTGAACCGGTTTTTGATCGCCTTGATGCGGATTTGGCACACGCCTTAATGGGCATTAACGCAGTGAAAGCGGTAGAAATTGGTGATGGTTTTGCGGTGGTGGAACAAAAAGGCACGCAGCACCGTGATGAAATGACGCCAGAAGGTTTTTGTTCTAACCACGCAGGTGGTATTTTGGGCGGGATCAGCTCTGGACAACCCATTATTGCGACGATTGCACTAAAACCAACATCTAGCATCACCATTGCGGGACGTTCCGTCAATTTAAATAATGAAGCCGTGGAAGTTATCACCAAAGGACGCCACGATCCTTGTGTAGGGATTCGTGCCGTGCCGATTGCAGAAGCAATGATCGCCATTGTTTTACTCGATCACCTATTAAGATTTAAGGCTCAATGTAAATGAAAAAGTTAATTCAATCAGTCAGTGCGGTGCTTTTTTGTGGCATTTTTTCGACTAGCAGTGTCATAGCCAGTCCAGAATATTGGCAAAAAGTAAAACGTCCAATCTCAGGTGAACCTGAGCCAGTTGGCTCATATAGTAATGGCTGTATCATTGGGGCTAAACCCTTGCCATTTAATGGGGAAGGATACCAAGTGATTCGGACAAGTAAAAACCGTTATTATGGACACCCTGATATGATTGCCTATTTACAGCGTCTAGGTAAAAAAGTGAAGCAAGCGGGGATTCCAACAATGCTTATCGGCGATATTGCGATGCCGGGGGGCGGACGTTTTCTTACTGGACACGCCAGCCATCAAATGGGCTTGGATGCGGATATTTGGCTACGCTTAGGACGTTTATCCGATAAAGATGCACAAAACCCAGCGGGAATGGGCTTGTTAGTGGTGGATCGTAAAGCACAGCGTGTTGATGATTCTGTATGGACAGAAAATCACGTCAATCTAATCCGTCTAGCCGCACAAGATAAGCAAGTAGCGCGTATTTTTGTCAATCCAGCGATTAAAGTGAAACTTTGTCAAACGGTACGCGGGGATCGTAGCTGGCTACAAAAAATCCGTCCTTGGTTTGGCCACGATTCGCATTTTCACGTTCGTTTAACTTGTCCGCAAGGCGCTAAATATTGTGAAAATCAAGCCCCCATTCCTGCGGGTGAAGGCTGTGGTGAAGAATTATATTCTTGGTTTAAACCTGCCAAACCATCAACAGGCAGTGTGAAGCCCAAACCACGTCCACCTGAACCTTTTTTATGTCAGCAAGTGAGCAGCTCACCAAACCAAAGTGAATGGTTGGAATAATCCTTCGAGATAGGAACGAAAAATGGAAATCAGCCTCAACCTTATTGCCTTATTATTTGTTGTCGCATTAATTGCGGGGTTTATTGACGCTATTGCAGGTGGTGGTGGCTTAATCACCATCCCCGCGTTATTGATGACAGGCATCCCCCCAGCAATGGCATTAGGCACAAACAAATTGCAGGCTTGTGGCGGATCTTTTTCCGCAAGTTTTTATTTTTTACGTAAAAAAGCGGTAGATTTAAGCGCCATTTGGTTACTGGTGCTGATGACATTTATCGGCGCAGTGTTTGGCACGCTACTTATTCAGCTCGTTGATAGTGCATTGATTAAAAAGGTTATCCCCTTTTTAGTCCTCGCAATTGGTCTGTATTTTTTATTTACGCCAAATTTGGGCGATGAAGATCGCCATAAACGCATTTCTTACGCAACGTTTGCCTTTAGTGCGGGATTTGGGATCGGTTTTTATGACGGTTTCTTCGGACCCGGAACAGGTTCACTATTGAGTTTAGCTTTTGTAACCTTATTGGGTTTTAATCTTGCTAAAGCGACTGCTCACGCCAAAGTATTAAATTTTACCTCAAATATTGCCGCACTTTTGTTATTTCTGATTGGCGGACAAATCTGGTGGGAAGCTGGGCTGGTAATGATGTTAGGGCAGATTATTGGCGCAAACTTAGGCGCGAAAATGGTATTAAGCAAGGGCAAACAGCTAATTCGTCCGATGGTGGTGATGATGTCTTTCATTATGACGGCTAAAATGGCCTATGATCAAGGCTGGTTTGGGTAGTTGAGGATTTATGACACAACAAGATGATGTACGTTTAACCGCGCGCATAGGCTATGATCCCAAATGGCAATGGGCGTTTTTATTGCCAAAATATTGGGCTGTTTGGCTAGGTATTTTGGCTTTGGCGTTATTTGCCTTTATACCTTTTCGTTTAAGGGATAAGCTTGCGGCGAAAATTGGTTTAATTGTAGCGCAAAAAGCAAAAAAACAACGCCATAGAGCAAGCGTGAATTTACAATATTGCTTTCCTGATTGGACAGAAGAGCAACGCGAAAAGGTGATTGACGAAATGTTCATCACCGTGAGCCAAGTGATGCTTGGCATTGGGGAAATTGCATTGCGTTCCAAAAAACATTTGCAGCAACGCAGTGAATTTATTGGTTTAGACGTTATTCAACAGGCCAAAGCGGCAGGCCATAATATTATTTTAATGGTGCCACACGGTTGGGCAATTGATGCCTCGGGTATTATTTTACATACTTATGGAATGCCAATGACGTCGATGTATAATCCACATCGTAATCCTTTAGTGGATTGGCTATGGACAATGGCACGTCAGCGTTTTGGCGGAAAAATGCACGCTCGTCAAAATGGGATCAAACCCTTTCTTAACACGGTCAAAAAAGGCGAAATAGGGTATTATTTGCCCGATGAAGATTATGGCGAAGAATTAAGTGAATATGCTGATTTTTTTGCCACTTATAAAGCCACTTTACCGGGGCTGAATAAAATGGCAAAACTTGCTAAAGCCGTGGTGATCCCAATGTTTCCTCGTTATAACGCAGAGCGGGGCAAATATGAAATGGAAATTCATCCACCAATGCCAATTAGCGAAGATCCCGCGCAAATGGCACGGGAAATGAACAAAGAAATTGAGCAATTTGTTACCCCAACGCCAGAGCAATATGTATGGATTTTACGTTTATTAAAAACCCGAAAAGATGGTGCGGATATTTATCGTTAAATTAAATAATCTGTGGTAATATGCGTGCCGCTCTTTTTTATAGAAAACGGTCGAAAATTTGACCGCACTTTAGGTAAGAAAATGAACAAACAATTAGAACTGATTAAATCATCGATCAAATCTATTCCAAACTACCCGAAAGAAGGCATTATCTTTCGTGATATTACAAGCCTCGTTGAAGTCCCAGAGGCGTTCAAGGCAACCATTGATTTAATCGTGGCACAATACAAAGACAAAGGGATCAATAAAGTTATTGGCACAGAAAGCCGTGGTTTTATTTTTGGCGCACCCGTGGCATTAGCGTTAAATGTTCCTTTTGTATTAGTGCGTAAACCAGGTAAATTACCTCGTGAAACGATTGCCCAATCCTATCAATTAGAATATGGTCAAGATACCTTAGAAATTCACACTGATTCGATTCAATCAGGCGATAACGTATTGATTATTGATGATTTATTAGCCACGGGCGGTACGGTAGAAGCTACCGTGAAATTGGTTAAACGTTTAGGTGGGGAAGTGAAAAATGCTGCTTTTGTCATTAATTTACCTGAACTCGGTGGTGAACAACGGTTACGTGATTTAGGGGTAACGCCATTTTCCTTAGTGAATTTTGACGGACACTAATTTATCCTAAGCGAGCAAGCAATGAGTTATCAAGTATTAGCAAGAAAATGGCGACCGCAAAAGTTCTCCGATGTAGTAGGACAGAAACCTGTTCTTACTGCCCTTGCTAACGGATTGAATGAAAATCGCTTACATCACGCCTATCTTTTTTCAGGAACGCGTGGCGTGGGGAAAACTTCGATTGCTCGCCTGTTCGCAAAAGGGTTGAATTGTGTTGAAGGGGTAACAGCGAATCCTTGTGGGGTTTGTGAGCATTGCAAAGCCATTGAAGAAGGGCGTTTTATCGATCTTATTGAGATTGATGCCGCTTCACGTACTAAGGTAGAAGACACCCGTGAACTGCTTGATAATGTGC
Organism: Avibacterium sp. 20-132; assembly: GCF_023611925.1. Lineage (NCBI taxonomy): Bacteria > Pseudomonadati > Pseudomonadota > Gammaproteobacteria > Pasteurellales > Pasteurellaceae > Avibacterium > Avibacterium sp. 20-132. Next base: position 1,658,796 of record NZ_CP091456.1, read on the forward strand.
AATATAAACCGGTGCAAGGGCGTTATAAAGTGTATTTAATTGACGAAGTGCATATGCTCTCTCGTCATTCTTTCAATGCGTTACTGAAAACCCTTGAAGAACCGCCTGAATATGTCAAATTCTTACTGGCAACCACAGATCCGCAGAAGTTACCGATTACTATTTTATCACGTTGTATTCAATTTCATCTTAAAGCACTTGATCAGCAACAAATTGCTGATCATTTAGCCTTTATTTTACAGCAAGAGAAGATCCCTTTTGAACCGCTTGCTATTGAAAAATTAGCGAGAGCCGCACAAGGCAGTATCCGTGATAGTCTAAGCTTAACAGATCAAGCTATTGCAATGAGCAACGCGAATATTACTCTTGATGTGGTAAATACAATGCTTGGCTTACTCGATGATAGTCAGCCTATTGATATTTTGTATGCCTTACAGCAAGGTAACGGGGAAGGCTTAATGAAAGCAATTCAAGCCGTGGCGGAAAAAGGCGGTGATTGGAACGAATTGCTAAAAGCTGTGGCAGAAAACTTGCATAAAATTGCAATGTGTCAATTGCTACCACAGGCGCAAATTAGTGATGAAAGCCATATTGGCTTTTTGGCGAAACACCTTCCTCCAGAAGATGTACAATTTTTCTATCAAATTATCTTAAACGGACAGAAAGAGCTTTCCTTTGCACCAACTCAGCGAATGGGCGTAGAAATGATTTTACTACGTGCGTTGGCTTTTCACCCTAAACTTATCCAAGCAGCACCTGAAATGCAGCCAGTGGAACAAGTGAATTCCCCCCAGAATTCAGTGCAAAGTGCGGTACAAAATCACACAAAATTAGTGGAAATGCCCGTGGTATCGCAACAATTTAAGGCTCATCCAGAATCAAAAACAACGCAATTTGTTGCGCAACCACAAGGACATTCAACATCAAATCGTCCATCTTCTGCGATGAGTAATGCAGCGTTAGAAGTGATGGATGCATTGGATCAACTTTCTTCCCCTGTAACGAGCGAAAAAAAAAACACTAATACCAATCAAGTGACGGATCTCCCTGTGGTAGAACGCAAATTTAGCCAGCAGAAAAACACTGGGCGATCTATCCATCAGCAGATTTCTCAGCCATCAATTCCTCAATCGCTAGAAGCAGAGATACCACCAATGGATATGCCTGTCATTCAAAGTGCGGTGCAAAATCAGCCAGATTTTTCTGCTGATCTTGATCAGGAAGATGATCTCAATTTAGCTGAAAACTACCGTTGGAACTGGAGCAATCCAGCAATGGCAGAAGAACAGGATAATGCAAGTCCGTCAGAAATTCGCAAAGCCATTTTAGAAAATACAACGCCAGAACTAAAAGAAAAAGTGCTGACGATGGCAAAAGCGCAGGATAAATGGACGGATATTATCGAACAGTTAGCTATTTCAGGCTTGGCAAAACAAATGGCAATGAATTGCGTAATTTTAAGCCAGAGTGAAAACCAAATTCAGCTAGGCTTGCGCCGAGATAAATTGCATCTGAATAATGAAAAACTTCGCATTCAGTTACAAACAGCCTTAAGTCAATTTTATCAGCAAGATGTGACACTTTCTGTGGAAACTAATGCAGATCTCCAACAGCTCACCCCAATGGACTACCGTAAACAAATCTACCAAGAGTTAAGCGAACAGGCGCGAGAAAATTTACAAGCAGATGAACGTTTACAGCGCTTCTGCGAAGAATTTGATGGCGTATTGGCACTTGATAGTGTTCGTCCAGTTTAATCATTTGAAACGCAGTTTATGGCTAAAAAATAAAGTGCGGTGATAAATTAGGGCATTTTTTCGCTTAAAAAATCATCACTTCATTGTTATATTGACCACGAGAAATACCCATAAAGAAGTATAAGGATCGGATTGACGGATCTTTTTTATCAATCCTTGAATAAAAACTGTGCGGAAGATCACATAAACTGCAACAATATATTTACATCAGATTTACTCTTGTTAAACTTCCGCACGAAATTTTATGTTTAATTTTTATGAGGTTCTTTATGTTATGGTTTCTCTCCTGCGTAGCCTTGCTTTTATTGGGCTACTTTTTATACGGTTCTGTGGTTGAACGTGTCTTTAAGATCAATCCAAACCGTGCAACCCCAGCTCACACAATGGCTGATGGCGTGGATTATGTGCCGATGTCTAAAAAGAAAATCTGGCTTATCCAATTATTAAATATTGCAGGGACAGGGCCAATTTTTGGTCCAATTCTTGGGGCATTATATGGACCTGTTGCAATGCTATGGATCGTTTTTGGCTGCATTTTTGCAGGTGCCGTACACGATTATTTCTGCGGAATGTTAAGTGTTCGCAATGGGGGACAATCAGTGCCTAACCTTGCGGGTAAATATTTAGGTGCGCCAGTTAAGCATTTTATGAATGCCCTTGCCCTTGTATTGTTAATTCTTGTTGGGGTTGTATTCGTCATTTCACCAGCCAGCTTATTAACCAATCTAACAGTGGATAATGTCGGTGAAATGTTCAACCTAGAAACGAAAAGCACGTTATTAGTTTGGACAGCAATTATTTTTGGTTATTACATCATTGCTACTTTAGTGCCGGTGGACAAAATTATTGGTCGCATTTATCCATTGTTTGGTGCGTTATTGCTATTTATGTCTTTTGGAATGTTATTTGCCTTATTATTTGAAGACAAAGCCTTATTCCATACTGTTGGCGAGATGAGTTTCTCGAAATTCTTTGAAAATATGCATCCAAAAGATTTACCAATTTGGCCATTGATTTTCGTTACCATTGCTTGCGGTGCGGTTTCAGGTTTCCACGCAACACAATCTCCATTGATGGCACGTTGTATGGAAAATGAAAAAGAAGGTCGCTTTGTTTTCTATGGTGCGATGATCGGCGAAGGGGTGATTGCCTTAATTTGGTGTACAGTAGGCTTAACTTTCTACGATAGCCCAGCACTAATGAATGATGCAATCACCGCAGGCACACCATCAAAAGTGGTTTATGATTCCGCCACCCATATGCTAGGCTACTTCGGTGGTATTTTAGCGGTGCTTGGTGTGGTGGTATTACCAATCACTTCTGGCGATACCTCGTTCCGTGCTGCACGTTTGATTATCGCGGAATTTTTCAAAATCGATCAGCGTAATTTAGTTAAACGCTTAATGATCGCTATTCCATTATTCGTACTAGGTTTCATCATTTCTAAACTCGATTTCCAAGTAATTTGGCGTTACTTCGGCTGGGCAAACCAAACGACTGCAATGGTTATGTTATGGACAGCCGCGGCTTATTTATATCGCTATCATAAATTCCACTGGATTTGTACAATTCCAGCCATCTTTATGACAATGGTTTCTGCCACTTTCCTTGCTTATGCAAAAATTGGTTTAGGTTTAAGCTATGATGTGTCTGTTTGGGTAGGCACAGGCTTAACACTATTAGCGATCATTTGCTTCTTCACCTTGTTAAAACCAATTTCCAATGGTGATCCTGATTCTGAAACAGTCAGAAGCTAAAAAAACTCCACAAAATTTATCCGCACTTGAGAAACCAAGTGCGGTTTTTTTTATTCTCACGTTTAGATAAGTTATTTTCCTATCATTTGGAAAGAACGCAAATAGCTCAATGACATTATGCACGGTATGCAGCCAAGTAAGGAATTTGAGAAATTACTCACAGGGGAAGCAGCAAGAGCGGCGATTGCAACTGCTGATGCCTGTACAAAATCTCGTTATGAAAAGCGTAAAGTTGAGGTGCGAGAGGTAATGTAATGTGAGATAAAAAATTCCCCCTTTAAAAAGGGGGAATTCATAGTTTGTTGTTTGTTATAAGAAAAATGCCCTATTTTTCCACCGCACTTTTTACTTCATCGATCATAATCCCCATACTTTCCAAACCACCGAAAGTTAAATACCAATTTGCGGCATTTAAGTAAACAATATGATTATTTTTATACGCTTGAGTTTGGTGAATAATAGCGTTATCTAACACGGTTTGGGCATTATTGGCTTTGTCCGTAATGGCTGCGGTACGATCCACGATCAATAAATAATCTGGATTTTTTTCTAGCACATATTCAAAACCAATGCTCATTCCGTGGGTGGAGGATTTAATATTTTTATCAATAGGGGTGAAGCCAAAACCACTATAAACGATACCATAGCGAGAGTTTTCACCAAAAGCACTCATACGGCTTTCATTGACTAAAGCAAGTAGGGCGGTTTTGCCTTTGGTTTTCTCTGCAAGGGCTTTCATTTGTTTGTCTAGCTGTGCCAGTTTTTCATCTGCCACTTGTTGTTTATCAAAAATTTGTCCAAATGCGTGGATATTTTGTTGGAAACTTGGATAGAAATTATTGTAGTCCACTTTAACAAAAAAGACTGGCGCAATTTCTTTTAAGCGATCCAATACTTTTTCTTGGCGACCGGTGGCGATGATAAGGTCTGGATGAAGATCATTGATTTTCTCAAACGCAGGCTCTGGTGGCACGCCAACACTCGCGTAATGTTCTTTGCTAAATTCGCTTAAATATTTAGGCACTTTGCCGGCATTGCTGATGCCAACAATGCGATCTTTTGCACCTAGCGTGCGAAGGGTATCCACAGCTGAGAAATCAAGCACCACAACACGCTTAGGATTTTGTGGCACAACTTGTTTGCCAGCTGCATTTTCTACGGTAATATCCGCTGCATTCGCACTGGCAACGCCGAGTAAGGCGCAAAGACTGAGGGCAAGGGTTGAGAAGGTTTTTTTCATAGCATACTCCTGTATTAAGCTGATTGATGTCGAAAATACACAGCAATTTTGTGCTGATTAATTTGTTGAATTGGGATTGGCATATCGTAAATGCTCGCTAAAACGGGTTCTTGCATCATTGTGGCAACGTCCCCTTGATGAACTAATTTGCCGTCTTTCATTGCAATAATGTAATCAGAATAACAAGAGGCAAAATTAATATCGTGGATCACAATGACTACCGTTTTATTCAATTCGGTAGTGAGCTTGTGTAGCACTTGCATAATTTGGACGGAATGTTTCATATCTAAATTGTTTAGTGGTTCATCAAGCAAAATGTAATCTGTATCTTGCGCCAAGGTCATTGCGATATAGGCACGTTGGCGCTGCCCACCGCTAAGTTGGTTGATATATTGATGACGAAACTCGCCTAGATCCATATAGGCAATCGCATTATCAATAAAAGTGCGGTCGTTTTTGGTTAAATTTCCTTGGCTATAAGGAAAGCGCCCGAAGGCAACCAATTCTTCCACCGTTAAACGCAAGTTGATGTGATTGGATTGTTTTAGAATAGAAAGTTGTTTAGCAATGTCACTGCTTTTTTGCTGATGTAATGGCACCCCATTTAGGCTTACCGTGCCGCTATCTGCACGCAGTAAACGGCTGATAATGGCAAGCACCGTGCTTTTTCCTGCACCATTTGGGCCAATAAACGAGGTAATTTTACCTTGCGGAATGGTAACCGAAAGGTTATCTACTACTTTTTTAGTACCATAAGATTTATTAATATTTTTAATCTCTATTGCCATTTTTTATTTGTCCTTAATAACAGATAAAGGAAATAGACGCCACCAACAAAGTTCACGATAATGCTCAAGGTGGTGTTAAAGGTGAAGACTTGGGAAACCAGTAATTGCCCGAAAACAAGGGTAATCACGGCGATCAGCATTGCGGCGGGGATTAATATTGTGTGGCGATAAGTACGAATAAATTCAAAGGTAACATTTATCACCAATAAGCCCAAGAAGGTTAAAGGCCCAACAAGTGCGGTGGAAATTGACGTTAAAATTGCCACAACAATGAGTAATCTCTTAGTGATCGCGGGATAATCCACACCTAAGTTAATTGCTTGTTCACGCCCAAGGGCAAGCACATCAAAATAACGCACATAGCGTAGGGTATAAAGTATTGTGGCGAGTAAGCCAGCTAACGCGATCCATAAAATATCAAGATTGATACGGTTAAAACTGGCAAAGCCGATGTCTTGTGCGATCTGAAATTCATTGGGATCGATGAGTACTTCCATAAAAGAAGTTAAACTTTGGAAAAAAGTGCCAAAAATGATCCCCACTAAAAGCAAGAAAAACAGGCTTTGTTGTTCATTTTTAAACAAAAAACGATAGAGACCCAGTGCGAATAACATCATCAAACTGGTGCAAACAAAAAATAATACAATGGGGTTCATTGAGGTTAATGTGCTTGAACCAAAGAGAAAAATAATCAGGGTTTGAATGAGCAAATACAGATTATCCAAGCCTAAAATACTCGGCGTTAAAATGCGATTATTTACAATGGTTTGGAAGATCATCGTAGCCAGTGCAATTGCCACACCTGTCATTACAATAGCAAGTACGCCAAGAGCGCGGTTATATAAGGCATATTCCCAGCGAGTAGGGAGATGATAAAACACATACAGCACTATGCTAAGTAATGCGAAAATACTCAGTAAAATTAAGGACTTTTTAGGATCGTAAACGTGCTTAACCATTTTGAACCCTTTGTTTTAACAGCATATAAAGAAAAATGGCACTGCCGAATACGCCCACAATGGCGTTAATGGAAATTTCGTAAGGATAAATCAACGCGCGCCCCAGAATATCGCAAAACAGAACAAAAACAGCACCTAAAAGTGCGGTGTGAGACAGCACTTTTTTCAAATTATCCCCCAAATAAAGGGTAACAATATTGGGAATAATCAGTCCGAGAAAGGGGATAACGCCCACCGAGACAATGATGATCGATGATACCGTTGCAACTATGGCTAAGCCTAAATAAAGCACTTGCTGATAGTTCAAACCAAGATTGACTGCAAAATCCTGCCCCATTCCTACAATGGAAAAACGATTGGCAAAAAGATAAGCAAGCATCAATGCCGGAATGCTGAAATATAGCATTTCATAACGCCCAGCCATTACTAAGGAAAAATCGCCTTGCAACCAACCAGAAAGGTTTTGTAACAAATCTTGTTGATAGGCAATAAATGCGGTGATAGCGCTAATAATATTGCCAAACATAATGCCGACTAACGGCACAAAAATGCTATCTTTAAATTTCAGCTTAGAAAGCAATGTCATAAACAACAATGTGCCACAAAAAGAAACCAGAATTGCAACACTTGTTTTGAGTAACATTGAAGCAGAAGGAAACAGTAACATTGCAATTAAAATGCCCAGCCTTGCGCTATCCATCGTACCAGCTGTGGTTGGGGAAACAAACCGATTACGGCTTAACTGCTGCATAACCAATCCACAAATACTCAATGATGCCCCAGCAATCAAAATACTGACTAAACGGGGCAAGCGGCTAATCAAAAATATTTGCCACTGCTGAGCATCAAAATTGAATAATCCTTGCAAATTAACGGTACTTACGCCTAAAAAGAGGGAAATACCCGAAAGTAACAATAATAAGATAAACAAATAACGGCGTTTAATCATATTAATAGATTTTAAAAATGAGAATAATTAGCATAATTATATTGAATGTTATCACGTCAGCGTTGAAGAGCAAAGAAAAATCAAAGTGTGGTGCAAAAATCCCTCATATGTATCAAATTTTCCTCTTGTAAGGGAAAACACTATTTTTCTTATCATTTGGCGCGTATGATAGAAAAGATTTTATAAATAAATGAATGAGGAATCGAATGGAACAGCAATTTTCAGCGTTATTTCAACCGTATTTTTTGAATAACAATGTTGAAATCAAAAATCGTTTAGTGGTTGCCCCTTTAACCCATTTTGCATCAAACCCTGATGGCACATTAGGAAGCCAAGAGGTTCAATTTTTGCAAGGGCGTGCAGAAAATATGGGAATGTTTATTACCGCAGCAACATTGGTATCAGAAAATGGTAAGGCATTTCAAGGACAGCCAGAAGCGTTAAATGAATTTCATTTGGAAAGTTTAAGTAAAACTGCGGAGATTATTAAACAGTAAGGAGCAAAAGCCATTCTGCAACTTCATCACGGCGGGAAATTAGCACTATCCGAATTATTGAATGGAAAAGAGAAAGTGGCGCCTTCAGCAGATCCTGACACACAAACAAGAGCGTTGACTCAAGAAGAGATTTTGCAAATTATTCAAGATTTTGCTTTCGCCACAGAGCTTGCTATTCGCTCGGGGTTTGATGGGGTAGAAATTCACGGGGCGAACGGTTATTTAATTCAGCAATTTTTCTCTAAGCAAAGTAATCAACGTACCGATGAGTGGGGAGGGAATTTGACAAATCGTTTGCGTTTCCCACTTGCAGTGATCGATGCAGTGAATGCAATGCGTGAGAAACATCAATGCCCAGCATTCATTATTGGCTATCGTTTATCGCCAGAAGAGCCGGGTGAGAATGGATTAACAATGGCAGATACGCTTGAATTGGTGTCCGCTTTAGCTGAGAAGCCATTACAATATTTACACGTGTCATTGTGGGATTTTTATAAAAAGGCTCGCCGTGGTGCAGATACTCATTCTGCCCGTCTTGAATTAATTCATCAACGTCTAAATGGTCGTTTACCGCTTATTGGAGTGGGAAATTTATTTAGCGCAGAACAGCTTGTTGGCGCCTTGAATACAGGATGGGTAGAGTTTGTTGGTGTGGGTAAGTCTATAATGATTAACCCAAATCTTGCGACGTTAATTGCTCAAGGAAAAACGCAAGAAATTATCACCGCACTTGATCCTGAGCAGCCAGATCATTATCGCATACCTGATTATTTATGGTCTTTATGTATAAAAGGCAGCCCTTGGTTACCACCAGTGAAAGGGCAAGATTGGCAGCCTGTGGATATTTAAAACGCAAATAGCACTCGGTATGAGTGCTATTTTTATATCCATTAAGTGCGGTGTACTTTTAGTCACTATTAAAAATGGGATCGTAACGATATTCCGTTCATAGTTACCATTATAGTTACTACGATCCGCCCTTTAACTCAATTAGCTACGGTTAGTTGCGATAAGCAAAATAGGCTAACGCCTTGAAATTACAGGCATTAAAAAAGCCTTTCGAGTGATTACGAAAGGCTTAGTTAAGTGTTATGGTGCTCTGAGCGAGACTTGAACTCGCACGTCCTATGGACACTACCCCCTCAAGATAGCGTGTCTACCAATTCCACCATCAGAGCAAAATTCGGTTTAGATTATTGTGGGATATCTGAATTTTGTTTTTCTTCCACTTTTGGTTGCTGTTCTTGAATTTTTTCTGCAACTTGTGAAAGATTATCAAATTTGCCTTGTTTTACCTCACCGTGGTGAGAGTTAATGTTAGCAATAGCAAGGCTAGTAACAAAGAAGATAACTGCTAAGATTGCGGTTGTACGGGATAAAAAATTCCCTGCACCACTTGCACCAAATACTGTACCTGATGCACCGCCTCCAAATGAAGCACCTGCGTTTGCACCTTTACCTTGTTGGATTAAAATGAAACCAATAAGGATAACAGATACAACTAAGTAGATAATTAACAGTGCTTGATACATTATTTCTTCTCTTGTTATTGGATACCAAAAATTAACGGGCGAATATTAGCGAATATTAAAACAGCGCGCAAGCGATTTTCTTTAAAAAATTGTCGATTGTTTTAATTGTAAGCAATTTAACTTGCCGTAAAACTTATGATTTTTCCACCGCACTTTTCTTTTTTGTTGTGCTTGCATTTTTTGTCGTCATTTGTTGTCGAGATAATGCACTAAGCTGCCGTAACGCATCGAAATTGGTATAACTGAGCAGGGCAGGTAGGGATTGTATCAATTCGTGCATAAATTGGTGATAATTCAATTCTTTTTGGCTAATACTGTTGAGCTGGGCTTCCCAATGTGCAGTCATATCGGGCAGCGTGGCAATATCAGGTAACGCTTGGATTAAAATTCTCCCTGTTTTGCTACTGTGAATATGACGCCCTTTTTTATAGATAAAACCACGTTTAAATAGCAACTCAATGATGCCTGCGCGAGTGGCTTCTGTGCCTAAGCCATCTGTTTCGCGTAGGATTTTTTTTAAGGCTTTGTCTTGTACAAAACGTGCGATCCCTGTCATTGCTGAAAGTAGGGTCGCATCAGAAAATGGTTTCGGTGGCTGGGTTTTCTTGCTGAGAATTTCCCCTTTTTCACAGAATAATTTTTGCCCTTTTTTTACTTCAGGAAGCAAGGGGTCGGCGTTATTTTGCTCGTCATTTTCTTTACCCCAAAGTTCTTTCCAGCCAGCCACTTGTAGATTACTGGCTTGGGCGATAAATTTTCCCCCTGCTATATTTAAGGTGATTTTGCAGCGACGATATTCCGCATCAATACAGAATTGGGCTAAATATTGACGAGCGATAAGCTGATAAATATTTCGTTCTGTTTGTGTGAGATTAACGGGGGTATTTTTTGCCGTTGGGATAATGGCGTGGTGTGCTTCCACTTTTTTATCATTCCAGCAACGATTTCTCTGTTCAGGATTAATGATACTGGGTAATGATTGATAATCGGGGGCTTGTGCGGAAATCGCATTCATCACCTTGTGACGATCAGCAAAATGCTCTGTGGGTAAATAACGGCAATCTGAACGTGGATAGGTGATCAAGCGGTGCGTTTCATATAAACGTTGGCAGGTATCCAACACCTCTTGGGCGGAAAGTCCATAGCGTTTTGCGGCATCAATTTGCAAGGCAGAAAGGGAATAAGGCAAGGGAGCGGCTTCCTTTTCGCGTTTGTCTTGATAATCCGTCACCATTGCAGGTTGTCCTGTGATACGTTTCACGACATTTTCTGCTAAGGCTCGTGAGAGTACGCGTCCGTCTTCATCTTGATAATCTTCACAGGCTTTGCTTGGTTGCCAAAGTGCGGTGAATTTTTGCGCGATTTCTTCCGTTGTTTGCACGAAAGCCTGCACTTCAAAATAATCTTTTGGTTGGAAGTTTTCAATTTCCAGATCACGGCGAACGATCAAACCCAATACTGGGGTTTGCACGCGACCCACAGAAAGCACACCGCGATAGCCCATATTTTGCCCACGTTTCGTGTAGGAACGCGTCATATTAATGCCATAAAGCCAATCGGCTCTAGCGCGGGCGAGAGCTGATGTCGCAAGGGGAATAAAGTGTTGATTAGATTGTAATTTTTTTACTGCTTTTTGCACCGCACTTGGGTTTAAATCACTAATTAAGCAACGTTGGATTTGAGCTTTTTTTTCGGCAGAAAGATTGGCATAGCTAAACACTTCATCGACTAAAAGCTGCCCTTCACGATCAGGGTCGCCGGCATTGATCAGTTCATCAGCTTGATGAATGAGCTTGATTACGGTATCCAATTGTTTTTTCACCGCTTTGCGTGGAATAAGCAACCATTTTTGCGGCACGATGGGTAAATCTTCCAAGCGCCACATTTTGAATTTGGGATCGTAAGCCTCCGGTTCAGCTTGCTCTAATAAATGGCCAACGCACCAAGTTACGCAATCATTTTCGCCACAACGAATAAAACCATCACCACGCTGATGGGGTTTGGGCAACACATCGGCAATGGCGCGTGCAAGGCTAGGTTTTTCGGCTATAAATAATCGCATAGGGACAACATCAATTAGCTAAAACAAAGCTCTGCATTCTAACACAGATTTCATTATTCCCAATTTATTAATTTTTCGTTAGAATGTTGCGACTTATTAACACTGAGGATAAAAATTATGTTTGGAAAAGGTGGCTTAGGCAACTTAATGAAACAAGCCCAACAAATGCAAGATCGTATGCAAAAAATGCAAGAAGAAATTGCACAGTTGGAAGTAACGGGTGAATCTGGCGCAGGCTTGGTAAAAATTACGGTAAATGGTGCGCATAACTGTCGCCGTATTGAAATCGATCCTTCTTTAATGGAAGACGATAAAGAAATGCTCGAAGATCTGATTGCAGCCGCGTTTAATGATGCTGTTCGCCGTGCAGAAGAATTGCAAAAAGAAAAAATGGCATCAGTTACCGCAGGAATGTCATTACCGCCCGGCTTTAAGATGCCGTTCTAAATTCCCCTAATTTTGCACTGCACTTCATTTTTTCTTAAAAATCAAAGTGCGGTGTGTTTTTTTATTTATTTTAGGCAAAACAATGCAAACAAGCCCATTATTAGAAAATCTTATTGATGCACTGCGCTGTTTACCCGGAGTGGGACCGAAATCGGCACAACGTATGGCATATCATTTACTGCAACGGGATCGCAACGGTGGAATGGAGCTAGCGCGTGCTTTAACCGCCGCAATGTCGCAAATTGGGCATTGCGAGCAATGCAGAACCTTTACTGAAGAAGACGTGTGTACTATTTGCCATAATCCACGTCGTCAAAACACTGGTTTGCTTTGTGTGGTGGAGCAACCTTCAGATATTCAAGCCATTGAACAAACGGGGCAATTCTCAGGGCGTTATTTCGTCTTAATGGGGCATCTTTCTCCTTTAGACGGTATCGGGCCAAAAGAAATCGGTTTAGACTTGCTTAATAGACGGTTGCAAAATGAAACCTTTAATGAAGTGATTCTCGCCACCAATCCAACGGTGGAAGGTGAGGCAACCGCCAATTATATTGCAGAACTTTGTATGCAATACAATATCAAAGTCACTCGTATTGCGCACGGTATCCCAGTGGGCGGAGAGCTAGAAACGGTGGATAGTAACACGCTTGGACATTCTTTTTCTGGGCGCAGAGAAATTGAGTATTAAATAAGAGAAAATTTAGGGGGAATTAGAAGAAATGGTGCGACTAGCTGGACTCGAACCAGTGACCCCCACCATGTCAAGGTGGTGCTCTAACCAACTGAGCTATAGTCGCACTGAAATTTGGTGCGTATCTTAGCGACTTTTGCCGTGTAACACAAGGGCATTTTTCATATTGTATGATTAATTGCCATAAATTTAATCAATGGCTTAGCGTTTTTTGCTGTTTTTCGCGTAGGCGATCTCGATCTTGCTGGGTTTTAGGCGTATAATAGCCCGCAATTTTTAGTTTGTATTTTGAAGAACAATGGAGTAAGTAATGTCTAGAAGACTAAGAAGAACCAAAATTGTATGTACTATGGGGCCTTCTACAGACCGTGGTAATAATTTAGAAAAAATTATTGCAGCGGGTGCTAATGTAGTGAGAATGAACTTTTCTCACGGTACGCCTGAAGATCACATTGGGCGTGCGCAACGTGTGCGTGAAATTGCACAAAAATTAGGTAAAACTGTGGCGATTTTAGGGGATTTACAAGGGCCTAAAATTCGTGTTTCTACTTTTAAAGATGGCAAAATTTTCTTAAATGTGGGTGATAAATTTGTTTTAGACGCAGAATTACCAAAAGGTGAAGGGGATCAAGAAGCCGTTGGTTTAGATTATAAAACCTTACCACAAGACGTTGTTCCGGGTGATATTTTATTATTAGATGATGGTCGTGTTCAGTTAAAAGTATTATCAACTGAAGGCGCAAAAGTCTTCACTGAAGTGACTGTCGGCGGGCCTCTTTCAAATAATAAAGGGATCAATAAATTAGGCGGTGGGTTATCTGCCGATGCCTTAACGGAAAAAGACAAAGCAGATATTATTACTGCAGCGCGTATTGGGGTGGATTACTTAGCCGTGTCTTTCCCTCGTTCAAGTGCTGATTTGAACTATGCACGTCAATTAGCGGAAGAAGCCGGTCTTAAAGCGAAAATTGTGGCAAAAGTAGAACGTGCGGAAACCGTAATGAGTGATGAAGCGATGGACGATATTATTCTTGCTTCTGATGTGATTATGGTTGCCCGTGGTGACTTAGGCGTTGAAATTGGCGATCCTGAATTAGTGGGCGTACAGAAAAAATTAATCCGTCGTTCTCGTCAATTAAATCGCGTGGTGATTACCGCAACGCAAATGATGGAATCAATGATCAGCAACCCAATGCCAACCCGTGCGGAAGTAATGGACGTAGCCAATGCGGTATTGGACGGTACAGACGCAGTAATGCTTTCTGCTGAAACCGCTGCGGGGCAATATCCTGCTGAAACCGTGGCAGCAATGGCGAAAGTGTGTTTAGGGGCAGAAAAAATGCCTAGCGTAAACGTTTCACGCCACCGTGTTGATCGCACTTTTGATACGATTGAAGAAGCGGTTGCGATGTCAGCAATGTTTGCTGCGAACCATATGAAAGGGGTTGCCGCAATTATTGCAATGACAAACAGCGGACATACAGCGAAATTAATGTCTCGCATTAGCTCTGGTTTACCAATTTTTGCCTTATCTCGTAACCAAGAAACATTAAATCTTTGTGCATTATATCGTGGTGTTGTACCTGTTCATTTCGATCAAGAAAGCCGTACTATTGAAGGATTGAAAGCGGCGATGCAATTGTTGAAAGATAAAGGTTATTTAGTAACGGGTGATCTTGTGTTATTAACTCAAGGTGATCTTCTAACCTCTGGTGGAACAAACACTTGTCGCACATTAGTGGTTGAATAATCTGATTTTTTAAACAGAACTTAAACCTAGATTAAAAAGTTACCTAACAAAAATAGGTAACTTTTTTTATTTGATGTCTATCAACTTTAATTGTCATAGCATTTCCTGAATTTTTACTGTGCTTGCTATAATGATGGCATTTAACCTTATCGGGAGAAAGTATAATGAGTGTAATCAGTAAAGAACAAGTATTAGAAAGATTTCGTTTTCGTGCCGCAACACGTTATTACGATCCAAATAAAAAAGTGAGCCGTGAGGATTTTGATTATATTTTAGAGCTTGCTCGTTTATCACCAAGTTCAGTGGGATCAGAGCCTTGGCATTTCGTCGTGATTCAAAATCCAGAATTACGTGAAAAGCTTAAACCGGTCAGCTGGGGAATGGTAACTCAGCTTGATGAAGCGAGTTATGTGGTGGCGATTTTAGCAAAGAAAAATGCACGTTACGATTCAGATTATTTGCATAATGCCTTAATTAAGCGTGGATTAACGCCAGAACAAATGGAAAAAGCGAAAGAAAAATACCACACTTTTCAACAAAATGATATGAACGTGCTGGAAAGTGAACGGGCATTATTCGATTGGACAAGTAAACAAACTTATATCGCATTAGCAAATATGATGACAGGCGCGGCATTTATTGGTGTGGATAGCTGTCCAATAGAAGGCTTTAACTATGAAGCGGTGAATCAAATTTTAGCCCAGTCAGGTGCGTTTGATCCAGTGGAATGGGGCGTTTCTGTGATCGTTACCTTTGGTTATCGGGCGAAAGAGATTAAAGCGAAATCAAGAAAACCGATGGAAGAATTGGTCACTTGGCTGGAATAAATTGTTAAAAAACACCGCACTTTATTTTTTTCTTCGATGAATATTTAGGGCAAACCTTATTGGGTATGTGAATAATGTAATGGTCTAAAATTCCCAAACCCTGCAAAACTTTGTGAAATAGTTTGAGAATATCCCAGTTCTCTGCATAATTTACCTAATTTTGCTAGCGATTTTGTCTCTTTTTAGTCGCATTATTCAAATAGAGATCCCCCTAGAAGCTAATGGCATAGATAAACTAAAGTGTGGTGGTTTTTTTATGATTTTTTATATGATGAACGCAATGAATATTCGCTTCTATCTTGCTTTATCAATCCAGTTCAACCAACGAACTGTCGTTCCAGAGTTCTTCTAAATATTCCATTAAACGTTCCTTTTCGTCTTTATTTTTGATACCTGTTATTTCCACACCTGCCGCACTGGAAAAACGGATACGAACGTGAATATCTTCAAATTTCTCCGCGATCTTTCGAGGCAGTACATCTTGCAGCTTAGCAATGATTTTTAATTGGTATTCTTGGCGTTTTGTGTCGCTTTCTTTCATAAAACGAATGTCTAACTGCTTCATTATATGCTTCCTATTTTATTTGTCCTAAACAGTAAAAATGAAAAAATTTGCACCGCACTTTTCGTTTCAATGAGTTAAGCGGCAAATCGCATTTGTTTTTTAGGTTTTATTTGATGAATGGTATTTGTAATTACGCCAATAATGGGTAAGGCAGACCATTTTTCACATTTTATGCTTTTCATTTTGGCATCCAGTGGTAGAAAAATGAATGCTTTATCTTCATAAGCAACAAACTCATATATGCAGAATTGATGATTTTGTTCCATTACCACTAAATCCCCAATGCCAAGATGATCATTTTGTTCCACCACGAGCATATCGCCCATTTCAATTCCCCACGCCAGCATATTTGGGTTTGTTACCTGAATAAAGCAGGTTTTTTGGGGGTGTTTAATGCAATAAAGATTTAAATCAAGTTTTCTATTAAAGGTGGAATTGAAAGATTTACTATCAGTTAAAAATGGCATTGGCTGATAGGAGAACGGGGTTTGTTGGTTGAGGTAATTCATCTTGATGCTCCGCTTATCATTAAACTTACTGGGTTTTTATACAGTGAAAATGATACTGTTGTTTTATACAGCTCGTCAATACTGTATAAAAATTTTTTTCACATTTTTGTGTTACTGCACAAGATTTAGGGCAAAAAGGAGAAAATAATGAATTTTATTTAATTTAGAAGGAAATATTTCTATCTTTATGTAAATAATATGCGTTAATTTACGATTTTATATTTTCTTTAGTAAAAAATTAGGCTATCTTTACAAGGGCTATGGGGGATCTAATTTTAGATCTGAATTTTAACTCGTTGCTGACCCATTTATTTGGTTCAGCTTAAACACAACATCGTAAATTATTATGAATACATCTCGTTTATATTCTTTGTTTTTTCACGGAAGTTTAGTGAAAAGAATTTCTATCGGTTTAGTGCTAGGCTTACTTTTGGCGATTATTGCACCAAGCTTACAATCAATGCTCGGCTTTAATCTTGCTGAAAAAGCGGGTTTTTTAGGTAAAGTATTTGTGCGCTCATTGCGTGCGGTTGCACCAATTCTTGTCTTTTTATTGGTTATTTCAGCTATTGCGAATAAAAAAATTGGTACGCAAAGCAATATGAAAGCCGTGGTGATTTTATATTTGTTAGGCACCTTCCTTGCGGCATTAACTGCGGTGTTATTTAGCTTTGCTTTTCCAACAGAAATTGCATTGCAAACACAAGAAAATTCTTTATCACCACCAAGCGAAGTTTCTCAAGTGTTAGGAACCTTAGTGTTAAATGTGGTGGATAATCCAATCAATGCGCTGTTTAATGCAAACTTTATTGGGATTCTTTCTTGGGCGATTGGTTTAGGTTTAGTGTTACGCCACGCATCAGACACCACTAAAAATGTGATGAATGATCTGTCTGAAGGGGTATCAAAAATCGTTCACTTCATCATTAGTTTTGCCCCAATTGGGGTGTTCGGGTTAGTGGCTGAAACCCTTGCGGATAAAGGCTTAGGCGCATTATTTGATTATGTGCGTTTATTATGCGTATTAATTGGTGCAATGCTATTTACTGCTTTCGTCGTAAACCCAATTTTAGTGTATTGGAAAACTCGCCATAATCCATATCCATTGATCTGGACTTGTGTGCGTGAAAGTGGTTTAACTGCGTTCTTCACGCGTAGCTCAGCGGCAAATATTCCTGTAAATATGGAGTTAGCAAAACGCTTAAACTTAAATGAAGATACTTATTCTGTTTCTATTCCACTAGGGGCAAGTATCAATATGGCAGGTGCGGCAATCACAATTACGGTATTAACCTTAGCTGCTGTGCATACCTTAGGTGTGGAAGTATCTTTCCCTACCGCATTATTATTAAGTGTGGTATCAAGCGTGTGTGCTTGTGGTGCATCGGGCGTTGCGGGTGGTTCATTATTATTAATTCCATTAGCTTGTAGCTTGTTTGGTATCTCAAATGACATTGCTGCGCAGGTTATCGGCGTAGGCTTTATCATTGGTGTGTTACAAGATTCCGCAGAGACCGCGTTGAATTCATCTACTGACGTAGTATTTACGGCGGCGGTGTGTATCTCTGAAGAGGAAGCACAAAAAGGTTAATCTTTTTGTTAAAGATGAAAAGATGTTAAATAAGAAAGAGCGGATTAAATTTCCGCTTTTTTTATAGGTGGCTAGTATGATTACGATTCAAAATGCAAGATTTCAACTTGCTCATCATCAACGCTTAAAAATAGATGAATTATCCATTCAGCCCAATGCCTATTGGAGCGTCGTGGGCAGCAATGGCAGTGGTAAAAGCGCACTTGCATTGGCGTTAGAAGGCAAACTGCCTTTGCTTGAGGGGAAAATGGAAAATCGGTTTCAAACTGTTTGTTCCCTCTCTTTTGAAAAACAGCAAAAAATTGTCAGTGAAACCTTTAAAGATCGCAATAATGATGGCGTAAGCCCTGATGATTTTGGCAAAACTGCCAAACAAACCATTTTGGCAGAAAACGCGGATCTTGCTTTATTTGAAGAATATAGTTCGCTGTTAAAAATTACCGCACTTTTAGATCGCCCATTTATTCAACTTTCTACTGGAGAAAGTCGTAAAGTGTTGCTATGCCAAGCCTTAGTACAACAGCCTGATTTGCTCATTTTAGATGAACCTTTTGAAGGATTGGATCAACAATCGGTTAAAGAATGGAAAGTGTTGCTCGCACAGTTACAAGCAAAAATCGCGATTTTGCTGATATTAAATCGCTTTGATGATATTCCTGATGAAGCCGATCATCTTGCCTTGTTAGAACATCAAGAAGTGATTTTGCAGGGGGAACGCAATACCATTGAGCAACAAAGCCTTTATCAACAACTTCGCTATGCGGATTCTGCGCAACATATTCCTTTACCTGAACGTGCGATGCCAGCGATAAAACTTGACGAAAATCAACCGCTCTTTGAATTAGAGCAGGTAACCATTCAATATGGTGAGAAAAAAATTCTGGATAAGCTCAATTGGCAAGTAAGGCGGGGGGAAAACTGGTGGATAAAAGGTCCAAATGGCGCAGGAAAATCGACCTTGCTTTCCGTGATTAGTGGCGATCATCCACAATCTTATGCTAATAAAGTGCGTTTATTTGGCAATCAACGTGGTTCTGGTGAAACCATTTGGCAGATCAAACAAAAAATGGGGTATGTCAGTAGCCAATTGCATATGGACTATCGGGTGAATTGCTCAGCGCGTGATGTGATCCTTTCTGGATTTTTTGACAGTATTGGTGTTTATCAAAAAGTGCCAGATGCTTTGCACATTAAAGCAATGGAATGGCTTGCCCGATTGAATTTAACTGCACAAGCAAATCAGCCGTTTAAATCTTTATCTTGGGGACAGCAGCGTTTATTACTGATTACAAGAGCAATGGTAAAACATCCACCTGTATTGATTTTAGATGAACCCTTGCAAGGGTTAGATGGGGTAAATCGTAAACTGGTAAAACACTTTATTGATCAGCTGGTAATGAATAGCGAAACGCAATTATTGTTTGTTTCACATCAAGAGCAAGATGTGCCAAGTTGTATCACTCATTTATTTGAGTTTGTTAATAAAAATGGCGGATACGACTATATACAAAAGCCAGTGTAATTGTTAGACTTCGGCATAACTATTTATCATTATAGTAGGAGAAAGAGATGGAATTATTAGAGGGGTTGCCAACGGCCGCTATTATTTTTTTAATCTTAGTCGGCGTAGTTTTATTTTCTACGCTTAAAACTGTGCCACAAGGCTATCATTGGACGATCGAACGTTTTGGTCGCTATACTCGTACACTTACCCCTGGGTTAAATTTTGTTGTTCCCTTTGTTGATCGTGTTGGTCGTAAAATTAATATGATGGAACAAGTGTTAGATATTCCTTCGCAAGAAGTGATCTCGAAAGACAATGCCAATGTTTCCATTGATGCGGTGTGCTTTGTGCAAGTGATCGATGCTCGCCGTGCGGCTTATGAGGTGAACCATTTAGAGCAAGCGATCATCAATTTAACGATGACGAATATTCGTACCGTGCTAGGCTCAATGGAATTGGATGAAATGCTTTCACAGCGTGATAATATCAACGGACGTTTGTTATCCATTGTGGATGAAGCAACGAATCCTTGGGGAATTAAAGTAACGCGTATTGAGATCCGTGATGTACGTCCGCCGCACGAATTAATCGCAGCAATGAATGCGCAAATGAAAGCGGAACGTAATAAGCGTGCTGAAATTTTAGAAGCCGAAGGGATTCGACAAGCTGAAATCTTACGTGCGGAAGGGGAGAAACAATCACGTATTCTCAAAGCCGAAGGGGAGAGGGCAGAAGCCTTTTTACAAGCCGAAGCGCGTGAACGTGCGGCGGAAGCAGAAGCCAAAGCCACACAGATGGTTTCTGAGGCGATTGCGGGTGGAAACACCAAAGCGATTAATTACTTTATTGCCCAAAAATATACCGAAGCGTTAAAAGAAATCGGCGGCGCGAATAATAGTAAAGTGGTATTAATGCCACTTGAAGCAGGTAATTTAATTGGCTCTGTGGCAGGTATTGCTGAGTTGTTAAAAGGTGAAAAGCAGTAAATCTGCCAATCATTATCAGGGGCATTTGCCCCTTTTCAATACATAAAATAAGGGGATAAGTATGGAATGGCTCGCAACTTGGTCAGTGTGGCATTGGCTTATTTTAGGTTTCGGTTTATTGATTGCCGAAATTCTTATTCCGGGCGTGTTTTTACTCTGGTGGGGCTTAGCCGCGATTATTATCGCTGGTGTGATGGCACTATTTGCAACCTTATCCTTAACTTTTTTAGTGATTGGCTATGCCATTTTAGCCATTATTTTAAGTTTTTCTTGGTGGAAATACCAACACGGTAAAGATCTGCAAGATCAATCACATTCCTCATTAAATCAACGAGATCACGCAATGCTTGGGACAAAAGGGATCGTGCAAGAAATCAATGAAAACGGCATTGGTCGAGGCTATTTTGGCGATACGACTTGGCGAATTCAAGGTAAGCATTTACGAGTGAATGATGTGATTGAAGTGTATAACGTGGAAGGGATCACCTTATTTGTTAAGAAAGTAGAAGAATAAATGAAACATTTAATTATTTTTGCCCATCCAAATGGGCAGGGCAGTTTTAATCGTAGCATTTTAGACCGCGTAAAGTCCACAAGCGAAAAGCGAGCGGTAGAAACGCAAGTACGTGATTTATATCAGCTTAACTTTAACCCTGTGATTTCGTGGAATGAATTACAAGGTGCGAATCAAGGGATTACGCCAGAAGAAATTCGTTATGAACATCAGTTAATTCGCGAGGCAGATTTAATCACGCTCATTTATCCCCTATGGTGGATGGGGTTTCCAGCAATTTTGAAAGGCTATTTAGATCGCGTGTTAAGCCACGGTTTCGCTTACAAGACAGAAAACGGGCAATCCGTGGGCTTATTACAAGGTAAAAAAATGCAACAATTTATTACCATCGGCAGTAATGTTGAAAAATATCAACAGTTTGGCATTGATAAATCCTTGCGTGATTGCTTGGTAGATGGGTTGTTTAATTTCTGTGGAATTAAAGATATTCAGCATAAATTTTTTGGTGATATTCATATTATTGATGATAATGCTCGCCAAAAAATGCTTGAAGAAGTGGAACAAATAACTTCACAAAATTTAACCGCACTTTTATCCACTCAAGAAATCTTAAACAGCAAGGAAAGCGCATAATGAACAACGAAAACAGCCTTAACCATTTTTCGTTAATTAGCCGATTATTTGGCAATCTCTTTTATCGTTCCCCACAAGATGCCATGTTGCAAAATGTCTTTGCGTGGTTGCAACAAAAACCTCTCAATGAACTGTGGCCGTTAGAAACAGATAAACAAAGCGAACAAGCCCTTGAGGCATTGCAAATGAAGATTGATTTAGCCTTATTAGATCAAGAATATCAGCGTTTATTCTGCGGAAAAAATGCTCTTGTGCCAATGAATATTGAGGCTTATGATCTTAAATCGGCTGATTTCATCGCTTTTCGTCAAGAACGGGGAATGCCAGAACTGGAACAAAGTGCGGTGAATTTTCCGCTAATTTTTCTCACCGCGTCTTGGATTGAAGATAACCTTGATTCTCTTGAGGCTCAACAAACCTTGTTTGCTGAATTTTTATTACCTTGCGCGACTAAATTCTTAAATTTAGTAGAAAACCAAGCAAATTTACCTTTTTATCGCTCACTTTCCTTTCTCTCACGGGAAATTCTCTCTGCGATGGCTGATGAATTGGAAGAACAGCAATCTTAACGGTTTTATGAAAAACTAGGTGATGTCGTGTAGCCTTATTTAGCCTGAATATTTCATTCCAACCTTTAGAGTAAGAAAAATTTGTGAAAATTTTACCGCACTTTAGATTTGGTACTATTTATGACAAAGGGTGAAAGCGTATTGCTTCACCCTTCATTTTCTAATCATATAAACTCGCATCACTTTCTTGTGGACGGGTTTTAAATCGGCGGTGTAGCCACATATATTGTTCCACACCTTGCAAAATTTCTTGTTCAACCACTTGATTCATTCGAGTGGCAATTTCTATTTCAGTGCTGAGGTTTGAGAAATCCGCAGGGGCAGAAACTTTGACGGTATAGCCTGAGCCGTCCTTATTGCGTAATGGGGCAAAAGGAATGACTTTGCTTTGCGGTGAGGATTTTAATAAGTAATAACTGCCCGTGGTGGTGGCCGCCTCTTTCACTGCAAAGAAAGGGACGAAAACGGCATTTTTTCTGCCGTAATCGTGATCTGGCGCATACCAAATAATTTCACCACGGCGTAATGCTTTGATCATATTACGTAAATCTTTGCGATCGAGCATATCTTTATTAGAACGTAGCCGACCCCAAGTTTGTAGCCAATCCATTAGTGGATTATCATTTGGGCGATAAACGCCAATACCCGGTGTGTAAAGCCCCAGAATTCTCGCTCCCAACTCAAGGGTAAGAAAATGCACACCGGTCAAAATGACGCCATCTTTTTGGTGGGTTTTTAGGTAGTCAATCCCTTCCACTTTTGACCATTTTTTGATGCGCTTATCCGACCAAAACCACGCCATTCCTGTTTCAATAATGGCCATTCCCGTAGCTTTCACATTCGCTTGTGCAATTTCATTAATTTGCTGTTCACTATAATTAGGAAAGCAAAGGGTGAGATTGCGTTTGGCAATTTTCATTCTTCGTTTGCCAACAGATAATTTAGAAAATAGCCAGCCAAGCCCATTGCCAATTTTGTCTAAAATAGGGTAGGGAAGAAAAAGAATGAGGCGCCAAATGGCTAAACCAATCCAAAATGCCCAGTATTTTGGAGCAAGAAATGCGAGTTGAAATTTTGGAAGTGATGAATTTGCCATAATTAAAAAAGAGCTATTTGTTAAAATTGGTTTAATTAAAGGGCTAGTTTAGCGGAAATTTTAGTAAATAGCATTTATCCTATGGTAAAATCTGCAAAAATTTGTCATTTAATGAAAAAGAATGAGGTCAAAATGGCGCAATATTCTACTCAATTTCAACAAGCAAAAGTGCTTGTGCTTGGCGATGTGATGTTAGATCGCTATTGGTTTGGTGCAACGCATCGTATTTCTCCTGAAGCCCCTGTGCCAGTGGTGCGAGTGCAAGAAAATGAAGAGCGTGCTGGTGGCGCAGCCAATGTGGCGATGAATATTGCCTCCTTGAATGTTCCTGTTCAGTTAGTTGGTTTAACAGGGCAAGATGAGGCAGGTATCGCACTCTCAACAATGTTAGAAAAGCAGGGCATTGATTGTAATTTTGTGCAATTAGCGAGCCATCCAACGATTACTAAACTCCGTGTACTTTCGCGTCATCAACAATTATTACGCCTTGATTTTGAAGAAGATTTCCACAATGTAAAAAGCGATTTATTGTTGGATAAATTACAAAGTGCGGTGCAAAATTTTGGCGCTTTGATCCTTTCTGATTATGGCAAAGGTACACTTAATGAAGTGCAAAAAATGATTCAAATTGCCCGTCAAGCTAAGGTGCCAGTGTTAATTGATCCTAAAGGCACGAATTTTGAACGCTATCGTGGTGCAACTTTATTAACGCCAAATATGTCAGAATTTGAAGCGGTTGTCGGTCAATGCCATAGCGAAGATGAGATTGTGGAAAAAGGCTTAAAATTAATCCAAGATATTGAATTAAGTGCTTTGTTGGTTACCCGTTCAGAAAAAGGAATGACCTTACTCCGCCCTGAACAACCACCATTCCATTTGCCAACAGAAGCGAAGGAAGTGTTTGATGTGACTGGGGCGGGCGATACCGTAATCAGTGTTTTAGCAACGGCATTAGCTGATGGGCGTAGCTTTGAGGAGGCGTGTTATTTGGCTAATGTCGCGGCGGGTATTGTGGTTGGAAAATTGGGAACCTCTACGGTGTCTAACGTGGAATTAGAAAACGCCATTCACGGCCGTACCACCACAGGCTTTGGGGTAATGAATGAGCAACAGTTAAAAGAAGTGGTTTCTCAAGCTAAACAGCGCGGCGAAAAAATCGTGATGACTAATGGTGTGTTTGACATTATTCACCCCGGCCATATTTCTTATTTAGATAATGCCCGTAAGCTTGGTGATCGTTTGATTGTGGCAGTAAATAGCGATGCTTCAGTAAAACGCTTAAAGGGGGAAAGTCGCCCAATCAATCCATTAGAAGCCAGAATGGCTGTTCTCGCAGGACTTGCAGCGGTAGACTGGGTTGTTGAGTTCACTGAAGACACACCGCAACGTTTAATCAGTGAAGTGCTACCTGATCTATTAGTCAAAGGCGGTGATTACAAACCAGAAGAGATTGCGGGTGGCAAAGAAGTCATCGCCAACGGCGGTGAAGTAAAAGTGTTAAATTTTGAAAATGGTTTTTCTAGTAGTAATGTGATTAATAAAATTCGATCATTAAAGTAAGGCAATTGGATAAAATGGGAGAGGTACAGGGTAAAAAATGATGATTTTTTAATTTGATAACCCTAGGCTCTTGTTGGCGTATTAAATTTAACTTTCTTTCAATAACCTAATGGGTTGAATTAAGGTTTCTAATAAACGCATTGAAAAAACAGAAAAAAAGCTTATGATGAACGCGTGGAATATCCCACGACTTATTAAGAAGGAAAATATTATGGCATTAGGTTGGTATGAACTAAAACAAGCAAACGATGGTCAATTTATGTTTAATTTATATGCGGCAAATTCACAAATTATCTTGACCAGTGAATTGTACAAAACTAAAGCATCAGCATTAAATGGGATTGCTTCAGTACAGAAAAATGGTGCTGATGAAGCTAACTTTGAAATGAGAGTTGCTAAAAATGATAAGCCTTACTTTATATTAAAGGCAAAAAATCACCAAGAAATTGGGCGTAGCCAATATTATGCCTCTCAAGAAGGGGCAAAAAATGGTGTAAAATCAGTGATGAACAACGCACCAACTACCCAAATTAAAGATTTAACTGCCTAATTTAAAAGATAAAAGCGAGAGTTTCTCGCTTTTATTTTATTCCCATTATGGATGATTAAATCCCTTCAATTTCTTCTTGAAAATCCCTTCTAACCTTGTAGGATTTGAGAGAGATGATCAACATAAAAGGAGCAATAAAATGACAAAAAACGTTATCGGCCTTGGTGTCGCAGGCAATTTTGCGGGACATTTAGAGCAAGCGGGTGAGGCGAAGGATTTTGAGCAAGTAGAAACAGCAGAAAGGCATCAGCCGAAAGCGATTTTTCCTTTTTATGTACCTGCAGAGAATCTGGGGGAATATGACTTTTTGGCGGTAAATCCGTTAAGTGCCACGCATATTCGTTTTCCGCAAGCAGGCGCAGATAATTTGCAGATTGAGCCTGAAATTGCATTATTGTGCGATATTCAATATTCTAACGAAAAAGTAACCGCACTTTTACCTTACGCCTTTGCCGCTTATAACGATTGTTCTATCCGCCGTCCTAATGCCAATAAAATTTGTGAAAAGAAAAACTGGGGTGAGGAAACCAAAGGCTTAGCAGAAAAAACGATTCCGCTCACTTCTTTTACATTAGGTAGTGAAATTGATGATTACCGTATTGCTTGCTTTCATAAACGTCGTGGTGAGATGAATACTTATGGCGTGGATAGTCCAGCCTTGGGGTACAGTTATTTTCATCAGAGATTGCTAGATTGGATTGTGGAGCAAATGAATCATCAGCCTGATTTTGGACCAATGAATGATATTACAGAATTCTTAAAGAAAGCGAATTATCCAACCAAAGCCATTGTCAGTATTGGCGCGACCCGCTATACAGAATTTGGCACAAGTCATTTTTTGCAGCCTGATGATGTGAGTATTGTGGTGGTGTATAACGGTAAGAAATATACATCGCAACAAATTGAACAAATGGCGGCGCAAGAACGTTTTGCGGAAGATATTTCAGCGCTAGTGCAAAGGGTAGTTTAATAAATTGACGCAATAAAGGGGAACGCTTCCCCTTATTTGTTGCTTTCTATATTTATACTTTTCGGCGTAATGACACTTCACCGCCATTAAACCGCACTATGCCTTGTTTGGTTTCTAATAAAAGATAACCTTCGCTGTCTATGCCTCGTTCAATACCGTGCTGGCTGCCATTTTCGCTGATCATACTTACCGGCAGGTTAAGAAAAGCGTCCCACTCTGCCCAGCGTGAATGGAAGAATGTCATTCCTTCTTGTTCAAACAGGTCAAGATAGTGGTAAAGTCGTTGTACCAAAGCAATGATGATTTCATCACGATCAAAGTGCGGTAGAATTTCCCTTAATTCTGCCCAAGGTTGATTAATGCTTGCCTGTTTTGGTAAGGCAAGATTAATGCCAATACCAATAACCAAATTCAGCAAACCATTTTTACGATTGGCGATTTCAACAAGCACACCAGCCAGTTTACGCCCTTGTAGTAACACATCATTTGGCCATTTTAACCCTATGCTTTGCGCGCCAAAGGTTTGTAAGGTTTCCGCAATGGCGATACCGATAACTAAACTTAGCCCATTAAGGGAAATATTCGGTGGAAATGTCCAATAGGCACTGAGAATGATCTGCCCGGCAAAGGGGGAAAGCCAATCTCGCCCCCTTCTGCCTCGCCCTGCATATTGATATTCTGCCAAGCAAAGCTGCCCTTTTTTTAACTGTTCAATCTGTTCTAGCAAGAATTGATTTGTGGAATGAATCACGGGTTTAACCACCACAGGATAAGGGGCAAGACGCTGCTTAATATGCTCGGCTGAAAGCAACGGCAATTCGGGTTTGAGCTGGATTTCATCACCATTCAATTCAAAGTGAATGCCCTGTTCACTTAACGCTTGAATATGCGTATTCATTTCGCGTTCATCGCAATGTAAAAGTGCGGTCAAATTTTGGCGAGAATTTTTCTTGCCATCGGCTAACAACGTTAAAAGCTTAAACATTTTCTTCCCTTATATCGAATTTTTTTAATTAAAAAAATATTTACAATTTGCCATTCCCAAATCAGCATAAACTCTGTATAATCTCGTCGCAATATTTTTTAACATTAACCTCATAAAAAGAGAGAATATTGCTATGCTACGCGTACTAAAAGAAGCCCTTACTTTTGATGATGTGCTACTTGTTCCTGCACATTCTACCGTATTACCAAATACTGCCGATCTATCCACTCAATTAACTAAAACCATTCGTTTAAATATACCTATGCTTTCAGCAGCAATGGATACCGTTACTGAAGCAAAACTTGCCATTTCTCTTGCGCAAGAAGGTGGTATTGGTTTTATTCATAAAAATATGAGCATTGAACGTCAAGCTGATCGTGTACGTAAAGTGAAAAAATTTGAAAGTGGCATTGTTTCTGAACCCGTTACGGTTTCACCAGATCTCACTTTAGCAGAATTGGCTGAATTAGTGAAAAAAAATGGCTTTGCGGGTTACCCTGTTGTGGATAGCAAAGGGAATTTAGTAGGAATTATTACTGGACGCGACACACGTTTTGTTAATGATCTTAGCCAAACAGTAGAAAAAATGATGACGCCAAAAGAGCGTCTTGTTACGGTAAAAGAAGGTACAGCTCGTACAGAAATTTTAGCATTAATGCACAACCATCGCGTAGAAAAAGTGCTTGTGGTGGATGATAGCTTTAAACTGAAAGGAATGATTACAGTCAAAGATTTCCAAAAAGCAGAACAAAAACCAAATGCTTGTAAAGATGAATTTGGTCGTTTGCGTGTAGGTGCGGCTGTTGGTGCCGGAGCGGGCAATGAAGAACGTATCGAAGCGCTTGTGCAAGCGGGGGTGGATGTATTATTAATTGATTCTTCTCACGGACATTCTGAAGGCGTGTTACAACGTGTACGTGAGACTCGTGCAAAATACCCAAATTTACCAATTATTGCGGGTAATGTTGCCACTGCAGAAGGTGCGATTGCCCTTGCGGATGCGGGGGCCAGTGCGGTTAAAATTGGTATTGGTCCGGGGTCAATTTGTACCACACGTATTGTTACTGGCGTGGGTGTGCCACAAATTACCGCCATTGCTGATGCGGCGGAAGCCCTGAAAGATCGTGGTATTCCGGTGATTGCCGATGGCGGTATTCGTTATTCTGGTGATATTGCCAAAGCGATTGCCGCTGGCGCAAGCTGTGTGATGGTTGGCTCAATGTTTGCGGGGACAGAAGAAGCACCGGGAGAAATTGAACTTTACCAAGGACGTGCATTTAAATCTTATCGTGGAATGGGGTCCTTAGGTGCGATGAGCAAAGGCTCATCAGATCGTTATTTCCAAAGTGATAATGCTGCAGATAAACTCGTACCAGAAGGCATTGAAGGGCGTATCCCATACAAAGGCTACCTAAAAGAAATTATCCACCAACAGATGGGCGGTTTACGTTCTTGTATGGGCTTAACAGGCTGTGCCACTATTGAAGATCTTCGCACCAAAGCCCAATTTGTACGAATCAGCGGTGCGGGCATCAAAGAAAGCCACGTGCATGATGTCACCATCACCAAAGAAGCACCGAATTATAGAATGGGATAAAATGATTTGATTTTTATCTGTTTAAAATAGCGTAAAAAAGCGATGTTAATAATGGTAAATTATAGAGTTATCACCTTGATATTTAATCAATTAATGATTAAGAGGGAAAATAATGCTAAATAACCGTTATTTCATCGCTTTTATCTATGTGCTTGCCATTGGTTTAGCATTCCCCGTTATCCGCTATGTGAGTTTGTCTTTTCATATTCTAAATAATAATGCGGTTAGGCTACTTTCAGCGGGTGTGATATTTGTTGCAATCGTACTATGGAAATATCGCCAACAATTGGTACTCATTGCTCAGCAGCCGAAGTTAGTTGGCTATTTAATCTTAATTGCTGTGATTATGGTGCTTAATATTTATCTTTCTACGGAAGGAATAAAGTACACGACAGCACTTACGGGAAGTATCTTTGGTATCATTATGATGCCTGTGGCAACAATAATGGCAGCAATATTCTATCAAGATGAGCGTAATCATTTAGCTTCACGGACTTTTTACATCGGTTCAATTATCGCACTTATTGGCTCATTTGCTTTCGTACTATTGGGGCAACATCAAGGCGAAAGCAGTAATTTAACGACAGGAATTATACTTCTCACAGGTTGGATTATTGTACAACCATTACAAAATCTTGTTGTAAAAAAAGCCGCACTTGTGCTTCACCCGATTGTTATTAGTGCCTCAACAGCAATACTATCAGGCATTATTTATCTTTGTTTAGCAATAGATGATGGCGTCATTATTCAATTAGCAGAAACCTCAGCCACGATGTTAATTATCTTAATCCTTGCCGGGATTTATTGCTTAATGGCAGGAATGTTTTTAGCGTTCTATATTGTACAACAACAAGGATTAGTCTTTTTTAATATTCTGCAACTCTTAGTACCGATTTCAACAGCGATTATCAGTTTTATTTTACTTGGTGAAACCGTTAATATGACTCAAGTTATTGCAATGTTACTTGTGATGTTAGGCTGTTTTATCGCATTGAGAAAATAATTTTTTATTTACCCTAACAAGGGTGTAACACATTAAAGGTAAACAATGAACAACATTCACAACCATAAAATTTTAATCTTGGACTTTGGTTCACAATATACCCAGCTTATTGCACGCCGTGTACGAGAAATTGGCGTATATTGTGAACTTTGGGCGTGGGACGTAACGGAAGAACAAATCCGTGAATTTAACCCAACAGGTATTATTCTTTCAGGTGGACCTGAAAGCACAACGGAAGAAAACAGTCCGCGTGCCCCTGAATATGTGTTTAATGCGGGCGTGCCAGTATTGGGGATTTGCTACGGAATGCAAACAATGGCAATGCAGCTAGGTGGTTTAACCGAAACCTCTGACCACCGTGAATTTGGTTATGCCTCTGTTTCTTTGCAAAATCCAACCGCACTTTTCGCCGGTTTAGATGACGGTGATCATAAATTAGATGTTTGGATGAGTCACGGCGATAAAGTTACCCAATTACCAGCGCACTTTCAAATTGTGGGTGTTACGCCAACTTGTCCTATTGCCGCAATGTCCGATGAAAATCGCCACTTCTATGGTGTGCAATTCCACCCTGAAGTTACCCACACAAAAAGCGGCTTAGCCCTTTTAACTAATTTTGTGGTGAATATTTGTGGTTGTGAACGTAACTGGACACCAGAAAATATCATTGAAGATGCGATCGCTCGTATCAAAGCGCAAGTTGGTAATGATGAAGTCATTTTAGGTTTGTCAGGCGGTGTGGATTCTTCCGTTACGGCTTTATTATTACACCGTGCTATCGGTAAAAACTTACATTGTGTCTTTGTAGATAATGGTTTGCTACGCCTTAATGAAGCAGAGCAAGTAATGGCAATGTTTGGTGATAAATTTGGCTTAAATATCATTCATGTGAATGCGGAAGATCGCTTTTTAAATGCATTAAAAGGCATTGATGATCCAGAAGCGAAACGCAAAATGATCGGTAAAGTGTTCGTTGATGTGTTTGATGATGAATCGAAAAAACTCAGCAGCGTAAAATGGCTAGCACAAGGCACGATTTACCCTGATGTGATTGAATCTGCCGCAAGTAAAACAGGCAAAGCACACGTGATTAAATCGCATCACAACGTAGGCGGATTGCCGGATTATATGAAACTTGGTTTGGTAGAGCCATTACGCGAATTATTCAAAGATGAAGTGCGAAAAATCGGATTAGCTCTCGGGCTACCAGCTGAAATGCTCAACCGCCATCCATTCCCCGGTCCGGGCTTAGGCGTACGCGTGCTTGGTGAAGTGAAAAAAGAATACTGTGATTTACTCCGTCGTGCCGATGCTATCTTTATTGAGGAACTTTACAACTCAGGTTGGTATTATAAAGTTAGCCAAGCGTTCACGGTATTCTTACCGGTAAAATCTGTCGGTGTAATGGGCGATGGACGTAAATATGACTGGGTTGTCTCTCTTCGTGCCGTAGAAACCATTGATTTTATGACCGCACATTGGGCGCATTTGCCTTACGACCTACTCGGCAAAATTTCCAATCGTATCATTAATGAAGTTGATGGCATTTCCCGCGTAGTCTATGACGTCAGCGGAAAACCACCTGCGACGATTGAGTGGGAGTAGCAAGTTTTTAAGCTCGAAAGTAGGTATTGATCCTACTTTTGAGGGCTAAAATTTAAATATATTTTTTCAAAGCTGGCATTGTAGTAAATTAGCGTAATTATTTGGATGTCTCTTGTAGAGTTTTCACAGAAAAGTAGACAGACTGACGTATTAAACTGGTTGCTACATATTTGAGTTGGAAATTGGCGTGGTATCTACGATTTTCAAATTTTTCCATTGATTCAGGGCGTTGATTTTATATACCGTTTATAACAAAAAGGCGAAATCATCATTTCGCCTTTTTTAATGCCATTATTTTGCTATACGTTTGTATTTAATACGATGCGGTTGTAGTGCATCAGCACCGAATGTTTTCTTTTTCCATTCTTCATAGTCTGAGAAGTTACCTTCATAGAAAGTAACTTTGCCTTCATCGCCGTAATCCAGAATATGGGTTGCGATACGGTCTAAGAACCAGCGGTCGTGGGAAATTACCATTGCACAGCCCGGGAATTCTAAGATCGCATTTTCTAAGGCGCGTAGGGTTTCCACGTCAAGATCGTTGGTTGGTTCGTCTAATAACAGCACGTTTCCCCCAGCTTGTAATAACTTGGCTAAATGTAAACGCCCACGTTCCCCACCAGACAATTCACCAACACGTTTTTGTTGATCGACGCCTTTAAAATTAAAACGTCCAACATAAGCACGACTTGGGATTTCAAAGTTACCAATACGCAGAATATCTTGTCCGTGCGAGACTTCTTCCCATACTGTTTTACTATCGTCCATTTCATCACGGAATTGATCCACAGAAGAAAGCACCACGGTTTCACCAAGCGTAATATTTCCACTATCAGGTTGTTCTTGCCCAGAAAGCATACGGAAAAGGGTCGATTTTCCTGCACCGTTCGCCCCGATAATCCCAACAATCGCACCTTTTGGAATACTGAAAGATAAATCATCAATTAATGTTCGATCACCATAAGCTTTAGTTAAATTGCTCACTTCGATGACTTTATCCCCTAAACGTGGACCCGGTGGAATAAATAATTCGTTGGTTTCGTTGCGTTTTTGATATTCACCGCTATTTAATTCTTCAAAGCGCGCCATACGGGCTTTGCTTTTTGCTTGACGGCCTTTTGGATTTTGGCGAACCCATTCTAACTCTTTTTCAATGGATTTTTGACGAGCAGATTCTGCCGCCGCTTCTTGGGCAAGGCGTTTTTCTTTTTGCTCTAACCACGAAGAATAGTTGCCTTCCCAAGGAATGCCTTCACCGCGGTCAAGCTCTAAGATCCAACCTGCGACATTGTCTAGGAAGTAACGGTCGTGGGTAATGGCAACCACAGTCCCTTCGTAATCGTGTAAAAAACGCTCTAACCAAGCGACTGACTCTGCATCTAAATGGTTGGTTGGCTCATCTAATAACAGCATATCTGGTTTTTCAAGCAATAAGCGGCAAAGTGCTACGCGACGGCGTTCTCCCCCTGAAAGATGCTCGATTTTGGCATCCCAATCCGGTAAACGTAACGCATCAGCGGCACGTTCAAGTTGGTTTTCTAGATTATGCCCATCGTGCGCTTGAATAATAGCTTCTAATTGTGCTTGCTCGGCGGCAAGTTTATCGAAGTCAGCATCAGGATCGGCATAAAGCGCATAAACTTCATCTAAACGTGTTAAGGCATTTTTTACATCGGCAACGGCTTCTTCCACGGCCTCGCGTACGGTTTGTTGTGGTTCTAGCTTAGGTTCTTGTGGGAGATAACCAATTTTAATTCCGGGTTGTGGACGCGCTTCCCCTTCAAATTCTTTATCCACGCCAGCCATAATGCGAAGCAGGGTGGATTTCCCTGCACCATTTAACCCTAGCACACCAATTTTGGCACCCGGGAAAAAACTTAAGGAAATATCTTTTAAAATATGACGTTTCGGCGGCACAACCTTACCGACACGATGCATAGTATAAACAAATTGTGATGACATAAATTGTTCTCTTAGCTGTAAAAAGTGCGGTTATTTTACTTGATGTTTTTGTTTTTGGCGAATTGAAAGCGAAAAAAAACCTCCCAAACGGGAGGTAGGAAAGTAGTTTAGCTATTTATTTTGATTATTTTATTTAGGAACTTTATGAATATCAAGCTGTCACTTGACGGTGTATATACTACAAAGAAATTGTGTATAAAGAAATGATCAACTTACATTTTTTTGATGTAAATCACATAAATACTGTTTTTTTATACTATTTAAGCAAGTGAATTTCCAGCGAGCATTTTGTTTCAAATGGGGTTTAGTGATAGGATTCGTTTTTTGAGAATAATTTTTATTAAGGTCAGTTATGTTAAGAAAGTGCTTAAGTGTGTTGGTGTTATTGCCTTTATCTTGTTTTGCCCATCCTCACGCTTTTATTGATATGCACAACAAAGTATTGGTAGAAGACGGAAGATTAGTGGGCTTTTCAATGCAGTGGGTGTTGGATGAAGCAAGTTCCGCCAGTATTATTTATGATTTAGCGCAATCCACTCAGCCGAGTGATAAGCAAAAGTTGATTGATGAGGCAATGAAAAATATTGTGAATGAGCATTATTTTAGCTATCTCTTTGATAAAAATAAGAACAAGATCAAATATAAAGCACAGGCACAGCATTATGGAATGAAATCAAATGGCACACAAGTGATGTACTATTTTGATTTTTTGTTGTCTAACCCCCAACTGCTAAAGGGAAATCAGTTTGAATTAGCAACATACGATCCCACTTATTTTGTGGCAATGACGTATCCAACACTTAATAACAAACAAAGTGCGGTGGATTTTTCACAACTTCCTGCGCAATGTTCGGGCAAAGTAGTTGAACCGAATGTGGATCAGAAGGTGCGCGAATATGCAGCTTCTTTAGATCGCAGTCAGCGTAATGAGGACAGTTCCCTTGGCGAAGTGTTTAGCCAAAAAGTGGAGATTGTATGCAATTAAAAAAGCACACAAAAAGAGGGATTAAGTACCTCGCAATATTGCTGTTACTGGTGGTGCTGGGGTTTTATGTCTTACCTTATTTGTTTGGTCAAACGATGAGTTGGCAGAAGGCGTTTAACCAAAGTATTTCTGGATATTTACATCAAATCAATCACTATCCCGTGCAAGCGGGGTTAAGCTTAATGCTGATAAGTTTTTTGTATGGGGTGCTACACGCCCTTGGCCCCGGACACGGTAAATTTGTGATTGCCAGTTATTTATCTACCCATCAATCTCAATTAAAAACCAGTGTTCAGCTCACCTTATTGTCTTCTTTAATGCAGGGCTTGGTGGCAGTGGTGGCAACATCTATTCTCGTGGCGGGGTTGCAATTGTCTTCCCATTATTTCAAATTGAGCCAGCTTTGGCTTGAACGTTCTGCGTTTATTTTGATGTTCTTATTGGGCATCTATTGGATTTATCAAAGTGCGGTGAAATTTTTGCACAAATTTCGTCAGAGTAAACGCACTGCTTCACTGGGGAAAATTCATTCTATTAAGCCTACCTCGGCAAAAAATAGATTGGAGAACCCCATTCAGGTTGCACAAATCCATTGTGATCACGAAAAAGGTTGCTGCTGTGGGCATCAACATTTACCCAGTTCACAGCAATTAGATCACGCCACAAATTTTAAATCCCGCTTGCTTGTGATTTTAACGATTGGTATGCGACCTTGCTCAGGGGCGATTTTTATTCTTTTTCTTTCCTATATGCTCAATCTTTATAAGTGGGGAATCGCAGCCGCGATGGCAATGGCGGTTGGCACAGGAATGACACTCTCTTTATTTGCGTTGATTGTGCAATACGCAAGGCAAACCGCAGTGAAGTTGGGGCGTTGGTATTTTAGCTCGGAAAATTCGCCTTATGCTGAGATTGTCGTGAAATTGATCGCAGGCGGCGTGGTGATTTTCTTTGCTACGGCACTTTTTTATGGCACAACCTTGCCTATGCGTGGTGGCGCGGTGCTATTTGGAGGATAATCTTTCCGGTGAAAAATAGGGGTGAAAGATCACCCCTTTTTTCTTTTGATTGTCTTATTATTCAAATCAAAGTGCGGTGTAAATAAGCAAAGAATTATACGCCACATAAGCGAGAAATAACATTAGCCCTTCAAGGCGGTTAATCTGCCCTGTTCGTCCTTTGAACCCATAACCAAATAAAAACAGTAAGCCCGTCAAGGCGATCATAACGAGCATATCTCGACTAAACACTTCGGACGTTGCTTGAATTGGGGTAATAGCACCTGCAATCCCTACTACCGCAAGTGTGTTAAACAAGTTAGAACCAATAATATTGCCCACAGCGAGATCTAATTCATTTTTTCTCGCTGCCATAATAGAAGCTGCTAATTCAGGTAATGACGTACCGATGGCAACAATGGTTAAGCCGATAATTAAATCACTCACACCTAAATAAGTGGCGATATTTACTGCCCCCCACACTAATAATTGCGAACTGCCCATTAATAATACCAATCCAATGACTAACCATAATAAGGCGGTTTTTAACGGCATTCGTGATTTTTCTTTGAGTTCATCGGTAATGTCTTGCCCAAGGCTATCGCTTGAATGTTTTGTGCCTTGCCAAATTGTCCAGCCCATATAGAGTGTGAAGACTGCCAATAAAATCACGGCATCAAGACGAGAAATGGTGGCATCATAAATTAAACAAGCAGAAAGTAGGGTAACAAACATTAACACGGGCAATTCTTTTTTTAGCACTTGTGAATTGACGATAATTGGCTTAATAATGGCGGTGACACCTAAAATTAACGCAATATTGGTGATGTTTGAGCCATAAGCATTGCCCAGTGCAATCCCCGGGCTGTGGTTGAGGGCTGAAAGGGCAGAAACAATGATTTCAGGCGCAGAGGTGCCAAACCCAATAATAACAATACCAATTAATAAGGGCGACATCCCTAAATAGCTGGCGAGAGAAGCGGCACCATCAATAAAACGATCTGCACTCCAGACTAAAATCACTAATCCGATAAGTATAGCGAGAAAAGATAAAAACATTTGTTTGTCCTATAAATGATGAAAAGTAACGGATATTATCATTCTTATGAAAGGTTAATTAGAAAAAATAAAAGCCCATAAGGAGGATATGGGCTTTAAGCTCTTTTGGAATTAAATAGCTTTTATAAAAGGAGACAAATAAAAACTGCCAAAAGAGAAAATTGGCTCCTCCTGCTGGACTTGAACCAGCGACATACGGATTAACAGTCCGCCGTTCTACCGACTGAACTAAGGAGGAATAATTCTGTATCACAAGGAATTGGTCGCAGATGATAATGATCTGTCTTTCCTTTGTCAACAGTGAAATTAAAAAAATGTTGAAAAATTATATTCTTTTTTTATATCCACAGTGCCTGTGGATAAGTCTGTGGGTTCTTATTTGAAAAAATCGCTGATCCCTTGAAAAAACTAGGTATTTACTGATTAGCAATAAAATTGATTGTAAAATAACATTTTCTTATTTATCAATTGGTTAATAAAAATCTAGAAATTTTTTTAAAATTTTTTTTGATTTTGTGAGATTTCAATCTTGACAAATATAACTCTGTGTAAAACTTAATGTTTTGTTCAAGCCGAAAGGAAAAAATTATGCTAAAATTGACCGCACTTTTCTAATAGGGCGTTTTTTATGAGTAACAAAATTCACAGCAAACCGTTTATTCTGCATTCCGATTTTTCTCCCTCGGGCGATCAACCTCAGGCGATAGAAAAGCTGAGCGAAAATCTTAATGATGGTTTGGCTCATCAAACGCTACTTGGCGTAACGGGATCGGGTAAAACCTTTACCATTGCCAATGTCATTGCCAAACTTAATCGCCCCGCAATGTTGTTGGCACCGAACAAAACCCTTGCAGCTCAGCTTTATGCTGAAATGAAGACGTTTTTCCCTGAAAATGCGGTGGAATATTTTGTTTCTTATTACGATTATTATCAGCCAGAAGCCTATGTCCCAAGTAGTGATACGTTTATTGAAAAAGATGCGTCTATTAATGACCAAATTGAACAAATGCGTCTGTCTGCAACAAAATCCTTTTTAGAACGGCGTGATACCATTGTGGTTGCCTCCGTTTCTGCTATTTATGGTTTGGGTGATCCCGATAGCTATTTGAAGATGATGTTACATTTACAAACGGGTGCGATTATTAACCAGCGACAAATTTTAGCGAAATTAGCGGAGTTGCAATATACCCGCAATGATCAGGCATTTCAGCGCGGGACATTCAGAGTGCGGGGAGAAATTATTGATATTTTCCCAGCGGAATCTGATGATCAAGCGGTTCGTATTGAATTATTTGATGATGAAATTGAACGTTTAAGTTTATTTGATCCGCTCACTGGCGCCAATTTCGGTGCCGTGCCACGTTACACCATTTATCCGAAAACCCACTATGTTACCCCGCGTGAACGGATTTTAGATGCCATTGAGCAAATCAAAGCGGAGCTGGCGCAGCGCCGAGAGTATTTCATCAAAGAAAATAAATTGCTAGAGGAACAACGCATTACCCAACGCACTCAGTTTGATATTGAAATGATGAACGAATTGGGTTATTGCTCAGGCATTGAAAATTATTCTCGCTATTTATCTGGGCGTAAAGAAGGTGAGCCACCTCCGACGTTATTTGACTATATTCCCGCCGATGGCTTATTAATTATTGATGAATCTCACGTTACTGTGCCACAAATTGGCGGAATGTATCGTGGCGACCGTTCACGTAAAGAAACCTTGGTAGAATATGGCTTTCGATTGCCTTCCGCGTTGGATAATCGCCCATTACGTTTTGAAGAATTTGAACGCCTTGCTCCGCAAACCATTTATGTTTCAGCGACGCCCGGCCCTTACGAATTAGAAAAATCAGGTAGTGAGATTATCGATCAAGTCGTACGCCCAACGGGGTTACTCGATCCTGAAATTGAAATCCGCCCCGTAGCGATTCAAGTGGATGACTTACTTTCCGAGGCTCGCCAAAGAGCGGATAAAAATGAACGCGTTTTAGTTACTACACTCACTAAACGAATGGCAGAAGATCTGACCGATTATTTAGAAGAACACGGTGTGCGCGTGCGTTATTTGCATTCTGATATTGATACCGTAGAACGGGTAGAAATCATTCGAGATTTACGTTTAGGGGAATTTGACGTATTGGTCGGAATCAACTTATTACGTGAGGGCTTAGACATTCCCGAAGTGTCTTTAGTTGCAATTTTAGATGCCGATAAAGAAGGCTTTTTGCGTTCCGAACGATCATTGATCCAAACTATTGGACGTGCGGCACGAAATTTAAATGGTAAAGCCATTTTGTATGCTGATAGTATTACCAAATCAATGGACAAAGCTATTAACGAAACCAACCGCCGCCGTGAAAAACAAATGAAATACAATGAAGAACACGGCATTGTGCCACAAGCGTTGAATAAAAAAGTCGGCGAATTGCTTGATATTGGACAAAGTGCAACCAATAACAAAGCAAAAAGCAAGCAAAAACAAAAATCAGTGGCAGAACCTACCGCACTTTATCAACCAACCAGTACAAAAGAACTTCAGCAACAAATCAAAAAACTGGAACAACAAATGTACAAACACGCCCAAAACTTGGAATTTGAAAAAGCCGCTGCGGTACGTGATCAGTTGCATCAGTTAAGGGAAAGGTTTTTGGAGAACTAAATCTTATGTTTACAAGAATACATTAATCCGATTTCTCCACAGCAGTTTTCTGAAGACTGGTTTAAATAATTGAAAGTGAGAGCCTTATTTTCTATGAAAATAAGGCTTTTTTTATATGTTATTCGTAATGAAAACGAAATTCTTGTACTAAATCTGCACTGAGGCTTTTGGCGACAGGGCAGGTGTGAGCCGCGGCTTCGAGCGTGGCACGCGTGCGTTCATCAAGCGCTTTGTTAAGATAGAAATCTAATACAATACGTGCGACTCGGCGTGGGGTGAGCGCCATTTCTTTTTCTACTTCAATGCGTGTGCCTTGTAAATCCACGCCAAGATTTCTTGCTCGAATTCCCATAATTGTCATTGCACAGGCGGCAAGTGAAGCAGCAAGTAAATCTGTTGGTGAAAAGGCTTCACCTTTACCATTATTGTCCACAGGGGCATCAGTGGAAATTTTGTTTCCACTCTGTAAATGGATTAAATCGTTGTGCAAATTGCCAGTGTAATGAATCGTTGAAATGTGTGCCATAGGAACTCCTTATTAGACTAATTTGTAGCTCAATTAGAGTAAAAGGAAAACTGGGGAAGTGCAAGATATATTATTTTTTTATTTAGAAAAATAATGAGGGAAATTAAAGTGGAATAGGATGAGTTTGATTATTTTGATTTATGGAGAGATTAATAGGATTTTATAAGAATTATCTCTAAGTAACAAAAGAACCTAGAAAAAATAAAATGATACAAAATGCTGTTTAAATCAGATAAACAGCATTTTTATAAGTGCGGTGCTTTTTTCGTAAATTTAGTTTAAAAGCCCAAGTAAACCATCAATCAGTGGCACAATAGGAATAAATAATAAGGTGCTTGTGGTAACAATATTGGTAGCAAAAGACACGTCACCTTTGGCTTCATTGGCAAGAATAGGCAATATGGCAAGAGCAGAAACGGAGGATTGTAGAATCAGCGTTTGTGCCTCAATCGTTGGCAATGGTAGCACGGTTTTACCTATAAAAATGAGAAATACCATAATCGCTGGGGCGATAGCAAATTTGCCGATGAGTGCGGTAATGGTGTCTTTATCAAATTTGAGGCTTTTTAATCCCGCATCATAAAGCGTGATGCCAATATAAATGAGTGAAAGTGGCGTAACCATTGCCCCTATATAGCTTAATGCGCTGTGAATAAAATTTGGTACAGGAATATTGATGAGTAAAAAAATGAGGGCAACAAGAAACCCGAGTAACGGTGGAGGTAAAAGTTTTTTCCAGTTAAATAAGCGATGTGGTGATGATTGTGATTGGCTACTATCTCGTGCAATCAGCCAAGCGCCGAAAGTCCAAGTGGAAATGGTATTTAGTACATAATAGACCAAAAAATAAGGCATACTATTTTCACCAAATAATGCAATATTTAAGGGTAAGCCGATAAATATGGTATTAGCGTTTACTATCGTATTAATAAAAACGCCTTTCCGCCCTGCACGAATATTGAAGGCTTTTGTCATTAACCACGCAATAATATAACCTAAGAATATTGCAGCAGTACCATAAATTAATCCATCTGATAGCGAAAATAATGTTTCACGAGTAAGGTAACTTAGCACAGAAATAAAAATAGAAGCAGGGAGGGCAATATTCATAATGAGTTTAGAAATATTGCCAGCAAAGCTGTCTGCAAAATAGCCTTTATGGCGTAAATAAAAACCTAATACAATAATCAGAACGATAGATAAGACACTTTCAAGTGCGGTGAGAAAAAGCATTATATTTTCCTCTGTTGGAATAATTTCTTTTTTAGGATTATTTAGAAAGCGCTTTGTGAGATTAATTAATAAAAGCGCCGTCTTTTTTATAAAAATGCCGCCTGATTTTCAGACGGCATAGGCGTATTTAGCGATAAACGGCTTGCCACATTGCGTTTTGCACGCTTTGTACCCAGTTATCACTCTGTTTGGTTGCAACACCATCTTTTATTGCTTGTTTGGCGACAGCGACAGCCACCGTTGCTGACGAAGCGCGTAAATTATCTACTGGGGGAAGTAACGCCGCCCCTAAATCTTGTGGATTGACTTGGCTTGCAACAGCTTCAGCGGCAGCGAGCAACATTCCGTCAGTGACTTGGCTTGCCCCTGATACAATGACACCTAATCCTAAGCCGGGATAAAGCAGCGCATTGTTACCTTGTCCAATATAGAAAGCCGTTCCGTTATATTGCACAGGAGATACTGGAATACCCGTTGCGATTAAGGCTTTACCTTTTGACCAAGGGATTGCATCTTGTGGCATCACTTCAATACGTTCTGTTGGGTTAGAGAGCGGTAATAAAATTGGACGTTCTACGCCTTCACAAAGTGCTTTGATGACTTCTTCAGTGAATGCACCGTGATCTGTGGAGGTGCCAATTAAAATGGTTGGTTTGACTTGTTTTACAACTTCTAACAAACCAATTTTACCCTCTGAACGTTGCCAATTTGCCACTTCAGCCGCAGAGCGCGCATATTCTTGCTGGTAATTCGGTAGATTTGGCATATCATCTGTGACTAAGCCATTAATATCAATGAGCCATACGCGTTTTTGGGCTTCTTCGCGCGAAAGTCCATTACGTTCCATTGCAGCACTAATTTGATCTGCCATTCCTGTTCCCGCAGTTCCCGCCCCATAGACGACAAGGCGTTGTTCAGCGAATGTTTGTTTCGTAACTTTTAAACCTGAAATGACTGCTGCCATAACAATTGCGCCAGTGCCTTGCATATCATCATTGAAAATACGGTATTTTTCACGATTTTCAACTAAGATGCGACGTGCGTTGGAAGGGCCAAAATCTTCAAAGTGCAAGAGGGCATTTGGGAACATTTCACTTGCTATTTTTAAATATTCATTAATTAAGTGATCATAGCGTTCACCACGCACACGAGCGTGTCGATTACCAAGATAAGTTGGGTCATTTAGCAATGCTTCGTTATCGGTACCAACATCTAAATTCACCGCAATGACACGGCTTGGATCGATGCCCGCAGCGGCAGTGTAGACGGCAAGTTTACCAACAGAAATATCCGTTCCGTTCACGCCCCAATCGCCAATACCAAGGATTTCTTCTGCATCAGAACAGACTATGAGATCAACATCCTCTGCGCCAAGCCCTAATGTTTCAAAAGAAGCACGAATATCTTCTGGACGGTTCACATTTAAATAAACAGCACGAGAACGGCGATAATCACGACTCCATTGTTTTATTGCATCACCTACGGTTGGGTCATAAACAATAGGTAACATTTCGGCGAGATGATCGGTAAGAAGACGATAATAAAGCACTTCATTACGATTATGTAGTTGATCGAGGAAAATGTATTTTTCCATTGGTTTTTCATAACGAGAAAGCTGCTCATAAGCACGTTTGGCTTGTTCATCAAGGGTTTCCACAGCAGCAGGTAATCGCCCGGTTAAACCTAACTTATTACGTTCTTCAAGCGTAAAAGCCGTGCCTTTATTGGTTAGGGGATTAGTTAGAATATCAGGGGTATGACTCATTATTAACTCCTTATTTATGAAATAGATTATTTGTCGAGATGTAAAATAGCTATTTGCTACTGAGTATAGACGCATAAATAACAATTTCAAGTGGAGTGAATGTTATTTTTTTTTTTTTTTTTTTTTTTTTTTGCAATATATTGATTTTGAAAGGGTTTTTGTATAATTCGGGTTTTTGTTTATTTTGTTTTGTTATTTTTAGTAATGTAATTATTTTCATATGTATTGAAAAAGTAAATGCTCGTTATTTTGCGCATTTATTGTAACTTGGGTGAATTATTGCGTGATAAAAATATTTTGGGATGACCTAAAATAGTTTACAGCTAGAAATATTTGATGATGAGATTAACGCAGATGAAAGTTATTTTGGTTGTACGCTTAAAAGTAAGTAAGCGCACGAAGTTGTGAGTAAATTCGCTATAATCTGGCTTCTCAAGTAGAACGGCAAGGCTTATACTATCTTGTACTGAATATGCAATTAGCTAGCTTTATTTCTATTACGATTAAAATTCTGACATAAAGAGATACACTATTAGAGCAATTTGGAGTAAACTTTCATTCTAAGACGTATCAATCTTCTTTTTACATCAAAAAATAATTAAAGGATATCCATATAATGAACTCACCTCGTCTTTTCTCGCTTTCACCATTGGCGATGGCGATTACGCTCGCACT
This sequence comes from Avibacterium sp. 20-132, assembly GCF_023611925.1. Classification (NCBI taxonomy): domain Bacteria; kingdom Pseudomonadati; phylum Pseudomonadota; class Gammaproteobacteria; order Pasteurellales; family Pasteurellaceae; genus Avibacterium; species Avibacterium sp. 20-132. The sequence continues at coordinate 1,702,154 of NZ_CP091456.1, forward strand.
TTTTCCTTACTTAGCACAAGGAAACCAAAATGATGCAGAAAACCGCCAAGACGCCGTGGCTAAATTAGCACATTTACCCGAAGCACAGGCTCAACCACATCAATGGCAAGATACAGATCATAATCATATTAATCAGGATAAACTGACGACTTTACGCGCGATGTTAGTGGATACGGGAGTGGATCTTCATACCTTTGAAAAAGACGAAATTTACCCTGAAAGCATTGTTGCTCACGGTTTCTCTTTCTATGATAGTGTTAGTCATCACATTAGTACTCAACTTAGCCCAGATATGATAGACGATGGTCCAGAAATGCACGGAACAAAAATGGCGCGTGTATTATTAAACACTGCTGGCGGTGGTTCAATTTATCCAGTACAAGGCTTAGTAAGAAAAAGAGGTGAGCCAGTTCCCCATTGGCGAAACCGATTATTAGCAATGGGGGTGGCGAATGAAAGAAGCATTGCACAAACAGGGCGAGCGGCTCCTGTTGTAGCCAATATTTGGGTAGAAGGCATCTCAGAATATGCACAACCTGAATATATTGAAAAACTTGCTCATATTGCAAAACAAGGTTCTTTGTTACTCTTTGCAAATGGCAATGAACCACTTGATCCTGCGATTCCTAATGAACCTTATTCCTCTGTCTCAAGAATGCTTGCCCCGAACTCTGAACAACTTGATGAACGTTTAAAAGATAACGTCATCGCCATTACAGCGATTACGAAGGGTAAGCAAAAATATCAGCCTTGTGGAAAAGCGAAAAATTTTTGTTTGGCGGCAAATGCAGATACACCAATCAACTATTTTGATCCGATTCTAAAGCAATGGATTTATGCGGATATTCCTAATGGCACTTCTAGTGCAACCGCTTATGCGAGTGGCGTTGCGCTTGCTATTGCACAAAAATACGATTGGTTTAAAGCAAAAGATATTCGTAACACTCTCTTTACCACGGCAAATGATAAAGGTGAGACCGGTATAGATGTCGTTTATGGTGTAGGTGAAATCAATAAACAAAAAGCGTTAAATGGCTATGGACGTTTTGATGCCCAAAATAATAATGTGCTTGATGTAAATGGTATCGCAGAACGCTATTATTTTGACAATGATATTGGGGGCGATGGCGGCTTCACAAAACGCGGTGATAAAGAACTTGTTCTTAATGGTAATAATCGTTTTCAGGGAAAAGGGGTAATAGAACAAGGAAAACTCACCATTAACGGAACAAATACTGCGCAATTTGAAATTAAACAAGGTGCAACACTCGCAACGGGAACAAGCCCAAATAAAATCTCTACGGGAAGCCTTTATAACAGCGGGCGTCTTGAAGTTATCAATCCTTCACCATTATATATTGAGGGGGATTTTACCAATACGGAAACAGGTGAGATCAATACGGCAATAGGCTCAAGCATCAATGTGAGTGGGCAGGCAATTTTAAATGGCGTAATGCGAGTCAGCCAAATTACTCAGGGCTATGTTCCACAATCGGGGCGGAGAGAAGTGCTGTTGCGAGCAAATGAATTGGTCGATAATGGCATTCGTTTACACTTAGATTCTGCATTAGTTAATATCGCGGATACCATTGCCTTTGATCAAAATAAAAAACAAATCTATGTTGGATTACAACGTAAAAATATTAGCGAGGCACTTGATGATTTAACCCATACGATCACTCCACCATCTCCGCCGACGGATACAGTTATAACAAATAAAGAAAAAACGGATACAACAGTTTCCGCTCATTCAGAAAGTGCGGTAATAAATTTAGCAGATTTACCTGAAGCAGAAAAAAACTATTTTCCGAATTGGACAGATACAGATCGTTATCCAACAACCTCATCCTCTCATAAACCAGCTATCGCAATGTTAGTTGATACAGGAGTGGATCCTCGTACCTTCAAAGAAGGGGAACTTTATCCTGAAAGCGTTGCGGCTAAACCAAATCAAACACCGAGTTTTGAAGTACAACATTACTTTAAGCCAGATGTGAATGATCATAGCTTCCATGGTTCAAAAATGGGACGTATTTTGCTTAATACCGCAGGAATGGGTCAATTATATATCACTCAGGGAGTACGGGCTCCTAATAGTTCTTGGCGTTCAATCTTATCTGCTAGTTATGCTGCAAACCAACGTTTACAACAACAAACTCAAAAGGCTGCTCCCGTTATTGGAAATATTTGGAAAGATTTTATAGAAATACAAAATTATCAAGAGTACGTCAATCAAGTACAAAATATAAAAGAACAAGGTTCTTTACAGCTTTTCGCAACAGGTAACGAAAGCAGTGAATATCACAGTGAAGCCGGTACTCAACCAGGGCGTACAATCATCGCGCTTATTGATAATAATACTGGAGATTTGCTGACCTCACTTAAAGATACAATTATTGCGGTAACAGGTGTGAAGAGCAATGGACAAAAAGTATTTCGTCCTTGTGGAAAAGCTAAAAACTTCTGTATAACATCTAATGTGGATACGCAAATTAGTTATTTTAATCCTGATAAAGGATATCGTGAAATTAGTCGTCCCGGTGGTACTTCTAGTGCTACGGCATATGCCAGTGGAGTAGCCCTTGCAGTAAAACAAAAATATGATTGGTTTGAAGCTAAAGATATACGCAACACACTGTTTACAACAGCTATTGATAAAGGTACCCCAGGTATTGATGAAACTTGGGGTGTTGGCGTAATTAATAAATCTCAAGCATTAATGGGATATGGGCGCTTTGATTCCCAAAATGATAACCGACTTACTGTCAATGGTATTGCAGAACGTTATTATTTTAATAATGATATTGAGGGTGATGGCGGTTTTACGAAATTAGGTGAAAAAGAACTCGTTTTCAATGGTAATAATAGCTTTAAGGGTGATGGGATCATTGAACAGGGTAAACTAACTCTAAACGGCTCGAATCAAGCCAATTTTATCGTAAAACAAGGAGGAACACTCGCATCTGGAACATTAGTTAAGCTTTCATCAAAAGATCAAAAAGCTCAACCGATAACATCTGGTAGTGTAAACAATTTTGGAATAATAGAATCACTTAATCAAACAGATTGGAATATCAATGGTAATTTAATTAATAACGCGACTGGCGTAATTAATAAAGCAATTGGTTCAACCATTAATGTGAGCGGTATAGCAAACCTTGGAGGCATAATGAATGTCGATCAAATTGCTCCATACTATGTGCCACAAAACGGCCGACGTGAAGTATTATTGCGTGCCAATGGGTTAGTTAATAATGGTATTCAACTTAATTTAAATCCTGCTTTAATTGATGTGGCAAACACAATTGTTTTCGATGAGAATAAAAAAGAGATTTATGTAGGATTACAGCGTAAAAGCGTTCAGCAAGCCTTAGAAGATCAAGATACTTCAAATGGGCATTCACCAGAAACACCTGTAATTAACGATAAAGTCACGCCTCCAACGGAAGAAACAGCTTCTACTGTTGAAACAGATAATACAACTGAATCCGCATCAAATGGTCATTCAGAGGAAACACCGACAACTGAAGAAATAACCGTTCCACCAACCACTGAAACAGCTTCTACTGTTGAAACTGACAATACAACTGAATCTGTATCAACTGAACATTCAGAGGAAGCATCAACAACCGAAGAAACAACTGTTCCAGCAACCACTGAAACAGCTTCTACTGTTGAAACGGGCAATGCAACTGAATCTGAATCAACTGAACATTCAGAGGAAACATCGACAACCGAAGAAACAACTGTTCCAGCAACGACCGAAACAGCTTCTACTGTTGAAACGGGCAATGCAACTGAGTCCGAATCAAATGGTCATTCAGAGGAAACATCAACAACCGAAGAAACAACTGTTCCAGCAACCACTGAAACAGCTTCTACTGTTGAAACAGATAATACAACTGAATCCGCATCAACTGGACATTCAGAGGAAACATCAACAACCGAAGAAACAACTGTTCCAGCAACCACTGAAACAGCTTCTACTGTTGAAACAGATAATACAACTGAATCCGCATCAACTGGTCATTCAGAGGAAGCGTCCTCGATAAATAAAAAGAATAAAGCGCAGAGAGCTTATTTAGGTGCAATGGAAGATGCAAGATTACTCGATCGCGTTTTAGAAAAACTCGATCAAGGCTATGCTTCACAGCAATTAAATACACAGCAAAAACAATGGGCAAACCGTTTATTCAATACAGATAGAACACATTTTACTGAATATTTATTCAGTCAAGGGATTCAATCATTAATACATCAGCAGCAAAGCTGGGTTAACCACGAGGCCTTTCAGCGTTTAAATTGGATTGCATCATTTTCACAAAAAAATCATACCGCACTTTGGATTAGTGGTGAAAATCGTTCTGCCTCGCCTGATGTTAGCCATATTAATACGACTGATCACTTTAATAGTGTGGCAATTAATGGTCTTCTTGTGGAAGGCAAACACCGATTCAGTTTCAGCATTAGTGAGCAGCGGCAGAAATATGAAGAGCATTACAAAGAGGTTGAAAAATCGTTTAATGAACGTGATGTTGCATTCCGTCTAGGCTATGGATATGAATTTATACCAAACTGGACGCTCTTAACAAGTTTTAACTACGGTGTAGGAAAATTAAAATATCAACAACAATTTAATACACAGAACACCCATTCACAAGGCAATACTCAATCTTATGCTTCAACCCTTGGCATTCATTGGTCACAACCTATTAATGCCCAATGGATATGGCATAATATCGCCAATATTGATTACACACATAAACAATTAACACATTTAATGTTAAATGATGATGTGAAAATTAATCGCTTAGTCACAGAGCAGACAAATATTGGTGTTATTTCAGAGCTAGAATACAAACTGAAAAACCTTACTTTATTCGGTCGCTTAGCTTTACAAAAAACCTTACATAATAAAAATCGTGGTCGCGTAAGCTATGCGACAACCTCAGTGGATATTGAGCAGTCTTATCGTCTCTATCCTGATTGGAAACCACTATTTGGCATTGGGATGGGCTATCAATATCATAATTGGCGTTTTTCTTTATCTGGAGATATGGCTAAAGATCATTATCATCGAGTTAATGTTTCTGTCGGTTATTCTTTTTAGATAGCATATTTGCATAAAGCACGGTTTATCGTGCTTTATACTTTTTTCCGTTTACTCCGCTTCTCATTATAAAACGCACTTTTTAAGAATACGTTTGCAACATAAGGATTATTGTATTCGCTATATTTTGAGTACATTAAGTGCGGTAAGATTTTGATAAATTTTTTACTAGAAGACAAAAATAAACCTCGCATTTAGCGAGGTTTATTTGTCGCGAGAAATTATTTCGCGGCTTTTAATTTTTGGTAATATTCTTCATAGTACTGAACCGCATCACCAACATCATCTTGCCAGTAGCTGTTTTGTAATACTTCAGCGGTTGGGTAGATTGCAGGGTCTTTAGTAATTTCATCAGGAAGTAATTTTAATGCTTCAACATTTGATGTTGGATAGCCAATTTCTTCCGTTAATTTTGCCGCAGTTTTAGCACCTAACATATAGTTAATTAGTTTGTGTGCGCCATCAGGGTTTTTAGAGGTCGCTGGAATGGCAAGGGTATCAACCCAAAGAACAGGCCCTTCTTTTGGGAATACCATATCTAAAGGTGCTTGTTCTTTTTTCGCAATACGCACAGAACCGTTCCATAATTGACCAACTGTTACTTCACCAGAGATGAATGAGTTAGCTGGGTTGTCAGAGTTGAAAGAAAGTACGTTTGGACGTAATTTGAGTAACTCTTCATAAGCCTGTTTGATAATAGCAGGATCTTGGGTATTTGGATCTTGACCTAATTTTAATAACGCAATGTTAAAGACTTCGCGTGCATCATCAAGTAATTGTACTTTTCCCGCAAATTCAGGTTTCCATAAATCACCCCAAGAAGTGAAATCAGATCCTTTGTAATCATTGGTGTTATAGGCAATACCCGGTGCGCCTAATAATTGTGGTAAAGAATATTTGTTACCTTTATCATAAGGTTTATCTAACCAGTCTGGGTTTAGCTCTTTAATAACAGGTAATTTGCTGTGATCTAATGGCATTAACATACCTTCACGCGCCATTTTTGACACAAAGTAGTTTGATGGGGCGATCACATCGTAACCACCGGATTCACCTTGTGTTTTTAATTTAGCGTACATTGTTTCATTAGATTCTAGACTTGAAACAATGACTTTGATTCCAGTTTCTTTAGTAAATTCATCTAATAGGCCATCTGGCACATATTCTGTCCAAGTATAAAGATATACGGTATCGTTAGCGGGTGCTTTGGTTTCCGCATTCTTTGTTTCTTTATCATTACAAGCTGTTAAAGTCACTGCGATCATTCCGGCTGTGAAAAGACCTGCAAATTTTTTCATTTCTATCATTCTCCTGTTAAGAGGGTTAGAGATATATTTTGTATAACAAAATACGAATAAAAAACGCCTTGAGGGCGTCAAGGCGTATTCTATTTTGTCTATACTTATTTGTGAAGTATTATTTTCCTTTTCGGGCTATTTATCTTTTTTCGCCACAAGCTGACTTAATATGACTAAAGTTAGCGAGAAAATAATCATTATGGTTGCTAGTGCATTCACTTCAGGTGTTACCCCTGTTTTTACCAATGAGAAAATTTTCAGTGGTAAAATTTCGTAGCTGACACCACTTACGAAAGAGGAAACCACAACATCGTCAAGTGAAATGGTAAAGCTGAGTAACCAGCCTGAGACAATGGCAGGCAAGGCTAAAGGCAGAATAATTTTTCGCAGAATGGTAATTTCACTCGCACCTAAATCTTTTGCCGCTTCAAGCATTTTGGCATCAAATCCTTTTAAGCGAGAAAAGACTGTCACCACCACATAAGGCAAGCAGAAGGTAATATGTGCCAGTAATAATGACCAAAAACCTAATGAAATGCCGACAATCATAAATAGGGCAAGTAGGGATACGGCCATAACGATATCAGGCGACATCATAACGATAAATAACATTCCGCTCACTGCTTGTTTACCGCGGAAACGATAGCGATATAAGGCTATGGCGGTTAATCCCCCCACAATGGTGGCAAGGGTTGCCGCAAAAAAGGCAATGGTAACCGAGTGCAATGCAGCTTGGATCAGGGTATCGTTATTAAATAAACGCTCATACCAATTCCAGCTAAACCCTTTCCAACTCAATCCATAACGATCAGCATTAAAAGAATTGGTGACCAAAATGATAATTGGGATATACAAATAAGCGTACACCACCAACATAAAAATATTACGCAGTAAACGACTCATTATTCCAACTCCATTTTCTTATTCATTAATTTACTTGCTTTGTAATAAACAAAAATGAGGAACGCCATTAAAATGGTTAAGCCAATACTAATTGCTGAACCAAATGGCCAGTTACGTGAAATTAAGAACTCGCTCTTAATTACGTTACCCACCAGTAACACTTTCGCACCGCCAAGTAAATCAGCCACATAGAACATTCCCATAGCAGGTAATAGCACTAATAAGCAACCTGCGATAATGCCTGGCATCGTGAGTGGAATAATCACTTTGACAAAGCGTTGGAAACTGTTTGCTCCTAAGTCTTTAGCCGCTTCTAATAAACGGTGATCTAATTTTTCAATAGCGGCATACAATGGCAAAATCATAAATGGTAATAATAAATAGACTAAACCAATAATTACCGCCACTTCGGTATTTAGAATACGAATTGGTTCGTTAATTATGCCTAAGGTCAGTAATGTGCTATTTAACACCCCTTTTACGCCAAGGAAAATTTTCATTCCATAAATACGAATGAGTGAGTTTGTCCAAAATGGTAAAACCACTAAAAAAAGCAAAATTGGGCGATATTTTTCCTTAATTTTGCTAATCATAAAGGCAAAAGGGTAACCAATAATTAAACAAATAATGGTGGCAATACCCGACATATAAAGTGAATTCCACACCACTTGGGCATAAAGCGGTTCAAATAGGCGTGTGTAATTCTCAAAGGTAAATGGCAATGCATAAAAATCACTGCCATCACGGGTTAAGAAACTGACTGTTAGCACCAATAGGTTAGGCGCTAATACAAACAAAATTAACCAAGCAAAGATGGTTGTAATGGTAATTTTTTGAAATCCCGTATTAGCTGTCTTCATCGTCTAACACAACCTCCCAACCTTCGTGCCAAGTGAGGGCGACCTTTTGTCCTACTGAGTGATCAATATGCGGATCATCTTCATTGAAGAATTCACTCACTAACACTTTCATATCATTATGATCAAGAATAATGCTGGATTCCAATGTCATTCCTTTATAGTTACGATCAGAAACGTGTCCGATAATCGCTTTAGATTGCTCATTTTCATCTAATTCTTCAATCACAATATCTTCAGGGCGTAAAAGCACTTTCAAGTGTTGATCTGGTTGAACCGGTAAATCCGTATAGATTTCACAAATACGTCCTTCAACATTGGCTTTTACGGTTTTTTCGCTTACACGCTCAATCACTTTGGCATCAAAAACGTTGATCTCACCAATAAAGCGTGCAACAAATAAATTCTTCGGCTCTTCGTAAATTTCACGAGGCGTACCGTCTTGTTCAATATTCCCTTTGTTCATTACGATAATACGATCAGACATCGTCAAGGCTTCTTCTTGATCGTGAGTAACGAAAATAAAGGTAATCCCTAATTGACGTTGCAATGCTTTCAGTTCATTTTGCATTTCTTTACGCAATTTATAATCCAATGCAGAAAGAGATTCGTCTAGTAATAATACTTTTGGCTTATTGACTACCGCTCTTGCAATGGCAATACGCTGTTGCTGACCGCCAGAAAGCTGAGTGGGTTTACGTTCAGCCATTTCTTCTAAACGAACCATACGTAAGGCTTCCATTACACGCGGCTTAATTTCTGCGTTTGGCACTTTTTGCATACGTAAACCAAAAGCCACATTCTCAAAAATCGTCATATGTGGGAAAAGAGCATAACTTTGGAATACGGTATTCACAAAGCGACGTTCTGCCGGCACGTCAGTAATATCCTGACCGTCAAGAATAATCTTACCGCCGTTAGGATCTTCTAATCCTGCGATTAAACGTAAAACAGTGGTTTTACCACAGCCTGAAGGCCCTAAAATCGTCAAAAATTCGCCATTGTTAATGGTAAGATTTAAACCATCAATAATCGTTTTGTCGCCATAAGACTTAGTTAAAGAACGAAGCTCAATAATCGGTTTGGTTTGAACTGAATTTTCCACTAGCTTTGGTTTTCTCCCTAACAAGTTGGTTGAACAATCAATAGATAAAAATAAGTGCTAATGATATAGCGAACGCCCCACAATGAAAAGCAATTAATCACATTTTGCCTAAAAAAATTAGGTTGAATTTTGTTATATATCAATACCTCAAGCCAACAGCCTCGTTAGAATAAAATGCAACAATTTTTGTAAAGCGATAAAATGATTATGGAAAATAGCACGCAATATCAAGAAGGATTACTGGAACGTTTTTTAAACTATGTGAGTTTTGATACACAAGCAAAGTTTAATGCCAAACCCATTCCCAGCTCCATAGGGCAAGCAAAGTTAGCCAAATTTCTGCAACAAGAGCTTTTCGCACTGGGCTTGCAACAAATTGAATTAAGTAAACAAGGTATTCTGACCGCATTTTTGCCTTCCAATATTAGCCCCCAAATGCCAACAATTGGGTTTATTAGTCATCTTGATACGTCACCGCAATGTAGTAGCAAACATACCTTACCTGAAGTGATTGAAAATTATCGCGGAGGTGATATTTCTCTTGGCGTTGGTGAGGAATTTATTAGCCCTGTATATCATCCGTTTTTGCAAAAACTGATTAACAAAACCTTGGTGGTGAGTGATGGAAAAACCTTGTTAGGGGCAGATAATAAAGCAGGAATTGCAGAAATTCTGACCGCACTTTATATTTTGCAACAAAATCATCTTTCTCATTGCAATATTCGCCTCGCCTTTGTGCCAGATAAAGAAACAGGGCAAGGAATGAAACATTTTCCTTTTGATAAATTTACTTGTGATTGGGCATATTGTCTTGCAGGGGAAGGGGTTGGCAGTTTGGGCTATGAAAATGTGAATGTTGCTACCGCCACCGTAACGCTTTATGGACGCAATATTCAAGCTGGCGTAGGCAAAGATAAAATGCGTAACGCATTGACATTAGCGTGTGAATTTCAAAAAGGCTTGCCTGCTCAAGAAGTGCCAGAAAAAACAGAACGAAAACAAGGTTTTTTTCATTTAGAAAGTCTAGCGGGCGATATTGAAAAAGTGGAAATGCGCTATTTAATTTGTGATTTTGATCGGGTGAGCTTTGAGCAACGTAAGGCATTTTTGGCGATGATGATTGTGGATTTTAATCGCAAAAAACGTTTAAGAAAGAAAGCACAGCTAAGTATTGAAGATCAATATAGCAATATGGCTGAGATCATTAAACAACAGCCAAAATCGCTCCAACTTGCTGATTTAGCTATGAAGCAATGTGGTATTGAACCTATTCTCACGCCGATTCGTTCAGGCTATCTTGGTGCAAAATTGGCGGAAAAGCAAATTCCTTGCCCAATGTTATTTACGGGCGGATACAATTTTCATAGCAAGCAAGAACTGACCACCCTTGAAGGAATGTGGGACGCAACAAGGGTGATTGTAAAAATGGCCCAGTTAGCCAATAAACTCTGTGGCTAATCAAATAACGTTTGCCAAATTTGGCGAATAAACTGCCGTTCAGATTGATATTCTGCTTGCTTTACCACCGCAGGCAAGCCAAGTAAATTTAAATGATGAATACGGTTGCGTAGGCGAGTGTAGGCATTTTTCAAATGTTCAGAAATATCAACATTTATCACCGCACTTTTGTTTTCGCTATTTTGGAGTTCTGCCATTGACTCAAAAATCCGCACATTATCTGACCAAATGGTTAAATTAGGGTATTGCGGCGCGTAAGCCAATACCAAATATTGGGCGATAAACTCAATATCCGTAATGCCGCCTTGATCGGTTTTAATGTTAAATTCATCAGGATTGGTATGGGCAAGATGTTGATACATTTTCTCACGCATTGCTTTTACGTCTTCCTTAAGTTTGACAAGATCCCGTGGCGCAGAAAGTACCTTACGGCGAATTTGTTCAAAGCGTTGGCGTAAGGCAACATCGCCATAAACGGCTCGGCTTCGTACAAGCGCTTGTTTTTCCCACGTCCAAGCGTCATTAAGCTGATAATTCTCAAAGGCACTTAGCGAGCAGCCAAGTAAACCCGCATCACCAGACGGGCGTAGGCGAATATCGATATCATAAAGCACTCCCGCACTCGTATTCATACTAAAAATACTGATGATTTTTTGCGTCAGTTTGAGATAAAACTGATTGCTGTCGATCACTTTTTTGCCGCCTTGCGTTTGACCTGTTTTGCTACCGTCAAACAGAAAGACCAAATCCAAATCAGATTTGTAGCCCAGTTCAATGCCACCTAATTTGCCATAGCCAATGACTAAGAAACCTTTCTCATTAGGCGGAAGATATTCAGGAATACCAAAGCGCGCAGTAACTTGTTGCCAAGCAAGCTCTACAACGGCAGCAATAATCGCTTCTGCCAAATAGGTCAAATGATCGCTTACTTTCATTACGGGCAATGCGCCGAGAATATCTGCGGCTGCCACACGTAACAAGGTGCTTTGCTTAAATTGACGCAGGGCATCAATAAACTGTTCTTCGTCATCTTGCGGTAAACGGAGTAGATATTGCTTTAATTCGCTGGCATATTCGCTGAAATCGGTCGGGTTTAATAATGCGTTGCGATCTAATAATTCATCAAGCAAAATGGGGTGTCGCGCCACTTGTTGAGCAATAAGCTGTGAGTGTGAACATAGCTCAATGAGCTGATTGAGTACTTGCGGATTTTCCACTAATAATTCCAAATAGGCGGTGCGAGTGAGAATTTTATCCACAATATCCAACATTCGGGGGAGCAAGCTTTCATAGGCTTGATGTTGAAACACTTGAGTAAGTAGCATCGGCATTAACTGCCTTAATACGCCACGCCCTCTGCTTCCAATCGGACGGCGAGCCAGTTCGTTGCGAAACTGAGTAAGGCGTTGTAGGAGCGGTGCATTTTCTGCCAATGTTATGCCATTTTGTTGCAGAATGAGCAGAAGATCTTCCTCATTGAAATCCGTTTCTAAAAAATCGTTCCATTGGCTATTTTCTTGTGGTGAGGGATCATTTTCTGCACCAATTAATTGTGAAAAAACCGACCGCACTTTATTTTGGTACGATTGTAATAAGGCATCAAAATCCGCCCAGCTTGTTATGCTATTTTCCACGAGGACAGGCTGTTTTTGCGTATTCCATTGGGTATAACGTTGCAGAGCAACAATCAGGCGCTGGCGATCCAGCTCTTTTTCTGGCAAAAGCTGAGTTTGTTTGTCGTCAATGGCTTGCAACACATTTTCTACACGGCGTAAAAAAAGGTAAGCATTTTTTAAATCAGTGACTTCTTGAGAGCTAAGTAAAGCGAGTTGTTCCAATTCAGGTAATATGTGAAGCAATCCGTGTTGTTGCAATTTAATTTCACGTCCACCACGAATAAGTTGGAAAACCTGTACAATAAATTCAATTTCACGAATGCCTCCCGCGCCCAGTTTGATATTATCCGATAACCCACGGCGTCGCACTTCCCGTTCAATTTTATGTTTCATTTCGCGTAAAGATTGGATAACGCTAAAATCAATATAACGGCGGTAAATAAAAGGGCGGAGTAAATTTTGTAAGTTTTTGACATTGGGATCTTGCGGATCAGCGCCTAAGATACGCCCTTTGATCATTGCATAACGTTCCCAATCTCGTCCTTGTTCTTGGTAATATTGTTCCATTGCGGTAAAACTTAGGGCTAATGCCCCCGCTTCACCAAAGGGGCGCAGACGCATATCTGTGCGATACACAAAGCCATCAGGGGTATATTGATCTAAGGCATTAATCAAACGTTGTCCTAAGCGAGTGAAGAAGACACTATTTTCAATAGAACGCCTTGCGCCTTGCGTTTCGCCGTTAGCAGGGTAGGTAAAAATGAGATCAATATCTGAGGAAAAGTTCAGCTCAAAACCGCCTAGTTTCCCCATTCCTAAAATATAAAGTTGTTGCGGTTTGCCGTGGCTATCCATCGGTATACCCATTTCAGCACAGGCACGCTGATAAAGCCAATCCCGAGCGGCAATAATAATGGTTTCTGCCAATTGTGAAAGGGCAATGAAAATTTCTTCGACCGTCGCTAAGTTTAAACTTTGACATAAACTTAACTTCGCCATTTCGCGATGACGAAAAAGACGTAATTGGCGATAAAGTTGGGTGTCATCAGTAACTTCTTGAAGTAAGGAATGCAAGGCTTGTTGGTAATAGGCTGTATTTTCTAAATGGGGGAATTGTTGCCAACATTGGTGTAAAAAGTGCGGTTGTTTTTTTAACGTTTCTGCAACAAAATCAGACATTGCAATGCCTTGTGCCAGTTTACCTATTAGGCTAGTCGGATCATTTTTCTGCTGTGCAAGTTGCGTGTAAAGCCCTTCATTATAATGTTCAGGGTAATGCTGAATTAAACAATCTGCCAGTGTTTTCAACGTATCGTCAAGGTGAGGAACAGAAAATGCCATAGGTTATCCTTATCAATCATTAACTGATTGCTAACTATAAAGAAATTTTAAGAATTTTTAAATACATAGATTGCATTGGTAAAGGAAAATTACTACACTGAACGCGAGCTAGAGGCTCAAATTAGTCGGGGTGCTTGATAGCTGAGATCATACCCGTGAACCTGATACAGTTAATACTGACGTAGGAAACTAATTTTTTTGCTGTTCACGTCAATATTGCTGGTCGTTTTTTATTGGAAGGAAACACTATGCAATTCAAAAAATCTTTTTCTCTTACTTTTCTTACCGCACTTTTGGGCACTAGTCTGATGGCGACACCAAGCTCCGCGCAAGAGGTGCAAGTTTATACTTATGATAGTTTTAGTGCTGATTGGGGCGCCGGTCCAAAAGTGAAAGCGCTGTTTGAGCAAACTCACCCCCAATGTCAGGTGAATTATGTGCCTTTTGATAGCACTGGGGTAATGTTTAATCGGATTCGCCTTGAAGGGAAAAAGAGCAAAGCCGATATTGTGCTAGGCTTAGATCAAACAATGCTTGAAGAAGCGAAAAAGACCTCATTATTTGCAGAACATCAGGTGCCAATGGCGCAACTTTCTTTACCTGAGAAGTGGGAAGATAAGGTGTTCTTACCTTATGATTTTGGTGCTTATGCCTTCGTGTATCATAAAGAAAAATTATCAAACCCACCGAAAAGCCTAAAAGAATTGGTTGATAATCAACAACTTCGCATCATTTATCAAGATCCGCGTACCAGTGGCGTAGGGCGTGGATTAGTGATCTTAATGAATGAAGTTTATGGCGATGATGTAGAGGCGGCGTGGAAGAAATTGGCTCGCCATACCGTTACCGTAGGGAAAGGTTGGTCAGAAACTTACGGCGCATTTTTAAAAGGCGAATCAGATTTGGTGTTTAGTTATAACACTTCACCACTTTATCATCTCTTAAATGACAAGGATGCCAATTATGCCGCGACAGATTTTGCTGAAGGGCAAGTGCTACAAATTGAAACCGCAGCGCGAATGGCAAATCACCCTAACGCTTGTGCTGATGCCTTTATGCAATTTTTGATTACTCCAGAAGCGCAACGCCAAATTTCACAAAAAAATATTATGTTTGCCGTTATTGATGAAAAAATTGAACCGCACTTTGATGCGTTGAAACAAGCACAGCAAAGCAAAACCACGTTGGGAAGTGGCGTCAATACAGAACAATTAAAACAATGGACGAACACTTGGCAAGCCAGCTTAACACAATAATACGCCGTTACGTGCAAAAATTCCCCCTTTCTTCAATGCTTGGGGGAATGGGCGTGATATTGCTATTGGCGACATTTTATGGCTTTACCTTAAGTGCGGTGTTAAATCTTGGCAATCATCAGCAATGGACAGCGCTTTGGAAAGATGACTACATTCGCCACGTTATCGCCTTTAGTTTTGGGCAGGCATTTCTTTCGGCATTCTTATCGGTGAGTATCGGATTATTATTTGCCCGTGCGTTTTTTTACCAAGATTTCCGTGGTAAATCGCTTATTTTGAAATTATTTTCCCTCACTTTTGTGTTACCAGCTTTGGTGGCTGTACTAGGACTATTAGGGATTTACGGACATTCAGGTTGGGTGGCAAGGTTATTTTCCGCCCTTGAGATTGACTGGAAACCCAATATTTATGGCTTAAGTGGCATTTTAATCGCACATTTATTTTTTAATATTCCTTTAGCAAGCCGTCTATTTTTGCAAGCCCTATCAAGCATTCCTAATCAGCAACGTCAGCTTAGTTCACAGCTTAATATTCGCGGTTGGCAATTTATTCGTTTAATCGAATTACCTTATTTACGCCAACAATTTTTGCCTGCCTTTGCGTTAATTTTTATGCTTTGCTTTACTAGCTTTGCCATTGTACTCACACTTGGTGGTGGGCCAGCGTATACCACCTTAGAAGTGGCGATTTACCAAGCCATTTTATTTGAATTTGATTTACCTAAAGCGGCAATGTTAGCGTTGTTGCAATGCGGTTTTTGTGTCCTATTGCTTATGATGAGCAGCTTCTTTCATCGCAAAGATCCTAGCCAGCTCGATTTACGCCAGTTCTGGCGAGAAAAGCAGACAAGTGCGGTACAAATTTGGCAAGTTTTTTGTGTGGGCAGTGTGCTGATTTTTATTTTTTTACCCTTGCTTTATATGGTGGTGGCAGGATTAGATTGGGACGCGTGGCAAAAAGTGGCACAAAATCCCCAGTTATGGCGTGCTTTGGGTTATTCCTTAAGTATTGCACTATGTTCTGCGCTATTTGCTATTGTATTTTCAATGGCATTACTCTTGCTCGTGCTACGCTTAGCTTGGCAAAGCCACCGTTATTGTGCCAATGTCATTAGTAATATGGGGATGATCGTGCTTGCGATCCCAACTTTAGTGGTGGCGTTAGGGCTATTTATTCGTTTGCAAGATCTTGATTTTCAGCCGTGGCATCTTCTCCTTATTGTAGCGTTTTGTAATGGCATTTTGGCAATGCCTTTTGTGATTCGCACGCTTTCTGCCCCAATGTATCAAACAATGCAATATGAGCGACTTTGCCAATCTCTTGGCGTGCAAGGCTGGCAACGCTGGCGAGTGGTAGAATGGCAAACTTTGCGTTCAGCGATGCGGTATGCTAGCGCATTGGCTTGTGCCTTATCGCTGGGCGATTTCACAGCGATTGCTTTATTTGGTAATCAAGATTTCATCTCTTTGCCTTATTTGCTTTATCAGCAATTAGGCTCATATCGTATGCAAGAAGCGAGCGTAACCGCTTTAATTTTATTAGGGTTATGTGGTCTGTTATTTATGATGATTGAAAAACCGCAAAATGTGGCATAGCGAAAAGCAAGAGCAAAGCGAAAATAGCAAAAAATTGCACCGCACTTTGTTTTTGTTCGATATTGGTTCTTATTACGTTAATGATTTAGACAAGATAATGATTAAACTGGATACTTATTTTCATTACCCCAATCAAGCGATGCACTTCCAACTGCATATTTCGGCGGGACAACGTGTTGCCATAGTGGGGGCGAGTGGGGCGGGGAAAAGCACTTTACTCAATTTAATTGCTGGATTTGAACTCTCCGATAAGGGGGAAATTTGGCTTAATGGGCAAAATCACACCTTTAGCGCGCCTCATCAGCGTCCTGTTTCGATGCTCTTTCAAGAGAATAATTTGTTTACGCATTTAACGGTGGCTGAAAATATCGCCTTAGGTTTAAAGCCTAGTTTAACGCTGAGTGCGGAAGAAAAAGCACAAGTGGAAAAGGCGGCAAGTGCGGTCGGATTAGGCGATTTTTTATCTCGCTTACCTAATGCCCTTTCTGGCGGGCAGAAACAGCGTGTCGCTTTAGCTCGTTGTCTGCTTCGTGATAAACCGATTTTATTGCTTGATGAACCATTTTCTGCGCTCGATCCTCATTTGCGTCAAGAAATGTTGAATTTATTAGAGAATTTATCTCAGCAGAAAACATTGACGTTGCTCATTGTTACTCATCAACCTAATGAATTAGTCGGAAAAATTGATCGCCTTTTATGTGTTGAAAATGGTAGGATTAGTGATAAATCATTACCTGAATTAAAAATTTAGGTCTAAAATAGACCGCACTTTTTGTAATAAGGATAATTTATGACAATCACAAACATTCAAATTCCTTCTTTAACACCGCACCCAACCTTAGAATATTGGTCAGTGTGTAAAGTGGAAGCGTTATTTGAAACCCCTTTTTTAGAGTTGGTGTATCGTGCCGCTCAGGTTCATCGTGAGAATTTTAATCCACGGGCGATTCAACTTTCTACCTTAATGTCGATTAAAACAGGGGGGTGCCCTGAGGATTGTGGTTATTGTCCACAATCGGCACGCTATCAAACAGGGGTGCAAAATCAACAATTAATTAATGTTGATGAGATTGTTGAGAAAGCGAAAGTGGCAAAATCCCGTGGTGCAAGTCGTTTTTGTATGGGGGCGGCTTGGCGTGGGCCAAAACCAAAAGATATTGAAAAAATCACCACGATTATTAAAGCAGTAAAAGATCTGGGGCTAGAAACCTGCGGGACGTTTGGCTTATTGCAAGATGGTATGGCGGAAGATTTGAAAAAAGCTGGGTTGGATTACTACAATCATAATATTGATACCGCACCAGAGCATTATGAAAAAATTATTGGCACACGCCAATTTGATGATCGTATTAATACCCTTGGGAAAGTGCGTAAAGCCGGCTTAAAGGTATGTTGTGGGGGAATTGTTGGGATGGATGAAACACGGAAAGAACGTGCCGCATTTATTGCCAGCTTAGCTAATCTCGATCCACAACCAGAATCCGTGCCAATCAACCAATTAGTGAAAGTGGAAGGCACGCCATTGGCTGAGGCGGCGGAATTAGATTGGACGGAGTTTGTGCGTACCATTGCCGTTGCACGAATTGTGATGCCAAAAAGTTATGTCCGTTTATCTGCGGGACGTCAAGGAATGTCAGAAGAAATGCAAGCAATGTGTTTTATGGCTGGGGCAAATTCGATTTTCTATGGGGATAAGCTATTAGTAACAGAAAATCCTGAAGAAGATGGCGATCAGCTTCTAATGGCAAAACTTGATCTTGAACCAGAAACAGAAGAAAATCGTCTGCAACAAGAACAAAATTAATGTAACGATTTATTGACGCAATGGCAGCATAGACGCTGCCATTTTTATTGCGATGTCAGTTTAACAAGATAATCCAATGCGCTAAGTACAGGCTAAACCGTTGAGGAAAATGAAATTACGATAATAAATTTTTCTTTCTTAAATCACGGGTAATGCGAATAGCAGTTTCGGTTTCACAGCCTGCATACTCAGCGATTTCTCGGTGTGTCCAATGGTAATCAGGAAAGTTTTCTGTTAAGAAATAAATACTGTCAATTACACGATCTAAACTTTTTAAATACGCACTTTTAGCAAGGCGATCTTCTGCATCACGCAGTTCATTTGAAAGAATTTGGAATAAAAAGCGAATGGTTTCAGGGTTTTCTAAAAAGAAGGAATCAATATGTTGTGGCGTGATTTTGATAATTTCTGCTTCTCTTAACACTTTGGCTGTACAGTGATATTTTTTATCACCAAATAGGGTACGAAATCCAAAATAATCCCCTGCTTTATAAATTCTCACTAAACTTTCTTTACCATTTTCAAGGGTATGATATAAGCCAATAAGCCCATTTTTTACACAATAAAACGAGTGGGCAGTTTCCCCTTGACGATAAAGCTGAGTGCCTTTTTCAACAGCAACCAAATGATTATATTGACAATTTTTAAAATTCATCGGTTTAAGCATTTCCATATCCTATATAATTTATCCTTGTATTACTCGCAATAGTAGCATATAGCAAGCAATAAAAAGCAAGATCATACTAAGCAATTTACGTGCGGTTTCCTCTTTGATAATGCCACGAAGTTTCATACTGATAAAACTCATAAAAAAAGCACTTAGCACGACAATGAGTACAATGGAGAAACTCACATAGCCAATCTGTAAGGAATGGGGGATAATCACTTCTGGGGTTTTGGTTAAATAGCCGTAAAGATTGCCAATGCCACCAATCACCATCATATAATTGGTATAAACCGCCACACTTTTAATGCTAACACTGGGCAACTGGCTAATTAGTGGCGACATAATTGAGCCACCACCGATCCCTGTAATCCCAGCAATTCCCCCACCCAGAAAGCAGAACAGGCTACCACGTAAGCAATCTTTTTTCTGTGCTTGTTGCTTTTTCTTATTGTTCGGATGCAAAAAGGTTTTTAATGCCAATACAATCAGCGTAATGACAAAGACCCCTATTATCAGGTTATCTGAAACATTAAAGCTGAGATGAAAGCCAAGTTGTACACCAATGATCATACTTAGTGACCAAAGGAGCAATTTTTTCTTATCAATCTCAATATTTAGCTTATAAAAGTAAAACAGATTAATTAACGCTGATCCCATTACGATAGTCAGTGAAGTGGCAGAAATCATTTGGATTGGCATATAAGGGAAAAGTGTATGTAAAATGGGTACCATCAACACCCCGCCACCAATACCAAAAATAGCTGACATCAGGTTAGTTAATATACCGCATAAAAGAAGAATAATGATCAAAGAAAAGGTCATAGTCTATCCTTATGATTTTTCCTTTATTATGAATAATCAAATTAATAATCCTTATGATCGGCATCATAAAAGCAAATATCAAAACTCTGTTTTAATATTTTTGTGATCTTGATCTTATTTTTAAAGTGCGGTGCTTTTCCCCTGTGAAATATTTGCCTATGATAAGGTTGAATGCTCAGTTTTAGTTATTTTTTTGTCGTATCTAACCAGCTTGAACATCGCAATGGCTCAGATTAATCGTCTTTGATTTGAGGTGTCTTTTCACAATAAATAATAAGGATAATTGTTATATGAAAAAATCACTTTCCCTTCTTGCACTTTCACTTATTGCCGCAACAAGTACAGCAAGTGCGGTAGAAATTTATAAAAAAGATGGCACCAGCGTACAGCTTAATGGGCAATTTAGACCAATGCTTGCGCATACCGAAGGGCAGCGTTCAGATTTGCGTGATCGTGGCTCGCGTGTGGAGTTTATCTTTGCACAAGATATGACAGAAGAGATACGATTAATCGGTAAAACCAGAATTGTTTTTAGTGGAAAAGATGCCAGTGGTAGCAATCATTCAGGTTTTGGTGATCCGCGTACGGCACAACTTTATCTTGGTATAGAACATAAAGCCGTAGGACGTTTATATTTAGGTCGTTTACCAACCAATGGCGATGCCATTATGTTAGGTGATTGGCAGTTAGGAGGAAGCGGACGTAATCCACTTACCGCAGAAGCCAATAAAGGCTTGCATTTCCGTTCTGTAGAATTAGCTGGGTTCCAATTTGGTTCGGATTATTTATTTGGTTCGGCTGAAAAAGGAGTGGATAACTCACCGAAGCATTTAAAAAATGGCTACGGGCTTGCACTCTATTATACCAATAAATTGAATGACGACTGGCGATTACGCTTTAGAGCGGGTTACACTCGCGATAATTATGATAGTTATCAATTCTCTGCACCAGATAGCGCAGGAATAAATCAATCTTGGATTGAAAAAAATGTAAATCGTTCTGCGTGGCGTGTGGCGGCGGAAGTGAAATACCGTAATTTAGAAGTTGCTTATAACTATGGTGAATTAAAAGATCTACAACGTGCGAACTACCTTGATCATAATGCAGTAAAAGAAAAAAGACATTTCCTTGCAGCAAAATATTTCATCACACCAAAATTTGCTGGTTATAGCCAATTCCGTTATGAAAAACGGGGTGAAAATGTGAACCACGGTTACACCTTAGGGCTTGATTATCGCCCAATCAAAGACTTAATCACCTTTATTGAATTTGGACGTGATCGTAATATCAGTAACGTGAATGTGCATAATAAATATGTAAATCAATACTACACGGGTTTCCGTTTCTTATTCTAAGGGAGAGCCTATGAAAGCGAGCTTATTTCCAAAGCTAAGCCTATTAACTGCTTGTGTCATCACGGGCAGTGTGAATGCGGCGAATTATGCGTGGGATTTTTTTGAAAAAGCACAGCCTCCAGCTTATTTAACCGTTACAAATGGGCAAGTTGCACCGAGTGCGTTGCATTACAAAGATGGGAAGCAGGCGTTGCATTGGCAGTTTGAGCCAAAAGGGCGCTTAGTGTTTTCACAAAATTTAGATTTTTCACAAAATGACGATATTTTGCCGCAAACGTTTATGCTATGGCTTTATAACGATAACGCCTTAAAACAGCCTTTGCAATTTGCTTTTGAACAAAATGGTCAGGTAAAAAAATCCTTTAAAATCAATTTAGATTTTACAGGCTGGCGGGGGATTGCGGTGCCATTTCGTGATATGCAAGGCGAAAATGTGACAAGCTTAGACAAGTTGGTGATTCAAGCGCCTGATGAAGCGGGATCACTTTATTTAGATCAGCTTTTATTCAATGTTCCTGTGGATAATCGTTACCCAATTCCTGATTATCAAGCCTCTTTTGTTAATCCTACTGCAAGTACGGCAGTGAATAAAAACTGGAATGGTTTGCTGTTGTATGATCAAATGTTAAGCAAAAATTACCCGCACTTTGATTTTAATAGAAGTCTGCATTCCGATCCGCAAAGTGAAAGCATTTACCAACGTTTTGAGCAAGTGTTAAATGTGTTTACGGATAAACCAAGTGCGGTGGATTTTTCACAAATTTTACAAAAATATCAAGCTTTTAATATCAGTGAAAAAGAGGGCGTCATTCAAGGTCCAATGCTTGATTTCCCTGCTCGACAGAAGTTTATGAAAAATGATCAAGTGTTTAGCAAGCAAGATCAAGATTTCTTACTTCGTTCTGTGTCAATGCGTGAGCTAGGTAAAGTGATGTTAGAAAGTGCAAAAGCCTTGCGCATGGGGCAATTGACAGAGGAACAACGCCAACAGCTGGAAGCCAAATTCTTACTTGCCACCCGTTATTTATTTGATCAAGGTTTTGTGCGTGGTAGCAGTATCCAAATTGTTACCCATATGGGCTATCAAAACCGAGAACTTTTTGATGCGTGGTTCTTAATGCGTGATTTACTTGAAAAGCAAGGATTGCTTGAACAAGCACAAGGCGCAATGGCGTGGTTTAGTGGAACAGGGCGTATTTTTGAGCCTGATGAACGTATTGTTGAAGCAAATGTGGATATTTTAAATACGCAACTCCAATGGATTGTAAAAAGTATTTTACTGTTACCAAATGAACAGCAACGAACAGGCTTGTTAAAACAATTTTCCCATTGGTTGAGTACCACCATTTTACAATCAAAAGGGGTTGCAGGGGGATTTAAGCCGGATGGCTCAATTTTCCACCATTCACAACATTACACCGCATATGGAAAAGACGCTTTTGGTGGGCTAGCCCCTGTGGTTTATGCTATGAGTGATTCACCTTATGCACTTAATCAAGATGCCCGAGAACGTCTAAATGATGTGTTATATAAAATGTGGGTTTATAGTAAAGATGGGCATATCCCAATTGTTATTAGTGGGCGCCACCCAACGGGAAAATTTTCTGTTGCTGCAGCACCATTTAAATGGTTTGCCTTAGCAGGTAATGAGAAAAATGGGGAAAAAATTAACCGCACTTTTGCAGGAATTTATGCGGCATTATCGCATAAGCCAACCTTTGAACAAGTTCCAGCCATTGCAGAACCCGTAGGGGCTTGGACGATGAATTATGCGTCAATGGTAATACAACGCCGTCATCAAGATGATCCAAACTTGTCTTGGCTTGCTATTGCACGAGGATTTAGTCGCTATTTAGTAGGAAATGAATCTTACGAGAAAAACAATCGCTATGGACGGTATATGTCCTATGGTGCATTAGAAATTATCCCCCAACATTTTGATGATCGTGGTTATCGTTATGATGGTTGGGATTGGAACCGTTTCCCTGGCACAACAACCATTCATCTGCCTTATCCAGAGCTAAAAGCACAGTTGTTACAACTTCCTGCTGCGGGGCTTGAGGAAATGCTACTTTCCACAGAAACCTATGCAGGTGGAACAGATTTGCATAATAACAGTATGTATGCAATGAAACTGCGTGGACACAGTAAATATCAGCAAGATTCTCTATTTGCACGAAAATCTTATTTCCTATTTGATAACCAAATTATTGCATTAGGGACAGATATTCAGAATGCTGATAAACAACATAGAACAGAAACCACCTTATTCCAGCATAGTGTGGCAGAACTTCAATCTGTTTTAGTCAATGGAAATGCTGTTTCGGCATTAGGCACAAAACAAGAGATTAAACAAGCAGTTACCTTTGCGGATCCTGCCGGTAATCGCTATTATGTGCCAGAAGGGCAAAATGTTGTGTTTACTTATCAAGAACAAGAATCTGTTGATGATCGTGATGATAAACCAACGAAAGGGAAATTTGCCACAGCGGTTATTGATCACGGTGTCGCCCCGAAAAATGGGCAATATGAATATACCATTCTTGTTGCGGCTAAAAATGATCAAATGCCAGCTTATCAAAAATTATCGCAAACGAATAAACTGCACGCAGTCAAAGATAAGCATAGTGGACAAGAAGCCTATGCTTATTTTGAAGCAGAGCATAATGATGTAGGTGGGATTGTACTTGGATCGGATCAGCCTGTTATGGTGATGGCACAACAGCAAGATCAATCACTTGATTTATCTATTGTGAATCCAGATCTCGCTTTCTATAAAGGGATTGAAGCGGATCAGGTTAAAGCGGGCAAACAAGCCGAAGTTAGTATTTATTCCCGTCAATGGCGTGAAAGCGCTTCTCAGACACAAAATTCTACCTTAACGGTAAAAGGTAAATGGCAGCTTAAACAGGCTAGCCAGTGTGCAACGGCAACGGTGAAAGGGGAGACCACATTGATATCCACCCAAACCACAGATGCAACACCTTGCAAAGTGAGATTAGTCGCAGCGAAATAGCGCCTAAAAAACCATAAAAAAATACCGCACTTTAAAGTGCGGTATTATTTTTTCAAATTTTGATTAAAGCACTTTTACAATACTTTCACAAAGGTAACGAATGTTGTCTTCGGTGATACCTGCAACATTGATTCGCCCTGAACGTACAGCATAAATAGCAAATTCTTCTTTTAAGCGATCGACTTGCTCTGGTGTTAAACCACTAAATGAGAACATACCGTTTTGTTGTTCAATAAAGCTGAAGTCTTGCTGTGCGCCGTATTCTTTTAATAATGCGACGAATTGGTGACGCATTTCTTTAATACGATGACGCATTTCCCCTAGCTCGGTTGTCCATTCTTCTCTTAGTGCTGGATCGGCGAGTACGATCGCCACACTGGAAGCGCCGTGGGAGGCAGGGTTAGAGTAGAGTGTGCGGATAATGGATTTCACTTGAGTCAATGCTGTTGTGGCGATTTCCGCGGTTTCGGCAACTAAGGTAAACGCACCAACACGCTCATTATATAAGCCGAAGTTTTTAGAATAAGAACTCGCAATTAATAATTCTTTATGGTTCGCTGCGAAAGTGCGTAAACCAAAGGCATCTTCTTCTAAACCATTTGCTAACCCTTGATAAGCGAAGTCGAATAGCGGTAACCAGCCATTTTTAGCAGACATTTCAGCCAGTTGTTGCCATTGTTCTGGGGTTGGGTCGATACCTGTCGGGTTATGGCAGCAGCCGTGTAATAACACCACATCGCCTTCACTTGCATTGCTTAAATCAGCGATTAAATTCTCCCAGTCAAGAGCTTTGCGTTCTGCATCATAGTAACGATATTCGCGAATAGTTACGCCCACCGCATTAAAAATCGCATTATGGTTTGGCCAAGTAGGCGTGCTAATCCAAACATTTTGGGCTTTTGTTTGACGTTTAATAAATTCTGCGGCAATACGCAATGCTCCAGTTCCACCAAGGCTTTGTACGGTTTTAGCTCGTCCTTGTTTTACAATTTCTGAATGCTCGCCAAACAAAACGCCTTGCGTACGCGCATTAAAATCAGCAACACCATCAATCGAAAGATAATTTTTGGTAGTTTCAGCCTCAAATAAACGTTGTTCGGCTGATTTCACCGCTTTCATAATGGGTGTGTTGCCTTTAGCATCTTTATAGACACCAATCCCTAAGTTGATTTTGTGAGTACGATCATCGGCTTTAAAGGCTTCACCTAAACCTAAAATAGGATCGGCTGGAGCAGCATTAATATGTTCAAACATCGTGATTATCCTTCTAATGTTGTGTTGAATTTGTGGTTAATAATGTTATTTCTCTAAGAGAAGAAATCCTGTGTAACGTTATACTTGAGAATTCCCTCTGTTCGCAAGTATTTATTAGTACTAAGTTGGCTTTCTGTCTAAGAAAGTCAATATTTTTTCAAAAAATGCGATGATTATTTAGATAATTTCAATTTGTCTTTTGCCCAAGCTAAACCAGATTGATATTCTTGTGGCAGTACTTGCGAAAATTTATCCAGTAAATGCACTAGTTCTTGACGATCTGGATGAGCCAAATTGATATGCCCTAGCTTACGTCCTTCACGCACTTCTTTACCATACCAATGCAATTGACTAAATGGCATATTGAGCCATTGCAGATTATGCGTTGTGCCAATTAAATTAATCATCATTGCGGGCATTGTGCTAGTCAGTTCTGGTGTTGGCAAATTGAGTAATGCTCGTAAATGAAGTTCAAATTGGCTGATTGCACAACCTAGTTGCGTCCAATGTCCACTGTTATGTACTCGAGGCGCAAGTTCATTAATGAGTAATTTATCGCCAATGACAAAACATTCCATTGCCATCACGCCGATATAATCTAGCTTGTGCATTATTTTTGCTAACATCGCTTCTGCTTGCTGTTGTAATACAGCCTGTTGTGGCTGAGCGCTATCTGCGACGCTATAACGTAAAATACCGTTTTGTTGCAGATTGTGTGTAATCGGATAAAAACGGGTTGCGCCGTCTTTAAATCTTGCCCCCACTAGAGATATTTCACCATCAAAGGGAATAAATTTTTCCGCAATGACTTCGCCATATAAATCTTGAGTGATTTGCGCCTGATTTTCTTCGGTGATGATCCATTGACCACGTCCGTCATATCCCCCAGTACGGCGTTTCACCACAACTTTATCGCCAATTTGCTGCCAAATATCTTGCCATTGGGAGGCAGAATGAATGAGTGTCCAAGGGGAAGTGGGAAGATTGAGTTCATCAAGAAGCGATTTTTGCGAAAGGCGGTCGGCGAGTAAGCCAAAAACGGAACGATTAATAAACTGCGGATGATTGGCTAAGGTTTCTGTCAGAGGTGTGTTTTCCCATCGTTCAATTTCTGCGGTAATTAAGCAACCTTCTTCCAGTTCAAACACGGGGGCATTGAAAGGCAATGGCACAACCTGAATATCTAAAGGCGCACCAGCATAGCGCAACATTCGTCCAAGTTGCCCATTACCTAACACATAAATAACAGGGTACAAAGCACTTTTTTGCATTATAAAATCCTTGATGATGTTGGTTAAAAAATAATGCCGCATAGAAAGTGCGGGGCATTTTTTGCTTATTTTTCTATTTGTTCAGTCGGCGTTTCAGCGTTTTCTTGTTCATCTTCATTTTGTTTTAAAAGACGAGAAATCGCACTTAAATAAGAAATTTCCAGCGTTTCGCGGCTCGTTGCCATTACGCCTTGATCAATCAAATAGCCGTCATTCACATCATAAACCCAGCCGTGTAGGGAAAGTTTTTTCCCCCGTTTCCACGCCGATTGCACAATAGAAGAACGCCCAAGGTTGTAAACTTGCTCTGCAACGTTGAGTTTGGTTAGCATATCCGCACGTTTTTCTGGCGGCAGTTTACCCAATAAATGGCTATGTTTAAACCAAATATCACGAATATGTAATAACCAATTATTTATCAAGCCTAAATCCTGTTCTGACATCGCCGCTTTAATTCCACCGCAGTTGGTATGCCCACAAATGATAATATGTTCAATATCCAATACATCCACAGCATATTGCACCACTGAAAGGCAGTTTAAATCGGTATGGATCACTTGGTTTGCCACATTGCGATGGACAAACAGCTCACCGGGTCCAAGGTTGGTGAGCTTTTCCGCCGGCACACGACTATCAGAACAACCAATCCACAAATAACTTGGCTTTTGATGATCAGCAAGCTCACGAAAATAATCGGAATTTTCCTCTTTCATTCGTGTTGCCCAGCTATAATTATTGGCGAAAAGTTGCTCGATTTTTTTCATTGAAATACTCCAAAATTAATGGATGCACAGTATAACGAATAATAAGACAAGGGTAAATTAAACTATACGAGATAAACAACAGGTATGAGTTGCTGGGGAAAGAGCGGTGAAAAATTAACAAAAATTTCACCGCACTTTTATGTTTTGAATTGAAGTTTAGCTTACAACGTGGCGTCTTTCATCGCTTTCACAAACTGAGCCAATTCGCTCAAGCATTTTTGATGATTATCTAGATTGCGTTCGATAATTTTGACTGTTGCAGAGCCTGAAATAGCCCCGGCTGCACCAAGTTGCAAGGCTTCTTTTACTTGTTGAGGCTGGGCGATGCCAAAACCTTGTAGAATTGGCGGCGCTTGGTGGGCTTTAAGTTGTTCTACAAGGGTATCTAAATTTGCTGCATGGCTTTGGTTTTCTGCACTGGTTACGCCAGCGCGAGAAACTAAATAGGTGTAGCCTTCGCTATGTTGTGCTACGCCTTTAATGGTTGCTTCATCCGCATTTGGTGGGCAGATAAACACAGGTTGTATGCCGTGTTTTTTCGCAGCACGGATATAAGGTTCAGCTGCAAGTAAAGGAATATCTGCCACAAGCACGGCATCCACGCCCACTTCGGTACAACGTTGATAGAAATGATCTAAACCCTGTGCATAAATTAAATTCGCACATAATAATAAACTGATCGGAATTTCAGGATATTTCGTCCGCACTTTTGCCAGCAGCTCAAAACTTTCTGCCGTACTACAACCAGCATTTAAGGCACGATTGTTAGCCGCTTGAATGACGGGGCCGTCTAATAAGGGATCAGAAAAAGGAAAACCCAGTTCTAACGCATCTGCACCGTTATCGACAAGGGTACAAATAATCTCAAAAGAGCGTGCTAAATCGGGATCGCATAGCGTGACAAACGGCACGAATGCGCCTTCATTTTTAGTATTAAGTTGGGTGAATAAGGTTTCAAAACGGCTCATTACACTTTCCCCTTTTCAGTTAAGATTTTATCCACTGTGAAAATATCTTTATCCCCACGCCCTGATAAATTTACGACGATTAATTGTTCTTTGTTTGGATTTTGTTGGATTAATTTTAACGCATAAGCCAACGCGTGTGAGCTTTCCAACGCAGGGATAATACCTTCGTGTTTGGCTAGCGCTTGGAAGGCATCTAGGGCTTCATCGTCCGTAATACTTTCATATTCTGCACGTCCGATAGCGTGTAAATGGGCGTGTTGTGGTCCCACAGAAGGGAAGTCTAAGCCCGCAGAAATACTGTAAGATTCTTCGATTTGTCCATCATCGGTTTGCATAATTGGCGATTTCATTCCGAAATAAATCCCCACTTTACCGTGGCGAAGTGGCGCGCCGTGTTGCCCAGTGGTAATGCCTTTGCCGGCAGGTTCAATGCCGATTAAACGTACTTGTGGTTGATCAATGAAATCAGCAAACATTCCAATGGCGTTAGACCCCCCGCCTACGGCAGCGATAATCACATCAGGTAAACGCCCTTCTTTTTCTAAAATTTGGCGTTTGGTTTCTTCGCCGATCATTTTTTGAAATTCACGCACGATAGTTGGGAAAGGGTGAGGCCCTGCTGCGGTACCAAGTAAATAATGTGTGGTTTCATAGTTGGCAGACCAATCGCGCATTGCTTCACAACAGGCATCTTTTAACGAGCAAGAGCCTTTTTCAACGGGGATAACTTCCGCCCCCATCAAACGCATACGAAACACATTTGGTGATTGACGCTCCACATCTTTTGCCCCCATATAAATACGGCAAGGCATATCCAACATTGCACAAGCAAGGGCCGTAGCAACCCCGTGCTGACCAGCACCTGTTTCAGCAATGATGCGTGTTTTTCCCATTCGTTTAGCAAGTAAAATTTGCCCTAAAACTTGGTTAGTTTTGTGCGCACCACCGTGCAATAAATCTTCCCGTTTTAGGTAAAGTTTTGTTTTAGTACCTTTGGTGAGATTACGACACAGGGTCAATGCGGTAGGACGACCGGCATAGTTTTTCAGTAAATCTTGAAATTCCGCTTGAAATTCAGGATCGGCTTGTGCCGTTACAAAGGCGTGTTCCAGTTGTTTTAGCACAGGGACTAAAATTTCTGGCACATACATTCCGCCAAATTCACCAAAATACGGGTTAAGCTGGGTTTCTGACATAATTTTTCCTTATGCTTAATAATCTAAAATTTGTTGAAATAATTGCGCGAGCTTGTGGGCGTCTTTCACACCCGCACTGCTTTCAGCGCCTGAATTAATATCTAAACCTAAGCAATGTTGCGATAGGGCAAGTGCGACATTTTCCAGATTAATGCCCCCTGCGAGCATTGCTTTATTTTTTATTTCAGTAGGAATGAGCGACCAATCAAAGGGTTGCCCTGTACCACCTTGTTGCTTGGCAAGTTGGCTATCGAGGACATAGCGATCAATATGTGAAATGGGTTCAATTTGTACCGCACTTTGTTTTTCTACTGGAATGGAAATGGCTTGCCAAATTTGGCATTCAGTAGGCAATTGCTGACGTAATTGTGCAATAAATTCTGCCTTTTCACTACCGTGTAACTGGACGGCAAAAAGCGTTAGCTGAGAAGCAATTTTTACAATAAAATCAATTTGTTGATTTTGGAACACACCGACAAAGCGTAATGGGGCTTGCGTCACAAGTTCTTGCGCTTGACGTAAAGACAATTTGCGTTTTGAGGTTTCAGCAAAAATCAATCCACCATATAAACCACCTTGTTGATACACGGCTTGAACATCTTGAGGGCGTGTTAGACCACAGACTTTATTTTCACCAAATATCACCGCCCTTACCGCATTGTTCAAATCATCGCTTCCCATTAGGCTGCTGCCAATTAAAAAGCCATTGACATAAGGTTTTAATTGTTGAACTTGTTGATGAGAATAAATGCCTGATTCGCTAATGATGATGCGATCCGCTGGGATCTGGCGAGCAAGAGGCGGTGTGCGGTCAAGATCGACAGAAAGATCGTGTAAATCACGATTGTTTATTCCGATAACTTTCGCCGCTAATGCAATAGCACGTTCTAATTCTTGCTGATTAGAGGTTTCTGTTAGCACCCCCATACCTAATTCGTGGGCTAATTCTGCCAGTTGTGAATAAGTTTCATCATCTAACACGGAAAGCATCAGTAAAATCGCGTCAGCTTGGTGATAGCGTGCAAGGTAAACTTGATATGGGCTAATCATAAAATCTTTGCACAGCACAGGTTGGCTAACCTGCTGACGAACTTGCTGAATATAAGCAAAATCCCCTTGAAAATATTTTTCATCCGTAAGCACGGAAATGGCTGCGGCATAATGCTTATATACTTGAGCAATTTCATCAAGGTTAAAGTCTGCACGAATTAAGCCCTTAGAAGGTGAGGCCTTTTTGCATTCTAAAATATAAGCCGGACGTTGATGCGTACCTTGTGCTAATGCTTGATAAAAAGAGCGGTCAGATTTTTCAAGTTTTTTTTCAAATGCTTGCAAAGGGAAGGCTTGCGATTTTGCCTCCACCCATTGTGCTTTATCTTGCACAATTTTTTGTAAAATCGTTG
The DNA here is from genome assembly GCF_023611925.1 of Avibacterium sp. 20-132. NCBI lineage: Bacteria > Pseudomonadati > Pseudomonadota > Gammaproteobacteria > Pasteurellales > Pasteurellaceae > Avibacterium > Avibacterium sp. 20-132. The sequence goes on from NZ_CP091456.1 coordinate 1,733,213, forward strand.
GAGTTTGGTTGTTAATGATCATTGTGTTTTCTCTTGATTATTCTACTGCACGCAATGCGATTAAGGTTTCAAACGCTTTTCCTGAGGCAAGCACAGCAAGCACTTTTTCAGCATTTTGTTTCAAATCTTCATAGCCGAATAATTTCATTAATAAGGCGGTATTCATTGCCACCGCTTGGGCGTGTTCTGCTTTGCCTTTGCCTTGTAAAAGTGCGGTCAAAAATTTTGCATTTTCTTCTGGCTCACCGCCACGCAGACTTTCTAATGGTTGCGGCTCAAAACCAAAATCGTAAGGGCTTAGACTATAACGTTCAATTTTTCCATCACGAATTTCTGCCACTTCTGTTTTGCCGTGGATGGCGACTTCATCTAAACCCGCACCGTGTACCACAATGCTGTGTTTATGCCCTAAACGTACAGCCGTTTCTGCATAAGGGGCAATCAATTCGGGGGAATATACACCTAATAATTGATGTTTTGGGCGAGCAGGGTTACATAATGGGCCTAAAATATTAAAAATAGTGCGTGTTTTTAATGCTTGGCGAACAGGCACAGCGTGTTTGAAACCTGGGTGATATTGTTGTGCGAATAAAAAGCAAATGCCAATTTCATCAAGGGCTTGGCGTGCTTGTTCCGCACTAATATTAATATTGACCCCTAATGCACTGAGAACATCACTTGCCCCAGTTTTACTGGATACGCTACGATTGCCGTGCTTTGCCACTTTCAAACCACAAGCAGCCCCCACAATGGCAGACGCTGTGGAGATATTAATGGTGTTTGCGCCATCGCCACCGGTACCAACAATATCGGCAAACACATAATCAGGCGTTGGGAAATGGTTGGCATTAGCAAGGACGGCATTGACCGCACCGCTGATTTCTTCTGCACTTTCTCCACGCAATTTTAGCGCAATGAGTGCGGCTGCTAGCTGTTCGTTATTTAATTCGCCTTGCAAAATGGCATTAAATAGCTGTTCTGCTTGCGCTTGGGATAAAGATTGTTTATCAAAAAGTTGGTTAAGAAGTTGTTCGGTTTGCATTGGGTATTCCTTTCAATTCTGTTAATTTTATTTTTAAATTTTAATCGTGTATATCTATTTTAGGTTTAGGTTTTCGCCCTAAAGGCGACCTACTTTTCTTTGCTTGTGCAAAGCAAAGTAGGCAAAAGAAAGCACACCCTAGTCTTGTTTTTCCTCATTCCAACTAAATTTTTCGGGCGGCGAAAAAAGAGATCTTGTTCCGTTTCACTACACAAAATTACAATTTTTTTTCGCCTAAAAATTTAGCTTCCATTCGGACGAGACTGAAGGGAACCCGAAGGTGCTTTGTTTAATATTTCATAATAACTAAAATACAAAGTTTGGCTAACGATAAATGCTGTAACTGAGATCTTTTGCTTCATCACCTGTCATTCCACGAAATCCCCAGCAGTGAGCTGGCTGCTCTTTTATGGTGATCTCGACATCTATGGGAGAAAGATTGAGTTTATTTTCTAATTCACAAAAAAGCATTTTAATTAATCGTTTTTTAGTAAATTCAGTCCTGCCTTGCATAAGATTAATTTCAATGGCGGTGAAATCTTGACTACGTCCGCTAGGTAGATACAAATTTTCTGCTTCTGTCCCTTGGAAATAAATAAAATGTTTACCCGTTGGAATATCCATTTCAAGATTCAAGCAAGCATAAATAATTTCTGCAAGCTGTGCCTTGCGTGAATTTAGGCGATCTTTTAATCCATAAACAATAATCATCGTGTTATCCTTAATGACGATTAAGCAACCAATTTATTGCGTTTTCTAGCAATTTTCCTCCTTGCACGGTAAGAATGCTTTCTGGGTGGAATTGGAAACCGCAAATGGGTAGCGTTTTGTGACGGATTGCCATAACAATACCGTTATACTCAGCGTTTACAATAAATTCATCGGGCAAATTTTCTCCCATTAGGGAATGATAGCGTGCCACTGGCATAGGGTTATTTAACCCCGCAAACATTGCTTGTCCATCGTGTTGAATATTGGAAACTTTGCCGTGCAGCACTTCGCCAGAATGAACCACATCACCGCCAAATGCTTCGATTAACGCTTGATGACCTAAACAAATGCCAATCATTGGCACGTTGCCTTTAAGACGTTTAATAAGTGGCAGTAAAATGCCTGCTTCTTGTGGGTTACCCGGTCCGGGAGAAAGAGCAAGGATACTATTTGGCTTTAGTGCCATTTTTTCTACCAGCGCAATATTGCAGTCATTGCGGTAAATTTGCACTTGGTGTCCAAGCGTTCTAAATTGATCCACAAGGTTATAAGTAAAGGAATCAAAATTATCTAAAAATATAATATTTGCCATAGAGTTTCCTTATTGTGCAAGTTGGTTGGTTTGCATAATGGCATTAATTACCGCTCTGGCTTTGTGGCGAGTTTCATCTGCTTCCATTTGGGGATCAGAATCTAGCACTTCACCGCAGCCAGCTTGGATATAAGCAATGTTGTTTTGCACGAAAGCAGAGCGGATCACAATACAGGTATCGAAATTTCCATCTGATGAGAGATAGCCCACTGCACCGCCATAGCTATGGCGTTTTTGTTGTTCCACTTGATAGATTAATTGCATTGCTTTGATTTTTGGTGCGCCCGTGAGCGTTCCCATATTCATACAGGCTTGATAAGCATGCAAGGCATCTAATTCAGGGCGAAGTTTACCCACCACGCGAGAGACCAAGTGCATAATGTGTGAATAACGATCCACTTGCATTAAGTCTTTCACTTGACGTGTACCACTTTGGCAAACCCGTGCGATATCATTCCGTGCTAAATCCACTAGCATTAAATGTTCTGCTAACTCTTTTTTATCTAAACGTAATTCTAATTCTAAACGCGCATCCAGTTCGGGATCGATATTCCCTTGAGCATCAAATCCTCTTGGGCGTGATCCTGCAATAGGGTAAATTTCTAATTGGCGAGAATCTTGGCTGTATTTTAATGCACTTTCAGGGGACGCACCAAATAGCGTGAAATCGTCATCTTGCATATAAAACATATAAGGGCTTGGATTATTCACTTTTAATTGGCGGTAAGTAGCAAGACTGTTTGGACAAGCCAAAGAAAAACGGCGTGAAGGCACAATTTGAAATACATCACCAATGTTGATGTGGTGTTTTAAACGGCGAATAATCTCTTTAAAGGGGTCATCTTCAATGTTCACGCTCACTTTCGTTGAAGCCGATTGGAGAGGTAAGTGCGGTTCAATTTTCTGTAATTTTTGCGTAATTTGTACCGCACTTTGTTCCGTGGCAGAAAGCACATTTTGATTAAAACAGAAGGTTTGGAGTTGAGCTTGTTGGCGTTGATGATCGAGAATCAATAAATTTTCTGCTAAATAGAAAACGTAGTCAGGACAGCTTAAGCCATCATTGTGTAGTACAATATTTTCCATTGGAATAAAATTTGCCACTAAATCATAAGCAAATAGGCCACCAAGAAAAATGGGGGTTTCGCTTGTTTTGTAAAGCGCGGTTAAGCAACGTAAACCATCAAAAATTGTGGGCGCTTGTAATTTACTGTCTTCATCAAGATCTGGATTGAGTGGCGCAAATTCCGCGATGAGTTGATTGTTTTGCTGTAAAAGGCGTTGTGCCATATGTTGTAATTTTTCTTGTAGCAAAGGTAATAATGCCACACCATTTTCATTTAATGCGTTAAAGGTTACGCATTGACCTAAACAGCTAATTTTTAACGCAGAATTAATTAATAAAAGACTTTTTAAGCTATTTTTACTGCTGATTTCGGCGGATTCAAGTAAGAGTGTATTGGTTTGATCTTGGCATAATGTCGCAAAAACAGCGGTTGGATCGCTGTGATAAGCCACATTTTGTGAAAATACGTGGAGAAAAGGCATTGTCATTGGAATTCCTTTTTTGCATAAAATAATAATGCACTATTAAACTAGTACAAAAGGGTTTTGTCAAGGACTGTTTTCATCAAGAAGGAAATTTAGCTAATTGGCTTATTTGAGCGCTTTCGCTATAAAAGAGAAAAGAAATGTTGGTAAAGAATATTCCTTACCAACATTTCAAATAAGATGAAGGTTAAATTGGCATTATTTCAAGCTGCCAACCATATCTTCAGGGCGTACCCATTCATCAAATTGTTCAGGCGTGACTAAGCCTAGATTTATGGCTTCTTCTCTTAATGTCGTACCATTTTTATGCGCCGTTTTGGCGATTTTAGCCGCATTTTCATAACCAATATGGGTATTTAATGCCGTTACCAACATTAATGAATTTTCAAGTTGCTGTTTAATGCGTGGGTAATTGGGTTCAATGCCACTTGCACAGTGTTCATCAAAAGAAACACAAGCATCAGCCAATAACTGGGCAGATTGCAAGAAGTTGTACGCCATTACAGGTTTAAACACATTAAGTTGGAAATGCCCTTGTGAACCTGCAAAAGAAATGGTGGTATCGTTACCTAACACTTGTGCGCATACCATTGTCAAGGCTTCACACTGCGTTGGATTTACTTTACCGGGCATAATAGAAGAACCGGGTTCATTTTCTGGAATTAAGATTTCACCAATACCAGAACGCGGACCTGAAGCCAATAATCGAATGTCGTTTGCAATTTTGAATAAAGACATTGCAAGTTGCTTTAACGCACCGTGTGTTTCAACAATGGCATCGTGGGTGGCAAGGGCTTCAAATTTGTTTTCCGCGGTGATAAATGGTAAGCCGGTAAATTTCGCAATATATTCCGCTACTTTCACATCATAGCCTTTCGGTGTGTTTAAGCCAGTACCTACCGCCGTACCGCCTAAAGCAAGCTGGGCAAGATGAGGTAAGGTATTTCTCAACGCACGCAAGCCAAAATCTAATTGCGCAGCATAGGCAGAAAATTCTTGTCCTAATGTCAGTGGTGTTGCATCCATTAAGTGAGTACGCCCAATTTTCACCACATCCTTAAAGGCTTCTGCTTTTGCAGCAAAGGTTTTTTGTAAACGTTCAACGCAAGGAATAGTGACTTCCACCACTTTTTTATAGGCCGCAATGTGCATTGCGGTTGGATAAGTATCATTCGATGATTGTGATTTATTGACATCATCATTTGGATGAATAATTGATTTTTCACCTAATTTTCCACCATTGATAACGTGCGCACGGTTTGCAATCACTTCATTTAAATTCATATTGGATTGCGTACCTGAACCGGTTTGCCAAATGACTAATGGGAATTGATCGTCAAGTTTATGGGCTAAAATTTCATCGCAAGCTTGGGCGATTAAATCACGTTTTTCAACGGGCAAAACGCCTAGCTCATTATTTGCGTAAGCAGCGGCTTTTTTCAAATAACCAAACGCCTCAATAATTTCCTGTGGCATTGATGCCGATGGCCCAATTTTGAAGTTATTGCGGGAACGTTCTGTTTGTGCCGCCCAGTATTTATCTGCTGGCACTTTCACTTCGCCCATCGTGTCTTTTTCAATACGAAATTCCATTCTAGTTACCTCAAATGATTGAATTAATAATAAGAAAACGTTTTGAGTTTACCACTTTAGAAGTATGAATGGAATCTGAGGAAAGTTGGCAAAGTTGGGTTTTGTGATGTAGATCATAAAGTGCGGTAAGATTTTTTTGAATTTTTTGGCAGCGGAAAAATTAATGTTTTCTATTTATCGGATTTTTCGTTAAAATTAGGCGTTTAAAAATCTGATTTCATACGGGTAAAAGACGCATTTTTATGGCAAAGCACGCACAGTTTTACATTTTAGACAAAACACAAGCAAAATCCCCATTGTCTGCAATGGAAACCTTGGCTTGTGATTTGGCTGCGCAGGCTTGGCGATTAGGCAAAAAAGTGCTAATTAGCTGCGAAAGTGAAGAACAGGCTTTTCGCCTTGATGAAGCCCTATGGGCGAGAGAGCCAGAAGAGTTTGTGCCACATAATTTATCGGGCGAAATCACTCAATATGCCACCCCCATTGAAATTAGCTGGGCGGAAAAACGCAACGCACAACGCCGTGATCTATTAATAAACTTGCAAGCCCAAATTCCCGATTTTATTGCGAGTTTTAATCAGATTATTGATTTTGTTCCCGCTGACGAAACGCAAAAAGCCATCGCACGGGAGCGTTATAAACAATACCGTCAATTAGGTTGGCAGCTCAGCACGGAGCAAGCCTGATGAGGTGGAATGCAAAAACCTTTGCTGAACTCAGCACACAAGAATTATTTGCCATTTACCAAATTCGCACCGCCGTATTTGTGGTGGAGCAACAATGTGCTTATCAAGAAGTGGATCATTGGGATCAAAGTGCGGTGCATTTTTGGCAAGAATTTAACGGCAAAATCTGTGCTTATTGCCGCATTATTCCACAAGATGACGGCATTCATATTGGCAGAGTGCTAGTGGCGCAGCACGCACGGGGCAAAGGCTTAGCCAAAGAATTAGTGCAACACGCATTGGCTTATTGCCAACAACATTGGGCAACCGAACCTGTGCTAATCCAAGCGCAAACTTATTTGCAAAATTTCTACCGCACTTTGGGTTTTCAGCCCACTTCAGCAGAATATTTAGAAGACGGCATACCGCATTTGGATATGAAGTTGGAGAAGAATAAATAATGAAACCAATGACAAAAGAAGAAATTATCGAACAACAACGGCAATTACATATTCTCTTTAAAACTTGGATGGATGATAAGAAAAAACGTGAGGTGCTGACATTCAAACGCCCAAATGGCAACATTGTAGATCATTACCCTGACGGTACAGAAATAGTCATTGAATATGCACAAGCAAAATAATTTAGCTATTTTCTACTGTGGCACAAATGGGGCAGGCAAAACCACTTTGCGTGGATTTAACAAAGATGCTGTACAGATTGTTATTGATTCCGATCATATCGCAATGCAAATTAACCCTGAAAATCCTCGTTCGGTGGATAGCCAAGCGGGTAGAAAAGCGATTGAGTTATTTAAATTTGCGATTAACCAACAAATTTCGTTTTCTATGGAATCTACCCTATCAGGTAATTCCGTTTTGCAACGTATTAAAACAGCAAAAGAAAATGGCTTTTTTGTGCGATTAAATTATATTGGTGTTGATGGGGTTTCAATTAACATCAAGCGAGTAAAAGCCAGAGTAGCAAGCGGTGGACATTTTATTGATGAAGCAACTATCCGTAACCGTTACGACATCAGTTTGCAAAATTTAACGAAAATATTACCGCTTTGTGATGAAGTATTTATCTACGATAATTCAAGCGAAGCCCCAAATTTGGTTTTTCACATTAGCGACAATAAATTAACTCAATGGATTGATAAATTTCCAAAGTGGTGTGGGAAATTGAAAAACTCGCTGGAAACACCTAGTACGGCAACGTAGTACTAGGTTACGCATAGTTCAGCCCCGTTAGGACTGGACGTTAGAAAAGAAAGAGCTACAGAGTTGCTCGCTTAGCCGAAAGCTTATCGTTACCACGTACTGCTTGCCGTGCGTGGATTATAAGCGGTTGAATTTCTGCAAAAATTTGCAACTCCAAATACTAACCTTCGTCTCTTGAGGAGTGCTATCGGAGTTTCAATAAATAAGAGGTAATATAGAGTCTATCGGAGAATTATATGAATAAACCATCTTTTTTATCTTACTTTAATTTTGTAGCATTCATTTTTTTATTATGTTCTTACTTTGGCGTAATCGAACCTAAAAATTGGCTAGATAATATCTCAGACTCATCTGGAGTAAAGGTTATAACGCCAATACAGGAAGTTAAAAACACTTTAGAATCATATAAAAAAGACTTGGAAAATTTGCAAAACAATACTTCTAAATATGCTTTAAAATCAGAACTCGCTAGTGTAACTAATAATTTACAATTAAAGTTAGATACAAATATATTAGATATAAAAAATTTAATTAAAGAAAATCAGCAGTCGATAAGAGGAATGCAGGGACAAACTAACATATCAAGGGAAATAAAGTATTGGCAAAATAAATACGACAATAATAGCTGTAACTATAGTTATCAGGTTAATTCTAATTTATGTATAGAGTTAAGAAGCAGAATTAGTAGTTTACAACAAAAACTATCATATTAAATAAGAGTAAAACAAATGACAAAACCATTCCAAATGGCAGATCGTTTTGATCCCTCTGCCGTAGAACAAGCACTTTATAAACACTGGGAAGAACAGGGCTATTTTAAGCCGAATGAAAACCCGAATGCACCGAGTTATTGCATTGCCATTCCACCGCCGAATGTAACGGGATCATTGCATATGGGACACGCTTTCCAGCAAACTTTAATGGATACGCTGATTCGTTTTCATCGTATGGAAGGGGATAACACCCTTTGGCAAGCGGGGACAGACCACGCAGGGATTGCCACGCAAATGGTGGTGGAACGTAAAATCGCGGCAGAAGAAGGCAAAACTCGCCACGATTACGGTCGTGAAGCCTTTATTGAAAAAATCTGGGATTGGAAAGCCTATTCAGGCGGTACAATCAGCCAGCAAATGCGCCGTTTAGGGAACTCAATCGACTGGGATCGTGAGCGTTTCACGATGGACGATGGACTTTCTGATGCGGTGAAAGAAGTGTTTGTACGCTTGCACGAGGAAGGGTTGATCTATCGTGGCAAACGCCTTGTGAACTGGGATCCGAAACTGCACACTGCTATTTCAGATTTAGAAGTGGAAAATAAAGAAAGCAAAGGATCGCTCTGGCATTTCCGCTACCCATTAGCTAATGGCGAAAAAACGGCTGATGGCAAAGATTATCTCGTGGTTGCTACCACACGTCCTGAAACAATGTTGGGCGATACTGCTGTGGCAGTTCACCCTGAAGATGAACGCTATCAATCTCTTATTGGCAAAACTGTGATCTTGCCTTTAGCAAATCGTGAAATTCCAATTATTGCTGATGATTATGTGGATCGTGAATTTGGAACAGGTGTGGTAAAAATCACCCCAGCTCACGATTTTAACGACTATGAAGTAGGTAAACGCCATCAGTTACCAATGGTAAATGTGATGACGTTAAATGCGGATATTCGTGATGAGGCGGAAATTATTGGCATAGATAATAAACCTCTCGCAAATTATGTGGCAGACATTCCAGAAAAATATCGTGGAATGGAGCGTTTTGCAGCGCGTAAGCAAATTGTGGCAGATTTCGATGCATTGGGATTATTGGAAGAAATTAAACCACACGATCTAAAAGTGCCTTATGGCGATCGTGGTGGCGTACCAATTGAGCCAATGCTCACCGATCAATGGTATGTGAGCGTAAAACCATTGGCAGAAGTGGCGACCAAAGCGGTAGAAGAGGGGGAAATCCAATTCGTACCGAAGCAATATGAAAATCTCTATTTCTCGTGGATGCGTGATATTCAGGATTGGTGTATTTCTCGCCAACTTTGGTGGGGACATCGCATTCCTGCTTGGTATGATGAACAAGGTAATATTTATGTGGCTCGCAGTGAAGCAGAAGTGCGGTCAAAATATCAGCTAAATTCTGATATTGTACTCAAACAAGATGAAGATGTGCTAGACACGTGGTTCTCTTCGGCTTTATGGACATTCTCTACCCTTGGTTGGCCACAGCAGACCAAAGAACTGAAAATGTTCCACCCAACAGATGTCTTGATCACGGGGTTTGATATCATTTTCTTCTGGGTTGCACGTATGATTATGTTTACGATGCACTTCATCAAAGATGAAAGTGGTAAACCGCAAGTTCCATTCAAAACAGTCTATGTAACAGGACTGATTCGTGATGAACAAGGGCAAAAAATGTCAAAATCAAAAGGGAATGTCCTTGACCCGATCGATATGATTGACGGTATTAGCCTTGAAGATTTACTCGAGAAACGTACGGGCAATATGATGCAACCGCAATTAGCGGAAAAAATTGCGAAAGCGACCCGTAAAGAGTTCGCTAATGGCATCGCTGCACACGGTACAGATGCATTGCGTTTTACCTTGGCCGCCCTTGCAAGTAATGGGCGTGATATTAACTGGGATATGAAACGCTTAGAGGGATATCGTAATTTCTGTAATAAACTATGGAATGCAAGCCGTTTCGTACTGACCAATGATAAATTAGATTTATCTGAGGGAGAGCTGGAGTATGGTCTTGCGGATCGCTGGATCAATTCGCAGTTTAACCGCACAGTAGAAGCCGTGCGTTCTGCATTTGCACAATATCGTTTTGATTTAGCAGCGAATGCCATTTATGAGTTTACTTGGGATCAGTTCTGTGATTGGTATTTAGAACTCACAAAACCAATATTTGCACAGGGTAATGTGGCACAAAAACGCGCGGCAAGTCGTACACTGGTAAATGTATTAGAAAAATTGCTACGCTTAGCTCATCCAATTATTCCATTTATTACTGAAGAGATTTGGCAAAAAGTGAAAGGTTTTGCGGGTGTGAGTGGCGACACCATTATGCTACAACCTTATCCACAGTATGAAGCAAGCCAAATTGATGAGCAAGCAGAGCTACAAATGAGTTGGTTGAAAGAGATCATCGTCGCAGTGCGTAATATCCGTGCGGAATGCAATATTGCGCCAAGCAAAGGCTTAGACGCATTATTACGTCATTTAACGCTAGAACAGCAACAAATTCTTTCTAATAACAGTGCATTATTAGCAAGTATAGCAAAATTAGATAGCGTTGAATTGTTAAAGGATGGGGGAGAAGCGCCATTCTCGGTAACCAAATTGGTTGGCAACACAGAGCTTCTTATTCCAATGGCAGGCTTTATTGACAAAGCTACCGAGTTAGCACGCTTAACTAAAGAGCTAGAAAAACTCAACGGTGAAATTGCTCGTATTGAAAACAAATTGAGCAATGAAGCCTTTGTGGCAAAAGCGCCAGAGCAAGTCATTGCGAAAGAACGTGAAAAAATGCAAGGCTATCAAGAGGCCATTGCAAAAGTTCAAGCGCAATATCAGGCGATTGAGGCACTTTAATTTATTACAGCGTATCCCTCTTTTTAGAGGGATATTTTTTAAATAGTATTTTCTAATTAGAAAAATATGCTTTAAAATAATTAAAGATTATCTATTTTCTGTGACTGTTACGCCCTATGAAATTAAATTTCCCTACAATTCTAACCTTATTCCGTGTCATTTTAATTCCATTTTTTGTTATGGCATTTTATTTACCATTCTCTTGGGCGCCTTTCTTGACAACAGCCATTTTTTTTGTCGCCGCGATTACAGATTGGTTTGATGGATATTTAGCCAGAAAATGGAATCAAAGCACACCCTTTGGGGCGTTTTTAGATCCCGTGGCTGATAAAGTTATGGTTGCGGCCGCATTGGTGTTAGTCGTGGAGTATCAGCATAGTTTTTGGGTAACCTTACCTGCGATAGTGATGATCTCAAGAGAAATTATCGTTTCAGCCCTACGCGAATGGATGGCTGAAATCGGTAGCCGCAGTAAAGTGGCGGTATCTTGGCTCGGTAAAGTAAAAACCGCTTCCCAAATGCTTGCTTTAGGCGGATTATTATGGCGTTATAATGTATTAATGGAAATCGCAGGAATCGTATTTTTATATATTGCAGCAATTTTAACCGTCTGGTCAATGCTACAATATTTAAAAGCAGCAAAAGAGAATTTATTAGACAGTTAAAAAAATTTCACTATTTTATACCGCACTTCATCAAATAATAAAGTGCGGTATTTTTTTACTTATTTTTTATAATAATTCAGTCATCGAAGAATGATAGCCAAGAGTATTTTTATAATGATCAATATTATTGCGTTATTGAGATAGCCATTTCAAAGCGAAATAGGGAATATAGTTTTTTATCCCTAAATTTTTCATCTTGTACTTTAAATCTTCTCATATTGCTTGAACAATAAACGAATAGATAAAGATTGAGCTTTTTTTAGTCGATTAAACTAAATCAAGTAAATTTCTATTTGACTAATAAATTGAAATCCGTAAAATGCACCTCGTTGCTTAGCGAAACAGAAAGTTAGCTAAATGCGGGAATAGCTCAGTTGGTAGAGCACGACCTTGCCAAGGTCGGGGTCGCGAGTTCGAGCCTCGTTTCCCGCTCCAACGCCCGAGTGGTGAAATCGGTAGACACAAGGGATTTAAAATCCCTCGACTTTCGAGTCGTGGCGGTTCAAGTCCGCCCTCGGGCACCATTAAGAATTTCGTATTAAGTCGTAAGTTAACCCTTTCAAATCAATAACTTACGGCTTTTTTCTTTTCTAGCTCCCCGTTTAAAATATCATTTTCAGCGTCAAATTTTGTCGTGTCCAAAAGGCACTTTGACGTAAGTTTGACGTGATTTGCATAGCTCAGTAAATGGTCCGCATTGAGGTGTGCATAGCGTTTTACCATCTCAAGCGTTTCCCATCCGCCTAGCTCTTTTAGTACCATTAATGGCGTACCGTTTTGGACGTGCCAACTTGCCCAAGTATGACGCAAATCGTGGAAGCGAAAATCACTGATATTGCACTTTTCCAGTGCCTGATTAAAATCAGGATAGCTAATTTCTTTTATTTGCTTATTTCGCCCGCGGTGGAATACATAGCGGGAGAGTTGTTGGGCTTGCCTTTTTTCGATCACTGCTAAGGCATCTTTACCTAGTAACAACGACCGTGCTCGTCCTGATTTAGCCACATCGCTACTGACAATGGCGATATTACGAGACAGATCGATTTTATCCCAAGTAAGCGATAAAATTTCCGTCATTCTTGCCCCGGTGGCAAGAGCAAAGGCGCAAACATCTCGCATCCAGCTAAGCTGCAATGCATTAAGAAGTTCAAGGGCTTGTTGCTGAGTGATCCAACGTACCCTAACTTTAGGCTCTTTATTTTTAGGGATATAAGGGATACTATCTATCCAACCTGCTTTTTGAGCAAGCGATAAAACACGCATTATTGAGCTACGATAACGGTTTTGTGTGGATAGCGATAATTTTTCCCCCGTACTTGTTTTGTGCGTAGGGAGATTATTTACAATATCATCAGTTGTTAAAGAGCTAAGAGTTCGCCCAGCCAATACAGATCGCCAATATTCCGTGTGGCGGATTTTGGTCTTAAAATCTTTTTGCCCTTGCGAAACTTCAAGAAACCTTATTAGTGCTTCTTCGATCGTTCTTTCGGGCTTTTTATTGAGCTGTTCGACTTGCCAATATTCGTGTTTTAGCTTGTCGTGTAGCTCTTGGGCTAATTTCTTTTCAGTTGTTTGAGCAGAGCGTCTAATTCTCTGGCCGCTCGGTGTGGTAATATCGATTTGCCAGACACCGAATTTGTTTTTCCTGATCGGCATTTTCTCTCCTTATCGCCGACCTGATCGTCTAATCGGCAAACATTTTGCGTGTTTTGCCGCTTCTGATCAAGTGTTGTTTTACTTACTCGCCATACTCTAGATCCTTCCATACGGAAAAATCCCCAATGAAACCGATGAGCATAAACAGCTCCATAGCTCATTTTGAGTTTATCGGCAACTTCTGGAATAGTTAGGATTTCTTCCATATTCCCTCCAATAAAAATCCCGATTAAGTTGGCAATTTAAAAAACAAAAGCCAATGTGTGTTATTGGCTTTTCCTGATTTGTGGCCGATCAAAGGTTGATGATCAATAGTTTTAATGATTTCGCTAACAGAGATTTGCGTTTCATTCCACTTAAAAACTAGCGTTCCGTGGTCATCAAGCACGCGCATACATTCATCAAAGCCTTTTTTGAGTTGAGTTTGCCAATCTTTGTTTAGTCGGCCATACTTTTTTACTAGCCACGCATTATCACCGCCAGCTTTTAAATGTGGTGGATCAAAGATGACGAGCTTAAAAGATTTGTCGGGGTAGGGCATATCGGTAAAATCGTGGATGACGTCAGGATTTATCTCAAGTTTACGGATTTTATCCCTATCTTTCATCGTTGTTTCAGTCTGTCTGTTATCGGCAAATAAGACGTCAGGATTTTGCTTGTCGAACCAAAACATACGACTACCGCAACATACATCTAAAATAGGTTTTTGCATAATTTATTCCAAATAAAAAAGCCACTTGTTACAGTGGCTTGTTAGTCGTAATTCATTTTTATTTTGTCTCAATTTTATAATTCAATAATGCTTTCGCCATTGCTTCAGCACCTTCTTTGGTTTCAAATACTAGTCCTTTCTCAATTAAGTTCTTGTCATTGTGATAATCTGCATCAAGATAGTCTAGGCATATTTCGCCACGATAACTAAAATTTACAAACCAATAAGAGATTCCATTTACCCAATTATCTAACGTTACAGGTTCAGGAACTTCGATACCATTAATAAAACGTCTAGGCTCTTCCCACATACCAGTAATGGAATATTCTTGGTTGCAATAAACTAAATCATCTCCCTGTTCATTCCATTCCAATAAATGCAAACTGTTGTCAGATGCATAACCAACTAATGAATTAGTATTAATTTGTAAAAGATTAGCTAATTCTTTATTTTCAACTTTATTAAGAACAAATGCTTTTAATCCATTTTTAAGTCTTACTGGTTCACCCGCTAAAGCTTTTTCTAAATCAAATGGTTTCATTTTCTTCCTCCTCATCTTTGAAGAAAATAACCATAGTGTTATTATCGTAAGAGATAAGCATTTTATTTATAAAATCATTATCTTTAAGTTGCTTAGCAACTTTATTCATCTCTTTGTGAATTTCTATTTTGTCGTATCTACCCATAATTAATCCTCCACAGGAACAATTAATAAATTTTTAGGGTTAATATCACGATATTTAATTTGATACGCATACACTTGTTTTATTTCATCAAGTGGTAAGCCATATCTTGTTTCTCGGACTATATCCCAGCCAAAGGTTTTAGAATGCTCTAAAAGAATGTATTTTTTACCCTCATCTATAATTAGCTCAGGTTCTTTTGGTTTAAAAATTTTTAAGTTCATTCTAGTCGTCCTTTAAGCATATCCTTTTCGATCACGGGGGAATACAGCTCGCCACCTAAGAGCGCGTAACCCGCAATATCTTGCCAGTTGTCTTTATAATCGGGATCGCCTGTCAATATTCTTGCTATTTTTGTTGCAATCATTTCTAAAGCCTCACGCTGTTGTGCATTCAAACTTTCGGAGCGTTTATCAATCGTTGATTTTATTTCTTGAGCAACTTTAGCGGTGGTTTCAAAGTCTCCGTAGATGGATTGCCGTTGATTTAATATTTCGTTTGTTTTAGCTGTCATTTTTAACTCCTTTTTGTTTCATCGAGTCGAGTAATATTTCTTGTACCGTCTTTTTGTTGTTTCGGCGGTCAATTACCGTTTGATCAAGTGTGCCTTGAGCCACGATGTGATAAATAAAAACGGGACGATGATGTCCCGCTTGTGCTTGTCGGGTTGGCCCTATCCGTTCGACGATTTGCTGATACTGCTCTAGGTCCCACCAATGCGAAAAGAATACAAGGATATTTCCGCCATCTTGTAAGTTAAGCCCGTGTCCGGCACTGGCAGGGTGGGCAAATAAAATAGGGATTTTTCCTTTGTTCCAATCTCGGATAGTTTTGGGGGCAGTATCAAGCTCTTTTCCTTGCGGAAAATATTTTTTTAATCGTGCTAAATCACTTTTGAAATGGTAGGCTACTAAAACTGGCATTCCAGCGGCTTCTTCCACGATACTTTCTAAGGCCTGTAGTTTTGCATTATGGACTTCTTGCCAGTAGCCATCTTCGGTATAAATAGCTCCACTGGCAAGCTGTAAGCATTTTTGTGTTTTTGCGGCGGCATTCATCGCTTCAATATTTTGCCCTTCGAGTTCAATAAACATTTCTCGTTCAAATTCACGGTACTTTTTCATCACCTCTAAGGGGAGTTCCACCGTGATCGTGGTTTGAATAGGTTGCTTAATATCAAAATAATCTTCCGCTTGAATGGATAAACAGCAATCGGCTAGCTTTTGTTGGATGTCTTGTTGTGCAAAATCATAAGGCTCAACCTTAGAAAAGCCCGTTGTGCCGATAGGAATCGTTTTAAACCAACGGTCTTTAAAGGCTGTAAAGGTTGCTCCTAGTCGTTGACCTTTATCAACAAACCACTGTTGTCCCCAAAGGTCGATTAGCCCGTTTGGAGAAGGTGTACCAGTTAAATTTATCCATCTTTTTACTTTCGGGTGTGCAACCACCGAAAGATATTTGGCACGCTTACCGCCTTTACGCGTACGGAAGCTTTTTAACTTAGTACTTTCATCAGCAATCACGGTGGAGAAACGCCAATTTTTCCCCAAATACTCCACCAACCAAGGAATATTTTCGTAATTGGTCGTATAAATATCCGCAGGCGTATTAAGTGCAGCGATACGCTCTTTAGGAGAGCCCACAACGGCAATTGCTTTAAAATGGGTTAAATGCTGCCACTTATCGACTTCATCAATCCAAGTTGATCTTGCTACCCGTAGCGGTGCAATAATTAATATTGGGGGCTCAATCTCCCCCAATAAGATTAATAAATCAAGTGCGGTTAACGTTGAGACCGTTTTGCCGGTTCCCATTCCTGACCAAATATTACAACGTGGGTGGTGGATAATATAATCAATGATAAGATGTTGATAAGGGCGAGGGGTAAAGTTTAATCTGTCCATAAATGATCTAACTCATAGCTATCTACGATTTCGACGCGTTGTCCCAGATTCCGAATGCGGTCGATTTCACGTTGTTGCCCCGCTCTTGGTTTTTGTTTAGGTGCTTTGCATTCAACAAAAAGCAATTTTCCATTGGGTAACAACAGTAATCTATCTGGCACATTAGCACGCGCGGGGCTTACAAATTTATAAGCAATCCCCCCTCGTTTTTTCACTTCGTTGACGAGGTGCTTTTCGATGTCTGATTCGCGGATTAATGTTTTCATCAAAATGTTTTCACCTGTGGTACTTCCGGGATATTGACTTTAAAACGTGCGTTATAATCCCGAATATGCTTGTTTAGGGCAGAAATAGCCAGTTCCTCGGCACAAAAATTAGGTGTAGTTCGCAAGATTTGCCCTTTTTCATTTTGCAGTTGCCCAATATAGCCACGCTTATCGGGTAACTTTTTGATTAATGGTTTATATTTCATTGTTAGTCCTTTCTGTATCGATGGGCCTCAAAGCCCCCCGCATTTAGCGGTAATCCATCCGCCCAATCTGGTGGGATAGCCAATAGCTGGCTAAGCTGTTGATGGGTATAACGGGGATTATCTAATGCTTCAGTGATCACTTCATCGTGCACTGTGAGGATAATTTGGTAACCCGCATTTTCAATGGTAGGCATATTGGCCGCCATAATATCTCTAGCGCAACCCTGAGTGATGTTTTCTACCAATTTGCCGGAATAGGTTTGAATGCGTTGCCATTTACGGGTGTAAGTATCAATCCCCATATAGGTAATTCGATTTTGATCATCAAGCCTGATTCCCGGATAACAGAGATAACGACCTGATGGCAATCTGATCCGCAACCACGCCCCTACCTTTTCAAAAGTCAATGCCCTTACTCCGATAAGTGTGTTTGGTTTGTGTATTGCCTGTCGTACCGCAAGGTCAACATTTTTCCAAAAGGCACAAATTGCGGGGTGCGCTTCTCGCCACATTCTTTTAATGGCATCACATACTTGATAAATTTCAGCGGTCAGTCCGTGTGTCCGTTTTTGTTTTTTTGCCCAGTCCCACGCGCGTTGCGCTTCAACTTTGATATGCGACGGAATTTTTGCGGATTTTGCTAATTCGTCTAAATCAAGCCGATATACCGTGGCAAAGGTTAAAAATGCGCCTACGCCCCCCTCATAACCTAGTCCTAATTCTTGTACTTTTCCGATTTGGCGTTGTGATTTATTTACGTTTTCAACGGGTATTCCAAAAGATTTTGCATAAGCGAGGTTATAGAGATCCGCCCCGGTGCCATTATCAAATGCGCTAAACGCATTGAGTTTCCAATTTTCCCCCGCTAGCCAAGCAAGCATTCTTCCCTCAATATTTGAAAGATCCGATACCACGAGTTTTTTACCTTTTGGTGCGATAATACAACCGCGTAAGGCAGAGCTTGCAAGTTCGGTAACATTATCAAAAATAAGTTCGGCACAATTTGCTTTTAATGCCTCAATGCCCATATCAATATCCGCTTGCTTTAAACTTGGTCTGGGTAAGTTTTGCGGTTGAAAGGTTCTTCCCGCCCATCTCCCCGTTCGCGTTGCGCCGCAAAACTGTAGAGTGCCTCGCAATCTACCGTCAGTATTTACCGCACTAAGCAACTTTTTGTATTTACTCGCACTCGTCGCACTCGCGATTAAGCGAGAGGAGAGTAAGGTTTTGACGGCTTCGGGTAAATTTTCATCTTGTAACCGTCTTTCTATTGTGCTTGCAGTCATATCTGGTAAGGTTACGCCATACTCGGTAAGCAAATGCGCAAGTAACGCATCTCTTTGTGTCGTAGAGGTAACTTCCCCATTTGTTAGTTGTTGAGTTTGTTTGGCAAGCGAGGCTTTTTGCTTATCGATAGCTAAGATTGCAGCTTTTGCAAGCTCAATATCAACGGCAAAACCTCGGTCATTGATTTGTTGGTCTTGTTGCCAAAGTTGATGTTCTGATTGTGTGGCATTCCACATCGGCATTTTTTTATGCAAAACTCGCATTGCTTCAATGTCTAACTTTGCATACTGTTTAAATCGTTCCCACTCTTCTGGGTGCGTAAGGCTTGTTGCGCGTTCAATTTTGCTGTTTTTCGGACGGGGTTTACAAAATAACTGAATTAATTGTTTACCCGCTTTGTCTTTGGCTTGGTCTGTTTCTAGCCTAAATATCTCGCTTAATTCCCCAAGTCCACCGGGTAGACTGTGCCAATAGGCTTGAATCATCGTATCGAACCAGCGGTCTAATCCGCCTTTTATCGCGTGCGGCATTGTGTGTCTAAGTATTGTGCGGTCGAAATGCGAATTGTGGAAACAAAGTCGTACACTTGGATCCGCTAATAACTGCCGTAATACTTCTGGCATTGGTCCCGCCGTACAATCCCAGACTTGTACTGGAGCGTCATTAAGTGCATAAGCAAATAACAAGATTTCCGCGTGTTCTGCGTAAGCGTGTACCCCATTTTTTATTGGTACCGGCGAATAGGTTTCTAAGTCAGCGTACAGCGTATGTGCGAACATTTGGAACCTCACAATATTGATTGTCATTTTCTGAAACCCATTTTCCGTTGAGGGAGGTTTCGCAATAATCTTTTTGAATGGCGATTTCGTCTTCATAATCCATTGCGCCTACAAGTCCGAAAATGGTAATAAATACGGTTAACATAATGATCGTTTTCATTTTTATACCTCACGCAACCTAGCGTATTTTGTATAATAAAAAGCCCCGCCTACATTAAATAAACGGGGCTTATTGGGATTAATAACAATTAAATGCTAATTGATCCGATATTTACTTTAATGTCAGTGTCGCTAATGGCATCACGTAATTTATCTGCGAATTCATTCGCAATACTTTCTTTTAATTGTTCACCTTTGACTATTCGAACAATTAATTGTGGCTCATTTCCGCCAGTAAGAATAGATAAACGCAAATGCATATCTCGGATGCTAAGACCTGTATAAGGATCACAGGTAAAAGTAAAACTTGCAGGCAGTTCTAGTTTGCTTTTCGCCTCCACACGTTCAAGCGCGGATTTAGTTGCTGCGAAATCGCCTACTTCGTGCTCTTCGTTGCGAGCATAATCAAGTGTGATTTTTCTCACCGCTTGAATAGCCTTATTTAACGGCATTTCGTTACCGTTTTCATCATTTGCGCTGATATAATCCGCCCAATCTTCTAGCCACTCCGCAAAGTTTTTCTGGCTATGTTTAACCCCTTCAAACTCGCATAATGCTTTAAACGCCGCAGTTTTTACCATATCCAATTTTGCGCGGTGTCGAGCGTGTTTAGGGTGCTGGACATTCCCCATATCAAACACAATTTCTGCAGTCATTCGACGTTCATCAATAAACGCTTGAGCATCATCTTGCGTATTGGCCTTAGCATACTCGACTACGGCGTTAAAACTTGTGGTCTCAAATCGTGCGCGGAAATAGGCCCGTGTATCATTAAATTCTTCGAGGTTATGAATGGTCATATCCTCTGGCAAAATCGCAATTGGATGTGCGGTGTTATCCACTCGTACGCTAGATAAACCAAGTTTTACAATATCTTGAATTTGATTTGTACTCATAATATGTTTTCCTTCTTAATTAAGTAAATTTATTTAATTGAATAATGGCTTTTGCTAAGTCTACGCGACCTTAGCATCCACGAACTTTAATACTTGCCCCTCTTTTTCTGGGCGTTCAGGACTAACGGAAAGTGCGCCACCTTTATGCACATACATTGGTGTCGCCGTGGTGTCCTCTTCCGAAGATTTACCGCGTTTTGTTGGTTTGGTATAAGTGACCTTATGGGAGATTTGGACTTGAGGGTTATCGCTGTCCATACGTTTTAGCGAAAACTTGATACTGACCTCACCTTGCTTATCGTGGTTGATCACCCCTAAAGCAACATCAGAAAGTGCTTGTGCGACTTTGTTAGCGAAAACGCCAGCATCGAGTTCGTCGAAAAATTCGTTAAGATTTGTTTTCATATTTTTATCCTTTGTATTGAGGGTTAAAAAAGAAAACCGCACTTCATTTTTTTGATAAAGTGCGGTCTGTTTGGGATTGGTTTTAACCTAAGTCTTCGACTTCCGCTACGCCCAGGTCGTCAAAGTCATCGGCACTTGCAACGCCACCTCCAGCAAAGGCATCACCATCTCGTACGAATTGCAAGCCCATTAATGAGGCATTGATACGCTTACCGAAGTTATTATCTTGTGCCCAAATGTCGATAACCGCATTCACATAACAGCCCCCATAAGGTTTACCGTCCTGTTGTGCCAATTCTGTTGCGCCATCGCGATCAAAGACTTTTGGTTTCCCTTTATTACTTGCCGACACATACATTTTCCCGTCGAAGCCTTCATATTCCGCTTTCTCCGCACCGTCTCGTAAACAGAGATGATTTTTGGCTTTGATCGATGTCATAATCGCAGCCGTTTTTGCGCCCCATTTTTCTTGTGCAGCCTGTTCAATGGCATTTTCAAGGGCTTTGATATTTTCAGAACCTTTTTCGAGCAAGAACGAGGCACTAAATCGCGGTTCTCCCTCACCATTAATCGCTTTTGGCACAAACAATTGTGGGAAGGCTAGACGAACATTTTTTAGTTTTACTTTCATTTTTGTTTTCCTTTTGTTGTTTAAGATTTATCGAGGTTATCAAAATCATCCTCTACGCAATCTATGATAAGCGCAGGGCGTTTATCCGACACGGGGACAACGGCGGGTGATCCTTGCTTTTGTTCGACCACACTTTGCAATTGTTCCCAGCGTAACGGGGATTGAGTCTTAAGGAGCTTTTCGGCCTGAGTAGGCGAGATTAATTTTTTGTTATACATCTCACTCACTTTAAATTTGAGGCTTTTCAAGCGTTTTTCTGCTTCGGCTTCATCGGTCCAGCTTCTAGCCCCTTTTTTACCCGCAACTAATTTGTAGCCAGGGATTTGATTGCCTTGCATTAATTCACAGGTGGCACGCGTGCGTACCGCTTTCGTAAAGCTGTCAATCAAATCTAGTTGAGGGAGTAAGTGCGCAAGATGCTGCGTATCGCAAAAAGCAAGATGATTTACCGCCGGTTGTAGATCAATTTCCGTATCGAGATTGACAAAATCATTGGCTATCGTGTTTGCGACAAATTGTGCTAAGGGCTTACAATGTGCTTTCGCTCGGCAGAATTTGCACGCTTTTTCGGTTGGCGTAAAATCACTTTCTGTTACGATACCTGATTGATAGATACGCATAACTTCTTGCGCAGATTGCTTAGCTTGCTCGCCAAATTCGAGTAGCTGTTCAATCGGGATAATCCATTCTGATACGGTATTTAATCGGACTTGGTGGATAACCATTCGCACTTGCTTAATATCAAAAGCAAATTGATAAAGCGCATAAGCGCCTAAGGCATAAAGCTGTAATTGATCGTTATTTTCAGCGTCAACCTTTACGCCTTTTCCATATTTCAGATCGTGTATCTGGATTTCATCTTCGGTGATAATTAGCGCATCTACCGTGCCGAAGGTGTCAGGTTGATCTAAATAGGGGGAAATATCCACTTTTTCTTCTATAAAAAGTAATCCACTAAGTGCCGCTTCCCGTACCTCCGCAATATAGCGTTCGACATTTTCGACCATTTCGGCATCGACCGCCATCAATCCGTCTTCTAATTGCATACCTAGGTACTGGCTTGGCGAAGATTGATTGCGCAAACAGGTTTCCGCTAAGGCGTGCGCCGTAGTGCCCTCTAGGGCCTCGGGGCTCTCTTTATTTTCAAATTGCGATTCCAGCCATAAGGACCCGTGGCAATGTAGCCATCGATGCGCCGCACTTGGTGAGAGTAAGGCGTGATTAGTTGGCATTTGTTACCTCTTGTTGTAGCTGATTTAGGGCATCTTGATAAGCTAATAGGGCGGTATCTTTTAATCCTTTCACATTTTCGGCACCATACTGAGTTAACAGGTTCTTCACCCTATCACGGTTAATTTTTGCCAACTCAATGGTGGCTTTAGATACTTGCTTGCGTAACGCTACAAAATCGATTTGAGGTTCCTCGGGAATTTGTGGCACTACATTTTCGTTTACCCCAATGACCGTTTCAGGCTCGACTTGGATTGTTTCAGCTTCTGTATCGGCTTCTGTAACTTGTTTTGAGGCAGTTTGTGAAGTCGATAAAAAGGCAGTAAACAACTCACAGAGCTTATTTACCGCCGCGGTATTTTCTTGGATGGCTTGTTCTAACATACGATGTTCTCCTAATAGATAAAAGGATATAAACTAAGACGCCTAAGCTATAAAGTAGGGCGATTTGGATCAGTTCTTCATTGCTAAACATAAATTTTAGGTATAAAAAAGCCCGCACTTGGCGGGCTGTCATTGAATATGATTAAATTAAATCTCGATGACCACAAACACGTTTTTGTTTTGCATTCGCGGTGAGAATTGCGGATTGATGATAACGTTTTTTTGGCGGTTCTTCTTGCAGAACGATTTTTCGCGCATTATTAAAGTTTGTTGCACGATCTACTCGGCTAAGTTTAGGCGTAAAATCAAGCTGGGTATTTACTCTGCGGGAAACTTCAAACATCCGTTCGCGTCGTCCCGCTTTACCTAACTGTCTCACTTTATCAGACTCGCAATACTTTTTCACACTGCGTTGAATGATGATTTTAGTCATAAGTGTTTCTCCTTGTTCTCATTACATTGAGCGACTTCTACGAATCGGTCAATGTAATGGTGGTTGCGAAAGGAGTCGAACCTTCAACTGCTAGAGCCTAAATCTAGTGCGTCTGCCAATTGCGCCACGCAACCACGAAATTGTGTTTACCTCAGCCACCCACGCACACAGTCGCGTACTCATTGAGCTTAAAGGGTGTGAATCTAATTGTTAAAGAGCTGTTCCTTGTTTGGATGTGTTAATGCTACCTAAAGTAGATTTTTATGTCAACCTTTGGTTGTGATATTTTTTGATTTTTTGCTACAAAAAGTTGTATTTTATTGATTTATTAGGCATTTTATTTTCTCTTTTTTTATAAAAAAAATTTTAAGAATAAAAAAAACCGCTCTATTGAGCGGTCTTAGTGTGTAAAAAGTCTTTCAATTAATAATCAAAAACTAAACTACTTTTAGCGATCCCTGCAAGATAGTGCATTTTTTCAATATCAGATCGGAGAATATCAATTGGGGCAAAATCCTCATTAATCGATTCGAGACGTACTAAACCGTCTCTTTCATACGCATAAACTTTTACCATCACCTGCTGATCGGCTGTAACAATTAAGACCTCATCGCCGTTAATGACTCTGTGATTAGGCTCTAAAATCGCATATTCACCGTGTTTTATTCGGGGTTGCATTGAGGTCCCTTGGCATTTTAATGCATAAACGTCTGGATCATAACTCATCCAATTTATATAACCATCTCCTATACCGACGGGATAGCTCATATCTTCCCAATAACCCTCACGGCCTAACTGCGCGTATCCTCGGATGGGGGCTCTTTTGATTAATTCACTTTTAGGTTTTAACTCTTTAAGTTCGTCCCCGTTTAAGGTTGATCCTTTTATCGCTGAATCATTTACCCCAAATTGCAACCAAGCTGGGCTTGTTCCTAAATACTCTGCGATGATTTCTAGTTTATTTATTCTCGGTTCAGCTGTACCTAGCGTATAGCGTCTTGCCATTTCATAGGTTACGCCAATCGCATTACTTAAATCTTGGATAGATACATTTTTTTTATCCATTAGAGCTTTTAAGCGGCTGCTCAATGTTGCTTCTGTCATTTTATGCTCCTTTCTACCTTAGGTAGATTTTACGGTTAAAAAAAACTTGTATCAACTCTATTATAAGTATTAGAATATCTACTGCAAGTAGAATTGAAAGACCAAAAAGGAAATTTTTATGTTAGCCATTCAAAAAGTATTTCAGATTGTCGGTGGGCAATCCGCATTAGCAAAGCATTTTAATATCCGTCCTTGGGCGGTGTCTAAGTGGCAAAAATCAGGTGTTCCCGCCGAGCGTTGCCCTGAAATCGAAAAATTAACTAACGGGCAGGTTACCTGTGAAGAACTGCGCCCCGATATTGATTGGTCCGTATTAAGAAAATAGGTGATGTGATGAAAAAAATAATTTATGGCGCGTTACCTACAGATTGGGAACATTTTACGAATCTAGGGCTTGGGGCGGATTTGCTACCCGTTGTGTCAGATCCTAATGTGGGATTATCCCCTCGTAGTCGGATAAAAGAAAAAGGGAAATTACCTTCTGTCATTAATAATGAAGATATGATAGCGGGGTTATCCAATTGGACCAATAGACAGATTACTCCTGAAAAGATTAACCAATGGAAAAAAGATGATCGCTTAGGTGTTTGCATACGGACAGGGAACATTCTGGTCAGAACACAAAAACATTCTGGTAATTGTTTAAAAAACGAACTAGACATTCGCGTAAACGGTGAAAAAATAAGCAAATTTGACATTCGCGTAACAACGACGCGAATGTCAAAAAAGGTTAAAAATACATCAATTACGCGAATGTCTGACGATATTACGCGAATGTCTGAAGAAAATTCGCAAATCTATATTTATGGTTTAGATATTGATTGCGAAAACGAAGAAATTGTAAATTTTGTGGCAAATACTTTACATCAATATTTTGGAAAAATACCGCCAAAACGTTTCCGTGCAAATTCTAAAAAATGCTTATTTTTGATCGGAATTGAAAATGCGCAGCTACCAAAACGTATCCTTCGTTTAACCGAAGGCGGATTGATCGAATTTTTAGGAAAAGGGCAGCAATTTGTCGCCATTGGTACTCACCCAAGTGGCGTCCGTTATGAATGGGAAGGGGGTTTACCAACCGAAATCCCTGTAATTAGCGCAGCAGAGTTTGAAACTCTATGGGAATCGTTGCCTTTGGTTATGGATGTGGTGGATAGCAAATCGCAAAATTTAAGTCGCACGCGTGATCTAACGCAAGGTAATGCGCATTCTTCTGATGATGTCGCTAATTTCCTTGATAAAAAATGGCAAGTTTTTAGCATCGGAAAGCGTGGTGAACGCTTCATCCGTTGCCCTTTTGAAGATGATCATTCGGGTGAGAGTTCAAACGAGACGGCAACCGCTTATTTCCCCGCAGATACTGGAGGATTTGAGCAAGGGCATTTTAAATGCCAGCACGCACATTGTGCGCATCGTACTGATAGCGATTTTCTTGACGCGATTGGATACTACGAGGGTATGTTTGAACCCTTAAAAGCCAATGATAAAGCCACCCCCGACGATAAGGTGGCTGAGTTTGTACGACGCTATATTTATATGGCTGAAAACGATCGTGTCTATGACCTAGATAGCGACCGTCATAACTACGCGCCTAAATTTAGCGAGTTCAAAAATTTTACTGCAAATATTACCATTTTTAAACAAGATGGCAAGAAACCCGTCGAAGTGCCTGTTTGGAAAGAATGGTTACGCCACCCTAAACGTCAATCTGTGCTTAGTGCGGTATATTTGCCCGGACGTGAGTTTATCATTGAGGATAAGGACGGTTCACGCTATCTTAACGAGTTTCATTTTCCCGAAATTCCTTTTGTAGAATCACAGGAAAAACTACCGCACTTTCTCCATCATATGGCATACCTCATTCCGCGAGAGGAGGAGCGTAAGCACTTTATTCAGTGGATGGCTTCGCTTCGCCAACGCCCTGAACGACGTAATAAAGTCACGAATATGTTGGTTTCTACCCCACACGGTACGGGGCGTGGTTGGGTCGTTGAGTTATTACAGCACTTGCTAGGCAAATGGAATTGCACAAAGTGCAAAATGCACGAGTTGGTGGACGGTCAATTTAATAACTTTATGCACCGTTCAATTCTGTGCAGTGTCGAAGAGGTCAAAGAGCGTAGCGAACGATTCGCCGTAAGCGATAAAGTGCGCGATACTTTGACTGAAAATGACTTAGAGATCAACTTAAAATACGGCGCGAAGAAAACAATGCCCGTTTATACCAATTTCTTTTTTATGACCAACCATACGGATGCCCTAGTGCTGAAGGAGGAAGACCGAAGAATTAATGTATTTGGTGGGCCTGATCACGCAAAAGAAAAAGCCTATTACGACCACCTTTATAGCTTACTTAATGACAAGCAATTTATCGCCGAAGTTTATAGCTATTTGGTGTCGTTGGATTTATCAGATTACCGTTGGACACATTCCTTTGATACGCCAGCACGCCGTAAAATGATTGATTTTAACCGTTCAGATTTAGAAGTGGCTTTCCTCGACTTCTTGAGCCAGCCGCCCGCTAAAGCTATGACTATCGCACAGATTATGCGGTATTTAACCGAAAATAATGAGGATTTGACGGTTGATCAAATGGCGTTAAGAAAGTTATTGCAAGAGCATATAAGCCTTCAAGCAACGCTAAAATTTAAAGGTAAAAAGCTACGTCCTTGGATTTTGGATAATTCTGTCGATTTGAGCGATCTATGCTACATTCGCGAGCAGTTAGAGATGGCGGAAAATGCGGTGGCGGACTTTGAAAGTCTAGCTTGAAGTGCCACCCGCCAATGTTAATGAAATCAATATGTTAGCTATTCAAGGGTGGCTCGATTAAAAAATGAGCGCCACCTTAAAAAATAATTATAAATCAATATATTAGAGCTAAAAATAGTAAAAGGTGGCAGGGTGGCAGTAAAAAAAGATATTTAAAAAATGAAAAATATATTGTGGTAATGGTAGAACCATAATGTATTAACGTAATTTTTATATATAAAGTTTTTGAGGGTAGTGCCACCGCCACCTTTTCGGCATAAAAATAATGACAAACCCAGTAAGAATAAGGCTTTATCAAGGTGGCGCGGTTAAAAAATGAGCGCCACCCATAGGAGAGAAAAAAAATGACGAAAGAAGAATTTAAATTACGGTTAGATGATTGGGGGTTATGGTCGAGAGAATTTGATCTCGGTGTAGATTACCCCAGACACGCATTAGGGATTGAAGGTGCTGAACAAGACCCATCAAGATCTATAACTTTGATAGAGGAAGAAATCCTAGCGGTAGAATGTGCGGTATGTGAATTAAAAAAAATTGATATACTGGGTTATGAGATGATCAAATCTTTTTACATCGATCAGTTGTCTCAAGCAACAATTGCGAAAAAAATTAATCGCTCGCGCCACTATGTCGAAAAAGTCTTTACGGCAGCCGAACATTTTATTTACGGTTTTTTATGCAGACGTTAAAAAAAAATTTGACAACTGCTAAGCAGCTAAGGTATATTTCTCCCGTATCTTGCGGAAAGCGCAACTAAAGAACAGAGTAAGAATTTATAGAACCCTGATTGGTTATGCCAGTCGGGGTTTTTTATTGCCTCGAAAACAGGAGGCGGAGTATGAAAATTATGAAAGATATGGGAACACAAAGCTATCTTTGGTCAGGCTTTGGCGGCTTTTTAGCTTGGCTTGGCGATCAACAAAATTTAATGATGTTGAGCCTCGCCATCGGTATTGTTACCGCACTTGCTAATTTATATCAACGTATTTGTGATTGGCGGGCGAGAAAGCGTGATGAAGAACGTAAGGAAGAAATCCATCAGCTCACTGTGGCGAGATTGAGGAAAGGGCTAGATATTAAATGAAACATTTCAAGAAAATTGCGGGCTGTTCTGTTGTAGCAATCATTGGTTTGGTAATGTTTAATTATTCAGATGAAATCCGCACCACTGAAAAGGGAATGGCATTAATCGGTGAAGCTGAAAACTGTATGCGTGAGCCGTATAAGTGCCCCGCGGACGTGTGGACGGTAGGGATCGGGTCAACGGGCGATATTACTTTCGGCAAGGTGTACTCTGATAAAGAGATTGCCGACCGCTGGGCCAAAGATATTCAAACGGCGGAACAGTGCGTCAACCGTTATGCCAACGGCAAAGCTCTACCGCAAGGTGCATTTGAGGCATTAACCTCACTCACCTTTAATGTAGGCTGTGGCAAACTCAAAACCTCTACGATTTATCGTTACGCAAAACAAGGCGATATTCAAGCTGTGTGTGAGCAGTTTCCCCGCTGGAAATATTCAAACGGAAAGGTATTGAAAGGATTAGTAACTCGCCGCGAAAAAGAGAAAGCATTATGTTTAACCAGTTTAAAACGTGGCTAAATCTCACCGCACTTTGTTTGATATTGGGCTTGTGTGGTTGGGTAGGTCATCAGTCGCAGATGATTAGTAGTTTGAAAGCCAAAAATCAAATGCAAGCCCAAACCATCACCACGCAAAGCCAAACTATCGCAAGCCTTAAAGCAGAGGCAAAAGGCAATTATCAACTTACCCAAGATATTACTACATCAGAAAGCAAAATCAGGGAGCAATCCGATAATGTTATTCGCACAATTCAAGCGCAGGTTAAAAATGTGGACGCTCATAATGCTGCTGCTCCTCGTAATGTTATTGAGTTCTTGCAGCAGTCAGATTGAGACAACACATTGCCCGAGCATTCCGCCTGTACTATTAGGGCATTTGGATAAGACGGCATTTAAGGGGCGCACTTATGGCGATGTAACACAGTATGCCGTGATACTCAAACGTGAGCGTGATATGTGTCTTAATCGGATTGATAAGATTAGAGACTGGCAAGTGGAGTTACATAAATGAGTAGGGCTAGTTGGCATCATCTTTATCATCGTAAGGCGTGGAAGCAACTACGCTTAGACCAATTAGCAAAACACCCCTTATGCGTTTTCTGTTCTCAAGCGGGCAAACTTACCCCCGCTACGGTAGTGGACCACATTACCCCCCACAAGGGCAATCTAGATTTATTCTTTGACCCAGATAATTTGCAATCGCTTTGTAAGTTACATCACGACAGCGCAAAACAAAAAGCTGAAATTAAAAAACTTAATCATATAGGCTGTGATGCAAGTGGATTTCCTATTGACCCAGACCACCCATTCAATAAGGGGGAGGGCGGGTAAAAAGTTCGGGCAAATGGCTTGGGCTACCGCTGGGGGAACTCTGCGTGATCGCTATTACAGTTTTTCTACCCTTTTTTATAGCTTTAGGAGGTGATTTTATGAGTGGACGCAAATTGCGTAGTGATAGCACCACTGCAAAAGTGTTAGCCACCAAAGCGGCACAAACCAAGCTATCACCACCACAAAAATTAACAAAATTAGAAACGCGCTATTGGAACAGTATTATCAATAGCCGAGCCTTAGACAGTTGGACGCCGATCGATCAAGAACGGGCGGTAAAACTCGCAAAACTCTATGTAGAAATTGATGATTATGAACACGAGTTACAAAATCATCGACGCTGGGTAAAAACAGACACCGGCACAATGAAAATGCACCCGCTGCACTATGTGATCGAAGATCTGTACAAGCGTGAAATCCAAATGTGCCGAAGTTTGCAAATTCACAGTCGCGCCACAAATGGGGAAAGTCGTGATCAAGTGAAGACCAATCAGCTTTATCAAGAGGCACGGAATGCGATTAATGATGATGACGGCTTAATTGCCAGGGTGTTTAACTGATGACGACGGCAGAAAAAGTCATTGCCTTTATTGAAAAATATTGTTTTGTCCCCGAAGGGGCGTTAGTAGGAAGCCCGATTAAATTAGAGGATTTCCAAAAACGCTTTATTTTTGACGTTTATGACAATCCACAGGGGACCACACACGGTATTTTGTCGATTGGGCGTAAAAATGGAAAAACGGCACTTATTGCGTGTTTATTGCTGGCACATTTAGTGGGACCTGTTGCCATCTTAAATAGCCAAATTGTCAGCGGAGCCTTAAGTCGTGAACAGGCCGCTCTCGTATTTAACCTCGCGGTAAAAATGATCCAACTTAACCCTAAACTGACTACCCTTGTTGATATTAAGCCAAGTGGTAAGCGGCTGGTTGGGCGGCCAATGAATGTTGAATACAAAGCCTTAGCCGCAGATGGTAAAACCGCACAAGGTTTATCGCCAGTACTGGCAATTTTAGATGAAGTTGGACAAGTGCAAGGGAGTCAATCGGCTTTTGTTGATGCGATTACGACCGCACAAGGCGCACATAAAAGCCCATTATTGCTCACCATCAGCACACAAGCGGCAAACGATGCAGATTTGCTTTCCATTTGGATTGATGACGCAATCAACAGCGGCGATCCACATACGGTTTGCCACGTTTACAGCGCGGATAAAGACTTAAAAATTACTGATCCGAAAGCGTGGAAACAAGCCAATCCTGCGTTAGGTGTGTTCCGCAGTGAGGAAGACATCAAAAAATTGGCAGACAAAGCTAACCGAATGCCAAGTTTTGAAAATACGTTCCGCAATTTGAATCTCAACCAGCGGGTTAGCACGGTATCCACGTTTGTTACGCAAGATGTTTGGAAAGCCAATGGCGAAGTGGGACAGCCACCGACGGGATTAAGTGTGTATGGCGGTTTAGATTTATCCGCCCGAACAGACTTAACCTCGCTGGTGCTGGTTGCCAAAGATCCAAGCGGCAAAACCAATGTTTATAGTTATTTTTGGACGCCGGAACAAGGTTTGATTGACCGCGCAAAGCGCGATCGAAGCCCTTATGATGTGTGGGCAAAACAAGGTTTTATCCGCACAACACCCGGTGCCTCCGTGGATTATGCTCACGTTGTACGGGATATTGCCGACATCTTAAGTGATTTTGATATTTCCTCAATTGCGTTTGACCGATGGCGAATGGATATTTTCAAAAAAGAAATGGACACACAGGGCATTACGTTGCCCCTAGTGCCTTTTGGTCAAGGATTTAAGGATATGTCGCCAGCAATTGATACGTTAGAAAGCCAATTGCTTAATGGGCAACTGCGCCACGGTATGCACCCTGTTTTAACGATGTGTGCGGCAAATGCAGTCATTACCAAAGATCCAGCCGGCAACCGAAAATTTGAAAAACACAAAGCAACAGGACGAATTGACGGAATGGTCGCACTTGCCATGGCGCTAGGCATAGCAGAAAGTGCGGAAACGCCATTGAATATTGATGCATTTTTACAGGATATGATTATCGGATGAGTACACTAAATGATAAAAACTGGTGGAGCCGTTTTTACCAACGCTGGTTTTCAGGCGGAAAACGCCTTGATAAAGGCAGCACGGTGGAACCTTTTGTGAGTGAAACAAGTGGTGCGGGCGAAACCGTAAATGGGGAAACTGCGCTGAAATTAAGTGCGGTCTGGGCTTGTGTGCGGTTACGCAGTCAAACCATTGCTTCACTGCCTTTCCACCTTAAAAATGAGCAACGGCAAATCGCTCGCGATCACCCTCTTTATAAAATTGTTCACGATACGCCGAATGCGGATATGTGTGCCAGTGAGTTTTGGGAAGCGGTGATTGCTAACCTTGATTTATGGGGCAACGCCTATTGCCGCATAAATCGGATTGGTGGGCGCGTGGTTGCATTGGATATTCTTGATCCACAGTATATGCAGGTGCAACGCAGTGATAACGGCGAAATCCGCTACATTTACACCAAAAATAACGTGGACGGGGGCAATTACGCCGAACGGGATATTTTGCACTTTAGAGGTTTTACCCTTGATGGTTTAATTGGGTTATCCCCCATTCGCTACCAAGCACAAGTAATGGGCTTGCAAACTGCTGCGAATAATGCCGCCGCCAAAGCCTTTAACAATAATTTAAAGGCGGGTGGTTTTCTGAAAACGGGTGAGCGGATTTTATCCGATGAACAACGCAAGCGCGTGCGAGAGGGGCTAAGCGAATTTGGCAAGCCTGAAAACGCGGGCAAGTGGATGGTGCTTGAAGCGGGAATGGAACCCGCCAATATGTCGGGCAGTTGGATCAACCCTCAAGACGCTCAATTATTGGAAAGCCGCTATTTTGGGATTGAGGAAATTTGCCGTGCCTTTGGCGTACCGCCTCAATTAATTTATAGCACGGATAAATCGTCATCTTGGGCATCAAGTGCAGAGCAAATTACGCAAAATTTCCTCACTTACTCACTCAATCCAATGCTAAAACGGATTGAACAAACCATTACACGCAAATTGCTGAAACCTGAAGAGCGGTCAAAAATTTACCCTATTTTTAGTGTAGAAGGGTTATTGCGAGCGGATAGTGCGGGAAGAGCGAGTTTTTACACCGCACTTTTGCAAAATGGCGTAATGACCCGAAATGAAGTGCGGGCATTAGAAAATCTCCCTGCGGTAGAGGGGGCAGATCAACTGACCGTACAACTTAATTTGACCGCGATTGATAAAATCGGAAAGGATATGACCAATGACAAACCGAACTAAAGATCTCTTATTTAAAGCCGAAGCCATCAAAGAAGATGGCTTTTTTTCGGGCTATTGTAACGTGTTTGATGTGAAAGATGCCTACGATGAGATCGTACGCAAAGGGGCATTTTTAGACTCCATCAAGATGTGGAAAGAGCAAGGCAAAATGCCGCCGGTATTATGGAACCACGACCGCAATCAGCCTATCGGCGTATGGACACAGCTTAAAGAAGATGAGAAAGGCTTATACGGTGAAGGACGGCTACTGATCAATGAAGTGGCAAAAGCCAAGGAGGTACACGCTTTAATGATGGCGGGAGCCATTGATGGGCTTTCTATTGGCTATCGGGTGAATAAGTGGACCTATGATGAAAAAGAGGACTCCACAGAATTACTTGCCATTGAATTAAGAGAAATCTCGGTAGTTACTTTTCCCGCTAATGAAGCAAGTCGCGTGGAAAAAGTGAAATCTGTGTTAGAAAAAGGCAGATTGCCTACTCTTGCTGAATTTGAGAAAGCCCTAAGAGATTTGGGGTTTTCACAAAAACAAGCTGTAACCGTTGCTAGCTACGGCTTGAAAAAACTCATTCAGGGCGAGCCTGAAGAAAAATCACTTAGCAACGCATTAACCATTCTTAAATCCATTACGGGAGAACATTAATATGTCAGAAACAGAAAAAAATCTTGAACAGCTCGCCAGCGAGTTTAAAAAAGCTACCGACCAAGTAAAAGGGTTAGGTGAAGAACTACAAGGTAAAATGGCGAACAATGAAAAAGGCTTAGAGGGCTTAAAAGCGCAAGTGGATGAAGCCTTAACCTCAATGAATGAAGCAAAAAGCCGATTAGATGAGTTAGAGCAAAAAGCCGCTCGTCGTGGGGGAGCCAATGAGACCGCTGAAAAATCCTTAGTGGAACAGTTAATGGAATCAGACAGTTTCCAAAAATTTATGCAAGATCCACGCAAAGGCAATTCCGCCCATTTATCCGTAAAAGCCACTATTACCAGTGCCACAACGAATACAGCGGGGGCGGCGGGTGCATTAATCCCTGAACATAAATTACCGGGTGTGTTAACTCCACCAGATCAGGCATTAACCATTCGCGACTTGCTAGCAAAAGGCACCACCCAAAGTAATTCTATCACCTACATTCGTGAAACGGGCTTTACCAATGGTGCGGCCTATCAAGTGAATGAGGGAGATAAAAAAGCCCAATCGGATATTAAATTTGATGAAGTAACGCTTGGTGTAAAAACCATTGCCCATTATATGAAAGCCTCCCGCCAAATTTTAGATGATGCGCCAATGTTACAAAGCTACATCAACGGTCGCTTAATTTACGGCTTGAAACTGTTTGAAGATCGTCAACTCTTAAACGGAGATGGATCAAGTGGTGCGTTACACGGGATTTTACCGCAAGCTACTGCGTTTGCAGATCCCGCAAAATTGGCGACCTACACCATCATTGATCAACTGCGATTAGCACAATTACAAGCCTTAATTGCAGAATATCCAGCCACAGGCTATGTGCTTAACCCAATCGATTGGACGAAAATTGAGTTGGAGAAAGATGGTATGGGGCGTAACATTATCGGTAATCCACAAGGTACCGCACAGCCAACCTTATGGGGCTTACCAGTGGTGCAAACGCAAGCAATGACCGCTGGCACTTTCTTGACAGGGGCATTTAGCCTTGGCGCGCAGGTGTTTGACCGTCAGGCTTCCGCCATCGCTATTGCAACGGAAA
This sequence comes from Avibacterium sp. 20-132, assembly GCF_023611925.1. NCBI lineage: Bacteria > Pseudomonadati > Pseudomonadota > Gammaproteobacteria > Pasteurellales > Pasteurellaceae > Avibacterium > Avibacterium sp. 20-132. The sequence goes on from NZ_CP091456.1 coordinate 1,767,809, forward strand.
ATGAAGATGACTTTGTGCGCAACTTAGTGACCATTTTGGCGGAAGAACGCTTAGCCCTCGCGGTGTATCGCCCAGAGGCCTTTATCAAAGGCACACTTGCCGCGAAAACGAAATAACCCTTAACACCGCACAACTCAAGTGCGGTGCTTTTTTTGGAGATTTTTACCAATGCTTATCTCGCTTGAGCTTATCAAACAACATTGCCGTATCGATCATAATGAAGAAGACACGCTCTTAACTCAGTATGAAACCGCTGCCCAATCCTATCTTGAAAGCCAACTCGGGCGCAAACTCTATCTAAATAGCGTACCCGAAGAGGAATCAATGGGGCTTGTGGCGAATGCGGCGATTAAACAGGCAATGCTAATGACCATTGCCCATTGGTATGAACACCGAGAAAGCGTTGTCGTAGGAGCTATCACCAAAGAAATTGAGCAAGGCGTTTGGCGGTTGATCCAGCCTTACCGATTAATGGGGGTGTAAATGCAAATTGGTAAACTGCGGCATCGTATCAAGATACAGCAGCAAATCAACAGCCAAAACGATTACGGGGCGTTGGTTACGCAGTGGCGCGATGTCGCTCAAGTTTGGGCAGAAGTCAAACCCTTAACGGGGAAAGAATATTTTTCTGCTCAACAGGTGCAGTCCGAAGTCACGGTGCAAATTTGGTTACGTTATCGGGCAGGTATTACACCTACAATGCGGGTCGTTTTTGGCGAACGGCATTTTGAGATTGTTGAAGTGCTGAATTACCAAGGACGAAGCACCGCATTGCAATTACTGTGTAAGGAAAACGTCAATGGCTAACAGCGTAAAAGTGGAAGGATTAAGGGCGTTGTCGGCAGCAATGAAAGAACTCGGCCGAAAAGCAGCCAACCGTATTGCCGTTAAAGCAATGCGCAAAGGTGGGGCGATTGTGCGCGACAAAGCACGCAATAATGCGCCAACCTTGAAAGAGAAAGTGTCGCACCGGCGTGCAGGCACGTTAAAAAAAGCCATTCAATCCAAAACCAAAATTGGGCGAAATGGCAGAACCAACACCTATATTGGTGTAAAAAAGCTTTCGGGTAAGCAAATCGAAAAATTCAAGGCCAAAACACAGAAAGGCGGGGCATATAACCCTAACGATCCGTATTATTGGCGATTTGTTGAGTTCGGCACCTCTAAAATGCCGGCGCGCCCTTTCTTGCGCACCGCGTTTGAGCAAACGAAAGACCAAGCCGCTAATGCCATTATTACTACCTTACGAGAGGAAATCTTAAGGGAAGGAAACAAATGATCCAGCACGACTTATTTAACGCCCTGTCGCCTTTGGTTGCAGGGCGTTGTTTTTATGAAGTGATCCCTGATACCAATACGACCTATCCTGTCATTGTGTATCAATTCCCCACCATCACCCCAAATTCTGCCCTAGAAGATGGGGATTTAGATGATTACCAAGTGCAAATCGACATTTACAGCAATCAAGTTGATGACATCTTTAACTTGCGCGAAGCATTGTTTGAAGCGGTAGAAGATGAATTTGATTTTGCCGAACGCATTTCGGATTTTAGTGATTATGAACCCGATACAAAACTACACCGTCGTGTAGTGATGTATCAAATAGCTTATGGAGAATAACTATGGCCACACAAACCACCCCATTTCAGGGGACAAAATTTTATATCGGCAAGGGTGTTGAAGCGGAAAAAAATATCACCGCGTGCGAAATCACGCCTAATGCCAAAATCACCGTCGCCAATAGCGGTTACAAAAAAGGGGATTTGCTCCGCATTACCGGGCTTGGCTCGTTAGACGGTTACTACCCTGTTAAAGATGTTCAAACCAATGACATCATTTTTGCTGATGAGGTGAATTGGGCAGATCAAGACAAACCAACCGTGTTTACCAATGCCAAAGTGGCGCGGGTAATTTGGTCAAATAACTTCTGTGCCATCAAAAACATTGAAAAAGACGGCGACACGCTTTCGGAAGAAGATGTTACCACGATGTGCAGCGAAGGCACCGAAACCGAACCGGGCGATATTGAGTTTGGTAACGTAAAACTGACTTTCTTCTGGGCGCCCGCTACCGCAATGCAAGCGGATTTGCGCAAGAAGTTCTACGGTAAAGAAACGTTCCCCTATTTGATAGTGTTCAAAAATAATCAGGGATCGCTTTACGGTTCTGGCTTTATTCAAACTAGCACCAATATCAGTGGTGAAGTCAAAGGCAAGTTTGAGTCAGGCGTCACCATTAAACCATCTAAACGTGATTATTTATTGCCAGTCGCATAACCAACTCACCGCACGATAAAAAGTGCGGTGTTTTTTTATAAACATTTTAAGGAAATCAACAAATGAAAGGTACAAGAGATTTATTATTGGCCACCAAGCCTAAACTCAAAAAAATTGAGATTGACGGTGCAGACTATTTTATTCGCGAATTAACCGTGGGTGAAGTGAATGAGCAAATTTACGGTCAACAGCATCGTTTAATGCGTATTGCTAAAGAGCAAGGCATTGAATTGAACTTAGAGAATGAAGAAGAACTCACTAAGCAATTGACGCAAATCTATGATCCTTATGCGTTATCCCGAACTTTAGCAATGCGCTTATGCGATGAGCAAGGGAAAAATCTGTTTGATCCGAATAACAACGCCGATTTAGAGGCACTTTCTCAACTGGATAATGACATCTTTAAGAAATTAACTGATGCCATCAAGGGTGAGGAAGCCCCAAAAAACTCACCGCCCGACGCAAGTTCCAATTAACCTTATCCCTTGCGTTGGGTAAAACGCTATCAGAAATCGAAGCAATGCCAGAACATCACTTGCAAGAATATGAACAATTCTACCAAGAACAACCGTTCGGCTTATGGCGTGAAGATTACCGCACCGCACAAATTGCCTACTTACTGGCGGCGATTAACAGCGATCCGAAAAAAGACAGCCCAAAACTTACCGAGTTTATGCCGTTTTTTGCAGATCAAAGTGCGGTGGAAAATAGCCAAGATTTTGATGATGGTAGCGAGATGTTTTTAGCACAGAGGTAGATTATTCTACCTCTATGTGATCTCTATCACTTTAAAACACCTTTAATTTTGGTATGATTAACGCCTATTTTTTAACGTAGGAGTTAATTATGAAAAAATTAGTATTAATTGGATTGATTAGTACGGTATTGGCTGGGTGTGCAGCGCACCAAGAAATGATTAAAAATATTGAAACGCCCGTGTTTAAATCTGAAATAGATAAGTTTACGGGCGACAAAAAAGCCTATTGGAGTAAAAGCTATTATGATTCAGTATCTTTAGATAAGTTCTTTGCAGTGTCAGTGCTTAAGGGGCAAAAAGTAAATGCGAATTTAATATCGTTAATTCGTACCGGAAAGGATTGGAAGTATTTGAAATGCCATACAACAAATTGGTTAGTTAACGGTAAACCGATTCAACCGTTAAAGAATACTATAAGTACTGATGTAAAAAGAAATCCCGTACAGGTTGTTGAGTCTATAGATGTTGTTTTTACCAATAAGGATATGAAAAAATTCGGCACTGCATCTAGTGTAGAGTATAGAGTATGTAATGATGAATTTAAGTTTACCTCTGAAGAGTTAAAAGGATTAAAGCGGGTTATCGAATATACTTACTGATATGAATTCAAATTATAGATTACATAAATCTTTTTTTTTTTGATAAAACCCTATTGCAATAAATAGGGTTTTATCTTATATTTCATCTAAAGGTCTCAAAAGCCTTTATCTAACTAGGATAATCACCCCGAATGTGTGGTTTTTTTGTATCTGAGTTTCTCCTATTTCTCATACCGGATACAAAAACAATAATTAATATCAATGATCGACAGTGCGACGAATACAATACCGTAAGGGAATAAGTCCGCTAGAGTTAGACTAGTTTTGAGCTGTCGATCGCCAACTATTCGTAGTATCTGAATAGTTGATATTCCATCAAAAGGAAATCTAACAATGAAAACTCAGCTTCAAACAATCCCATTTTATAATCGTACCTTAACCACTTTTGAACAAAATAATACTCATTATGTTGCTATGCGCCCTATCTGTGAAAATATAGGGTTAGCGTGGAGTTCTCAATTACAAAGAATTAAACGTGATGATGTCTTAAATTCAACTGTGTTTATCATAAACACAGTTGGAAATGATGAGAAGGATCGCGAAATGGTTTGCCTCCCAATCCAATATCTCAACGGCTGGCTATTTGGCATCGATACAAACAGAGTGAAACCTGAAATTAGAGAGCGTCTTATCACATACAAAAGAGAATGTTATCAGGCACTACACGATTATTGGAATAAAGGCAAGGCAGAAAGATCGCAACCTCAACCCGTAATAATTAGTATGGAGCGTGAGTTACTCAACACTCTTTATTATCTCTTAGTGTTTGCGGTAGATTATTCAGAAAAAGCACTGCCTAAATTTAAATCCTGTCGCGAATTATTTCGCAATGCAGAATTTAATGAGCTGATCCGCGTGTGTGAGATGTTTTTAACCGACGATACGCGAGAAACGTTGATCAAAACAAAAACGATATTATCGCCAAGTTTCAAAACGGTGGTCGCCCAACAGGCAGAAGTCAGATTGCCAACACCACCAAATCGACGGGTAACACTTCCGCCTGATGTGATTGGTTTTCGCAGTGAAGAATGGCTGCGGGTATCCGAGGCCTCGCGCTATTTAACTAAAAAATCACGCGTGATGACGGAAAAGTTTTATCAAAAACTCTTTGCTCGCTTTGGGTTTCCGTCGCTTTGCCGTATGCCAAAATCAAAGTACGGAAAAGTAATGGATTTCTTGAGAGCTGAAATTAAAAAAGTGCTTAAAAACCCGTATTATAAACCGTTTAATATGCGTTAAAAATTTACTTAAAACCAACCGCACTTTAGTTTAAGTGCGGTTGTAGGAGACCCCAAATGAAACGCGATTGGGAGCTTATCCGCAAAATTTTGTTAAAACTTGAACAAAAGGTTGATGATACGCCGTTGGATAGTGAGAGCATTAAAGGCTTTCCGCCCGCTGTGGTGGAATATCACTACCAATTGTTGAAGCAATCACAATTAATTGATGCTCAACATAAGCTAACGTGGCAAGGACACGAGTTTCTCGACAAAATCCGAAGTGATACGGCGTGGAATAAAATTAAACAAACCATTAAAGCCAAGGGGATTAATTTATCCTTTGAGGCGATTAAGTTAGCAGGAAAAAGTTTATTGTTTTCTTTATTGAAATAGCTTGACTGCCAGTGGGGATTTGGTAGATTGGAAAATAAAATTTAGGAGGGAATATGTCAGATCTAATGTTTTTTATTCGGGGATTACTACGTTTTTCTTGGTCGCTGATTATCTTGCCCCTACTTTTTTTGATACCAATAGGTTTATTTATCGCAGGAATGATTTATTTTGATATTAGCATTCCTTGGTGGGGGGCTTTAATTATCGCCTTTTTCTTAAGTGCTATAATTAATGGATTTAAAGCCCCACAAAATAAATAAATCCCTTTATACGATTATAAAACCTTGCTCTTATAGCAAGGTTTTTTTATGGAGAAAAGTTTATGTCAGGTTCACTTGGTGGTCTTAATATTTATCTAGGGTTAAACACCTTAGACTTTGAAAAAGCATTAAATAGCTCAGATTACAAAACACAGAAGTTCACAAAACAGCTACAGGTCAACTTTGAAAATGCCCAACAGCGTGTAAAAACCTTTTCGGAACGTACCACAAAATATTTAAACAATATCGAAAAAGCCGCTAATTCCATTAATAATTCCACAAAATGGCAGCTGGTTGAAACCGCTACTCGAGTATTGGGCGGTTCAGCAAAAAATGCAGCGCAACAAATTATTAAATTAGCCGATGCGCATACTGAATTAAAAAACCGTATTAAGTTAGTAACGGAAGATAGTGTAAGCGAAGCAAAGGCGATTCAGGCAGTTTATGATATTTCGTCAAAAACCTTTCAATCTGCGGATGCAACAGCACAGGTCTACACTAAATTTGCAAGCAGCGCAAAAGAGCTTGGGATTGCTCAAAGTGAGGTGGCTCGCCTAACGGAAACGGTAAATAAAACCATTGCCTTATCGGGGGTGAGCGCAGCTTCTGCCGAGGCGGGGCTTTTGCAGTTTAGCCAAGCTTTAGATAAAGGGCGGTTAAATGGTCAAGAATTATCTTCGGTAATGACGCAAACGCCAGCCTTAGCGAAAGCGATCGCCGATGGTTTAGGTGTGCCAGTTGGCGCATTAAAAGAGTTGGGTGAAAAAGGCGTTTTAACCACTGATGTTATCATCAAAGCATTACAAAAAATGGGGGTTGAAATTGACCGTTTATTTAGTGCGAATGATACAACCTTATCGGGCGCTTTTGTTAATTTAAATAACGCCGCGCAAAAATGGGTGGGTGAACTCAATCAAGGGCTGGTGAGTACAAAATCCATCGCAGATGTGGTGAATACCATTGCGAATAATTTTGATACGTTAGCGGAAAGGGCGGGGCAATTCGCTTTAGTGGGAGGATACTTTTTAGCGCGCCCAAAAATCCAACAACTCGCTGAATATCAAAAATCGCTAAAAATTGCAAAAGAAAAACAAATTGTAGAGCGTGAGGCGGCGAAAACCTTATCACTCACGACACAAGCGAACTATGAAAAAGCGCGCTCTGAATATAACCTTGCACAAGCTGAAGTGCAGAATATCGCTTACGCCAAGCAACAAATTGTGGTGGAACGCGAATTATTGGTTGCTCGCTTAAAAAGTGCGACAACGCAAGAACAGCGTGCGGCGTTAACCTCCCAAATATTGAGTCTTCGACAGCAAGAACTTGCGATGACAAAATTGCAAAAAGCGGCAGAAGAACAGGTTATTGCTATAAAGCAAGGCGTTAAAGTCGCGTATATGGAAAACGCGGTCGCACAAAGTGCATATCAAGCGGGCTTAATTAAATCAAGCGCGTTGATGAATGTTTACCGCGGTGTTGTGCGGGGAGTAACCGCGGAACTTCAAATGATGAAAGCGGCATTTTTATCCAATCCGCTTATGTTGGGAATAACCGCACTTACCGTCGTTGCCTCGTTTGCGGGGTATTGGTTCGCTACCGCAGATGCCACAGAGGAAGCAACGCAAAAAGCCAAAGATTATGTGCAATCGGTTGATGCAAGTAAAGCTGCATTAGAAAAAATGTCTGCGGCGGCATTGCAAAAACAACTGAAAGACCTTGAAGAAAGCAAAGCGGCATTTAACAAAAAAATTGAGGAGCAAAAGAAAAAGGCAGCGGAATTACAGAAACAACTTGAGGAACTCAATAAAGGGGAAATGCTTAACTATGGTGCAGATTCCCTTTATTCATTTGCAAGTAACGCCGAAAAGGTGAAAAAAGTTCAGGGTGAGTTAATCGATCTCAACGCAGATTTAGATCAGTCAATGCGGGATTTAGATGCGACTAATGAACGCTATAACGCTACCCGGGAACATTACAATCAACTTTTGGGCATTGGCTCAAGTAAAACCCCAGATGTCACCGATAAAACCTTTTTATTTAGCAAATCATTGGACGAGTTGGGTATCTCCGCAGAAGACGCGAAGAATAAATTGCAGTCTTTGTTTTCAATGTTTGCAGGACAAGGGATTTTGGCATTCCAACAAGGCGATAAAATTGTAGGATATGCCAATGATAAACTGCAAGAAGACCTCAACAAGTTAGCTGCGGATAAAGTGCGCGCGGGCTTAAAAGGAAAAGCGTTGTATAAGCACGATGCGGAGCAAGCAGCAAAAAATAAAGGCTATCAAGGCGAAGCGAAAGATAAGTTCGTTGATGCCTATGTAAGTGCGGAGTTAGCCAAAGAGAGCAATAGAAGATCGGGCGGAAGTAAAAAGTCAAAAATTGATTACGTTAAGCAGTACACCGATCAGCTTACCCAAATGCAGCAACGCTTGGCAGAGCTAAAAGCGAATGCGAGTGATATTGCACTTTATGGCGATCCTAGCCAATATCAAGAAGTGAATAAACTCACTCAAGATATTGCAGCCAATGCAGAAAAATATAAGCATTTTGGTACGGAGGGGCAAGCTAAATTAAAAGCGATGGCGGAACAAATTGATAAAGCACAGCAAGCAGTTAATATCGCACAATTTACTTATAATAATGAGCAAAAATTGAAAGCAATGGAATTTGAGCTTGAGTTATTAGGCAAAACCCGTCAAGAACAAGAATTGCTGCGTTATGGACACCAACTTGATATAGAGGCTGCGCGCTTAAAAATTGGAATGTCCGAAGAAAACATTGCGAAACTTGATGAAGAAATTGAAAAGTTAAAAAAACGTAATGCAGAACTTCAAAAGCAAAAAGAAAAAGCTAAAAATGATCCTATGCAAGGTATCAAAAATGGCTGGGAAGCAATTGAGGCTGATGTTACTGATGTGTCAAAAAATATTGAGAACATCACCGTAAACGCCTTTAATGGGATGTCAGACGCACTAACGGAATTGGCGATGACTGGAAAAGCAAATTTTGGTGATCTTGCTCGGTCAATCATCAAAGATATTGTTCAAATGACAATCCGAATGGCAATGTTTAAAGCGATTTCCTCTGCGTTTGGCTATTCCAGTGGTGGCAGCGTTACTGCGCCACCTGAACATTGGAAAGGTGGTTTGGTTGGATTTGATACCGGTGGTTTTACAGGACTAGGTGGCAAATATACCCCCGCTGGCATAGTGCATAAAGGTGAGTACGTCATCACGAAAGAAGCGACAAGCCGCATTGGGTTAGATTATCTTAACTACCTCAACTATGGTGGAGCTTTCGCGGGTCGCCGAGGCTTTGCTAATGGTGGCGGTGTAGCGGTGCCGAAAGTGCCAGTGGTTGGACAACGAGACAATAACAGCACGCAAAATATTACCGTCAAAGTGATTAACCAAGGTGAGCCAGTGCAGGCCGAGGTCAGCACGAAGCAAAAGGGCGATCAACTTGAAATCACCCTTGAGCTGATGAAAACCATTGCACGTAATGAGGCAAACCAAGTTATTCAAACCAATTTCCGCGCAGGAGGCGCATTTAGCTAATGGAAACCTTTAAATGGTGCATCCGTCCAGAATTTACCGTGGAAAACTCGCCTAAAGTCAATGAGATTGAGTTTGGCGATGGTTACACCCAACGGCAGTCTCGGGCGATCAATAATTTATTGCGGGTTTATCCTGTGGTGGTGAAAGTGCGAAATAAAGTGCGGTTGGAAGTGGATGAATTTTTGGCTCGGCATAAAGGTGTCGAGCCTTTTTATTTCCACGACCCATTCACTAACAGTCGTAAAAAAGTCGTGTGTAGCAAGTGGCCCGCAAAAATGGGCAAAACCTACACGGAATTTAGCTGTGAATTTAAGGAAGTGCCATAATGCCCCAACAAATCCCTACCCAAATGAAACTGGAGCTGAGTAAGCTCGAGCAGAACGCAATGATCGAACTGTTTGAAGTCGATTTGCGAAACCTAAAAGACAAAGATGGAATGAATGGCGAATTGTTTCGGTTTTACGCTGGCACAAACGAGATGATGCAACCTATTGTCTGGCAAGGACACACTTATGAAGCCTTTGGCGTAAAAGCCAGTGGATTTTCGATGTCAGGTCAAGGACCAAGCAACCGCCCAGAATTAACGCTTGCTAATATTAATGGCTTTATCACAGGGCTTGTGCAACGCTTTGACCAGTGTTTAGGCGGTATTGTCCGCCGTCGCCAAGTTTATATGCAGTATTTGGACTCGGTAAATTTTGCGGACGGAAACCGACAAGCCGACCCAAGCCAAGAAGTGCTGAGTTATTTTGTCATTGAGCAGTTATCTACGCTTAAGCGAGATGTGGCTGTATTTACCCTAGCACTACCGACCGAAACAGATAATGCCTTGATTTCCGCCCGCACAATCACGGTGCAATGTGGCTGGCTTTATCGCTCGGCTGAATGCGGCTACACAGGTGGACCTGTGGCAGATGAAAAAGACCAACCCACCCGTGATAAGAATAAAGACAAGTGCAGCGGTTTAATTAGTGGCTGTAAGCTGCGTAACAATCTCTGCAACTATGGCGGGTTCGTATCGGTAGATAAATTGGGAGGCGCGCGATGAGCGAACAATTAAAACAAACGATTTTAACTTACGCCAAAGCCCAAGAGCCGCACGAATGTTGCGGTTTTGTTGTTTTAAGAGGTAGGGAAATGGTTTTTGTGCCTTGCGAAAATCAGGCGGAAGACAAAGAAAATAACTTCGAGATTTCGCCTGAAGATTTTTTGCAGGCAAATTCTCAGGGAAAAATCACCGCACTTGTGCATTCGCACCCTGGCGGTGAACCCGTGCTATCGATTTTAGACCGCCAAACCCAACTGGCGGCAGACGTGGATTTTTGGCTCGTGTGCGGTGATGAAATCTATATCTTCCCCAAAATCCCACCGTTGCTTGGGCGTGAGTTTAATCACGGCGTAATGGATTGCTACACGCTGTTTCGAGATTTTTATTATTTGGCGGGTGCAGATTTTCCGAACTTTGAACGGGACGATTATTGGTGGGAAGATGGTTTCAATCTGTACCTCGACAATATGAGCAAGCACGGCTTTGAACCCTTGGATGACGAAAGTGCGGTACGAATTGGCGATGTGATTTTAATGCAAGTAGGTGCAGATGTGCCAAATCACGCTGCGATTTATATTGGCGAACAAATGGTATTGCACCATAGCCCACGCCGCTTATCAAAACGAGATTTATATGATGGTTACTGGTTTAAACATACACATAGCATTTGGAGATTTAAGCAATGGTCAACGTTAGATTTTACGGTGCCCTTAAACAGTTTGGCACTGCATTTGAGCTAGACGCAGAGACACCAGCAGAATGTATTAAGGCATTGACATCACAAATCCCCAAACTGCGAGAATTTATCCAGCAAGGTTTATTTACCGTGCGAATTGGGCGTGAATATGTTGATAATCGCTATCTTGAAAAAGGCTTGTTTTACAAGCTCAAAGCGGGAATGACGGTGCATATTACACCGGTGCTGAAAGGGTCGAAAAAAGCAGGGCTGTTTCAGACTATTGTTGGGGCAGTTTTAGTTGTTGTTGGAGCGGTACTCTATGCTTACGGTGGACAAGCATTAATTTCAGCAGGTCTTGGGTTAATGATTAGTGGGGTGGCTCAAATGCTCACCAAACAACCCGCTATGTCAAACCAAAATGAGGCGGAAAAGAAACAATCCACAGCATTCTCGAACCGGGCCAATATGATTGCGCAAGGTCGAATGGTGCCGTTAGCGTACGGTCGCATACTCACAGGCTCAATGGTGATTTCGCAAGGCGTGCGCACGATTGATGTGGAGGTGTATAAAGCACCCCGTCGCACAGGGTTTGGAAAAGGTAGCTTTGCATAAGTAACAATGATTTTAATAAGGAGTAAATTATGGGTGGAGGAGGCGGTGGTGGCGGTCGTACGCCCGTTGAAGCGCCAGAAAGTGGACGCTCAAAACAGTTAGTCAATATTGTTGAAATTATTTCCGAGGGTGAAATCCAAGGCTTGGTGGACGGGGTAAAATCTGTATATTTGGATAAAACGCCAATCCAAGCTAGCGATGACAGTTACAATTTTAATAATGTGGACGCGCAAGGGCGCATTGGTGTGCAAGACCAAGACATAATGGAGGGGTTTAACACGTCAGAAAAAGAAGTGGCAGTCAGCGCACAGGTACGCAAAACCGTGCCGATTACTCGTACTATTACGGATAGCAAAGTTTCTCGTCTGCGCTTAACCCTTGGCGTTCAGTCGCTATTTAGTCAGAATGACCAAGGGGACACCAATGGCACAAGGGTAGAGTTGCGCGTAACCATTGGGGAACGTATTTATCCTGTGGTGATTGAAGGCAAATACAGCTCACAATATTTACGCCAGTTTGAGTACGGCGATTTGCCACCCGTGCCATTTCAAGTGCGGGTTGAGCGTTTAACTGACGATAGCAAAAGCCAACGTTTACAAAATAACACGGTTTGGTCGAGTTATACCGAAATCATCGAAACGCAGTTTGCTTATCCCAATACCGCACTTGTCGGCATCCAGTTTGACTCTGAGTATTTTGGTTCAATCCCAAACCGAAACTATGAAATCTACGGGATTAAACTCAAAGTGCCAAGTAATTACGACCCAATTAACCGCACTTATACTGGACTTTGGGACGGTACGTTTAAGATTGCATGGTCAAATAACCCAGCGTGGGTGTTATATGATTTGATGACCAACAAGCGTTATGGCTTAGGTCAACGATTGGGCGAGTTTAGCGTGGATAAATGGACACTCTACCAAGTGGCGCAATATTGTGACCAACTTGTGCCAGACGGCTTTGGTGGTAAAGAACCCCGTTTTACCTGTAATGCTTGGCTTGTTGAGCAACGCAAGGCTTATGATGTCATCAATGATATTTGCTCAATCTTTAGAGCAATGCCTGTGTGGAATGGGCGTGAATTCACTGTCGTGATGGATAGACCCGCCGACCCCGTGTGGACTTATACCAACGCCAATGTGGTCAATGGCGAATTTAGCTATCAATATTCTGCACTTAAAGCGCGACATAACGAAATCCACGTTGAATATATTGACGCTTCGGACAGTTATGAAAAGAAAGTGGAAGTGGTATCAGATGATGCCTTAATTCGTCGCTACGGGTTAAATATCAAAAAGGTAACGGCTTTTGGTTGCACTTCGCGCGGACAGGCGCACCGTGCAGGAAAGTGGATTTTAGAAACCGAACGATTAGAGACTAAAACCGTAACTTTTAGCGTGGGTGCAGAAGGTTTAATGCATATCCCCGGTGATATTATTCGTGTGGCAGACAGCGATTATGCGGCGACGAATATCGGTGGACGCGTCTTAGCGATTGAGGGGCACAAAGCCATTTTAGACCGTGAGATTACAATCTCGGGTAAAAGTTATTTGACCTATATCAACGCTGAAGGTAAGCACAAAGACATTCGCATTCTGGGCGTGGCAGAAGGTAATCAGGCGGTGCTAGAAACTATGCCTGAAGATTTAGTGCCTTATACGGTTCGGACGCTTACTACGCAACAAATCAATGTACAATTGTTTAAATGCCTTTCAATCAGCGAGGAGGAAAAAGGCAAGTACACTATTGTTGCCTTGCAACACGAACCGCAAAAAGAAGCCATTGTGGATAACGGTGCCGTGTTTGAACCAAGAGAAACCACGCTTGCAACGAGCGGTCTGCGCAAAGTGAATAATGTCTCAGTACAGGCCAATAGCGACGGTATTGAGCTAAGTTTTGATGCCATTGTACAAAATAGTGCAAGGGTGAAGTACCAGATTAAACTCTATCGTGACGGCAAGTTTTATAAGCTGTATGACAATCTCACCACACCGAAGATGACTTTTGTTGGCTTGCCTGATGGCGAGTATATTGCCGAAGTTCGTGCTAAAAATGCCCAAGGGCAACTTTCTGAACCAGTCACAAAAACCTTTACTGTGCGTTTGGCGGTCAGCGAATTGGTTACTGTACCAAAAATGTTTGCTATCGAATTGAACTGGCGTAACCCGATTTTTGCCAATCCCAAAACCGCCATTGAAATTTGGGTGAGCCAAGATAATCAATTTGCCAATGCGCGCAAACTGGTGAGCCTTGCTTACCCAACGAGTAGCTATACCTACACAGGCCTGGGTTTAAATGACCGGTTTTGGTTTTGGGCGAGAATGGTTGATGGGGATAATGCGGGGCAATTTACAGACGCAGTAGAGGGGCGACCAAGTCAAGATGCTACTGTCTTGACTGATTATTTACACGGTAAAATCACCAAAAGCGAACTCGATCAAAGCCTGATTGATAGCTTGCAGGCAGACATTGCAAGTGCGGTAGAAAATGAGGCAGGAAATCGTAAAACAGCGGTTGCTAATGCTATCTCGCAAGTGGTTGCTGAATCACAAGCACGAGCAAAAGCCATTCAAGACGAAGCTAAAGCACGAACTGCGGCATTGAATGCTGAAGTAACAAACCGCACAAAAGCAATTCAAACCGAAAGCACGAAATTGACCGCAAAAATTCAAGCGGAAGCCAATGCTCGTGGCACAGCTATTTCACAGCTGCAAAATGTCGATACTCAACAAGCACAAAAAATTACTGCCTTGACAGCGAAAGCGGAACAAGCCTTATCAGGGTTAGATGCAGAAAAAGTAGCAAGGGCGAAAGGGGATGAGGCAGAAGCACGGCAACGTACTGCACTTACATCAAGAGTGGCTAGCGCAGAAAGTGGATTGACTACTCTACAACGCACCGTCAGCACACAGGCACAAAGTCTGTCTGAAATTAGCCAAAACCTGAATGCGAAATTGGATAATTTACAAATCGGCGGACGAAATTATGCTGATGATGGTGATTTTTCGCGCGGGCGTTGGCACTTCTCCACAGGGAGCCGAGATGACAGAAATCATCAAATAAATGATGGTATTGTTACGGTTACAGGCTCATCTACAACGTGGAAACAATGGCAGCTCTACTCTAAACCTTTTGGCTCTACTAAAGGCTCGAAAAGCCTTGGAAAAATTGAGGTTGGTAATAGTTATACATTGAGTTTTGAAGCTCGTTGTATCAGTGGTAGCCCTCAAATGTGGATGAGAGTACGTGAAAACCGCCGAAATGGATTGCCGACGGTTGAGCGAATTACTACAGGGTATATTAACTTGACCGACCAATGGCAACGCTACTCAATGACTGGGTTATTGCAAGATGATGGCGAAAATTTTGATTTTTGGCGAATCATTTTAGGTTATAGCCAAATTGGGCAAGTACAGTATCGCAAAGTCAAGCTCGAAAAAGGCACCGTTGCCACCGACTGGACACCCGCACCTGAAGATTTAGAAAGTGCAGTGGAGGCAGTAAGTGCAGATTTGACAAGCTACAAATCTACGCAAGCCACTAAAGAGCAAGCAACGGCTCAACAAGTGAGCAACTTAACAACAAGAATGGCGACGGCTGAAAGCGGAATAGCTCGCGTAGAAAAAACCGTGTCAGATAATCGCACTTCAACCGCCGCACAACTAAATCAGCTTACAGCGAATTTGAATAAAGCTAATAGCCAAATTACGGAAGAAAAATCAGCTAGAGCCAGTGGTGACAAAGCTAACGCGGATAAAATCACCGCATTAACGAGCCGTGTAAGTAACGCAGAAGCGGGCATTACGAATATCCAATCGACAAAAGCCAATAAAACTGAAGTGGCAAGTCTTGCACGCACAACGCTACAAAGCGAATGGCGGAGAGATGCGAAAGCCGAAGTGGATAACATTAAAGTTGGTGGGCGTAACTTTTTGCAAGATACAGAAACATTTAGTCCTGAGTTCTGGCGGTTCAGTAAGCATCAAGATGAGCCAAGAGTAGGGAGGGTTGAAGATGGCGTATTACTGCTTCCATCATCGACCGCGCTATATTCGTCTTGGAGCCTTATTGCTAAAAAATCTACAGCTTTACAAAAAGTGGAGCTAGGTGAGCAATACACCATTTCTTTTTGGTACAAGGCTACAAAAGATATGTCGGTGAGTGCTTATGTGCGACAGTTTTATGATGATAACTCGTTTAAAGATAATGCAAGGTCTAGCTTTGTTTTGCCAAAATCTGATGAGTGGGTGAGAGTATCTAAGCCGATTGTTATCAATAAATTAGACAAAGAGGGGCGAAATCGCGAAGCATTGCAATTTATTTTTACAAGCTATGCAACCGCTGATGGTGTAATTTACATCAAAAAGCCGAAGTTGGAAAAAGGCACAATCGCCACCGACTGGACACCTGCACCGGAAGACTTAGAAAGTGCAGTGGAAGCAGTAAGTGCAAAAGTTGATAGTACGCGAGAGACGCTAACCCGAGCCGATCAAGCACTTGGTCAACGTATTGATACCGTAACCGCATCTATTAATGATGCTAAAGCACAAATTTCGACCGTAAGCAGAGCTGTTGCGACAACAGACGGCAAGCTATCTGCTACTCACACCATCAAAACGCAAACCATTGCAGGCGGTCGTAAAGCGATTGCCGGCATTGCGTTGGGTGCATCAGGTGATAACCGCACAGCAGAAAGCAGTGTGATTGTTATTGCAGATAAATTTGGCGTGGTGAAAAATGCCAGTGATGGTAATGTTGTACCGATGTTGTCTGTCGTTAATAATCGCGTTGCCGTTAATGGCGATTTAATCGCGGATGGCACAATTATTGGTAAGCATATTCGAGCAAATCAAACCATTTCTGCGCCGAATATTACGGGCGGAAGTATCACGGGGACGACCATTACAGGTAACCGCATTAATGGTGGGACGATTAATGGGTCGACTATCGAAGGTGGCATTATCCGCGGAACGAGGCTAGAAGGGGCAACGGGAAAATTTACTGGTCAGCTTGAAGTCACCGAAATTATTGGTTCAAATATTTATGAGTTTTTCACTTATGTATGCGGGAAATTACGATATAGCACGGACCGAAAACAAGTAAATATTTATATCGATCAGAGACCCGTAGATAGAATGATTCGCTTTATTACGGAGGGATTTAATATCGAGAAAACGTATCAAGAGGCTTATGATGGAGGAGATACGTATACACGTACTCATAACCGTTTAGAGCAGCTTACGATTAATGGGGTTGATGTGAAAAAACGAAATTATTATTTTTTACCCAAAAATACGAGAGGCAATATCATTCTTATATATGCTGATGCCAGTGTATATTATGATGGAATATTGAAAATTGATGCCTTTATCGCAAATTCTGCGAGAACAATACATCTTTAACTAAACCAACCGCCCTCTTGGCGGTTTTCTTTTATCTAAAACAAACAAAGAGGAAATTATTATGAAATACATCGAAAAACAACTTGAAGATAATCGCACCGGTGCGAGCGTAAATTATCACGAAGTAACAGGATTGCAGGTAGATTACCTAAATCACGCGACTTACATCACAATTGCATCTTACGTGTCGAAAGCGAAAAAAGAGGCGGGTAAGGAGTTGTTATCAGTCAATACATTTACCATCCCCAGCGTACCGGCGTGGGACCAAATCCCGTACGAATGGGCGTTATCTGAACTAGTCAAAGCGCAGCCAGAAGAGTATGTGCCAGAGGACTACGAGGGCTACGTTAATCCTTATCTCTTTGCTAGTGGAAAAGTTAAGGAGTAGCGATGCACCAAGAAGACTTAGCTTTATACCGTGGAGATGACACCACCTTTAAAATCGCCTTTACCACTGACGAAGGCGATTTTTTATTGGGGGACGGACTGCTTGAAATGGAGATTAAGCCTCAAATGGGGCAAGGTGTCCGCCTCTCCTCCGCTGAGGGCGGGATTACTTTGTTTAATGCTAATACGGTATTACTCAATTTCACGCACGCCCTCACCAAAAACTGGAGCTGGAAAAAAGCTGATTATGACTTACAGCTGACCAAAGACGGCAAGGTGAAAACCTTGATGCGCGGCAAAATTCTATTAACTCACGATATTACAAAATAAGGAGGGCTATTATGGCCAAAGAAATCAGAGCAAAAGCTGAAAAATCAGACATCAACATCAATGTAACGGTTACCGCCGCAGAATTGCTAAAAGGCGATACGGGAGATGTAGGACCTCAGGGTGAACAAGGTCCACAAGGCGAACCTGGCCCAAGCGGTAAATCCGCATATCAAGTAGCCGTTGACAACGGGTTTGGGGGGACGGAAGCAGAATGGTTAGCCAGCTTAAAAGGGGAGCAAGGTCACGCTGGGCTTGATGACGGGGTAAAACGAATCATCAAAGCGTTAACACAGGCGCAATATGATTTTAGCCAGCTTGGTAAAATATATGGATTTGCCTCAGATAGTGCGCTTATTACTGTTGCAAATATTAGTCGTATGCCAGCGGTGAAAGGGGAAACCTATGCATTTACTCCAGATATAGCCCACTTGGACGACGGTAATCTCATTTTTGACGATACTGAATATGCAGGCAAAGTAACCGTAACAGTACCTGCGTTAGATGATTTGCCGCTTGGGGAATTTGAGGTGGACTTGCAGCGCGTACAACAACAAGAAGTGCAGTTACAAAATTATATCCATCTGTATGACCCAAATGTTGATGGCGATACAGTTTATAAGCGTGTTAGCTTAAGTAGAGGAGCGAGCACGCTCGCATTTAGACAGGGACAAGAGTGGGATGAGATTTATAAATTGGCACTTGCGCCAGAAGTAATTGTCATTAAAGTGGTCGGAGGGGCAATGTCCATCTATGATGAGACAGGAGCGTTATTAACAACAGAGACGTATAGTAACGCAATCAGCAAGCTACCGTTAAAAGATACTTACTTATATCGTGTAGATCCGCCACCTGAACGCCTGGTAGATGTGGTCTCTTTACCTCATAACGGCGGATTCGGCTTTAAAGCACCGTTTACGGGCGATTACCAAATCCGCTTTAGCGATGATACCAGTATCACAATCACGCTCGAGGGGGGGAGCCCATTACCAGATGTTAACTATAGACAACGCGTATTTATTTATAACTCCCAAGAGTATAGACTAGACAACATTGTATCTATTGATGGTATGCTTGATCGGAGTTAATTTTGTTTTGGCCGCACAAAAGTGCGGTCATTTTTTTTTGGAGAGTTTATGAGCAAGAAACAGAAACATTATTGCACAGGGTGGAAATCCGCACCTGCTGATGTGAATGACTGTTGCCATCAACACGATCGGGATTATGGCATCAATGGCACGGTATCGCGAAAAGAAGCAGACGAGCGATTTTTGCAATGTATGCTAAAAAATAAACGGCCGATTTTAGGGCGGCTTTTGTATGGATTAGCGAGAGTATTTGGGGGAATTTGGTTTAAGAAGAAGTAAATTTAGTTTGACGTAAATTTGACGAAATAGAGGTAAAAAGGTAGGAAATATTGATAATTTAGTGGGATAAAATTATAATGATTAGGCGATTAGGTCATTGATTTTATTAATGATTATAGTTTATAGATATTTATAATGGATAGGATTTAAAATCCCTCGACTTTCGAGTCGTGGCGGTTCAAGTCCGCCCTCGGGCACCATTTGAAATCAACTCTTAAGTAGAGTTTAAAGTAAGATTTGATCAATTCTAGATACTCTCTTCTATGTAATTAATTTCAGTCAATACTTTCTTATCCATTTTTCTTGTATAAGTGAGTATGATTATGAACACTAATCAATTTTTTACCAAAAAACCATTCATCATTACCATAGCCTCAACCAAAGGCGGTTCAGCAAAAAGTACAAATGCGGCGAATATTGGTGCATTTTGTGCAGATCACGGGTTAAAGACCTTATTAATTGATACCGATACGCAACCGACACTCAGTGCTTATTTTGCTTTAGATTATGTCGCACCAGGTGGTATCCATGAGTTTTTGACCTATCAAGATGTCGATCCCGCCCATATTATTTCAAAAACAACCCTGCCAAATTTAGATTTAATTCAATCCAACGATCCCACAAATAATGTTAGCCAGATGCTACGCAATGCCCCTGATGGTGCAATACGGTTTAGCTTTCTGCTGAAAAAACTCAAAGGCTATGATGTGATTGTTGTGGATACACGCGGAACGCGAGATATTACGGTAGATATGTCTGTACTTGCTGCCGATTTATTATTTTGTCCTATCTTGCCACATATTTTATCCGCAAAAGAATTTCTTCGCGGCACGATAGGTATGTACCAAGAATTGCAGACCTTTGAGGCATTTGGGTTTTCGCTCCCGCCGCTCAAAGCGGTGCCTAACTGTGTCGATCATACCAATGATGTGAAATTTGTGCTTAGTCAGCTAAAACAGCTTTTTGAGCAAAACTTAAGTGCTGATAAAACCCTCCTTGATTTTCATATTCCTGACAAAGTCGCTTACCGTGAGGCGGCAACCTATTCATTGCCCGTCTATCGACATAGCAAAGCAGAGTATGCCGTAATTCAGGCACTGTGTATGCATTTGTTACCTCAATTTGCCCATCAATTTGAGCAAGGTTTAGGAGGACATAATGCGTAAAACGAAAAAATCCCCCGCTGAGCTTTATTCGCTTGAGGCAGAATATTCCGTCATTGGCGGGTTATTGATTAATGCGGATTGCTTTGATGATGTGGCGATCATTCTCACCCCTGAAGATTTCTATATTGTCGAGCATCGCTATATTTTTGAAACTATTGCGTCACTGGTTAACCAAAATAAAGCCATTGATATACTCACGGTATCGGAATCTTGCAAAGAAAAAGGCAGGCTGGAAGATGTCGGGGGGATTGCCTATTTAGCTGAAATAGCCAATAACACGCCATCCGTTGCCAACATTGTAGCTTATGCAGAGCTGGTCAAACAATATAGTCGGCAACGCCAATTTTTAGCCTTGGGGCAGTTTATTTTAAGTGAAATGAAGGAGCCTAAGAATGCGGAAAATTTGGCAGCACTTGCCGAGCAGATTGAACAGCGATATACGAAAATTTCGTTAAATCAAACAGATAAAAGTGCGGTGCAATTAGCGGACATTTTTTCGCAAATGTTCGATAAGATGGAGCAATCTACCTTAAGTGCGGATCCTGTTACAGGCACACCATTAGGTATTCAACAAATTGATGAATTGACCACTGGCGGGCAAGCGGGGGAACTGATTATCATCGCTGCTCGCCCTGCGATGGGAAAAACGGCACTTTCTCTCACGGCCACTGCAAGTATTCTGGATAAGCTGACGGATCAGCCCGTGTTTTATTTCAGTCAGGAAATGCCAGCTGACCAGTTATTACAACGTTTTATGGCAATGAAATCACGAGTAAGTTTGCAAAAGATTCGTCGAGCAACTGAGCTTGAGGAAGAAGATTGGGGCAAACTTTCTGAGGCTGTGGGGCGTATTCAAAAAGACTGGAGCAAACGTTTAATTATTGATGATGAGGGAGCATTAACGATCCCTCGATTACGCAGTAAAGTACGTCAATATAGCCGCCAATATGGTTTGCCTGCGGCGGTGTTCATTGATTATCTCCAATTAATGCGAGGCACAGGCAGAGTAGAGAACCGACATCTTGAAATCACGCAAATTTCAGGAGCATTGAAAGCCTTAGCCAAAGAATTAGGGCGTCCTGTTTATGCCCTTTCACAACTCAATCGTAGTTTAGAACAACGCACCAATAAACGCCCTGTCAATGCGGATTTACGCGAATCTGGCTCGTTAGAGCAAGATGCTGATGTGATCCTATTTATCTATCGTGATGAAGTCTATCACCCAGAAAGTGTTGATCGGGGGCTAGCTGAAATCATTATCGGCAAACAACGTAATGGACCATTAGGGAGCGTGAAATGCCGTTTTTATGGTGAGTTTAGTTTATTTGAAAATGAAATGAATTTAGGTGGATATTACGATGAATACTAAGAACAAAAAATTATCAGATGCCGTGGCACGGAATTTAAATGTTGCACCAATGGTGAATACCTCGCCTTCTTATGTAGGGGCGGCTGCAACGCATTACCCGACAACCTCTCAGTATATTACGGTAACTTTGGATAAATTACGCCCTTATGAGCATAATCCACGCAAAACCCGTAATCCTAACTTTGAGATGATCAAAGAATCTATTCGACGTCGCGGACTCGATCATAAGCCTAATATTACCCAACGTCCAGGTGAGCCGTTTTATATCATCGCAGACGGGGGGAATACGCGGATTCAAGCCTTAAAAGAGCTATTTAGTGAAACCCAAGATCAGCGTTTTTGGGCGATTGAATGCCTATATAAACCTTGGAAAGGGGAGACAGCGGACAGTGTGGAAGCCGAACTCGATTTGCTGATCGGTCATTTAATTGAAAATGATACCCGTGCAGATTTAACCTTTATAGAGAAAGCGTTAGGGATTCAGCAGGCGAAGGAGTATTACGAGAAAAAGTTAGGAAAACAGCTTTCGTCTAGAGAATTATCAGATGTTTTAGAAAATGACGGTTACATTATATCGCATGTTTTAGTAACAAAGATGGAACGGTGTATAAATTATCTGTACCCTTTTATTCCTGATGTATTGTTTAATGGATTAGGTCATAGCCCAATAGATAAGTTGCTAGCCATTCGCAATAACGCTCTTGAGGTTTGGCAACAATATCAATTTGATACAGAAATCACGTTTGAAGCTATTTGGAAAAATAGTCTTTCTCGTTGTAATGATGATCACCCATTCAATGTGAAGACCTTTCAAGATGCCTTAATTAATGAGATGACGGATGCCCTTGAGGGTAAAGTCAGCTATGAAATGCTCTATGTGGAAGTGGATCTTGATGAGCGTAAATTCCAAAAATTAGCGAAAAAGCAGCAAGAAATTGATGCACAAATTCAGCATAGTGAAGAAGATGTGGCGAGATTTCAGCAACAGCAATTGGAAAAATCCCTTTCTGAACCTGTTCAAGACGTTGAGATGACCGAATCAGAAAGTGCAAGTGCCATTACACCAATCTTTGATGAACGTGCCGAAAACGCAGAAAAAAATGACCGCACTTTTGTAGAAGATGCCAGCCACGATAGTTTAGACACTGAAGCCGTCAATGACATTGTGAATACCGAAACAGTCGATGAGGTTTCTCGTTCTGAACCAACCCAAGATCTCGCCCAGCAATTTGCCCAAAATTATGGCATTACGCCAGGAATGAGCATTCAGGCTCAACGTGAGCAGCAAGCTATTGCAAATGGCCTAGAGTTTGCTTGTGTTGGTCGTCAACCTGTTGCGGATATTTGGCAAGTGTACCCAAGTCGCCAACATAAAGCGGAAGCCTATTCACTTGCCTTAGATATTGCCGAGCAGTTTGAGCTTGATGAACTCGTTGAACACGTTGTAAATGAGCCTGTCGATTACAGCTTTCAGATGAAAGCCGTCGAAGATTCTTTAAAAGATGATACTCAACGTACCATTTATGAGTTGCTCAGTATGTTACAAACACAGAATCTAGCCTATTCGGAAGCCTGTTTTTTTGATACCGCATTATTGTTAGGTTCGGCAGACCGAGAACCTAAAATTGATGATGTCACCTTGGTGAAACTATTTCGACTCATTCGTCTTGTTCGCTATTTGCGGGCTTCAGCTTAATGGAGGCGTTATGCTTGATAATTTAAATAAAGTGATTTTAGACCACATTGTAAATAATATCCGCGAAGGCAATGTGAATACCTGCCATCACCTTGGCTTTTCAACGGCAGAACTCAGTGAAATCCAACAGTTAAGCATTGATGAAATGTACGATATTGCCCAATCTAAAGTGCCAATTGCGGCGATCAATATTGATCACAGTGCATTTTGGAAAATGGTTAAAATGGCACAAGTCAATTCACAAGAACGAATGATTATTGATCGTGCCTTACTCCTTGGAGCGTCCATTCAAATGTTGAATGCCTACTTTGGTTTGAGTACGACGAAAGTCTCAGCAAGACGCAGTTTGCTAGGTATTCGTGAAGAGCCAGGACGAAAAGCCACGGCCACTGATGAGCAAAAGACGCTTTTATGGGAATTATGGTGTCAACATAAAGGCAGTATCCAGAGTTTAGAATCAATGGAAGGTCTGGAATTATTAATGTTGTTTGCGGAAGAAACGCAAATTAATTTGACGGCAATTTGGCGTGCGGTTGAGCCTTGGTATCGTCATAAAAAATAAAAAAGAGTCCCCCAAGGTGAGTATCAGGCTCTTCTTGGGGGATCGGGATTGCTATATGGAGCATTCCCTTATAAGTGGCTTTGTTAAGAAAGCAAAAGCATTATAACGAAATACAGACCCAAAACAATCGGAATAATTCACTACAGGTTTTGGAGAATTAAACATGACAATTTTTGAGCAAATCACCACATCGCCCAAAACAGAGCAGGGATTACTGTTTTTTGGGAATCAGCACGAAACCGTGCCAACACGGCTACTTTATGATCCTTATTTAACCCCACGAGCCAAATTTGCTTGGCAACTGATCAAGCATAAAGCTAGAGAGTTTCAAGGGGGATTATTTCCGTCTTACGAGGTGTTAGGAAAACTGCTTTCAGATAAGCCTTACTTGAATGCGAGCCTATCGCGTAAAACCGTCAGTCAAACCTTATTACTGCTACGCCTGACAAGGTGGTTGACCCTTTGTGAAACCGTGCGTAATGAATTAGGGCAAGTAAAAGGTAATGTCTATTTACTGCATGATGAGCCTATCCCTATATTAGATGCGATTCAACTTAATGAAGATTATTTACATTTGCTCCATTCAGCCACAAAACATAAAGACGTCATAGTGAGAGGGGTTGCGACGCATATTGTCGATAATATTCTTTCAGATAAAACCCAATGGCACTATGTTTCACATATTGATTGGATGCAAGCCCGTTATCAAGATTATTGTTCTCGTCTCGGAAATGAAAAAGAGGCTGATTTTTCTCATTTAAATTTAGATACTGTGCAGCAGAATTTGCTGAGTTCCAATAGGGAACTTGGTCAGTCAAGTGAGGAACTCAGTGAAAAAACAATTAATTTACCGAGTTCCATTAGGGAACTCAGTCAAAATTCCCCAAGTTCCAATAGGGAACTTAGCCAAGAAAAACAGGTTAACTCATTGATTTTAGGCTCAGTTCCATTAGGGAACTCAGCGAATACCTCGTACAAGTACAGTACGGTATTTATAAATAAATACTGTACAGGTACGGCAGAGGAAATTGATTGGACGCTCAACTTAACCCCTTTTGAGAAACGTACTGTAGCTAAAGCAATGGAAGGGCTTGATTTGGGACTGTGCCAAGCTATTTTGTTTGAAGCGGGTGAACGCCTTGCAAAAGGAACCATCAAGAAACCACAGGGATATTTGCTAAGCCTAGTGAGAAAAGCCCATTTAGGGCAATTTAATCCCTACTTACTTGAACAACATTTAAGCCAATGTCATACGCCAGTGGTGAATCAATCACAACCACAAGCGATTGTGCCAGAGCGAGAGCAAACGCTATCGTCTGTGCCAACACTTGAACAACGTCAAGCGAGAGCGGCAATGATACGGAAATTTAAAGCACAGTTGTTGAATTAAGTACAAAAAACAACCACTGAAAAGGGACTTTTCAAAGTATAAAAAATAATCACTGAAAAGGGACTTTTCAAAGTACAAAAAATAATCACTGAAAAGGGACTTTTCAAAGTACAAAAAATAATCACTGAAAAGGGACTTTTCAAAGTACAAAAAATAATCACTGAAAAGGGACTTTTCAAAGTACAAAAAATAATCACTGAAAAGGGACTTTTCAAAGTACAAAAAATAATCACTGAAAAGGGACTTTTCAAAGTACAAAAAATAACCACTGAAAAGGGACTTTTCAAAGTATAAAAAATAATCACTGAAAAGGGACTTTTCAAAGTACAAAAAATAATCACTGAAAAGGGACTTTTCAAAGTACAAAAAATAATCACTGAAAAGGGACTTTTCAAAGTACAAAAAATAACCACTGGAGGGGCCCTCCAAAGTACAAAAAATAAGCAGTGAAGAAGGGTTCTTCAAAGTATAAAAATCAACCATAGAATAGGAGTATCTATATGACAACCACTGATCTTCAAAATCAACGACCAGGACCACTACGCAGTGCACCTGAAATTACGATCAACACCCATCATGCCTCTAAATTATGGGTGGGGCGTTCTGCGGTACGAAATGAACAAGGCAAAATTACCCGTGCAGGGATCATCAGTATGCCGAACTGCCTGAGCTTATTGAGTCAAATTCAACGTGCGGCAACGAATGATGATCCTTATGCGGATGATTATTTACTACGGTTTGAAACCAAGGTGCTGGGTTATCGTCAGGAAATGCAGCAATTGGTTGATAAGGTAAATTACCTTTATAGTGAACAAATCCCTGCGGCATTCCATATGGAAAATTCAGTATCAGTAGAGCCCGCACGTTATGCATTGACCTTTAATTCTCAACTTGGCTATCAATTAATTTTCCTTTTTTTGAAATTTGATGAGCTCGCTTGTGCAGTAATGGCCGCCTCTCATATTGCTTTAATGACCCGTAGCGA
Source organism: Avibacterium sp. 20-132 (assembly GCF_023611925.1). Classification (NCBI taxonomy): domain Bacteria; kingdom Pseudomonadati; phylum Pseudomonadota; class Gammaproteobacteria; order Pasteurellales; family Pasteurellaceae; genus Avibacterium; species Avibacterium sp. 20-132. Next base: position 1,793,864 of record NZ_CP091456.1, read on the forward strand.
GGCCTCAGATTGGATTGAGGCAGGAGCAAAATTAATTCGTCAGTGTTTTGGTTTGGTTGAAAATTATCGCCATTCAGGGATTACCCGCCGTGATGCCATCGAAAATAATGCACGCTATAAAGCCGCAATAAAACGAATGAAGTATGAATTATCCCCTGAAATTTTATCGGGTGAAAAACGTGCAAATTTTGCTCCAGTCATAAAAAATGCCTCGTCATCTGAAGCTGAACCAGAACAAGATGAGTTTGTTGAGAGTGGCTCAGAATAAAAAAACATCATAAGAATGGCACAAGGTTTAGGTAATGATAAAGATGAAAAATGAATTAATTCCTAAAAATATGTATCGGGATCTCGCGGTACAAACTCCACTGAATTCAGTAATGAAACAATTTTTTAGCGAAGTAAATAGTGTAGAGGATTGTGAGCAATTACAGCTCTCTCTTTATCAAGTGAGAGAGCATTTAATCAGCCAACATCAAGATATTGTCAAAAAATTAAGAAGCAATGAGATTACAAAAGCCTTAGGGTTTCGTTTAATACAAGATAAAGCCTCTTCTTCAGGTGGGCATTTTTTACGTTGGCGTATCACGATTGGACAAGCGAATCAATCCGCTGAAAAAGGCGGGTTGATTTGGAAAGGACTTGTTGAAGATAGTTCGGTATCTGATGGCATTAAAAAACGTATTGCTCAGATGGAAAAAGAACGCTTGGTGTTAAATATGCAAATGTCGGTATTAAATTCGATGATGCGACAATTATCCGCAACCATTGATAAATTAACCGAAGTTGAAGATATCACTCAAGGTGAAATGTCGCCTAATTAAAAAAGTTTGTAATGGTTGGATTTTGAGTTTGTACTCATTGGATTTTCAAGGTTTGTACTCGCTGGATATAAAAGGCCTTTTAAAGGTAAGGGGACAAGCCCCTTACCTTAACGAAAAATGGCATTACCTTTGGATAGGTTATAGATAACAATCACTGATTAATAGAGGAGTATTAGTAATGGAGCATCAAATAGATTTTAATCATTTTATTGATATAACGTACAGCATTACATCGTGGGAAGATTCAAAAAGTATACAACAAGACTTATTGTTAGGTGAAAGCCGTAATTTGGCACTTTATACTTACTTAAGTTCCCACTATGGGGATAGTGCAGATATATATGATTTTTCAAATGGAAAACAGGTTTTTGCATTTTATTTAAGCCAGAATAGATTTCTTTCCCTAGTTGAGCAATTTAATTTACCAATTGAAATAAAGTTAAATAGAAGCAATGATAAGTGTAAAGATGAAATACTAGATGGTACTTATATCGGTTTTTATCTGGTAGATAAAAAATAGAGTAGTTAGGTAATTAATTTGACACGCTATTTATAATGGAGGTTGTTATGTCAAAGATAGAAATTTCATTCACAATTAAAGTAAACCATAGCAGCTCAATAATTATTTAAAATTGAAATTGAATTACCCCCTTTATTCCTGACTAAAATCACGTTTAATACAGATAACGTCAATTATCAATCATTTGTGAGGACAACATTATGGCAGGGATTAATAAAGTGATTATCGTGGGTAACCTTGGTGCAGATCCTGAAGTAAGAACAATGCCGAATGGCGAAGCGGTTTCCAATATAAGTGTGGCAACTAGTGAAAGTTGGATAGATAAGAATACAAGTGAAAAACGTGAATTAACCGAGTGGCATCGGATTGTGTTTTATCGTCGTCAAGCTGAGATTGTGGGAGAATATTTACGCAAAGGCTCGAAAGTTTATGTCGAGGGGCGATTAAGAACCCGTAAATGGCAAGACCAAAATGGGCAAGATCGATACACCACAGAAATCCAAGGAGATGTACTTCAAATGTTAGATAGCCGTCCTGAGCGCTATCAAGCAGGGCAGGCAACGCAAGTTGGAGCGGCACAACAAGGTCGTAATCAATATGCGCAACCTACACAGCCTGTGCATCAAGCTCCAAGAAACACTCCACAATCAACGCAAGCACCACAGTCAGATATTAATGACATGCCTTTAGACGATGATATTCCGTTTTGAGTTTGCTAATAATTTGGAGCTGATATAATGAAAACATTAAAAATTACAACTGCACTTTTTATATTGGGCATTATCTCAGGTTGTGCTGAACTTTCTGCAATTAACCAAAAAGTAGGGGATTGGGCGGGAGAAATTAATCGTACGCTCAATGCGGATAAACAACAATTCTCGGATACCTTAACCTCCAAACGAGATATTGATACCCTATACGTACGCATTAAGCGTAATGTGGGGTTTGAAACAATGGAAGAAATGTTAAAATGCGATCCTGAATCAAATAAGAACTGTGCATGGAAGAAAAGCGCAATTGCCGAAGGCGGCTATGTCCATGAAAAAACGCCAGGCGTTTATTATCGAATGGCAGATTCCTTTGGCAAAGAAGGTCGATATTATGCTGAAGTTATCTTAGAAAAAGAGGGCAGAAATACCCTTATTTCTTGGAGGGTGAAAGGTTCTCAAGACTTTGCTAATCAAATCAAAGCAGATATTTTAAAAGCGGTTAAATAGGTTTATTTGCTCAAAAACCTCAGTGTTGCCCAATCTTGATGATTGGGCTTTTTTGTAAAGATTATTTATTCATGAAACTATTTTTCTTTAATTTTACAGTTTTACCTTCAGAATGGATAAACCATTTATTAATAGCAATAATTTGTTTATTAGATAATGTTAATTTTTTACGTAGTTGACCTAACACATTATTGATAAAGGTTAAATCTGAATCAGAATTATATTTGATAAATGATAATAACCAATATTCAGCTGCATAGACGGATTGTAAATTTTGATATGTCAAAAGAGGATATTGATTTCCATACATGGCTTGTTTTATGTAATTCTCATCTTGTTTAGAAATTTTACCATTAGTGATATATGAATGATAAATATCATCTAGTTTTTTGGAGGTGAAAATGGACTTTAGATGGGATAATTTTTCAAAGCGTAAGGTTAAATAAGCACTTATTGCATTTTCATCGAGATAGTTATCTACTTGTGTATCTTCTTCTGGGGTAAGGTTTTCGTATTCTGTGGCAATGTTTTCATTAAATATTTTTTGTTGTGGTATTAATTTTTCGGAATGAGGTATATCTTGTAATATGCATCCTTTCGTTATATCAATTACATTCTCATCATAATTTGTGATGTTAGATTTTTTCTTAGCACATGTTGGTCCAGAAAATGCGAAATCACCGTGTTCATTTTGAATCAAGATTCCTTTACCTGAGTTAATTATCCTATTGCAAAATTTGCATTTAACAGTTTCTGTAAAATCGATTCTAACTTTTTTCCATTTCATATTTATTTCCACATTTTAAAGAATAAGAAATTGTGCGCAAAAATCGTTATTGATTAAATATTCCCTAAATTATCATTGAATAACGGAGAGCATAATGGATTTTCCTCGAACTCGTCATCAAGTGTTGCACGAATTACAGCTTGAACTTGAAAATTGGGTACTTCAAGCTGAAATTGAAGAGATTAAACATTATCTGATAAGTATCCATGGGGGCGTTTATCCCGATGATTGGGAGGATATTCTCCAGTCTCATTTCATTAAAAAACCTGATGATTGTCATTACATTCAATCTTGCTCTTTCTGTCAAGAAATTGTTTCAGCAATTTTAACAATTGCTGAGACGAATCGCCCTGAGTTAAAAACATTATTTCAAGGTAAGTGAAATGAAATTATTTCTATGCGAAAAACCCAGTCAAGGACGGGATATTGCAAAAGTCTTGGGGGCAACCCAAAAAGGGGAAGGATATTTATCTACAGCTGACGGCACAATCGTTGTGACTTGGGCAAGAGGGCATTTAGTCGAACAATTTTCGCCAGAACAATACGATCCTGCACTTAAAGCGTGGCGATTAGATACCCTCCCAATTATCCCTTCCCAATGGCAAGTTTCCCCTAAACCTGATGCAAAAAAAGAATATAAAACCGTGATGGCATTGCTGAAAAAAGCACGCACGGTGGTGATTTCAACTGATATTGATCGAGAAGGGGAAACGATTGCCCGTGAGTTATTGGACATTGCGGGCTATCGTGGACATATTCAGCGGCTATGGATCACCGCACTTGATGAAATTAGTGTACGTAAAGCCCTCAGCCACCTTAAAACTAATGAAGAAACCTTGCCACTTTATTATGCGGGGCTTGCTCGTAGTCGGGCAGATTGGTTAATTGGAATGAATTGTAGTCGAATGTTTACCCTTTTGGCACAGCAACAAGGTTATCAAGGTCCGCCGCTTTCGGTGGGGCGAGTGCAAAGTCCTACATTGGCTCTCGTAGTGAATCGAGATAAGGAAATTGCTCATTTTGTCCCGACCTCGCATTATGCCTTGATGGTGCAAGTCTGTGGAGCCAATACGCAGTCTTTCGAGGCGAGTCTTTTAGTTCCTGAAAAATATTGTGATGAAGAGGGGCGTTGTTTAGAGATAAAGGTTGTTCAGCAGGCAGAGCAACAGATTCGTCAGGCGGGTCAAGTGCAAGTGAAGAATGTAGAAACAAAGCGGGAAAAAGAAAGTCCGCCGTTACTTTTTGCATTAAGTGATTTACAGGCAGAATGTAATCGTCTCTATGATTTAGGAACGCAACAAGTGCTTGATATTGCACAATCCCTTTATGAAAAACATAAAGCAACCACCTATCCGCGTACGGATTGCGGTTATCTACCTGAAGCACAATTACTTGAAGTGCCTCAGGTCATCAGTAGCCTAATGCAGTCAGATCCTAAGTTACAGCCTTTACGAACACAGCTTAATTTGAGCCAAAAATCCCGTGCTTGGAATGATAAAAAAATTACCGCTCACCATGGGATTATTCCCACAACACAGCCTGTTGATATTACTAAAATGGATGAAAATGAATTTAAGGTGTACGATTTAATTCGACGTCGTTATCTCGCTCAATTTCTACCGCACTTTGAAGTGGACAAAACCCAGATTCAGCTATCTTGTGGAGAGCATCAATTCATTGCCAAAGGTCAAGTGATTGTGGTTTTGGGTTGGAAAGCGTTGTTTCGTGCTTCTAAAGAAGCACAGGGAGAGAAACAAGGTTTGCCAATACTGAATAGTGGGCAAATGTTAAAGGTGATGAATACGGAAGTAAAATCGCTTAAAACCACACCACCTGCACACTATACAGAAGGCACATTGCTCACGGCAATGGTGAATGTCGCCCGCTTTGTTACCGATGAACGGCTAAAGAAACAGTTACGCGAAACAGAAGGACTGGGGACAGAAGCCACTCGAGCCAGTATTATGAAAACCCTTTATGATCGTGGTTATATCAAGAAAAAGGGGAAATCCATTGTGGCGACAGAGGCAGGTGCCATGTTGATTGATAATTTACCGACGGTATTAAAAGATCCTGGTTTAACGGCATTGTGGGAACAAGCCTTAAACCAAATTGCCGAGAACCAAATGAGCTTGCAAGGATTTATGCAAAAGCAAGAACAGTTTATTCGTCATCTTATTCAAACCTGTGGGCATCAAGGTATCAAAATGGGCAATATAGACATTAAAAAATGTCCACAATGCGGTAAGGGACTTCGAAAAATGAAAGGGAAAAATGGGGACTTCTGGGGTTGTACGGGCTATCCACAATGTAAATATATTGAATCAAACGCCAAGAAAAAATCCTCTGCCAGAAAAGCGACATCGATTAACCTTTCTCAACAATTTGCAAATTTGCGTCAGTCCGTCAAATAAGGTAGTATGGCAGGCAAAAGTAAGCCGTTTTAACATTGTCGGTCATCAATGTTGTGCCGAAATACCCTTAGCACTCTGAAAGAGGGTTCAGTGATATTGGGAGTGTGTATTTTATCTTTTTATCGACAATCGCGTGATTGCTAAGTCATCATCGCATTTTATTAAGTGGTATGACGACTTAGCAATACGTTGCTTCTTTATCCTAGCCAGAGCCCACTGGTGAAAAATTGGGTGCCCTTTGTATCGATTGAGATGCCTCCGTTATACTGATTAAAGACCACAATGTAATCAGGTAAATGCGATAGGAAATCAAACATTGTAACGAAGATGGGAAGATTTCAATCATCCATTTATATTGGTCTGTCATTCACACAATTTTTTCAAATTGTTATCTTAAAAAGTAAATAAGCCATAAGTGAATTGTTCATTTATGGCTTATTTACTTTTGGATCAAAATTCTTTTCTATTAATATTTAATTCTTTCTATACGAGAGAGACGATTTTGCGGTTTAATGTGGGTATTAAGTCGCTACGTTGTAGCCCTTAGAAGTTGCCAAACACTTGAAAGAGCAACGGACTAGCCCGCAGTGGTAGTTGTGTTAATACCAGCCGAAATGTCATCAGCATTCTGAAAGATGACGCTGTGAAAACAGGAATGCTGCCTCATCTGTTTAACCCTGGCGGGGAACATTTTTCCCGTGTTGGGTAAGGATGTTTCTCCGCTTTTTTTATTTTTACTTTAGGAGAAACATTATGTCTAACTCATCTACACAAAAAAATTTCTTTAACCTTCATACTCAAGGTTTAGGCTACTTGAACAATATCCGTTTAGTTGAGCCGAAAAAAGGAACGCCTTTCTACTCTTGCGATATTGCTGCATTAGTAGGAGAGTCTTCTAAACCTGAATACCGTTTTTTCAACTGTAATGTTGTTGGGAAAGATACGGAAAATCTGGTTAAACGTTGTCAAGATGCTGTAAATGCTAACAAAAAAGTCTTGGTCGCCTTTGTGATGTCAGACCTTTGGTTTGATACCTTTACCTATCAAAAAGACGGTAAAAATCACAAGAAAGGTGATACAGGCGTGGCATTGAAAGGTCGCTTGATTAACATAAAAATGGTTAAAGTTGATGGTGAACTCAAATATTCTAGTTCTACTGAAGCAAAAACAGAACATGTTGAAAATGCCAACGTAGAATTATCAGCACCACAAGCTTAATCATTATACTCAACGGAAAGACTGGCACATTTGTCAGTCTTTTTCTTTATCCTCATTTTCTTTTTAGCAGGAGAATACAATGAAACAAGGTATTTATGTTAACGGGAAACCTGTCTTCACTCAGATTGCTCACGGCAATGTGAAAAATATGATTGCCTCATCACAAACCATCTCAATAGAGAATGGGCAAGTGTCAATTCAAGCACCACAGCTTATCATTGATGGTCAGGTGATTGTGCTTGAAAAAGCACCCGTTTTACATATTGAAGTCTTCGGTAATGTGAATCATATTGATGCAGGCAATGTCACCGATATTGCGGTAACAGGTAATGTCGAACACATTGAAACGGTCAATGGTGATGTGTCTATACACGGCGATGTGTCTGGTAGTGTTAAAACCGTGAATGGTGATGTGCAAGCACAACGGATACAGGGAGCGGTCAATACGGTTTCAGGTGATATTTATCGCGATGATTAATCATTGATTGGTCTGTTTTAACACTCACTCAAACCCACATAGGGGATGATGTCCCTTGTGGTGTCGTTCCCTTAATTTTATGAAAGGCGGTGAACGATATGATTCACAAATTTTTTAACAAAATTCCAGCGAAAACGTTGCAATATATTGCGGAGGATTTTCGTAAAGCGGGAACCATCGCTGGCGTTGGATTGATTGGTTTTGTCTTAGCTAAAGATAATATTGATGAAATAGAGGCTTTTGTACTCTTAACTGTTGGTATTACCTTTTGGTTATTAGGTTTGCTTCTCAATTATGTGGCAGATATAATGTCAAAAAAGGCACATAAACCAGTCAAACGCACGAAGCAACATCGCTAAGGAGGCTTGTATGAACTGGTGGTTATTAGGTGTATCAAGTGTTTTAGTCCTGGCAGCAGGTACTTTTACCGCTTTGGTATATTGGGCGAATTGGGATCTGATTTCTGGAAAAAACGTGAAAGCAGATAAACAAGCCAAACCCCGTTAACTCTTCACATTAAATCAACCTATTTTTGAATAGGTCGATTCCGACTTATACCCATAGGGGAATATTTTCCCTTGTGGGGCAGATATTCCCTGTTTTATTAGGAGAATATCTTATGTCACTTAACACGTATGCAAAATTTGTTCCAAATGTCTTTTTGGCGAAATGCCCTGAACCTCATCAACGAGGGGATATTGTCATGCTAACCAGTAAATATGGGAAAGAAACGAAAGTAGAAATCTACAACCTTGTGAAACAACAAGATGACTTCTATTTTTATTCTTTCGTGCGTTGTGATGGATTAAACCGTCAGACCTATGCACTTAAAAAAGCTGCACACTATCAAACGGTGGCAGACAATGCTCAAACGCGTAGCGAACAGTATTGTGACGCTGCAAATGAAGGACGTGAGTTTTTAAGCCTCGGTGAACCCATTAAAGTGGGACATCATAGCGAAAGACGACATCGTGCCTTAATTGAGCGAAATGCCAAACGTATGGATAAAGCGGTCGAAGAAATGCAAAAAGCCGAGTGTTATGAGGATAAAATCCCTTATTGGCGAGAGCGTGCAGAAGTCATTGATTTATCTATGCCAGAAAGTCTTGCGTATTTTCAGGTTGAATTGGCTAAAGCTAAGGAAAACCATCAAGATTTGAAAGACAATCCAGAAAAACGCGAACATAGTTATTCCCTCACTTACGCCAAGAAAAAAGTCAATGAATTGGCGAAAAAAGTGGAGTTAGCGACATTGCTTTGGGATTAAGCACATTTATCTTTAACGTTAAAAGTGCGGTGAAAATTGACCGCACTTTATCTACCCATAGGGGAAACATTCCCTTATGGGGCGTTTCCCTTTCATTTTTTTATCAATTAAGGAGAAACACCATGACAACATTAACGGTAAACCAAGTTTTGGAAGCGGCTCAAATTTACGATGAAACCGTAAAAAATATTCAGCAACGATTCATCTATTTAACCTATAAACTCTGCGATCGTGTCAGTGAGTTGACGCATCTGTCCTCAGTGAAAGGGTTTTATCGTCAATTATCACAATGTCAACGTGAGATTGAATGTGATGAATCAATGAGTATGGATTTTGCGTGTATTCAGGCGTTTGAGCCAGAACATGCTTGTTTTCAAAAAACAATGCAAAACCCAGCCTTTATTCAACAATGTCAACAATTGTTAAATGGCAGTCACGCACTTTTAGCCTTTGGGCGTCCATTTGAACTCAAACCAACGCACTGGGATTTTCAACTAATTTCAGAGCAGGCGTTAGAGGCAATGGAACAAATCAATGCACAAATGCGTAATTTCTCTTTTATTTCGCCAGGTAAAACCTATTTGGTTAACAGTTTAGTCATTGAGCTTGAAAGTATTATGCATAAAGCCCAGTGTATTATTGACCTTGTGAAACAACGTGGTTTTGCTGAAGTACCACAAAATCCGTGGGAGTTGTTACAGCAATGGAAAAAGCAAGTTCATCGTTTGCTCAATGATGCCTTAATGCTCATTGAACAAGAAAAAGGACAAGTGGCTTTATCTGTGCAGGTAAACTAATTATTACACTATCTTAACCCTAGAGGGAAATACTTCCCTTTAGGGTGTGTTTCTCTCTGATTGATTATTTAGGAGAAACACATATGTACTGCAATAATATTATGCCTGAACTCTATCTCCATTCTGTTAGCCAAAATTTAGCAGACTGGGAGGGCATTCTTTATCACTTTAATGCCACAATTGAAGATAGCGAGGTTTGGGAAGTGGCTCGAGGTTGTGAGGAAATTCCTCATCTTGGCAATATTTACCAAAGCCTCGTTATTGGACGACTCGAAAGTCTCTTTTTTGAACAGATTAGTTTAGAGGAGGGCGATGAGCGAGTTAAGGTATTCACCTTTGTAAATGGTTTCGACAGCCATTTTTGTATTGATGGTGAAGCGATTAACACGCTTAATGCGTTTATGGCAAAAGTGGAAGAAATCAAATCCACATTACATTAACGTCCAAGTATGGCGAATGTTCGTCGTACTATATCCCATAAGGGAAACTTTCCCTATGGGAGGTTTTCCTTGAAATTTTGAATAAAAATTGAGGTGAACTTATGAACAATGAAAAGGAATATTTACCTAATTTATTGATAGGGTTATTTTTTATTTCAGCCGTTATTTTACTTTCACTAATCGTTATGTTGATATATGAGAACGTGACTGGAGAGGCTATTTTTTCTCGTTCGCCAATACAAGAAATTTGTATTGATGATGTTACTTACTTAAGGATAAAAAATGAAGTTTTAACGGTAAAAGTTGATACTGAAGGTAATCCTGTTCTATGTAAGTAAAATTAACTCACTAACCATAACCCGTTTATTGTGTAATAAACGGGTTTCTTATTGCCATTTATTCTCTAAATGTATGACTTAATAGCAAGAATGCTATGCGTTTATTTATTTCTATTGCCAGAATAAAAAATTATTCCACTTCCATCTTATCTTCTCCATAGTAAAGCGATAATTCATCAATTTAGCTTTGGAGAAGAACAATGAAAAAATCTTATTTTTCACTTTTAATTATAGGGTGTGTGAGTGTGACAATGCTCGGTTGTGTTCAACACCCTCAACAAGGTTTATCAACGGCTACTGAAACACAGGGCTTCCCCGAGCCAGAAGTGGTTATTGGACAAAATACCTCTCCGCCTTCAGTGAAATTTGAGCAAGTTATTGTGCCAGATATTTATCAAAGCTTAGATGAATCTAAAACACAAATAATCCGTCAGGGTCGTTATACGCTTGTGAACACTTCACCAGAAGAGGGACAGAAGTATTTACTGGAACAGATGGTGACGGTAAATATGTTGCCAAAGAAAAAAAACCTTAATGTGGTAACCGTTGAACAAGGTTTAACACGCACCTTGTCAGGCACAGGATTGCGTCTTTGTGCAGGTTCTCATTTTAATCAAACAGCGTCGCTCTTTTCGTTACCGCTCCCTAAAGTTCATCGTCAATTTGGACCAATCAAACTTCGTGAAGCCCTCCAAATGTTGGCAGGTCCTGCCTACGCAATGACGTTAAATGCGTTTAATCGTACGGTGTGTTTTACACCGCGTGATAAGCCTATTGATGTGGAAACCAAACGTGTCGAAATCATTTCAACCACGACAGAAACTGAGGTGATCAATGAATAAATTGGCTCAGTGGGTTTCATTGTCCATATTGGGGATAGGCATTTCGTTTCAGGGAAATGCGGATTCCTTAACGCATTCTTCATCGTTACTTTCAGCAACGTCAAGCCACACGACAACCCTTGAAAAGCAGCTAGATACACATCCCCTCACCCAATCCGAATTACAACAGAAAGCCCAGGAATGGGGATTGACCACTGAAGAATGGCAACGTTACCTTGAATTACAAAAAGGGGAGCGGGGAATATGGTCGCCGAATCTTGACCCCTTAACGACCTTGGGCATTGAAGCAAAAACCGAGGAAGAACGTACCCGATATGCTGAACTCTTAGCCCGTAAGATGTATGAACGTGTTGAACGGGAGCTTGCATTTCAGCGTGCCTATGATAAAGCCTTTGCCAAACTTTATCCTAATGAATTGCCGTTTGAGGTTGAACCGCATATTTCACAATCGGCTGGACGGGTGATTTATTTTACCCGTTTAGACAACTGTGCAAAATGTGAGGCGGATGTGAGCCGTATTCTTTCCCATGTAGGCAATAGCACCCCTGTCGATATTTATATCGTCGGCGGGAATAATAAAGCGATTCAAGCGTGGGCGAAGAAACATCAGATTGATCCGATTAAGGTGAAAAAACGGTTAATTACCCTAAATCACGATACGGGGTATTGGTTGCAGTATGCGAAAGGCAAAATGCCCGCCGCATTTCAAATTCAACAGGACGGACAATGGCAATCACTCGTTTATTAGTGGGGATTTTTGTGTTGTGTACCTGTACGGTTTCGGCACAGGCGTTTAGTTTTGGTCAAGACATCGATCAAGATATCCATAATGCGGCACGACATTATCAAGTGAGTGAGGCGATGTTAAGAGGTTTGGTGAAGATGGAAGATGGTTGGTATGGAAAACGTTCTCCAACAGGCGCATTAGGCGTTGGGCAGTTTACACAAAAAACGTGGAATTGGTTAGCACAGAGTACGCGAGGGAAAATGCTTGGAATGCGATTAATTACGCCCTCCAATCGTGGCACAAAATCCGATCCACGTCGTCATCACCGCACAAATACCTATGCCACTGCGTTATTAGCCCGTTGGCATTTGGAACAGTTTGCCTTACGTGGCATTAAACCGACTGATGAACATCTCTATCTTGCCCATAACATTGGTTTAGAGGGATTGCATCGAGCCTTGTTAGGGCGTGCGAATGCCGAAGATATTCGCAATATGCGTCGCAATGGTATGCGTAAAGGGATGTCGGTTGCGCAATTTCTTGCGTATCAAGGCCAGCGTTATCGACTGCATAAACACATTGCCAATAACCGAATCCATTTAAACGAACAAAACTATGCTTGGGTATCCCCTAAAAGTGCGGTGCAAAATCAAGCCATTTTTTGGGTTGAACCACAAGGTACACCGCTTGTTTGGGTTGAGCCAAAATAAACGATAAGAGAAATTTACGAGATTTGAAATATGATGAATAAAAAAATTGCTGCCATTATCAAATTTATTTTCAGCGTTGGGGTTTGTTTTCTCGTCGTTTATGGTTGTGTATGGCTCTATTTTTTCTCACCTGACCATTTTGAGACAACGATAGCTCAATTAGCTAGATTGCAAGGTTACCCTTTAGCCTATCAAGCCCTATTCAATCAGATTTATTGGGTTACGCTACTCATTAGTTTGAATTTTTCGGTGATAGGTTATTTCGTCTATGTGTGTTTTTTAAGGAGAAAATAAATGAACCTATTTCGTTCGCTTATTTTAGGTACGATGTTTGTTTTCTACACAAATACCGTTTCGGCAGAACTGCCCGTCATTGCCGATTTAGGTGGTGAAAGTGCGGTACGTTTTTATGAAGGAATTCAGCCTGAGGTGGACGGAAATACCTCCAATTTTCCGAATGCCATCCCTGATACCATTAGTGAGGCCGATATGCTCCCTGTGGTTTCCCATCGTTTAACCCCGGGTAAAGTCGGCCCGATAGCACTTGATCTTACTGGGATGTCACCGCTGTTTTTAGTGGGAGTAGATAACTTATCTCGTCAATGGCTTAAACAACATTATAACGTATTATTAGCCAATCAAGCGGTGGGGTTAGTGGTGAATGTAGCAACCCTTGAGGAATTGACCGCGCTACGTGAGCTTGCCCCAAATGTGCCATTATTACCAACCAGTGCGGACGATTTAAGTCGTCGTTTGAAGCTGAGTCATTATCCTGCACTAATCACTGAAACAGGGGTATCACAATAATGGCATCGAAGTATTTATTAGAAGGGCTACTGCGTCCCCCTGTGGAATTTTATCCCGCTGCGGCTCATGCTGCTTGTGCCTATATTTGTGCAGTAGCGCCTTGGTCTCTTGCCTTAAATCCTATGATTGGCTATGGACTTGCTGCGGGCTTTGGCGGGATCAGTTATTTTCGCTTTCGACAAGGGTGGCGTATTGTGCGTTATCATCGGAATTTAAAGCGTCTACCTTATTATGCGTTAACCAGTCGTCAAATTCCTGTTAGCCAGAAATTTTTATTTCTTGGTCGCGGATTTGAATGGCAACCTGAACATACTCAGCGATTGTATGATTGCTTTTCGGCAGAGGGAAAAAAATACCTCCGCTCTTCTAAATTTTTTAATCGAGCAAGAGAATATGAAAAACATCACGATAATTTTATTACTAAACTCACAACTTCTGACTCTCGCTTTAATCCCGTGAGACCCCTGCCGCCTGTTGAAGGGATTCCTGCAATTCATGGCATAGAACTCAATGAAGTTGATGTGATGCAGCCGTTAAATTCACGCGGTGGACATACGGCTGTTTTTGGCACGACGGGGGTAGGGAAAACCCGTTTTGCTGAGGTCCTTGTTACGCAAGATATTCATCGAGGGAAAACGCAAGCAGAGCGCGAAGTGGTCATCTTTTTTGATCCCAAAGGTGATCCCGATATGTTAAAACGGATGTATGCCGAAGCGAAACGGGCTGGACGTGATAAGGAATTTTATATGTTCCATTTGGGCTATCCTGAACGTTCAGCACGCTATAATCCTATTGGACGCTTTGGGCGTGTTTCAGAGGTTGCAGGGAGGATTTCAGGGCAGTTAAGTGGGGCGGGTAATTCTGCCGCCTTTAAAGAATTTGCTTGGCGTTTTGTTAATATTGTTGCAAGAGCTTTAGTTGAAATGGGGGAGCGTCCAAATTATTCGCAAATCTCTCGTTTTGTACAAAATATTGATTCCCTGTTTCTTAATTATGCTAAAACCTATTTTGATGCCCGTGATCCTGCACTTTGGCCACAGCTATTAAGCATTGCCGCAGGCGTTGATGTAAAAAATTTATCCTTTGGTATGAAAGACCGCCCACTGATTTGGGTGATCAATCAATATATTTTGGAAAATAAAATCTTCGATCCTGTTCTGGAGGGATTGGCGACGGCTGTACGTTATGATAAAACCTATTTTGATAAAATTGTGGCGTCATTATTACCGCTCTTGGAAAAATTGACCACGGGGAAAATCGAAGAGTTATTATCGCCAGACTATACGGATGTGAATGATGAACGACCGATTTTTGATTGGGAAGAAGTGATCCGTAAACGAGGCATTGTGTATGTTGGGCTTGATGCACTTTCTGATGCCACGGTTGCAGCAGCGGTAGGTAATAGTATGTTTGCCGATCTCGTTTCAATGGCTGGACATATTTATAAGCACGGTGTGAATGAAGGATTACCTGAGGCATTTGGCGGTTCAAATAAACCCGTAAAAATCAATTTACATTGCGATGAGTTTAATGAGCTGATGGGCGATGAATTTATCCCCCTTATCAATAAAGGACGTGGGGCAGGTATGCAAGTGACCGCCTATACCCAAACCATTGCCGATATTGAAGCCCGTTTGGGCAATCGTGCCAAAGCCGAGCAAACTATTGGGAACTTTAATACTTTGATTATGTTTCGGGTTAAATCGCCTGAAACCGCAAAATTGCTTACCGATCAACTGCATCGGGTGACGATTTTACAGAGTATGGTTACCTCAAGTGTGACCGACTCAAGCAATCCTGATGATGACAAAGCCTTCACTTCCAATACAGGAGAGCGGATTTCACAAAAAGAAGTGCCGTTATTAGATGTGGCGAATGTCACCAACCTCCCTAAGGGACAGGCATTTATTTTGATGAACGGGAGTACGTTATATAAAGTGCGAATGCCACTGCCTGCCATTGATAAAGACGATGTGATCCCCGCTTCGATGCAAGAACTTTTGGAGAAAATGCAAAAGCATTACCATGTGGCAGCAAATTGGTGGGAGCCTGCTTTTAAGGAATATACCCCCTCAAAAGATATTGCGAGTTCATTTGAAGAGATGATTGCAGAAGAACGTATTGCCAAGGTAGAGGTGGATTGGGGGAGCGATATTGATATGCCAGAAGAGGATGACGGCGAACCTGTCAGTCAAGTAGAGACTGAAGAAGACTTAGGAGAAGAAGAATGACGTTTGAAAAAGAAACTAATGTATTAGATTTACCAAATTGTACCATTAATTTTGACGCTGATTTTGCAGTCTCTTGTGGGTTACCTAATTCAGAAGCGTTGCTTGTTTATCTTGAGCCTTATTTGAATAAGTGGGTTGAAAGTCAAGATTCCGTGCATCAATTTGCCACAAAGTATGCTGATGAGGGCATCTCACTGTGGACAGCCAGTGATGTTCCTTTACGCGAAGAAGATATAGCAACACAACGAACCTGCTTTTATTTGGTGTCAACAAAAAATGAGCAAGGCTACGCCCTTATTCACTGTCAGTTATCGCATAAGGACGCACTTCAGTGAGTGAACAAACCTCAAGTTCAAGCAAGAAAAAAGGACCTTGTCATACAGTTTCAGCCTTATTGGCTGCATTGTTAATCTCCCTGTTATTAAGCATTCTCTTTGAATGGTTAGGTATTGCGTTTATTTGGCCTGAACAAGGTCATCTGCATAGCCAAGCGATGATGATTCAAGAATTAGGCTGGATTTCAGAAAGTGCAACACGCAGCCTCTTTGGTTATTCGCCGAGTGAGCTTGCCAATACTATTACCCTCACTTTGCATGATTGGCTATTTGTGAAAACTGGGTTTCAGCCTTGGTTACAGTCACCCAACAAACACAGTGATTGGGAATACTTGATTTACCATTATACGCGAGCCTATTTAGAGTCCATTATTTATGTGTCGATTACCTTTGTTGTGCGGTTGATTGTGATTATTTTTACCAGTCCGTTGTTTCTATTAGCCGCCTTTGCAGGTTTTACGGAGGGATTAATGATGCGTGATTTGCGTAAATTTGGCTCAGGACGAGAATCAAGTTTTTTGTATCACCATGCAAGACGCTACATTAAGCCTGTGATGATAGGCTCTTGGGTACTTTATTTGTCCATTCCTGTTTCTGTTTACCCGAATATTATTTTAATTCCTGCCGCATTTTTATTTGGTTTATCTATTTGTATTACGGCAGCGAGCTTTAAAAAATATTTATAACGTCGCACTGCATAGAATGAAATTTGAAGGAAATAGGAATTATTTCCTTCAATATTATTATGTCGTTTAATCTGAGTATCAGATTATTTATCTTTTTCGTGAGCCTCAACAATACCTTTGACGCTGTATCTATTTTTTCCCTAAAAACTCTCTCAATTCTGAATAGAATTTCTCATTAAATTCCCATTGTGTTTTTGGCAACCTTAACCCGAATCAATTTAAGTTAAGGAGTTGTCGATGAATCCGTTAGGAAAAAAGGTTTTATTTGCCGTATCAATGTCAATGATGACATTAACTGTGCAGGCTTCTGAAACTGCACAGTTAGCTCAGGCTATCAAGCAGCTTGAGGCTGCTCAGCTTTCACTTACGCGTGCCGAGGTACTCGCTCAGACCTCGGAGAAAAACCGTGAATATTTTGATTATCAGGCTGCACGTCGAGATATTAATGCGATTAAAAGTGGCATTAATCAATATATTAATCCAACACGTGCCATTCCTCGCGATCCCAACGCCTCTCGTCGCTTGCAAGAAGATTACACCAAATTAAGACATTAAGGAGGATAGTATGGCAAGTGATTATACCCCGCTTAAGGCTTTTGAAATTGCCAGTGGCTTGAATGCTACTGAGCTTCGTGCCTTCTTTGCGATTATTTTCGTGGCATTGTTGCTATTTGCTTATGTATGGGCAATGAAAAAAGGTTACAGCGGGTTATTCAGTGGGTTTAAGGGGGACATCTTTGACTACTTAAAATTGATTCTGAAAGGGGCAGCAGTGTTAATTGTTGTCGTGCTATTTTTCGTTTCTGAGAGGTAATTATGACTCTTTTTCATTCTTTTTTTCAACAAGTAAAACGCTCTTGGCAATGGGGAACACAGCGTTATTTGGCTTTTTCTGTTCTGTGTTTTGGGGCTGTGCAAAACGCCTTAGCCGCAGGACCTGACGCATCCAAAATTCCTGATTTTAAAATTCCTGGCGTGGATAGTAATACGACCGATCCGATGGAAATTGTTTTTATTGTGCTCAAATCATTAGTCACCCTTGCAGCAGTATTATTTTCAGCTTGGTGTATCTATGCCGTCGTTAGAGCCTTAATTAAAACTTATACGCAAGCAACAGATGAAAACGATAAAAAAGGTTGGGGTCCCTTTATTACCGCTTTGATTATTGGTTTTATTCTGATTTTCTTCTCGCTCTGGTTAGTGAAGATGGCCGTTGGACTTTTTTAATCTTATTTTGCTTACCTTTTGCTCACAGGATAGGGATATACCATGTCAAATCAAGAGGATATTCAATTTTTACCCACCCGACTTAATCGAGAAGCTACTGTGTACGGTGGGATGACGGTACCTGAATTTGGTATTGCAGCAGCGATCGGATTTGGGATTGGGTTGTTTTTGGGGCTTGTGCTGTGGGCAATTGGGCTGTCTTGGATTCTTGCCCCTGCTTTTGCGATGTTGATGTGCATTATTTTTGTACTGATTGGCAAAGTGGTGTTCGCACGCTTAAAGCGGGGCAAGCCTGAAGCCTATTTAAACCGTCTGATTGAAGAACGCATGGATTCGCTTTTAGGCGGCAATAAATTTATTCGGCGTGTCGGCTTTTGGGCCACTCGTCGTTCTTCAAGAGGACTGTTCTAAATGAGTAGATTGAAAAGTGAATTGAACCATAAAGATCGCCAATTAACCGTCGCTAAAATTGCGATCGTTTGCATCACCATTATTTGTTTTGCCTTGATGTTTATTATTTACACCTTCCCAAGCACCTTAAAAATCTTACTTCCCCCTGATTTAAGGGCTGGCAGCCAGCGACCTTGGTGGGAAGTGCCTACATCAACCGTGTATGCCTTTGCCTATCAAACCTTTCAGCAGCTTAATCGTTGGACACTTGATGGGACTCAAGATTACGAAAAAAACATTGAGGCATTAAAGCCTTTTTTGACGCCTTCATGTGAAGCCTTTTTGCAACAAGATTATGAGGATCGCCAACGTCATAGTGAATTGCGAGATCGTGTGCGTGGTGTGTATGAAATCCCAGGACGAGGATTTAGTGATGATCGCGTGATTGTCCATAGCCGAGATAGCTGGACGGTGAATTTGGATTTAAGTGTCGATGAGTATTACAAAGACGAACCTGTCAAACGTGTCTTAACCCGTTTCCCGATCAGTATTGTGCGAATGGATATTGATTCGCAGCGTAATCCTTGGGGGTTAGGTTTTAACTGTTATGCCTCAATACCCTTACGTTTAGAGGCAAGCGAGAGTGAGGAGAAAAAATAAATGAAGCGAAAAACCTTACGAAATTTGACCGCACTCTGTTGTGCTGTCATTGCGTGGAATGCTCAAGCCGAAATCTTAATGAAGTGGCAACGCCTCCCTTTGCCGATTGATTTGCAGGTGGAGAAAGAACGGGTCATTTTGGTCGATAAAAACGTCAAAGTGGGCTATCCAAAAGCCTTGGAGGGGAAAATCCGTTTACAATCCACAGGTGGGGCGGTCTATCTTAAAGCCTTAGCACCTTTTCCTACCGCACGGTTGCAGCTCAAAGATATGCTGACCAATGAAATTATTTTGCTAGATATTACCGCAAAAGAAAAGGTGGTCAATCCTCAAGAAACCGTTCGCTTGCTTTATGAGGGAAAATTAGAAAATCAATCAGGCAGTCTAAATCAAGATGAAGAGGCAGAAGAGCAAACTTCTACCTCTCTTCAATTACCGGTACCTGCCGCCCTGACCCGTTATGCCGCACAGATGTTTTATGCCCCATTGCGAACGGTTGAGCCCGTTCCAGGTATTCGCCAGATTGCACACGGTCTGCCGTCAAAAATCACGACCTTGTTACCTGCTTATCCTATTACAGCCACGCCACTGATGAGCTGGCAACTGGGTGATTATGTGGTCACCGCCATTCGCCTACAAAATAAAGGCGCCTCACGCCTTGACCTCGACCCACGTGAGCTGCAAGGGCGTTTTTATGCGGCGACCTTTCAACATCATTGGTTGGGGGGCGTTGGTTCAACGGAAGATACCACAACCCTTTATTTGGTCACGGAAGGGCGACCAAATCAAGCCATCATTCCTGAATCAAAAAAATACGTACCACCGAAAAAAGTTAAACGCACCAAAATTGTGGTGAAAAAAGTGATTGAGCAAACCCGTTCTGCAACGGTGAAGGAGGCACAAAATGAAAGCCAATAAGCTGTTTATTGTCATTGGTGCGATTATTTTTCTTATGGTCGGCGGTGTGTCCTATCTCTTATTTAGTGGTTCATCATCGCCTTCAAGCACAAAACCCAGTGTGTTGGATACCGCACTTAAAGATCTCACGCCTGAAGAAATCCGCCAACTTGGTTTAGAGGGAGATACCAAAAATGATACGGTTCGCACGTTAATTGGGGCGGCGAAAGAAAGTAACCGTCGTTATGAGAAAGTGATCTCGCAAAATGAAAAAATCCTCAAAGAAAATGAAACCTTGCGTAAACGTGAGCAAGATGTCCAGCAACAAGTCGATGAGGCGGTACAAAGCAAAACGCAAGAGCTACAAAATATGGTCGCGATGCTTCGCGAAGAGATGTCGCAGTTAGTACAAGGTCGCACGTCGTCTAATGAGTCAACCACGTATCAAGGTAATACAACCAATGGGATTGGCGTTGAGGAGGATACGGCGTTGCCTATCGGAAATGGTCAAGTGGGAACAGGGACAGAGGAAAACGGACAGCGCGTGGAATGGGTTAATCCTGATGATCAAATCGAAGATGAACGTAACCCCGCTAAAATTGGCTTCCCAAACCTTAATGCATTCAATAGCACATCGGGTAAGAAAGGATTACCTTTTATTTCAGGCAGTGATGAGAATGATCGTGGCACAACCTCTTCAAATTCATCAAGTGGGAAACAAAAAAGTAAAATTGCGGTTTACACGATCCCTGAAAATTCAACGTTGATGGGATCAACGTCAATGACCGCCTTGTTAGGGCGTATCCCAATTGGTAATGCGGTGAACGATCCTTACCCTTTTAAAGCCATTATTGGGCGAGATAATTTAATTGCTAATGGCATTGAACTGCCAGACATCGAACAAGCCATTGTGTCAGGGACGACAACAGGGGATTGGACCTTATCTTGCGTGCGCGGCAAGGTCAAAAGTTTGACCTTTGTATTTAGTGATGGACGGATTGTTACCCATGGCAACCAGGGCAAAGGGGATGAAAAAATTGGCTGGTTATCCGACCCGCACGGTATCCCTTGCATTCCTGGTGAGCGGAAAACTAATGCTCCTGAATATTTAGGCACGCATTTCTTATTGGCTGCCGCGGGCGCAGCCGCACAAGGTTACTCGCAAGCTCAAACTACAACGGTGGTTGATGGCAATACGGTTGTCGGTGCGGTAACGGGACAGCAAGGCAAATATGTGGTAGGCCAAGCACTTGGGCAAGGCATTCAAGAAACCGCAAATTGGTTTAAAGAGCGTTATGGGCAGAATTTTGATGCCATTTATGTACCACCTGGACACCCTATTGCGATCCACATTGATAAAGCCATTGATATTGATTACGACCTCAACGGACGTAAAGTGAAATATGCCCAATTTTCTCGTTCCTCTCAGCTTGATTAAGACTTCAATTAAGGAATTTGCTATGAAAAGAAGACAAATTTTTACCGCACTTATCACGTTTTGTGTATTGTCCGCTTGCTCAACTTCACAAAAAGCCTTATTGCCAACAGGGGAGGAAACAATGCAGGCGATTTGGAATAAAGGCGGCAGTGGCGCACAGTTACAGGTTTATCGTGATAGTAACAACCGTCAGCTTGATCCTGTCAATTATATCGGGTTTAAAGAACAACAGGATTATACCCGCACAGCGGAAAATGAAATTAAAAACCTTTTTCCCAAGCTCCCTAATCCAGATTTAATTATGTATGTGTATCCTCATTTATCGGCATCAGGTGAGCCAATGCCGATCCCAGGGTATTCCACGGTGATCCCCTTTTATAGTCGCGTACAGTATGCTCAACCAGGTGAACGAACAAGGGGGTTATAATGGGCGTATTTTCAGACGTATTGACGTCCTTTTTTCCTGATAAGACGGTGGCTTCTCGTCCAGAAAAAAGCGAGGACGTAGAGAAAAACGTTGAGAAGGAAATGCATTCCTCTGAGCATTCATCTGGGTTTTCAGTGCCTCATACCGTGAGGCGGAGTGGAAAATTAACCCAAGCAGCACATCATCAGAGACTCTATAGCAAACAACCCTCTTTTGTAGATTATCTGCCGTGGGGCGAATTTTTAGAACAAGAAGGCGTGATGTTATTAGATGATGTTCGCAGTGTTGGCGTGGTATTTGATGTTAAACCTATTGGTACGGAAGGGCGTGGCGAAGACTATTTAAGTCGTGTACGAAGCCTTGTTAAAGACGCACTGCAAGACAGTTTTGATGAATTAGATAATTACCCGTACGTTGTGCAGTTTTATTGTCAAGATGAACAAGATTTACGTCCTTATGTGGAAAGTCTGAAAGACTATATTGCCCCTGATATTTTGCAAACTGCGTTTACGCAAGAATGGCTGAAAAATACGGCAAAGCATTTAAACGATATTAGCAAACCTGGGGGCTTATTTGTTGATGATCGTATTACTAACACCATTTGGTCTGGACGCATTCGTCGTACCAGAATGGTCATCTATCGTTATGTGGGGAAAAATGAAGAACAAAGCGCGGTAGAAAGTTTAAATAATGCCTGTGAGCGAGTAGTTGGTGCATTAACGACCGCGGGGCTTCACTTAACACGCCAAACAGGCGAGCAGATCCATCAATGGCTTCTACGTTGGTTTAATCCCAATCCTGCGATGGCTTTTGATCTTGATAATGGTAGCTGTTATGACAAACTGCATCAACCAACAAGCGATGACTTGCCGTTTGTTGGGCAAGATTTTTCTGAAAATCTCTTTTATAACCAACCTGAAAGTAAAGATGACTATTGGTATTTTGATGGATTGCCACACGAAGTGGTGGTTGTAGATAACCTAAGAAATACCCCCGCCATTGGGCATTTTACCGGTGAGGTACGACGTGGTAAGAATATTAATGCTTTATTCGACTTGTTGCCTGAATCGACCATTATGGTTACAACCATTGTGGTGTATCCGCAAGACAAATTAGAAGCCCATCTTGAACGAATTAGCAGCCGTGCGGTAGGCGAAAATTATGAATCGATTTACCTGAAACAAGATGTTAAAACCGTGATGGAATACCTCAAAGATGGTCACAAGCTCTATCAAGCCAGTCTGGCTTTTTATCTTCGTGGTAAAGATGAAAAAGAACTCAAGCGACGTTCTCGTGAGCTTAGAACCATTTTATTGAGTAACAATCTTGTTCCCGTCAAAGAAAATGCTGAAATTGCGCCGTTGAACAGTTATCTCCGTTGGTTGCCAATGAATTTCAATCCACAGTTGGATATGAAAACGCATTACTATACCAAGTATTATTTTGTGCAGCACCTCGCTAATATGTTGCCTGTCTTTGGGCGTGAAACAGGCACTGGACACCCTGGCATTACCTATTTTAATCGCGGTGGTTCACCTTTGGATTTTGACCCCATTAATCCGAAAGACAGAGCCAAAAATGCCCATAAATTGCTGTTAGGACCAACAGGGTCGGGAAAATCAGCCACATTGAATGCCCAAATGGCACAACTGATGGCGGTACATCGACCACGTCTCTTTGTGGTTGAAGCAGGAAACTCCTTTGGCTTATTTGCCGATTACGCCCAACGTTATGGCTTAACGGTCAACCGTATCTCCCTTGAACCGAGCAGTGATATTGCCTTACCGCTTTTTTCCGAAGCGCATAAACTCCTCGAAATGAACGTCGATGTTGAGGCAGTTATTGATGAGGAAGAAGAGGACGAAGAGGGCAGTGAGCAACGTGATTTATTAGCTGAAATGGAATTGACTACGCGCTTAATGATCACGGGCGGTGAGATGAAAGAAGATGACAAAATGAGTCGTGCCGACCGTGCCCAAATCCGTCGCGCCATTATGATGGCCGCAGAAAAAACCTATGCCGAGGGGAGACAAACCCTCGCGGGTGATGTAAGAGATGCGTTAGAGGCGTTGAGTCAACACCCCGATACCCGAGAAGAACGGCGTGCAAGATTGGCTGAAATGGCTGAGGCAATGGATATGTTTTGTACGGGAATCAATGGGAAGTTTTTTAACCGTGAAGGGGAGATTTGGCCAGAGGCTGATATTACGCTTGTGGACTTAGCGATGTTTGCGCGAGAAGGCTATGAAGCAGAACTTGCCATAGCTTACATTTCCTTGATCAACCATATCAACAGTCTTGGGGAAAAATATCAACATAGTTTTCGTCCTATCGTTAATATTACCGATGAATCCCATATTATCACCGTTAATCCCTTACTCGCCAAGTTTTTGGTAAAAGGGTCAAAAATGTGGCGAAAACTAGGCATTTGGTTGTGGCTGGCCACACAAAATATGGAAGATTTTCCGAAAGAGGCCGCGAAATTGCTTAGTATGATTGAATGGTGGGAGTTGCTGAATCTCACCAATGATGAAATCGAAGAAGTAAACCGTTTTCGTCGATTGTCGGAGGCTCAAAAACTGATGTTATTGTCAGCGAAAAAAGCCGATAAAAAATATACCGAAGGTGTGGTGCTGGCAACGAATATGGAAGCCTTATTCCGTGTTGTGCCACCGAGTATTTATCTCGCTTTAGGAATGACTGAAAAACACGAAAAAGCGCAACGACGTGCCATTATGGCAGAACATCAATGCAGTGAACTAGATGCGGCACTAATTATGGCGACACAGATTGATAAAGCAAGAGGAATTGAGAATGTCGAATACAAGCATTAAGTCATCTTATACGGGTCTCTTATTTCGAGCTGACCCAATTATTCGACCCTTTAATCTTGCCCCAGTTTTGCAAGATTTAGAGAGGCTTTGTAAGCAGATTTTGGCAAGAGTGGGGGATGTACAACAGTTTATTTTGTATCCTCATCGCGTGTTCAAACAACGTGCGTGGCATATTAAGGTGATTGGCGAGAAAGGGATCACCTACCTTTTACTCAATATTGGCGGGTATTATCAATTTGTTAGCGAGATGAATGCCACACGGCTTTCTTTAAGTGTTGCTGATGACATTGATGCCTTTTGGTTTGCCTATGCCTTGAGCGAAAGGCTTGCTGTTCCTCCAACGATTCCGACTGGGCTATTTGGAGGATACACACAATGAAACCCCGTTCAAAAACACGCAAAATATTGGCCGCACTTTTAATCGGCGTATTGCTCTTTTTTAGTGTGCTTTTGCTTGGCGTGGTATTGGTTACCTATATGCCAGGACTTAATTTAACACAGTGGCTGCAGGAAACCGCCAATGGCTGGTTTGCTTGGCGGCTTTTCTTGTATGCAGTGGTGATAGGATTAATGTATCGCATTTATCGTGTTCGTCCATTCTCCGTTAAACTTTGGGGATTAGTGATAGCGGTATTCTTCACCGTTGAAGGGCTGAATTTTCTGTATCGATTATAAATGGGAGAATAAGATGACGTTTAATGTGGATAGCTATCTTGAATATTTTCTCACGTTATTGGGTTGGATAATCAACAATGGTTTATTTGGATTGCTTGCCAGTACAGGCTTATTTATTGCGCCTTTAATTGGCGTACTGATTAAAACGTGGTTAGAGGTGAAAAAGCAAGGGGCAGATGAAGGGAACAAAGGCGAATTACTGATTGATTGGCTAGGCATACAATTTTTTCCTGCAATGCTGGTGATTGTGATTACCCTTGCCCCGATGTTGCCGATTTCGCTGAATAATATGGCTTACAATGTGGAGCAATCGAAGCATTGTGGCTATAAAGTGCCGTTAGCACCTGAAAAAACAGGTTATGCCAGTATGGTGAGTGAGTTCGCCGATAAACAAGCCAAAGTACCCTTGTTGTGGGGATTAGTACACGCCATTAATAAGGGGATTTTGCATGGGGCGGTTTCAACCATTCCTTGTAAACCTGACTTACGTCAAATTCGCTTTGAGGTGCAACACGAAAAAATTAACAACCCCGCACTGCTGACCGAAGTCCGTCAATTTGTGCAGCAATGTTATTTGCCTGCTCGTCGTAAAGTGTTGGATAGCCAAGTAGCAATGAATGCCGCACAAGCCCGAGAAGTAAGCTGGCTTGGTGGGAAAATTTTAGTGAACAATAGTGAACTTTACCCTCGTTATCGAGCGATGCAACCGATGCAACGTTGGGCTTATGAACCTAACCGTGATCAGGGATTACCCAATACGGGTGAGGGCGGTTTTCCTCATTGCGATGAATGGTGGGCAGATAGCCAAGTAGGGTTAAAAGATATGCTACTTTCGGATATGCGACAAAATTTATCGGTGAAATTAGGCGAGCTGTTTACTGATGCGAATATTCAAGATGAGGCGTTACTTCGCACCTTATTACGCCCTGAAAATATTAATATTTCAAGGGGGAAAGCCTATGAGGGGTACGGTGGTAGTTTAGATTCTACGCTAACCAATAATGTCTCTTCAGTGGTATCCGCATTGGGGA
Source organism: Avibacterium sp. 20-132 (assembly GCF_023611925.1). NCBI lineage: Bacteria > Pseudomonadati > Pseudomonadota > Gammaproteobacteria > Pasteurellales > Pasteurellaceae > Avibacterium > Avibacterium sp. 20-132. The sequence goes on from NZ_CP091456.1 coordinate 1,820,081, forward strand.
TTACGGCGGGCAGCCTTGCCGCTTACCCTGGTTTTGATGCAATGCGTAATGCGTTGCCTATGATCCAAGCCTTGCTGATTATGGCAGTGATTATTTTAACGCCGATGGTCATTATATTTAGTGGCTATTCCTTAAAAGCGATTGTGACGTTGATGTTTGTGCAGTTTGCATTAGTGACCGTGTCATTTTGGTGGGAGTTAGCACGTTGGTTGGATTCGTTTTTTATCAGTATTTTATATAACTCACCAGGTCATCAGTCGGAGGTGAGTCTGAGTTGGGCATTTTTAAAAAATGACCGTGATGATGTAATTATGAGTTTTGTGCTGGGAATGATGTTTTTGATCTTGCCTGGACTTTGGGTTACGGCAATGTCTTGGGCTGGAGTGAATGTAGGAAAATTGGCAGATCATTTCACACAAGGTTCACGACAAGTTAAAGAAAGTGGCTCAAATGGAACGAATATTGTTCAATCTGGTGCGAAAACAATGTCGAAATAAATAATGAAAAATAGCAAAGTCATTCTTGATTTTGCTATTTAATCATCATCGGTTCTTATATCACCGACATAAAATCCAAACCCTAAGTCTCCGTCTCTATAACCATCTTCAGTATCTTTCTTGGCATCATCAGTTGAAAAAATTTCACTGAAGAAATTTAAGATACCTTTTACATCTTCAGGAAAAAATTTAAAAGCCATGATTAAAGCTAACAAAATTGTGAATGCGGTCAAATAGTAAAATACACCAAAGAGCAAGACAGAAATGCCGAGAATGATAACCGCTTTAAGCCATTTAGACACCTGCCAGCATTTAAATTTGTTAATCACATTTTCTGTCTTATCAACGAATTTTGCAAAACGTGTCATTTTCATTTTTGCCTCCGTTTATGATCTTCATAGGGTTGTACAATTTATATGCTGATTATTTTTGTCCTCTTGTGTGGAAAAGTCAATAGGCAATTTATAATGAATTTGCGTAATCATTTGACATTACAGAAAATAAAGTTACACTAAATCCGTATCATAAAATGATACAAATGTGTTTGAATGAACGACCAATGAATTAAGGAGAGGCTGAATTTTCGTTTATCGAAAGATATACGTTTTGCCTACTATGACTATGAGATTACAAGTAAAACAATGGGGTAATAGTAAAGCGATTCGTTTACCGAAAGGCTTTACTGAATCAATGAATTTAAATATGGGCGATTTTTTAGAGTTAGAAAAGGTGAATGACAATACAATCAAAATCGTCATTGTTCCTAATTCGCCGAAAAAACGAAGACTCAGTTTAACTGAACGTATCGCAATGACCTCTACTGACCAACTCCCCGTTATTGAAGAATGGGATTCCCTTACACCAATAGGGAATGAAATTTAATGGCTAAATACAATTTTAAAAGAGGTGATATTATTACTGTATGCTTAAATCCTGTTGTAGGAAACGAGCTACAAGGGGAGAGTCGTCCTGCCTTGGTACTAAGTGATCATACTTTTCATAATCTCGGATTTATGATGATTGCTCCTATTACACAAGGTAATGCTACACTTGCGAGAAATAACGGTTTTGCCGTAACACTAAGTGGGACAGGTTGTAAAACACAAGGTGTTATTGTGGCGTACCAAGCCAGAATTATTGATTTTAAAGGGAGAAATGCAAAGAAAGTGGAGTCAGTGCCTGACTATATTTTAGCTGAAACACAGGATATTATTGAGGCAATACTGAAAGACTAAATTGTTAGTTACAATTAAAAAGGTTCTTTTTCTTGTACTTGTAGTTGTTCTCTATCGGACATAAAATCTGCTGATGCGACCCGTTCATCATTAAACCAGTTATCCCAAATTTCATTAGCAGGAGTGATATTTGTATCAATAACGATTGGATTATAAATTGTTTCTTTCATCATCAATTGGCTTATCTAATTCATCTTGTGTTGCAATAAAAAGGAGCGGTTTGTCATACTTTATTGGGTATCAGTATAGTTATCTAAAGCCTGTTCAAGAGCAAGAAAATCATTTGATAGACTACTATAAAATTTATTTTTCTTATTAACAACAAGATAATACATTTTTTCAGCTTTACGCAGAATTTTGTCAGTATTGAAGATAATGATTCGACGCTGAGAGAGAAGTAAATTCTTGTAATTATTGTCTGTGATAGTGTTAATATAGATTTTATTTACTGCACTTTCAGGAACGGGAATCATGTTGTTTAATCGAATGACTCCTAACAGAGTTTTATTGTCTTTTTTAAGGATTTTAAATAAAGTAGGGTTGCTATCGGCTATTTTTGCGTATTTTTCTTTTGGAGATGATAAGGGGGCAAAATATTTATAACCTTTGACCGTCAATACTATACCGATATAAGGCTTTTGATGCTCTGATTTTGAATAATTATCTTCAATCCCATTATTCCCCATACTTTTTAAATATTGGATATAGCTGTCATTAATGTAACATAGCTCAAGCGTATTATTTTCCATAATTTTAGTCCTACATAGCAAAAAAGAGCAGTTAAACTGCCCTTTTTTACCTTTACTTTAATATTCGCATTATACGGCAGCGAAGCACCTACTTGTAAAACTCGCATTATACGGCAGCGAAGCACCTACTTGTAAAACTCGCATTATACGGCAGCGAAGCACCTAAATTAAGTAGCACTATGGCAGCTTACGCCTTTCAACTTTAAATATAGACGCTTTTCATAAAAATATCAAGAGTTTTATAAGAAGAGAATGATGCTTGTTAAGGCTGTCAAGAAACGCTGCGTAATATAGGGAAATTTGTCAATCAAAGCACGCAATTCTAGCTATTGCGTGCTTTGATTAGCTAGGAGGAAGTTAATCGGTTAGTTATTCATTAAATTAATTTCAAAATTATTTGAAATCGGTTTTTTCAAGCTACATTTCACTAGTGTTGTTGGGTCATTATTGCTGTTTGGTTCAACTCTGAAAAGCCCTGCAAAGAGTGGTTTTTCATCACCCATTGATTCTTGGTATTGCATATAATAGCTATACTTCGGATCGCTGAATTCAAGTGAGTATAACACATAGCCTGAACGGCTCACGATATGAGAATTCGTTCTCTCCAATATTTGACTTATTGGGTTAGTCACTTTGAGACCTTGATAAGATAGTACATAATTACTCCCTGCTTTTTCGACTAAAAGTTTTTTCCCTTGTGCGGTAGAGCAGGAAAAAATAGGTTTTGTTTCCGCTTGAGCAGGCATCATCGTGAGAAATGTGGCCATTGCTAATGTTGAAAAAAGCAGTTTTTTATGTCTCATATTTTTCTCCTAAAGTAGAAATATTTTAAATGTTATACTATATTGCTTGTACGAAATACAGTCTATTTGCCGAGAATGTAATCGGCTTCTTGGTTTCGGCGTCTTGCATTGACACCTTTATTGTCCACTTGACGCCGTCTAATCGCATTGGCTAATAAGGTCATATCGCCTGATTGTGCCGAGGCTTGTGCAGCACTAATGACACTTTTGGTCTTATTTAACGTACCGTAGTTATAAATATAAGAGGTTAATACAGCTTGAGCCCGATCAGATAAACCATTCCAGGTTTGTTCTGAAATCTCTCGTTTTATTTGGTTCGTATAGAGTTGAGTTCTTCGAGCTAGATCACGCTCTGCATCTTCTCTGGTTACGGTCATTCCAGGTTGTACTTTGATCACTGTACCATCCGCTTTGGTAATGGTATCTGAGCCGTAGCCTACACGATGGGCGTTTACGTCCCAATCCGCTTTGCTGATGAATCCCTCAAATGTTCTTAATAATCCCGTTGCTTGATCAAATGAAGAACCGTTAATTGGTGCAATGGGATTGTAACTGCCCGAATAAATACCCGCTTTACTCCCTGTGTTATAAGGCGGTCTATAAGGCACAACGTTGTTCACAATCGGAACATCTAGGGCAATATTTCGGCGAGGTAAGGCAATATCGCCTGCTTCCATATGATCTTCTGCATTTGGCGTGCCGTAAGCTAAGTCATTGACACGTTTATCCACGTTGTCATAGCCCTCTCCATGATTGCCAACATTGGCTTCGCGGTTGAGTTTGTTTTGGAGCACAACAGATGCGGTGTTACTGGTGATCATTTTTTGCATATCCATTTCAAGTTTGACTTGAGAGATTTCCAAATCAATTTTATTTAAGGCTTTCTCCAGCTCTTGTTGTGCATTTTGATCGGCGGCCACATAAGGCTCTCGCATTCCTGCGAGTATTGCTCGACGTGCTAGCAACATTTTTTCCATCACTTTGGCTGTCGCGATTTCAGCACTCAAACGTTGGCTAAGCACTTCCACGTCGGGATCTTCGCGTAAGGCTTCAATGAGTCCCCGTGTAACAGGAATAGTATTGGAACTCAGTTCAGCCAGCATTTCTTTACTTGGGGTATCCATATTCAGCACTTGTTCGAGTTTCTCTATGGTTTGCACATTTTCTTCCTCAATCGCAGGTGCTAGCCCAACCCCCGCTTTTGAGCTGGTTTTCGGGCCACAATCTTCTGTACAGGTCGAGATGGATTGTTCACCAATGGCTCTGGTTAAAAAATCAGAGAGTTTTTGTGGTGAGTCAAAGATTTGGCAAGTTGCCCCTGTACAAGATTGGCCGAGCAGTGGACTTTCATCTAAGGCATTACGGTTATGTAAGAGGTTGTAACCCGTTTTAGAAACATCTTCAATCAGTTTGATTTGTTTTTGATTTTCGCCGCCGCGTTTTTGTCCCCCAATCCATTCTTTACCATTTTTCCCTTTATTGTCTTCCGATTTTTTCTGTGCTTTTTGTGCATCAGGTTCGGTGGCCACAATGTCTTTATAATTTTCCAAATCCGCCGATTTTGCCCAACGCCCATTTAGGGTATAGTCAGCAAGTTGCTTGGACATCGCTTCACAACTGGTTTTTAGACGATTAAAATCAAGCCGTCCTTGATAAACGCCATTAGTCAGAATGTCATAAAGCTGCGGATTGGCACGCTGAATAACCATCGCAGGAAGACTGGCTACCGCCCCTTTTGCCGACTCCATCACGTTTCCCATTAAATCCTTAAATCCCTCCGTGATGCCATTTAATTGGTTTTTTACGGTGGTTTTAATGTCAAAATTACCGCACATTAAATTGGCTTTCCAGCCGATCCCAAATTCAATGGCTTTTAGGGATTTTGCTCGTGTCGGTGGTGTCATATAGCCTGAACCGCCGCCGATTTGATAGTAAATTTGATCGGATAAAACAGAGTCGGATTTATTGAATTGAATGTTGTCTAACAGGGAACTCTCTGCATAAATGGGAGATGTACTGAGTGCGAAAAGTACCGCAACACTGACTTTATTGAGTCGTTTCATTTTGTTTCCTTTTATTCGTTGTCGTTATACCAATCAATACTGTATAAAAAGGTTTGTCCACGACGCTTACAGCATTTATAAGGACGCCATAACGCCCAGGCATAATTGCCTTTTTCAGATAACATTGTTGGCGGGGTATCAGGGAATGCACTGCAAGATTGTTGCATCTCAGGGGAGAGTTGTTGCCATTTATGATTATTGGCATTGCCTTCTTTAACGGGTTTAGGATACCAAGTGCCTGCACCGCCTGTTCTCGCAGCAGGCTGATAAATATGGAGTTGTCCTGTGCGGGTAACAATGTCGGCAACACGCTGTGCAATGACGGCTGATGCCTTATAATCATCCACTTGGGTTACCGCACCACCGCGAGGAAAAATATTTCCCCACATCTCCGCCCCTGAACGCACTTCACGCATTCCTGGCGTGAGGGCTTCAGGGTAAAACATCTCGGGCAAATTTTGTCGCCAAGCAAAGTAATCAAGACTACTTAAAAAATACGGCATAAATGGTGTTGTTTGGGTTTGGCAATAATAACCTGTACTTTTTAACAAATTACCAATCGCCCCTTGAGGGTGGCCAAGTGCAGTAGCATTTTTAAAATTAAGCTGGCTGTAATTTTTTTGTGGTGAGCGATATTCCCCGCCTTTAACCCCTTGAGACATCACATTCATTTCTGACCACGGATTTTGTCCATCGTGGTTATAGGCTGAAACCACCATTTCAGGCAAAAAGTGGCGTACTTTTGTTGAAGTGCGAACTTTGCAACCAAAATAAGTGCAGAAGAGCCAGAAACAGGTGCCAACCACCTTGTATTCTAAGCAGCTAGTTGAGGCGCTCGATGCCATAATGGTTGCGGTATTGATTTCGCCTTGTGCTGTTGTAGTAAAAGCAAGTGCGGTACAAAGTGCGGTCAGTTTTTGCGGGATTTTTATTGTCACGTTATTTTCCCTCTTTTTGATTTATCCATTGTTTCCAAAGTTGAATGGCATACTGAACATCAGTGACACCATAAATAACACCTTGACCAAATTGTGGGCTGTCAAATAACATCGCGGGCACTTTGCGAATGCCCATTTGCCAGCCCATGATCACGCCTTGATAAGCCTGCTGTAATTCGCGGATTTGGGTTTGGCTATCAGGACGTTGAAAAAACGCTTTAGCTTGATATTCCGCTTGTGTAGGATTGGTACTTAAGCCTTGGCTAAGCTGGTCTTCCCATTGTTCGACGCGGTCGAGATGGTAAAGATGCTGAGCTAATTGGACATTTTGAATGGGATAGGCTTGTGTGCTGAAAACCGTGATATTGACTTCGCGTGGAAGTTCAGCCCAAGCAGCTATACTGATACTTAAACATACAAGGAGCGTTCGCTTTATCATGACCTTTTACCAACTAAAAGAGAAATAGCCCAACCTTAGCGAACTTCCAAAATGAACTGAATAATTAATTCTCTTTGAAATAGAAACAATTATTGTGCAAAGAAACAGCAAAAAAGGATTTTTTTATGGGAGTGAATTTTGTATGATAAGGGCATTAAGTCAGCTACTTTGGTAGCCCTTAAAACGTTGCAGAACACCTGAAATAGCAACGGACTAGCCCGCTGTGGTAGTTGTGTTCATTGCCGAAATAACCTCAGCATTCTGAAAGAGGTTTCAGTGATTACACTGTGAATGTGTCTTTTATCTCACCTGTTCAGGGAAAAATGTCCCTGCAGGGCGTTTCTCCTTGAACCTATGTTTAACTTCAATGGAGAATGCATTATGAGCAATTCACTTCCTTTCGATCCCTTTGGATCATCTCAACAACCCGAAAAAGCCAAAAAATCTTTTTCCTATGTTTTAGGTCGGGGTTTAGGCAAAGCCGTGGTTTTTGCACGCAACAAACTATCAGGCGTGAGCCAAGCAGTTCATCACAGTATTGAAGACGATGTTCAGCGACGTTTGGCTGAGCAAGAAGCCTTTCACGAAATGTTGCAACAGCAACAGGAAATTTCGTATTGTGAAGAAATCGAAAAACTTAAGCGGCGTCATTTAAAAGTCGTTCTCTCAATGAGCTTAATTGGCTTACTGATGGGGGCGGTGTCTGCGGCTATCTTATTTTGGTATTACTAAACTGACATTTAGTTAACCTTGCTACGTCCTTTGGGGAAACATATTGCTTCCCACAAGGAGGTTGTGTTTCCCCACTATTTTTAAGGAGAAACACAATGAGAGTGCAAATTTTATTCTCAGCAGTTGGAGATTATATGCCGAAATATCAGCATCTTGATACTAAACCCCAGCAAGCCTTGATTGATGAAATTATTCAGCGAGCTAAGGCTGTTTGGGCAGCTCGCCAACCACAAGAAAGTGCGGTGCGATTTTTACAAAAAATGCCAGCACAACATGGTTCACATTTTCGTTTTTTGGAGGTGACTCAAAAAGATGAAAATACCTTGTTGGTCTCAGGAGGGCGAACAAGATGAAAGCCAAGCTAAAAGCATTATTCCATCATTTACAGACAGTAACGTTATTGCGCTTAAGTGATGATTTACGCAAAGGGGCTTACCTGATGGGACTTGTAGGAACGGTTTTATTTTCAGACAACGTTTCTGTTCTTGAAGGGGGTTTAACCCTTCAACACCTATCTTAATCGTATCACGATAAGATATTCCTATCCTTAGGGGAAAACCTTTCCCTTGAGGAAATGTGTTTCCCCTTTTTTATTTTGGAGAAACACAATGAATATTTTACACACTTATTTTGACAATAAATTGGTTGAAGCAGGCTTTCCAAGTGAATTAACTATTGAAAGTTCGCTTTCTTATAGCCAAGGCGATGGCGTTGCTTTTTATGGGCGACTTTATTCTGATGATTGGATAAATTTGTATAAACACATTTATCCTGATCAAACAGAGAAAGCCTATCGCCGATTTGCATTTATTGCCGAATATATCGGGGCGAATGAGTATTTCAATGTACTTGACATTACGCGTAATCATTTCGGGTATCGTTATTCACATTGTAATACGATGAGTCTTGATGCTCGTCCAGCGGAAGAAGCGTTTTGCTTTCGAGATATTCGCAACAAAGATAAAGAAATGTTCAGAGAAATCTGGGATAGCTTTATTGCGGATTTAGGTGAATATATTAAAGCCATCTCAACAATGCTGGAACGTCTCGGTTATCGTTTACTGGAGTCGATGTATATTGAACCAGAAGAAAAACGTCGCACCATTAACACCAAGCAGTATCGCATTGAATTTACGGTTGAACCTGTGCCTTTTCATTATGGCTATTTTAGCTCAGAAGATTTTGGCTACGAGGATACCAATCAATTTTGCGAAGCCATCTTGAGTGGTATGAAAATCGTTGATTTAAGTGCCACGGTATATCACAAAGCACTCGGCATTCAAATGGGTGAGAGTTCTTTAAGTTGGTGTACTTGCTTGAGTGAGGATACTACTTACGGCGGCAGTCAACGTTATTTAATCCTTGATGCTATTCGTGAAGCAAGAACCTTTGCACACAAGTTGGCGGGCTTAACGCAATTACGTCAGCCTCAATAAATTGACTGACTTTTCAACCCAATCGGGGAACATTCCCGATTGTGGGGCTGTTCCCTTTTTCTATTTAGGAGAACAGTAATGAACAATTCAACACAGAAAACAGATATTTACCAAGAAATTACCGATCGCATTATTAGCGCACTTGAAGCGGGCACGGTTCCTTGGCTAAAACCTTGGAATAACCCTGAGGGTAATTTAGGTATCCCTCGTAATGCGGTATCAGGACGATACTATCAAGGAATAAATATATTACTTTTATGGCTTGCGGGTGCAGAAAATGGCTATCGACAATGTAAATGGATCACCGCTCGCGCGGCCAACAAATTAGGTGGCTATGTGCGTAAAGGTGAGAACGCGACGATTGTGGCGAGCTATTGTCCGATTGAACGTGAAAAATGCGACGATGAGGGTAACCCGATTTGTGATGAAGAAGGAAACCCTGAAATGGAGCAGTTTGCCATTTTAAAACGTTATCCTGTTTTCAACATCGAACAATGTGACGGTTTGCCGAAAGTAATGTTTGATCACGTTCAAGAACGTACAGTAGATGCTGAGCTGACCCAATACCAGATTTACGCAGATATTCGCAAAATTATCGATGGTATGTCGCTGACAGTGAATATCGGACCAAGTCCTAACGCTTTTTATCGACCGAGTGCCGATAAAATTGTGATGCCTGAAATGAAGCAATTCCATTCAGAGCAGGATTTTTACAGTGTACTTTTGCACGAAATGACGCATGCCACAGGGCACGCCTCGCGTTTAAATCGAGAAGGCATTGCCTCAGGTAAAGCCAAATTTGGCAACAAAGTCTATGCGTTTGAAGAGCTAATTGCTGAAATGGGCGGGGCATTTTTATGTGCACATCTTGGGTTTAACCAAGTTCCACAAAATGCCGCCTATATTCAAAGTTGGCTCAAGATTTTGAAAGAGGATAATCGTGCCATTCTCAAAGCCTCAGGGTTTGCCCGCAAAGCCTGTGAATATATGCTTGAGACGCTTGATGTTCAAAAACAATATGAACATTACTATCCTGAAGCAGCGTAAACCATACGGAGTGGCATCATTTAATGATGCACCTCTTCCTTTCAACCTTTAAAAGTGCGGTGAAATTTAACCGCACTTTTCCCAATGGGGATACATTTATCCCTTTGGGGTAGTGTATCCCTTTTATCATTTAACTTAAATAAGGAGATACACAATGCCAAATTGGTGTGAAAATACCCTTGAAGTAGATACGACCAATGCAACGTTAGCAAAAGCGATTGCTGAAAAAGTCTTTCGATTTGATCCAAAAGAGAAAGAACGAATCGTTGATTTCAATTTACTGATCCCTATGCCTAAAGAGTTAAATATCACTTGTGGTAGTTTGGGTGATTTCTCAGAAACATTGCTTCGTTTGGATCAGTCTCAGACACTAACGGATAACCTTATTGCGGATTATATTACTGGAAATGAGAGAAAGGGGTTAAGGCTCTCTTTATTATCTCGACAAAATAATTGGACTATTGGCAATTTTGTTTATTTTTTGAGAAATAATCCAGATGAACAAAATTATTTTGGCTATGACTTAGCATTGGGACAGGCTTATATTGATAATCAATTAAAATATGGTGCTAGAACATGGTACGACTGGGCTTATAACAATTGGGGGGTCAAGTGGAACGCAAATACCCAATATTGTGATGAGTTTAATGAAGGTAATACCTGTTTTTATGTTTGCTTTGATACGCCTTGGAACCCACCTAATGAATGGGTAAATACGCTTATTCAGACATTTCCTGAGGCCAAAATAAAATTGACTTATTTTGAACCAGGAATATTTTTTGGTGGTGTTGAAAGTTCTGATGAAGCAGAAACCTGTTATTACCAATATCCTGACTCAACCAAGCAAGCCTTAAAAATCGCGGAAGAATTTGGTTATTCTGAAGAGGATTTTAAGTTTTCTTAACAGTAAGGTTTAGACAATACGTTAACCCTAGGGGTAATTCCCTAGGGGGATTATCTCTAGTTTTTCATGGAGATAATTATGCGTAATTATGAGAAAGAATTTATCCAATTATTTAATAAGATAGCGCCTCAATACCGACGTTCTTCCGTATTTTTAGATTTTATCACACTTTCTGCGATAGAATTTTATCAAGCCACTTACGGTGCAAATGCTGATGCAGATTTAATAGCACGATTTAAGCATTCAAGGGCACGTTATGATAATGAAGAGTTTTTAAAATTGGCTCAACTTTTATCAATCGTGATCAATGCACTCACTGAGAAACCATACGATTTTCTCGGGACAGTTTTTATGGCACTGGAACTCGGCGACAATTATAAGGGGCAGTATTTCACCCCCTCTTATATTGGTGATTTAATGGCTAAAGTCGTATTACAAGATTGTGATAGTACGATAAATCGCAAAGGATATATTACCCTTTCGGAGCCTTGCTGTGGATCAGGTGTTATGGTGATCGGTTGTGTTAATACACTGTATGAATATGGATTTAACCCTCAAAAACAGTTTTGCGTGCATTGCCAAGATGTTGATTTCACAGCTGCGATGATGTGTTATATACAATTATCACTTTTGCACATTCCCGCTTGTATCGTTGTAGGGGATACCTTATGCGATGAACAACGTATTTGTATATATACGTTAGCGTATGTTATGGGGGATTGGTCATCAAAATGGGCTCTCAGTGATATTCAAAATAAAGCAGAGGCTGAAATTGTCGATGCTGAAGAATGGATTGAAACTGAATCGACATTAAAACCATCGTTTTTCCCTGCCATTGTGGGAGAGGAAGAAGTACTTGATGAAGATGAAGTGATTTTTTACTGATAGAACAAAAGCACTCAATAATGAGTGCTTTTTACTATTACGACGATGTCAAATACATTAGATAGGTATATAGACTTACTGCTTTCTAAGCATGTATTCAATATTATCCAATGTGTCCAATAGCACTGTTACAAGTACTTTGTTGTCTGATTTCTTTTGTAGTAATTTAGATATACATCTGTTGAAGTAGGTTGAATTATGCATTAACAATCCAAAATTTGGAGCTGTTGTTATCGTTGCCGTTTTGATCTCATTTCTAAATTTAAAAGTAAATTCTATAACTTTATCTCTACAATAAAGTTCTAATGTCATGCATAGAAAACAGAATAATAAATTTATAAATGCTTCCTCTGTAAAAGCACAATATAAAGAAAAAAATAAACTGCACATAAGAAGGCCAGAAAATATATAAATTAGGATATTAATATTCTGTATAATTTTCCGTTCTCTTTGTTTTAAGAATTTCCTTAAGTAGTTAGAAAATTCAGTAAACTCAAATAGATACTTTATTAATTCTTGTTTTTCGTTCATTTTGTTTTTCCTTATGTGCATCTTCATTTAATAGGACTATTTTGAGTAAATGCCGCATTCAGTTTTAAAATGTTATGGTTCATGATATTCCTCATTACCGTTTTTAATTATATTAAGTATTATATTTTCGCCAAACCCGTAATACCGTACTTTCACTTGTATTAAGGATTGCAGCGGTCTCTTTAATGGATGTCCCATTTTTTCGCTGTTCAATAATGGCGTGGTGTAATGCGGTATTAGGTTGCCGTCCTTGATATTTCTTTTGTTTGCGTGCTAGTGCAATTCCCTGATATTGTCGTTCTTTTCGTTTTTGGAAATCATTGTGTGCCACACTGACGGCAAGTTTTAAAAACATATTCTGCATTGCAGAAAAGAGATCCGACATTAAAAATTTAGGGTCAAAAACCTCCGCACTTGTACCGAGGCTTTGTGACACGGTATCAAAGTCAAATACCTCAGGAACCTGAATTTTTGCCCCTTTTGATTGTATGGCATTAATTAACTCAAGGGCTTTTTTCGGTTCTAACCGTGTTAAGCGATCGATACTTTCAGCAATCACGATATCGTTTTGTTGCAAATCACTAATTAACCGAGAAAGTTCTGGGCGTTTTTCCCATTCTGTTGTACCTGAAATTTTTTCACGATAAACCGCAACCACATAAAATCCTTTTTGTTTTGCGTCCTCAATCAATTTATCTTGGCGTTGTAGGTCTTGCTCTTCGGTTGAAACCCGCATATAAATTCGTGCGAACATAAAATACTCAATATACCTTCATTAAGGTCATTTTTTTATGACTCTGTTATTGAACCCCATTTTCGGTCTAAATGACGGAGGCATTTAATGGCTTTTTGCCAGTGTCATTGAGGTATACCCTAATGACGGTCACTATTTTGCAAAATATCAGGGGATTTTTAGATAGTTAATTGTTTTGAAATTTCAGAGAATTTAGGAGAGGAAAAGTCATTTAGGATAAATATACTGGAACAGGAGGAATGAGATTACATAACAATGAGAGCTTTGATTATCGTTATATCCCTTCTTTTTTCAAGTTGGGCCAATGCTCAAATTCAAGCGGGCCAAATTTGCCACGCGGATCCCGAAGTGACAGAGTATAACTATGCGGGGGTATGGGAAAAATTTGAAGATGGTTGGATTTGTAATTATTGGCAGTTTTTATCAGAAGATGAATGGGAAGAAGTGATTATAGAGGAAGAAGGAGTGGAAGCAGAAATTGATGAATAAAAAGAAACCCCAATTTCATCAATTGGGGCTATCTCTTTTGCAAAGGGGGGTCCAGCTAATCAATGATCGCTATCTTCACAGTCCCTAAGTCTTCCTATATGCTATACTTCAATGACATCGTTGTCAATGTGTTAATTAATATGGTTTAAAATTATGGCATTTAAAATTAGTGAGCTTCACACTCTATTATCCCAAGCAAGAATAGAAACCTATCTATCTTACTTCAAAGATGAAGATGACCTTTCATTAAAAGATATGCAGGCATATGAACTCTATATTTGGAACATACAAATAAGTGGCGCACTTTTGGAAGTGATTAGCTTATATGAAGTAGCATTACGAAATGCCATTATTAATGCGCTAGAACCTAGTTATAGGGCACATAGTATTCTAAATGATAACTTTATTCGAGCATTAAAACCTGCAACAAGAGAAGAATTGCTCCGTATTGTAAATAAGTTGTCTTCACACAAAACCTATGAATTCCATTTCATCAATGGACGCTTACAGCCATTAAGAATAGATACTAATGAGATTTCGTCAGGAAAAGTTGTGGCAGAGCTTAACTTTATATTTTGGGAAAATATGTTATCACGAACTCATCGAATGAGATGGATAAATCATTTTAATAAAGCATTCCCTAATGTTTGTATTTCCTTCCCTGATGAACGTGATTTAATAGTGAATGAGATACATAACATAACAAGCCGAGTACGTTATCTAAGGAATAGAATTTGTCACCATGAGCCAATTTTCGATGAAAGTAAAATCGATCTTATCAACGTATTTAATAATATAAAACAGGTGTTATGGTACATTTCGCCTAAAACGGCAGATATATTGAAGCAACTTGAGCGTATAAGTCAAACAATCGCACGAAAACCTCAAAAAGAAAAGGCCTAAGGGAAATCCCCTAAGGGATTTAAGGGTAACCTTTCCAAGGGAAAGGTCTTACCCGAAAAGGCCAAAGGGCTAAATGGCCTTTTCTTTCATTATTCATATTTTTTGCGAGATACCTTAATGTTTAAATCACTGACACAGTTTTTTAAATCAAAACCACATACATCTAAAATAGTAAAAGATAACGCTCTCCCAAAGCAGGATATAGACGATTGGATTAAGCCTCATTCTGCCCAAGAATTACTTAATACAGAATTGCGGCAGCGTTATCTTGGCTTGCTGTGGCAACAAGTCTCAATGACAAGGGAAATGTTTGAACATTTGTATCAAAAACCCATTGAGCGTTATGCAGAGATGGTTCAGCTATTGCCAGCCTCAGAATCACATCATCACGCCCATTTAGGTGGGATGCTAGACCACGGTTTAGAAGTCATTTCTTTTGCGGCTAAATTACGCCAAAACTATGTTTTACCATTAAATGCAGCTCCAGAAGAACAAGCAAAACAAAAAGATGCTTGGACCACAGCAGTGATTTATTTAGCCTTAGTCCACGATATTGGTAAATCTATTGTAGATATCGAAATACAGTTACAAGATGGAAAACGTTGGTTTGCTTGGAATGGTGTCCCAACGTTGCCGTATAAGTTTAAGTATATAAAGAAAAGGGATTATGAGCTTCATCCAGTATTAGGGGGATTTATCGCGAATCAACTGATTTCCAAAGAAACTTTCGATTGGCTAGCAAATTATCCCGACGTCTTTTCTGCATTAATGTATGCTATGGCGGGACATTATGATAAAGCGAGTGTATTAGCTGAAATTGTGCAAAAAGCAGATCAAAACAGTGTTGCTCTTGCTCTTGGCGGTGATATTACTAAACTTGTCCAAAAACCAGTAATTTCCTTTGCAAAACAACTTGTTTTAGCCTTACGTTATTTAGTTTCACAAAAATTTAAAATCAGTGCTAAAGGTCCAGGAGATGGTTGGCTTACCGAAGAAGGGTTATGGCTAATGAGTAAAACTGCGGCAGATCAAATTCGAGCTTATTTGATAGGACAGGGGATTAGTGCGCCGAATGATAATCGTAAACTGTTTGATGAAATGCAAGCTCATCAAGTTATTGAAAGTACGTCAGAAGGTATGGCGATTTGGTATTGTCAGTTAAAGGCAGATGCAGGTTGGAAACCAAAAGATAAGTTTAGCTTGTTACGTATTAAACCTGAGGTAATTTGGGATAATGTTGATGATCGCCCTGAATTATTTGCTGGAACAATCCGTGTTGTAGAAAAGGAAAATGAGGAAGAAGAAAATACATCGAATACAATAAATGCTGTTGCAGATACTGCACCTATAAATAAAAAAGGAAATACAGAGACTACCTCAAACTTACAAGAGAAAGATGCCGAACTTCAATCACATAATATTGATGCAACATTAGAAAATAATGATGAGAATAGTGTTGATTTTTTACTAAATATGTTCGCACCTAATAGCAATAATAAGCAAAAAGTTGAGAATATATCTTCTGAGAATTCTGAAACTGAGGCAACAATGACATTAAAATCTGAGTCAGAGGATTTAGATACTTGTATCACTGTTGAAACGGAGGCTGTTGTTGTATCTTCAACAGATAAAAATAAGCATTTAAAATCCGAAGGTCAGAAATTTGTGGATTGGCTAAAAGATAAACTGCTAAATAATAAACTCACTTTTAATGATCGTACGGCAAAAGTTCATATTGTTAATGATTGTTTATTTATTGTTAGCCCAAGTTCTTTTGAACTATATTTACAAGAAAAAGGGAAGCCTTATAATGAAGAATGTGTAAATAATTTACAATATGAATTTCAAGCATTAGGCTTACATAGAAAACGAATGATCAAGGATGATACGACTAATTTTTGGCGTTGTAAGGTGATTGGACCTAAAAAATCGTCATTCTTAACAGGTTATCTTGTCCCGAATACCAAATTATTTTTTGGTGATAAAATCTTAATAAATAATAGATACCTATTATTAGATGACTAGATACTTCTAGGTTTATCTAAAAAATATAATTTAATATGTATCTAAATCATTTAATATTTTGGTTGTCTTGACGTATTCTATAATAATATACTAATAAACCTATTAACTTTTCTTCAAGTGATGTTTGTAGCATATAATCTTGAGGCGTAAGACTGTACTGGTAAAGTTGTTGCTCAATCGGTGGATTTATATTTATAGTGCGCTCCATATCATAAAGTGCTGTTTTTAATTGAGAAATTGTTATTCCTTTTTTTTCTTGTTCTGCTGTAATTAGCTCTTTTTGTAATTGTGTTATTTTCTGTTTCAGTTGATTTTTTGCCAACTCTTTTTGAATGTATTCTACATATTTAACAATGTTTTCTTGTTGGTTTAATTGATACTGTAATTCAATATTCATTGAGTCAATTGTTAAGATACCTGGTGAACTATGTGGTATAGGTTGAAAGTTCTCACTTTTTTGTTGTAGATAAAAATAACTAACTAGAAAGGATAGTATAACACCTATGCAAAAACTACTTAGAAGGCTAATGTAGCGTCTATTATTTTTAGGTGGAGAAAAACTATGAGTTGCTTCTATCACTGGGGCATTGGGATGTTCATAGTTTATTATCTTTTGTGCTCTAGAGGGAGTTTTTTGAATTTCTTTTTTAACGTTTATGTTCTTCTTCTCTTCTATATGAAAATTATTATCCCGCTCTCTTTCTATTTTCAGTTTCTCTTGTAATAAGTTTAATGTATTAGTCAGATTACAAGATGTATTTGTATGTAGACTAATTTGATTTAGTATTTCTGTAAGGTGATTTTTTAGCCTGTAGAGCTCTTTTGAGGTTTTATCATCAATGTTTATACTTAAGATTAAAGGACTAATATGTTTATTTAACCAATTTAAGATATTTATCCTAGCCTGAATTCCATCAGGCCAGAATGTAGACCAGTGATTACTCATTAAAGTAGCCATAATGCTTAGATTTTGATTTATTTGTGTAATAGTGGGATCTAAATAAGATTTGGCAACGGTATAATAGCAAAGCGTTTGTAGATCCATACCATTTTGGTTAAATATACCATAGGATAAATTAGCAACTTTCCTCCAGTCAATACGTTTTTCTGGACGACTGAGAAAGTTGATTTGCTCCCTAATTTTTAAATAAGCATCTGTATTAGAAGGGTTTTTGCCTACTTGGATTTCCGTAATGTTTTTATCCATATTTTTCATATCTATTCTTTAAAATAAAGCATTTAAAAAGCATACTAATATAATGTTTCAGGTAATTTGAATAGTTTAAATAGTTCCTTAGAAAATGGATTGTCTGAGGCATCAATATGTACTCTATAAGTAGCATATCCTCCATCAACATCATAGCGAATATCAAATGATCCTTCTTTTTCATTACTTATTTTTCCAGTAGTAAGTAATTTCATTTGTGCCCAAGGTCCTTTGAAGATTAAACTACGTGGAGCATTACTTGATGTTGGAACGAGTGTCAGCTTACTTTCTACATTCGCATTCATTGAATTTGGCCAGACAATATTTGTTTGTTTTTTTAAGCCATGTGAATAATCAATAATTTGACCATCAAGATTTAATACACTACGTCTTTTATTTGCTGAAATATTGATTGGCTCAATGGTAAATTGAATACCAATTCCATTTCCTGTATTAAAGAACGTATCTCTAATTTCTTGAGCCAGCATTAATTGCTCAACGACATCATTCCTAATTAATGGTGAGTGATCCTCTGATAATTCAGTTAGGTCGCTTTCGATAAATGGTTTTAAATTATGTTGATAAAATTCATCCAAAATCCCATTAGGGGCAAAAAAACGGGTGAATTCACTTAGTGGAACCTCTTGTGCGCTATCAGAAAAAGGATAACGCCCATCTATATAGGTTTTATATAGTTTTACCACTTTATTGTTCCATTCAACTTCTAATGAAACAATAGCTGATTTTAATACTGCACGCCAAGAATATTCCGCAAGTTGTCCTAACCAACGAGAAACTGGTTGAGGCTGTGTTTTTGCTAATTGCTGCAGTTCTAGAATAGGATCAGATGAGCGCTGATCTATTCTTAATTTTACTGCTTGTAATGCAGCTTTTCCAGAATCTGGTGCATTATGGATGGATAGAAGATAGCGATGTAGATCAGATAGCTTCTGATAAATATCTTGCAATGCACTATTTTTGTTTTCTGCATCGTTTAAGACTGATTTTTCTTCAGCAAAACTATGATCTATCTGCGACATTAATCGATACTCTAGCGTATTTATTGCTTCTTGCAATTCCTTTCCTTCTTTATCTGGTAATATAGGCGGTAGCGTATTTTCGCTTAAAATAACCAAGGCTCGCTTAATTGTTTGTTCTCCGCCTGTTATTTTTTCAATTGCACTTATTGCTTCTTCCAGGTTAGCAAAATCCCTAATATCTAAATTATTTAGCGCAGATCGCCAAGTGGAAATATAATCATTCACATATTGTTCTGAAATACGCTCGCTAATACGTTGTCGATCTGCGTCGCTGTATTCCATATTTTCTTTAAGATTTAATACCCAACTATCCATTGCTATTAAATCAATTAAATGCTCATTTTGTTTAACAAAATAATTTTTTAGTCCATGTTCTGTAAAGAATCTAGGGATCTTCAATAATTGCTCATTATTTGCCATATACACTGTATCAAAACCTGAGCCTATTTCATCCCTATAATTCAAAGGAGCCGCAAGCACAGTGTTTGCTTTTATTTTTAAGTTTTGGTAAACCCGATCGTAAATTGAGAGACGAGCTAATTCGATTTGAGCATCCTTTATGGATAAATCATAGGGTTTATAAGCCTCAATGAGAATCTCATCTCCGTTTAATCGACCGTTAAACCAGTTAGTATGTTGCAATGCATAATCTAGATGTAACATTAGATTATCTTGTAATCCTTTTTGTCCTGGAAATTCATTACTCCAGTAATTACGCATAAACTCTTTGACAAAACGGTTATCTCTACCTGTTTTATCATCAAGCATACGCATTACCCTTAGAATTTCTAATTTTTCTTCACTTTCTGCTGGCGCATTATTGAGTTCGATTAGTAAACCACTCATAATGGCTGGAATAAACCTTAATTGAAGAAGCCTTAAATAAGTGCTTTCTACATAGGGGCCAATATCGTTACCTTGATATAGTCCCATATCCTTAAAAATATAAGATTTATCGTGATAATTGCCGTAAGATAATGTGGCTTCTCGGATCGGGTTAAGTAGTGGTAATTGTTTATCGCCAAAATGATCTTGCTCAGAGGAAATAGGGATCGCTTTAAACTCTTTTACTTGTTCAAGTACATTGATACCAGCCTGATAGTTTTTATAATAGAAGTAATGCCAGCTTCCTAATAAAGCTAATGCAAGAATACCACTTGAGATACAAAATGTTTTTATGTAAGAGCGATATTGCTTTATCCAGCCTTGGCTTTCTTGTGCGAGATTTGGATAGCTAAAAATAACTTGCTCAAAGAGTTCATTACAAAAATAAGGTTGAGTATTTTTTACTCCCCATATTGGGTAGGTTTGTCTACCAAGGTGATATTGTTCCGATGCAGACTGTACAAAAATGTCATCTATTTTCCCTTTTTGAGTTGCAGATGTCAGATAAACCCCTTTTAGAAAATGAAATGAACGACTTTTATTCGTCATTAAACTTTCCAGAAAGGGAATGCATATATCCATTGCTGTTGCTAATTGTCTTACATAGCTAAAAAGTTGGCTACGTTTTTCAGAAGTCGTTTGATAGAGTAAGGAAGGGAGTAGAGCATTCATTTGAGAAATCCAGTGATTCCAAAAATGCTCTAACTCTATTTTCCAATTTTCACCGTGTTGACTAAAGCTAATACCTAATGCAGCATCTTTTTGTTCTTTATTTAATGTATGGTAAATACTATCAAAGCCGTGCAATATATCTAGTTTTGTCATAATCAGGTAGATGGGCAATGCTCCCTGAGTCATCTCAAAAATATCTTGCAAACGCTGAGATAATAGCTTTACATACATTTCTTTCTGAGCTTTGTCTGACACTAATAATCTATGTATATCGATAGTAAGAATGATGCCATTTAATGGTTGTCTTGCTCTTTGTTCGGCAATTTGGTGTAATAAATTACCCCACAATTTTTTATATAATTTGGGTTTTTCTTCAATATTATCGAGCTGTTCTATGAGATTGTGATTAGGGTTTATTACTACGGCTTGTTTATTAGTAAATATCGAGAAATTTACTCGCTGCTCACCCTCTTCATCATTATATAATTTAGTAAAATTTCCACCTTCTTGCAGTAATGTAGTTTTTCCGCTATCTTCAATTCCTAATATAAGATACCATGGCAGGAAATAGGCATAGTCTTGTTGGTTTATATGTCTTTTGAATTGATTAACCCAATGGTCAAAATATCGACGTTGTGCATCTATTTCAGGTTTTATAGATTGATACTTTTGTTGTTTATCTTCTTGTTGACGTGCTTCAAGTGTTCTTAATCTTTGGATTACTTTCCAAGTAATAAAACTTATTGCAATAATAATTAATATAGCTGTTGTTAGCCATCTAGAAGTTAAACTTGATAGTGGTTTATATTCACCTAAAGCAAAGTGTTCTCCTTTTAGCCAGATGAAGATTAATAATGCAAACCACCCTATAATACATAGCACAATTCCTGAACTTCTAATTTTCGTTAAAAGTGGTTTAAATGTTGTTAATGCTAATGGTAATTTCATTTTTATAAACCTTATATTTTTAATTTCTATCTAATTTTTGTTTAAGTGTACTATATAAACTATCTTCCCATTCTTTTACAGAAAGATTTTCTATGGATTTATAAATAGAAAAATAATGCTGTTTGGCTAGCTCATTGAAGCCTTTCTCTTCTAGTAGTTGAGCTAAGAAAATTTGATCATAAAACTTGTCTTTTAAATCTGTATGTTTCTTTCTATTCAAGGATCCAAGTGCAATTTCAATATCTTCATTAGATAAATCATCAGTAGATGTTCCATTAACCTGAAGTGCAGATGTATTATCATTTATATACAAATTATCCTCAGATAGCCATTGTAGCAAACGTTCAGAGCAGAAAGCTGTTCCATCGCTAAAATACAATTCTTTTAATTGAGGTAAACGTTCTAAAAATTCATTTACGGAATCTCTAATAGCATTTGCTACTTCATCATAGCCCAATGAAATAGCTATCATCGCAGATAAATAATGTCCTTCAAACCAGTAAGGCGAAACAGTGAGACTATGTTCGATATCTTTCCATAATGCAAGATCTGCATTTGCTATTGATGACTCATAATAGGCGATTCGATCTGCTGAAGGTGGAGATAAAGGCGTTTTATTTTCTTCAGCTAAAGGAATTGTAGTAATGTTATTCCAAATTGCATAGCGTCTGAGTAAATAACCTAAAGGTTGGGATATTTCACGATCTAATAAATATTCTACCACCTTAAACAAGGTATTTTTCCAAGCTCTCTCATTGCTTGCATCCACTTCTATAGGGTCAATAATAGAATGATTTGATGGCGTAGAGGAACTAAACGTTTGTTTTTGTGATTTCGGTGGTTGTTTCTGTTCGGGATCTTTAGGAGTAATGGTAATTTCTCGATCTACAGCGTAACGAGAAAGTAAATCCATCAATGTCGTAGCCAGTTTGTTATCTTGCCAATATTGATGAAGTTTATTTAATAGTTGAAGTGCAACTTCTTGTTCTATTCGGGAGGCAGATTGCTTGAAGTTGTTAGCAGCATTTTCAAAACGTTTACAGATTTGTACTGTTAAACGATATTTCTTTAGTTCAGAAGATGGCGGTGCGTTTTCCCAATATAGCTCGACATAATCACTCAATAATTGCAGAGCAAGTAATACTTCTAAAACACCACCAGAATGCTGTAGCGTTCGTAATAAATGGGCTAAGATTCTTAAATCTTTACTTTCGTTAGAGAGTAGAGAAAGGGCCGTTTTTTGAACGTTATCAATATCCAATAGTTCATGTTCTAGAGAGCCTAGCTTAACCATTTCGCCATCTAAATATTCCCAGTCTAGATTTTGTTCTGAGATTTCTTGCTCAATCGGCGAACTAATAGGAGAAGCTATTAACTGACGCCAAGGATGTTGTTCTAAGTAATCCATAGTGTTGCTCAACGTTATAAAATTTATTTACCAGTGACAAGCTGTTCGTAGTGGCTTAATTTCATTAGCCAATTCTTTGATATTGAAGATCAAATCAGAAAATTCTTTATGTTTAGCTTGTATTTTTAATGTATCTGCATTAAATAATTTTTGTATTTCTTTGATCCCATCTAAACCACGGCTAGACTCGAGTAAAAAATAGTCTTCACGAACAAACCATTGTGTTGAGAATGTCGAATTTTCTGTTGTCAATATCACTGAAATACTATTTCTTTTATTGATAGGAGCCGGTAGAGCTACTTGTAATCGCGTGATATTATCAATACAACTAAACATAAGAATTGGCCTATTTGAACGATGCCCTAAAGCGGGTGTTGTTAATAGTATTGTTGGATTAGTATCTCCGTGTTCAGTTAAGATAAAATGGGTAGTATTCGTTTCGCGTTTTGCTTCCTGCTGATTTGCTCGAGTCCACGCCTCTCCTTTGGGGGAGTTTGAGTTTTGCTCCCCAGTTTCTTGACCAATAGAGATAGAATCATAGCATTCTATTCGTTCTAACACAGATTGAACCGTACGGCATTTTTTTATGTCTTTTAATAGGGAAAGATCTAAATTTTCTCCCTTTTCACTGGCGTGTATAGAAAGAGGGAGAAACAGAATTCCGATCACGTATAAAATTAGCTTAAATTGCATTCTTTGTCTCCAATTTTTGCAATAAACGTATGGTTATCAACGATAAAGTGGATATGATCTATGTTTTCCTTATTTGCTAATGCCTGTAAAAGTAATAATGAAATTGGAGGTAATAGTTGGCCATCTATAATTGATTCAAGGACTCTAGCCCCATTTTCAGATCTACTTGCACGAGATAAAATTTCCTCTTTCACTTCTTCTGAGATAGTCACTTTTGCATTAAAACGTTCAGTGAGTAGGTTAACGAGCTTATTGAGTTTTCCATTTACAATGGTCAATAGCGTTTCTTTATTCAATGGTAAATAAGGAACGATTTCCATTCTTGCCAAAAGAGCTGGTTTGAAGAAATTTGCTAGTTCAGGATAAAGCTTATCCGCTATCACTTCAGGCGTTTCGGCATTCTCTACAATAGTTTGGTAGCCTAAATTTGATGTTAGAAAGAATACAATATTTTTACAATCAATTAATCTACCTTCTCCATCGGCAAGCTCCCCCTTATCAAAAGCTTGATAAAAAAGGTTTAGTACGTCTGGGTGCGCTTTCTCGACTTCATCTAGTAAGACAACGGAATAAGGTTTACGTCTAATTGCTTCGGTAAGTATTCCTCCCTCGCCATAACCAACATAGCCAGGAGGAGAGCCAATCAAGCGAGAAACAGTATGCTTTTCTTGAAATTCAGACATATTGATTGTCGTTAGATACTGTTTCCCTCCAAATAATAAATCTGCAATTTGTATTACTGTTTCTGTTTTACCGACACCACTTGGACCTACTAATAAGAATGAACCTAGCGGGCGTCCTAATCTACGCAAATCAGCTCTTGCAGTAAGTAAATGTTTATATAGGTGGTGAATTGCAAGATCCTGACCTTTTATTTCTTGGGTTAAGAATTGAGGTAGATGAGTAATTGTATTCAATTCATCTTGTGATAATTTGTCTAATGGGACTCCGGTCCATTCTGCAATAACACTTTCAATCTGTTGTTTCGTCACTTGAGGTGCAACAAGAATTTGTGTTTCTTGTAATTTTGATAAACGAGAGGATAAATGTTTTAACTTATTGATATTTGATCTTTTATTTGCAACATCATTATTTAAAAGAGTCTCTCTTAATTTTATAATCTGGTTTACGCAATCTTTTTGCTTTTCCCATTGTTTAGATAAGGCATCCTTTTGCTTCTGTATATGATTGTATTGTTTATTTAATTGCGTTAAACGAACATTATTTTGGCTAAATCCTATTGAAATTTCACGCTCTAATAGCTCAATTTCTAATTTTATCTGTGATAATTGATTCTGAAATAAGGCTAGTTGTTTTGGCGGAGAAGTGAAATTAATAGCCACCCTAGCACAAGCTGTATCTAGTACATCAATGGCTTTGTCTGGTAATTGTCTGCCTGTTAGGTAACGTTCACTCAATTGAGCTGCGGCAATAAGCGCTTCCTCTTCAATCAATACATTATGGGCGGTTTCATAAATATTTTGCAACCCCCTTAAGATCACTATAGATTCTTCAACATTTGGCTCATCAACCTTGACTAATTGGAATCTACGAGAAAGTGCGGCATCTTTTTCAAAATATTTTTTGTATTCACTCCAGGTAGTTGCAGCAATAGTTTTTAATTCTCCTCGAGCAAGTGCGGGCTTCAATAAATTGGATACATCTAACCCACCTTGTTGATTACCTGCACCAATTAATGTATGAGCTTCATCTATAAAAAGAATTATTGGTTTTGGTGAATGACTAACTTCATACATAATACCTTTAAAACGTTTTTCGAACTCACCTTTTACAGATGCACCAGCTTGCATAGCTCCGAGATCTAATGTCATCAACTCGGTATCTTTCATATTTTCAGGGACATTTCCTTCCACAATACGTAAGGCAAGCCCCTCAACTAATGCGCTTTTACCAACGCCAGCTTCTCCAACGATGATCGGATTATTTTTTCTACGACGACAAAGTATATCAATCATTAAGTTAATTTCGTCATCTCGGCATAAGACAGGATCTAATTTATTTTCTCTTGCTAATGCGGTCACATTCTGTGCATATTTATTAAGAAGCTGATGTTCAGTTTCATAGTTATTTCTATTTTGCTCTCTTTCGAAAGTATCGCTTTCACTAGAGCCAAATGTAATTTGCTCAAATTGTTGCTTTAATAAATCACGATTGATATTAACTAAGATATTCGATACTTTGGGTAATAAGTAACGTTGTGGTGTTGCAAGTAAAGTTAATAAAATAGCGCCACTTCTAAGGACTTTTTGATTAAGTTCAGTGGTTGTTAGCAACCAGGCATCTTGTAATAAATCTACTAATAATGGTGAGAAACTAGGGTAGTTCCCCTCAACTAAAGATGGAGTTTGAGGTAATGTTTCTTGGAGCTGTTCTGACAGTGTATCTACGTCGATGTCAAAATGAGAAAGTATTTTTCTTATATCACAAAGTGGGGTTTTTATTGCTTGTAATAACAGATTAGGTACCAAAATTTCTGTTTGGTTTTCTGACATACATTGTGCAGCAGTACTTTCCATAATGGATTTAGTAACTGGAGAGAGTTTGGCAATAAGGCTGGATAATTCTACTTTCATACATTTTCCTAATTAAGTAAATTATTTAATTGCTCTAAAATTACATCACTTTGATGGTCTAGCATAAAGAAATAGACCGCATAAATACAAGTTAATACGATAATGAGATAGATAAGAATTCTTTTAATTGTGAGCTTTTTGGTTAATGAATAAGGTTGTTGTATTTGCTCATCATTATTTTGATATAAAACAAGATGTTCTGGTTTATTCTCTCTTAATGTGAGGAGCAAATCATATAAACGTTTAAAAATATCTTCAAACTCAGCATTATGATTGTTTATTTTGTAACGTCCTTTAAACCCCAAGGAGAAGCATAGATACATAAATTCAAGGAGATCTCTATAACGTTTAGGTTCAGACATTAGCTTATCGAGTAGGATATAAACTTTCTCACCACCCCAAGTCTCATTATGGAAATGAGTCAATAAGGATTTATTTAACCAGCTATTGCTGCTTCCCCATCCATGCGATAGCACAACCTCATCAATAAATGTGCATAAAATATATCGGAAAGAGACAATCATACCAGCTTCATAATGATTTTCTCTTAGTAACTGCTCCATAGACTGTATATCCGTCACCACTTGCGAATACAGTTTCTCGGGCATCATATCTGCATTTACTTCTTTTAGGCGTAAAATCATTCCGAGTAATGGCGTTGCAGCATCAATCATCTTATTAATGTTATTTCCGCGCAATGGAAGATGATAATATTCTTGTAATGATAAATCAGACTGATCGAACATAAATTAATTCCTTATCGCCCATAAATGCATATCTAAATCTGGAAATTCGCCTGATATATGGAAAGCAATAGTTCGATTACGTTTAATTTCTTGCCATTCATCTGAATTTGTATCTAGCTGAAAATAAACATAACCTGCATGGTAAGGTAGCTCTCTTGGGGCTGCGCCTAATGATATAAGAGAAACACCGGGTACTTGTACACTTACCAGTTGCTGTAGGCGACCTTGAGAGGTAACTTTGGTTTGATGCATAAATTGATGAGTTAAATTTTCAACAGGTATCCTTGCAGATACAGCTAAAATAAATGTTGCAGTGTTGAGTAATTGTTCATCATTAATTGCTGCAGAACGAATGCCATGTTCGTTAATAGCAAGTTGGATTGATACTGCTCTAGGTGTTAGAACTGTACTTAATGCCATTCTAATTTCTGAACATAGTTGCTGAAAACTTTTTGTCAAATTAAGGTGATCATAAGGAGGGAATGGGCTTACTGTTCTCGAAGCATCAGTAAAAACCATCAATTCTCCACAAAATGAAGCAAGTTCTCGATAAAAATATTCAGGATGTAAATTAGGATGAATATTTAAATGACGATAAAATGGCAACTTACGGTTAAGTAATTGTAGCATTAAAAATTCAGAAACCTCAGCAACGCCTCGCTGTCCAGGAGAACCAATGCGAGATGCCAATGTTAATGTTCGTTGATCCAGTGTATTTTCCATTTCAACGACAAAATCTTTCAATACCGTAGAAGCAGAGATTGTCATACAGGTTGGAATAAACTTTTCATCTAAAATAATTTGGCCATTTTCCAATCGCTCTTTTATTTTAGCAATAGGGATATAGGTATAAGCACTCTTATCTTCCATTTCAAACATTAAGCGTGGTGATAATTGAGCTAAAAATATGGTTGAAGTATCTCCATGAGGTGTATGCAAATCTCTTATTTCTTCATGAACTTCTTTATAACGTACGATATGATTATTTTTTTGATTTTCTGATTGAATTTCATTAATAGTATTCGTTAAAGTAGGTAATGCTAAATAAATGCATTGTCCAACGACATTATCACCTTGTTTAACTTCAAGAATATTTGGGTTGGCATCTTGAGATGGTATATCAAAATAAGTACCATCAGAAAAATAACCTTTTGCAGCGATGAGAGAAATTCTACCTAAGTTCAAAAGCTCCGAATCAATTTCTACGTATTGTAATCCATAATTATACCCTGTTAGAGAAAGGAGCTGGTTCGACAGTAGATAATCTAAATGCCGTTGTTGTTGCTGGAAGTGCTGAGGTCTAACAAAAGTCCCTTCTCCCCAAATAACGCGATTTCTTGTTGCCATATTTATTCTTTATACTCCTTAATATCAAATGTCCATTTTTTTAAATAAACTAAAATATTATAATGGTATCCCTTACCTTTGATTGGAATGACTTTGCGCCATTGTGCTTTTTCTGGATCTGAGTAATAGGCAATAACCCCTAAATAACGTGTATCTTTATCTAATGTAATATCAGAAATAACCTTGTACTGATCTGGTTGAACTGCATAATCTTGATGAGAAATATAGTTTTTTCCTAGTATATCTTTTAAGCTATCTCCTTCAAATTGTTCATAGTAAGAGGCGAGTAATTTTGAGTCTTCAGAAAGATAAATAACTTGTAATTCTAAAGGGGAAGGCTCACCATCATCATTAGGATTAACATTATTATCAGTTAATAAAGTTAATGCCATTGTAGATGGCCGATCTTCAATTGGTCCTACTGGGGTGCTAGGGTCACTAATTATCTGCCCAATTTTTGTCGCTGTTTCTAAAGTGCTACTGCACCCAATTAAGACTATGCTAATTGGTAAATAAATGGCAATTTTCAGGAAAAAACTAAATTTGCTAATCATACTGAATCCTATTACTTACCCTGTTCCCGTAATGCTTTATCGTAGGCTTGTTCGTATACTTCCCAAAACAGTTTCTCAAAGCCTTGCTGACGTGTTGAAGTCAATTCTCGATAGTAATTTTCATACATTCGCCAAGCCCAGGATGGATCCATGTCTTGCCGTTCATTACTGCGGCGATAATTTTCAAAACGAGCCAATAACATTTCGGGTGAGAATGCCTGTAAGATTGCAGATAACGCACTAATGATAGCCATTTTGTTTGCTTCATTATGAATGAGTAAATTATTTAAACATTCAGATACAGCAGCAGGCGCAGCTAAATGAACAGGGCTTTTTTGATTCCCAAATAAAATGTCCATTGTGGCTGGATAATCTAAGTTTAAACGTAAGGGATTATCCTCAATAGGGCGTAGGTGTTTATCTGATAAACTACTTTGAGCTTGCTGTAAACGTAATAGACCATCAACTGTTGCTTTTAATGTGCTTCCTATCTCACTTAGAATATCATTGATGTCTTGGCTATTGTTTAACGGTATTTTCGTATCCATTTCTCGTAGCAAAGGAGAAATAGTTACATATGCATTTTCAATATATTCGGATTTTTGATGTTGTTCAGGTTGTGGTAAATCAATAAAGTTTGATGAAGACATGGTAGCGCGTCCTATATTTGAAGAGGTAGCCGAAGAGTGAGTAAATGGACTTTCATTATTTAATAATCCTGTGGAGGAAACTGTTGGATCATCATTAGATAAGGCTGATAAAGGATCTAGACTTTTATCCTCTTTGAGGAAATTATTTGTTTTATTCTGAGGGGAGGAGAATTGTTTTTTATCTCCGATTAGGTGTTTTAAATGATCTTGCGTACCGATAATTTCTACTGGTTCTAGAGCGAGAGATTTAAGATCCACATCTTTTTCATTTTCAATATAAACTTTAATCTCTATATTACCAATGGTGATGATGTCACTTTTATTTAATCTAATAAAACCAGAACGAGAATTTATCATACTTCCATTGATCGAAACCTCATTCTTACCGGTGACTTGGAAGCAATAATGGTTATCTCGCCATTCAACTCTAGCCTGGTCGGGCTGAATGTTATTCTTGGTATCTTGAATAACCCACAGATTATTCTTACTGCTACCTAGCGTTCCTCCATTGTAATCAAAAATAAAATAAGCCTGACAGCCACTCTCTATATTTGCAGAGTTTGTTACTTTCAGGATTAGAGTCTTATTGTCTCCGCTTATCATTTTATTGCTCCATACCAATTTGTGTTAGTTTTTTTACTGATAATAATAAAAAAACTAAAAATAGATTTAACAACTAAAGAAGAGGCTGCCTATAGGAAAAGCAAAATACAGACACCCTGCTTAAACCTCGGACATAAAACATTATATAACTAAATATGTTTTTGTGGAATCTTTCATCTTAATGAATAAATACAAAGTCGAGCATTGTTTAGCTTGCATTGCATATATAAACTATGCTGAAATAATGTTCAATCTATATAAGCATAAGGAACGCCATTATGCAACACTCAAATTTAATTTCTTCTCCAAAACGTTGGTCTATTACGCCGAAAGGCAAAAATCCTGCTCATATTGGTGCTTCTGTGCTACACCCCGATGGTTCGGTTGGCCAGGTTGTGGGAGGGCAATCTACAGTCACCTTTGGTGGCAAAGCGGCGGCTTGTATTGGTGATAAGGTAGAATGCCCAGGGCATAGTGGCGTGATTATCGCCGGTGCAAAAACCGTCTCTATTGGCGGTAAGGCATTAGCCCGAGAGGGAGATAAAACCAGCTGTGGCGGGGTGATTATCAATGCCTTTCCAACCATAACCGTTTATGATACAAGCAAAATTGTTCATGGGAAGACTACAGAAGAGGGGAACGTTGAGCTAAAAATCTCGCTATACCAATCTTCACATGCCGAGCAAGCCGCTTATGCAGGAGTACCTTACCTTGCAAAAGTGGACAATGTTGAAATTGGCCGTGGTATTATTGATGACAAAGGGGATATTTATCTCGAGATAAAGAAACAAACACAAGTGATTGAAATACAGCTATCAAATGGACTTGCCTTTCTATTAAATCGAGAAGATAACCCACATAATGACAAACCGCTTGCTCACAGTACCAGCTACTTTCCCCATTCAACGGAATTTCACGATGATTATCGACATTCTTATCAGACATTGATTGAGGAGGATTGAGATGACCGAATTATCACCTTGTCGCATTACGCTATCAATTGATGCACGACAGGTTAATGCCGCTGACAGTTGGTTTTTGAAAGAGCCTCAAGATGCTCAAGCCATACCTGTGGATGCTACCATTCAGCCTTTAATTAATGGACAAGAAGCATTTGAATGTTTATTTCAACGGATTAATGCAGCAAAACACTCTGTTGAGATTGCGATTTGGGGCTTTCAACCTTCAATGTTTTTTCAACGTGATGGCACATCCCCTTGCATTGGCGATTTACTCATTCAGAAAGCTTTGGATAACGTGAAAGTCAAGGTATTGGTTTGGAGTATGAAGAAATATTTTCAAACCTTTAGCGATGCAAATTTAGGCAATCTGCCTTATTTAGCACCGATACAAAAGAAAGGGGAGCCAGAAGTTACAGAGGCACAAAAGTATTATGATTTTTACTGGTATACGGCGGTGCAAGGGAATGGTATTCAGCGACCAGCGACTATTCCTGATTATTTCCGCCAAGCCTATGATAATTTAGAGCGGTTTTGTCGAGAGAAAAAATATGCCTATTTACAATATAAAAACCGCCTTGTTCGACAAGCCTCTTCTATTAAGTATCTAGATGAAGAACTTTCACCACCGACTAAAATAGCACTTTCTTTTTTTCCAAGTCATCATCAAAAACAAGTATTAATTGATTATGAACACCCTACGCAGGCGGTTGGGTTTGTGCTAGAGCATAATATGGTAGATAACTATTGGGATACTCACACACACCAATTTATGCGAGCAACGGCAACGCCTGACCCAGCCTATGAGTATCCGCCTTTAGACGCGCCCAACTTAGGCAAAAATGTTCAAACGCCGTTACAGGATGTTTCCGCCCTTGTCACAGGGCAAGTGTTGTGGAATCTCAATGAAAATTTTCTGCAATCGTGGAATCGCAATCAAGATAATTTTACGCTGAATTACTATAACAACGCACGGTCTGAACAAAGCCAACAGGTTGATGAAGCGACATTGGCCACATTTACGCGAGAGAAGACACTTGTAGCGAAAGATTTCCCCTGCCGTAGTGAATTAGGGACAAAAGTAAAAGCACAAATTTTACGCACTTACGACACGCCCAAAGTGGAAGATATTAAGCAAATGTATTTGCAGAATATCAAAAAGGCGACCAGTTACATTTACACAGAAAATCAATATTTTCGTTTTCCGCCGTTGGTCGATAGTTTTATAGAAATGTGGCGAAAGCAGAAACAAGATGGGCGAACGCCTCAACATCCTATTCATTGGTTTGTGGTGACTAATTCAACAAAAGCAGGCTTAGGGAGTGGCATGGAAAGCACCCAGCGAATGTTCCAACATTTAGGACGCGGTGAGCAACTGCCTAAAATGATGAAAGTGTTTGGTGAGGTGAGTGAAAAAGACATCAAGCAAGCTTATCAAAAAGAGCTGGCACGCCAGCGATGCTTGGATACTACCAAACAGTGCCTATTGGGGAAGAATTATACCAATTCGCAGCAGTATAAAGCGGATGAAATCCGTTTTTTCCGCCTGCATCAGCAACAACAAGCGCAACAAGCACAGGATGATGCAATGACTGCTGAGCAAGCTTATGAACAATTCGCTGCAGAAATTGGGATTAAAACCCATATTTGCACCCTAGTGGCGATGAATTCCAATCCTAAACAATGGCAGGAGGTTTATGTTCACTCAAAAGTCACCTTGATTAATGATGTCTTTTTATGCATTAGTTCCGCGAACCTGAATACCCGCAGTATGCAGGTGGATACGGAATTAGGCATTATCACCGAATGTCGTGCGGTGGCAACCCACTTACGCACGGCATTATGGGCAATGCACACGGGGGGCGAGCCTGAGGCAAATCCAGCGGATTTAGTGCATTATCGTGATGCGGCGAAAGTGTATGAAAAATGGGACTATATGTTGAATAAAAATCAAAAGTTAGAAAAGGAACAACAACCACCCAAATTCCCTTTACGCCGCTTTTTAAACACACAATTTAGTTTATGGAGTTTGGATTAATGAAACGCAATATTACACGTGGGCTTATCCCGATTATTTGTTTTTTACTCAGTGCCTGTGCTAAAGGAGGAAGTATGTTTTCACAAGCTGAACTACAACAACGTCTTGATGTGGACTGCATTCATGAGGTTTTACCGCCCATTCCATCTGACACCGAAACCCTGTACCAATACGCACGTTATCATGATTTACACCGCTTATGGAAAGGAAAAATCGGTGGTTGGAATGATTTAGCAAAATACTACCGCATTGCTGCTGCAAACGGGAACTACAAAGCCAATAAACGTTTGCAATACTTGCTCTATTCCAACCGAATTATCGCAGAAAATAATAAAAAAGAGGTCATTACCCTCAATGAACAGTTAGAAAAACTGGCACCAGCTTCCGCCTATTATGGCTACTTTGTTTATTTAAGCAAAGGCTATGGTGTGAAAGTATTCTCATCTGGAGAGTATAGCTATTTACGCAAAGCGGTAGATTTAGGCAACAAAGAGGCACAATATGCGATGGCTGAAATTTTAGGTCAAATCAAAGATGATAAAAGCTTTCAGTTGCGCAGCCAGCTCTGGAGAAAACTTTATCAATGTGCATCAGATCAAGGAATGGGCAAGGCTTCCTTAGAGCTTGGAGGAAGTCGTCAGATTGATGGACTTTATGACAAAGCACTTAATGCTTATCAGCAGGGAGTGAGGAATGGTAATGCCCTATCAGCCTTAACATTATATTATGGGTTTAGGGATGGAGCGACTAACAAGGACAAATATGATTATTTACCCATCTCTCACGATCCAGAACGAGCAAAACGCTATGAAATGATTAAAACTTACCTTTATGATTATAGTTATTTACAACCCACAGTCCCCGACCTTGATGAAATCGTTCCCTTACCGCCAGCCAAGCTTCCGCCTTGGGACGGTAAAATCACTTTTCAACGTTGGTTTGAAGGCCCTTCACCGCAAAAACCAAGTGATGAGTTAATGCAAAAACTGGCTGAAAAAGTAGGGCTAGATTGGCAAACTGGATTGCCGTTGAAAAAATAAGGGAAAAGGCAATGCCCGTTGAATGTATTGATGTTAGTGACAAGGAATCTCATTATGCAAGACTCAAAATCAACTTTTTCCCCACAACGTTGGTCTATTACGCCGAAAGGCAAAAATCCTGCTCATATTGGTGCTTCTGTGCTACACCCCGATGGTTCGGTTGGCCAGGTTGTGGGAGGGCAATCTACAGTCACCTTTGGTGGCAAAGCGGCGGCTTGTATTGGTGATAAGGTAGAATGCCCAGGGCATAGTGGCGTGATTATCGCCGGTGCAAAAACCGTCTCTATTGGCGGTAAGGCATTAGCCCGAGAGGGAGATAAAACCAGCTGTGGCGGGGTGATTGTCAATGCCTTTCCAACGATTACCGTTTATGACAGCACAAAAACCGTGCATGGCAAAAGTGCAGAGGGAAAACAGGAACTTAAATTATCTCTCTTTCAATCAGCCTTTTCTGAGCAAAAGAAATATGTAGGAATGCCGTATAAGCTTTACATTGATGGGAGTGAAGTTGGTGAGGGCGTTTCTAATGAAGAAGGGGATTTTTACCTTGAAGTTCCAGAAAACATCAACGAATTTGAGCTTGTGCTTAAAAATGGCGATCGCTATATCATCGCGACGGAAAGCTAATCTTCTGTAACATTAAGGAGGAAACGTGATGGACGAGGAAAAACAACCGATTCGCATACAACTTGCGAAACATCAAAATGAAGTGATTTTAACAGAGCGTTGGTTTTTAGATAATGCGGAGACTTACCAAAATGGGGATAAAAGTCGACCGGTGGATGCGACATTTAAAGCCTTAGTGAATGGTGAAACGGCATTTGCTGAAGTGTATGAAGCAATTAACAATGCCAAGCGTTCTGTTGATATAGCAATTTGGGGCTTTCAGCCCTCTATGTGTTTTAAGCGAGGTAGCGATGACAAAACTTACCGCATTGGGGATTTGCTCATAATCAAAGCGTATGAAAATGTTCAAATTCGTTTACTGGTTTGGAGTATGTGGTTTCATGCACAAACTTTTTTGGCTGAGAATGCCAATTTAGGAGGAAAACCGGGTGCGTTCCATAAGCGTGTAGCTGATGTGGGGAAAGAGCAAGAAGAATATGATAGATATTGGTATATGGCTATTGAAGGGCGCTTGCATACTGATCTTGATAATATTAGCCAAAATTATTCACATTTAGTTACTTTTTCCCGCACAGTGGCAAGAAAGAAAATCCAATATAAAAATCGCCGTATCGCTTTATTTAATGACACCTTTGATAACCGTAAGTATTTTGATAAAAATTTGCCTTGGCAAGCCGAAAGCCTGCTTTTCACCGCTTCTTCTCATCATCAAAAAGCCGTGTTAATTGATTATGAATTACCAGAATGCGCAGTCGGCTTTGTGATGGAACATAATATGATTGATAACTATTGGGATACGAACGAACATCATTATGGCGATATCAAACTTCCTCACCTAGGAAAAAATGTCAATACACCGTTACAAGATGTGTCGAGTGTTGTGACGGGTGAAGTGTTATGGGATATCAACTATAACTTCTGCCAATCTTGGGATCGTAATGGATTATTTGAAAATCGAGGGAATTATGAGGCGACAGAGAATCTCACCCAACAACGACAACATCTAACCCGTGAAATGTTTATCCCTAATGAAAAATTTGGCCATCAGGTTAAAGCCCAAATTTTACGCACTTATGATGAACCACGAGTCACCGATATTCAAAAAATTTATCTGCAAAATATCAAAAAAACGGTGAGTTATATTTACACGGAAAATCAATATTTTCGTTATCCTCCATTAGTTGAAACATTCCTTGCCCATTGGGAAAAAATGCGCCAAGCAGGGCGAACCAGCCCAATTTATTGGTTTGCGGTAACCAACTCTTCAGATGATGGGCTTGGTAAAGGCACTTACACCACCAATCAAATGTTGAAATTATTAGGTAGACAAGATGTGATGCCTAATGTGGTGAGGCAGTTAAAGATTGAAGAAATTCAAGCAGAAATGGATTATTATCACTTCAAATTAGCACAGCCCTCTTTGCTTTCTGATCCGAAGTCAACAATGGAAACCATTGACGAACTAAAAAAACAAAAAGCTGACTTAGAAAAAGAGATAAAAGGCAGTCAAAAGAATGCTGAAAAAGGTATTGAGCAAGAAGATGCAGAGTTGCTCAAAAAACTTCAGGCAAAAATTGACCAAACACCGGGTATCAAAAGTCACATTTGCACCTTAGCCTCAGCCAATAGTTGGAATGAAGTCTATGTGCATTCCAAAGTTACCATTATGGATGATGTTTTTACGATAATCAGCTCAGCTAATTTAAATACTCGCAGTATGGAGAAAGATACCGAGTTAGGTATAGTAATTGAAAATGGGCAAGTTGCTCGCGAGTTACGGCAAACCTTATGGGGTTTGCATGCAAAGAATGATAGTGATGCCAATCCCCCTGATTTACATGATCACCGTGATGCTAAAAAGGTATTTGATAGATGGGGAAAATTAATTAAAAAAAATCAAGAGGCAAGAGAAAAAGGTGAGATGCCTAAACGTCCTTTACGCCAATTTTTTCGAGCAGATCCGAAAGTATCGAGGTTAGACTAATGAAGCACACGTGTTTAAAAATATTTTGGTTTATTGCCATTGCCGTTCCTGTAAGTTTTGTCTTATTGATTAAGTATTTAGAATGTAATCCTATTTTTATGGGCGGGGGGCCGAGTTATCGGCCGGAGCGTTGTACCGCCAAAGAAAGAGCTGAAAGTGAAAAATTGAAAAAGGAGTATAAAATGGATGTTATGCAACAACTTGCTGCCTTAGAATTTAGCTGTGTTCATGAAGAGAGACCACCTATCCCCGAAGAAGCCCAACTGCTTTACAACTATGCCCTTTATCAAGACTTACACAAAATGTGGACAGGGAAAGCCGGCGATTGGAATGAGCTCTTGCCTTATTACCGAATTGCTGCTGCCAATGGGGATTATAAAGCCAATGTAAGGTTGCAATATTTATTAGAAACCAACCGAGCCTTAACCTCAAAGAGCTATGATGAGGTACATAGTTTGAATAAGTTATTAGCGAAATCACTTCCGGCGACGGCATATTATAAGCTTTATGGACATCTAGATATTGGCTTTGGTGTCACCACCAAAGAAAAAGACGGTAAATATGCCTATTTAAGAAAAGCAGCAGATTTGGGTAGTAAAGAGGCGCAGTATGTAGTATCTAAATACATAGGTGCAGTTGATGATCCTGAAACGCTTAAATATAGACTAAAAATAATTGAACAGCTCAGGCAATGTGCTTCAGAACAAGGCTTAGCGGAGGCTTCGGAGTTTTTGGGTATTAGATATCAGGATGAAGGACAATATAATCAAGCACTTCAAGCCTATCATCAAGGGGTAAAAAATGGATCTTCTATGTCAGCTCTTACCTTATCCTATGGTTTTGATGGGAAACGCAAAGATGATGGAACAGATAATGATTTTTTAAATCTCCCTAAAGATCTTGAACGTTCAATCAGGTATAAAATGATATGGGATTATTTATCTGATTATTATTATCTCCAGCCTAAAGCCCCCGATCTTGATGAAATCGTTCCCTTACCGCCAGCCAAGCTCCCACCTTGGGACGGTAAAATCGCATTCCAACGTTGGTTTGAAGGTCCTTCACCACAAAAACCAAGCGATGAGCTAATGCAAAAACTCGCTGAAAAAGCCGGGCTAGATTGGCAAACTGGATTGCCGTTGAAAAAATAAGGGGGAAACTACCGCACTTTTAACTTAGGGCAGAAATAAAAGTGCGGTGGAAATTAAGGAGATTTTATGCCAACAGTAAAATTTACTTCTCTCATCAATCTGTGTTTTTTCATCTCCCTACGCCAATTTTTTCGAGCAGATCCGAAAGTATCGAGGTTAGATTAATGAAGCACGCTTGTTTAAAAATATTTTGGTTTATTGCCATTGTCGTTCCTGTAAGTTTTGTCTTATTAATTAAGTATTTAGAATGTAACCCTATTTTTATGGGCGGGGGGCCGAGTTATCGGCCGGAGCGTTGTACCGCCAAAGAAAGAGCTGAAAGTGAAAAATTGAAAAAGGAGTATAAAATGGATGTTATGCAACAACTTGCTGCCTTAGAGTTTACTTGTGTTCACGAAGAGAAACCACCTATCCCCGAAGAAGCCCAACAGCTTTACAACTATGCCCTTTATCAAGACTTACACAAAATGTGGACAGGGAAAGCAGGGGATTGGAATGAACTCTTGCCATATTACCGAATTGCCGCAGCCAATGGGGATTATAAAGCCAATGTAAGGTTGCAATATTTATTAGAAACCAACCGAGTTTTAACCTCAAATAGCTATGATGAGGTACATAGTCTCAATAAACTGTTAGCCAGCCAATTGCCAGCCACCGCTTACTATAAACTTTACGGACACTTAGATATTGGTTTTCGTGTCACCACTAAAGAAAAAGATGGTAAATATGCTTATTTAAGAAAAGCAGCGGATTTAGGTAGTCGAGAAGCGCAATATGTGGTAGCAGAAATGCTTGAAAATATTGAAGATGAGAATGAATCTAAAGAGGTATTCCAATACAGGTTAAAACTGGCAGAACAATTATTGCAATGTGCTTCGGAACAAGGGGTCGCGGAGGCTTCAGTTTCTTTGGGAATTGGTTATAAAAACCAAGGGCAATATGAACAAGCAGTTCAAGCCTTTCATCAAGGCGTAAAAAATGGCTCTTATATGTCAGCATCGTATTTGTCTGATGGATTTGATGGTAAGCGAAAAAATGATGGTGAAGATATTGATTTTCTAAATCTGCCTGAAGATATAGAGCGTTCAGTAAGATATAAAATGATATGGGATTATTTATTTGATCATGACTATCTCCAACCTAAAGTCCCCGATCTTGATGAAATCGTTCCCTTACCCCCAGCCAAACTTCCACCTTGGGACGGTAAAATCGCATTCCAACGTTGGTTTGAAGGCCCTTCACCGCAAAAACCAAGCGATGAGTTAATGCAAAAACTGGCTGAAAAAGCAGGGCTAGATTGGCAGACTGGATTGCCGTTGAAAAAATAAGGGAAAAATTACCGCACTTTTCATTGAGAGCAGAAAAAGTGCGGTGGAAAATTAAGGCGGATTTATGGTTTTTGTTTAAGCATCACTGTTCTATTTTTATCCTAATGTAGCGAGGTTAGACTAATGAAACACCGTTGTTACACTTGTTTTAAAATCTTATTGGGGCTACTTATTGCCAGCTTAGTAGGGCTTTTTTTTCTCATAAGATACCTTGAATGTAACCCTATTTTTATGGGCGGGGGACCGAGTTATCGACCAGAACGTTGTACCGCCAAAGAAAAAGCACAACAAAAGGAAAATACTATGCAGAAAATGGAACAACTTGCTGCCTTAGAATTTAGCTGTGTTCATGAAGAGAGACCACCTATCCCCGAAGAAGCCCAACTGCTTTACAACTATGCCCTTTATCAAGACTTACACAAAATGTGGACAGGGAAAGCAGGGGATTGGAATGAACTTTTGCCTTATTACCGAATTGCTGCTGCCAATGGGGATTATAAAGCCAATGTAAGGTTGCAATATTTATTAGAAACCAACCGAGCCTTAACCTCAACGAGCTATGATGAGGTGCATAATCTCAATAAACTTCTAGCGAAATCACTTCCGGCGACGGCATATTATAAGCTTTATGGACATCTAGATATTGGCTTTGGTATCACTACTAGAGAAAAAGACGGTAAATATGCCTATTTAAGAAAGGCGGCAGATTTAGGCAGTAGAGAGGCTCAATATGTGGTTGCAGATATGTTAGGGGATATAGATGATCCTGAAACGCTCCCATATAGACAAAAAATTATTGAGGAACTTAGACGTTGTGCTTCGGAGCAAGGTTCAGCAGAGGCTTCGGAGTTTTTGGGTATTAGATATCAGGATAAAGAGCAATATTCGCAAGCACTTCAAGCCTATCATCAAGGGGTAAAAAATGGCTCTTATATGTCAGCATTTATCTTATCCCGTAGCTTTGATGGTAAACGTAAAGATGATGGAACAGATGATAATTTTTTAAATCTTCCAGAGGATTTAGAAAGATCAACTCGCTATAAAATGATTGATAGTTATTTATTTAAATATGATTATCTCCAACCTAAAGTCCCTGATCTTGATGAAATAGTTCCTCTCCCCCCAGTCAAACTTCCACCTTGGGACGGTAAAATCGCTTTCCAACGTTGGTTTGAAGGCCCTTCTCCACAAAAACCAAGCGATGAGCTAATGCAAAAACTCGCTGAAAAACCAGGGCTAGATTGGCAGACAGGTCTTCCGTTGAAAAAATAAGGGAAAAACTACCGCACTTTAAAGTTAGGGCAGAAAGAAAAGTGCGGTGGAAAATTCCGCACTTTTTGAAATAGGGTAAAAAGTGCGGTGATAATGCTTTCCTTTTGTCCAAATTAAAAAATGGTGAAATGCCTAAACATCCCTTACGCCAATTTTTCCGAGCAGATCCGAAAGTATCGAGGTTAGACTAATGAAACACCGTTGTTACACTTGTTTTAAAATCTTATTGGGGCTACTTATTGCCAGCTTAGTAGGGCTTTTTTTTCTCATAAGATACCTTGAATGTAACCCTATTTTTATGGGCGGGGGGCCGAGTTATCGGCCGGAGCGTTGTACCGCCAAAGAAAGAGCTGAAAGTGAAAAATTGAAAAAGGAGTATAAAATGGATGTTATGCAACAACTTGCCGCTTTAGAGTTTAGCTGTGTTCACGAAGAGAGACCACCAATCCCCGAAGAAACCCAACAGCTTTACAACTATGCTCTTTATCAAGATTTACACAAAATGTGGACAGGGAAAGCAGGGGATTGGAATGAACTCTTGCCATATTACCGAGTTGCCGCAGCTAATGGGGATTATAAAGCCAATGTAAGGTTGCAATATTTATTAGAAACCAACCGAGCCTTAACCTCAACGAGCTATGATGAGGTGCATAATCTCAATAAACTTCTAGCTAAATCACTTCCGGCGACGGCATATTATAAGCTTTATGGACATCTAGATATTGGCTTTGGTGTCACCACCAAAGAAAAAGACGGTAAATATGCCTATTTAAGAAAAGCAGCAGATTTGGGTAGTAAAGAGGCGCAGTATGTAGTATCTAAATACATAGGTGCAGTTGATGATCCTGAAACGCTTAAATATAGACTAAAAATAATTGAACAGCTCAGGCAATGTGCTTCAGAACAAGGCTTAGCGGAGGCTTCGGAGTTTTTAGGAATCAGTTATCAGGATGAAAGACAATATAAGCAAGCAATTCAAGCCTTTCATCAAGGGGTAAAAAACGGCTCTTCTTCTTCTGCAGGATGGTTATCTAGTGCTTTTGATGATAAAAGGAAAGATGACGGAAGTGATATGTATTTTTTAAATCTTTCTACAGATTTAGAACGCTCATTAAGATACGAGATGATAAGACACTATTTATCAACGAAAGACTATCTCCAACCTAAAGTCCCTGACCTTGATGAAATAGTTCCCTTACCCCCAGCCAAACTCCCACCTTGGGACGGTAAAATCGCATTCCAACGTTGGTTTGAAGGCCCTTCACCGCAAAAACCAAGTGATGAGTTAATGCAAAAACTGGCTGAAAAAGCCGGGCTAGATTGGCAAACTGGTCTTCCGTTGAAAAAATAAGGGGGAAACTACCGCACTTTTTATTGAGAGCAGAAAAAAGTGCGGTGGAAATTAAGGTGGATTTATGGTTTTTGTTTAAATATCACTGTTCTATTTTTATCCTAATGTAGCGAGGTTAGACTAATGAAGCACGCGTGTTTAAAAATATTTTGGTTTATTGCCATTGCCGTTCCCGTAAGTTTTGTCTTATTGATTAAGTATTTAGAATGTAACCCTATTTTTATGGGCGGAGGGCCGAGTTATCGACCAGAACGTTGTACCGCCAAAGAAAGAGCTGAAAGTGAAAAATTGAAAAAGGAGTATAAAATGGATGTTATGCAACAACTTGCTGCCTTAGAATTTAGCTGTGTTCATGAAGAGAGACCACCTATCCCCGAAGAAGCCCAACTGCTTTACAACTATGCCCTTTATCAAGATTTACACAAAATGTGGACAGGGAAAGCAGGGGATTGGAATGAACTTTTGCCTTATTACCGAATTGCCGCAGCTAATGGGGATTATAAAGCCAATGTAAGGTTGCAATATTTATTAGAAACCAACCGAGCCTTAACCTCAACGAGCTATGATGAGGTGCATAATCTCAATAAACTTCTAGCGAAATCACTTCCGGCGACGGCATATTATAAGCTTTATGGACATCTAGATATTGGCTTTGGTGTCACCACTAAAGAAAAAGACGGCAAATATGCCTATTTAAGAAAAGCAGCGGATTTGGGTAGTCGAGAAGCGCAGTATGTGGTGGCAGATATGTTAGGGGATATAGATGATCCCGAAACGCTCCCATATAGACAAAAAATTATTGAGCAACTTAGACAATGTGCTTCGGACCAAGGCTTAGCAAAGGCCTCCACATTTTTAGGTATCCGTTATAAAAATCAAGGTCAATATGAGCAAGCAATTCAAGCGTTTCATCAAGGCGTAAAAAATGGTTCTTCATCCTCAGCAAATAGATTAGCTTATGGATTTGATGGTAAGCGAAAAAATGATGGTGAAGATATTGATTTTCTAAATCTGCCTGAAGATATAGAGCGTTCAGTAAGATATAAAATGATACAGAATTATTTGTCAACGAAAGACTATCTCCAACCTAAAGTCCCTGACCTTGATGAAATCGTTCCCTTACCCCCAGCCAAACTTCCACCTTGGGACGGTAAAATCGCTTTTCAACGTTGGTTTGAAGGCCCTTCACCACAAAAACCAAGTGATGAGTTAATGCAGAAACTGGCTGAAAAAGCAGGGTTAGATTGGCAAACTGGATTGCCGTTGAAAAAATAAGGGCAAAGACGATGCACGTTGAATGTATTGATGTTAGAGACAAGGAATCTCATTATGCAAGACTCAAAATCAACTTTTTCTCCAAAACATTGGTCGATTACGCCGAAAGGCAAAAATCCTGCTCATATTGGTGCTTCTGTGCTACACCCTGATGGTTCGGTTGGCCAGGTTGTGGGAGGGCAATCTACTGTCACCTTTGGTGGCAAAGCGGCGGCTTGTATTGGTGATAAGGTAGAATGTCCAGGACATAGTGGTGTAATTATCGCTGGAGCAAAAACCGTCTCCATTGGCGGTAAGGCCTTAGCCCGAGAAGGGGATAAAACCAGCTGTGGCGGGGTGATTATCAATGCTTTTCCAACGATTACCGTTTATGACAGCACAAAAACCGTGCATGGCAAAAGTATCGCTGGTGCTAAAGAGATTCGATTAAATTTAATGGAATCGGCACATTCAAAGCAGAGTGCTTATGCTGGAATGCCTTATAAAGTGATGATTGAACAGCAAGAGATTGGGCAAGGTGTTATTGATGAAACCGGCTCGCTTTATTTTGAAGTGAAAGACACAGACAAAGAAGGCGAAATTGAGCTAGGCAATGGGCAACGGTTTCATTTGCAATTAATTGAGGAAATAGACCTTGCTAGTACATTAGATAAACAAGGGTATCCGACAGAGCAAGCTCAAGATAACGAGCTTGCTGATTATCACCAAGTATTAAAGGATAACTAAGATGTCAAAAAACCGCTATCCAACCATTGTTATTTCAAAGGCCACAGGCCAAGGGAAGTTAAACCAAAGTTGGTTTTTACGGCAAGATGCCTGTAACGAGATGGGGGCGGAAAGGCCGGTGATTGTTCAGCCACCACCTGCAACACCGGCGACGTTTCAGCCATTGATTAATGGTCAAACAACTTTTGAAACCCTGTATGATTTTATCGCTAAGGCAAAACATTCTATCGACATTGCAATTTGGGGTTTTCAACCTTCCATGCTTTTTAAGCGAGATGGGGAATCTCCTTGTATTGGTCGATTA
The DNA here is from genome assembly GCF_023611925.1 of Avibacterium sp. 20-132. NCBI lineage: Bacteria > Pseudomonadati > Pseudomonadota > Gammaproteobacteria > Pasteurellales > Pasteurellaceae > Avibacterium > Avibacterium sp. 20-132. The sequence continues at coordinate 1,863,913 of NZ_CP091456.1, forward strand.
TTGATACAAAAAGCCGTAGAAGGCAGAGAGGTTAAGGTTTTAGTATGGAGTATGTGGATAGACTTCCAAACCGTAAAAGGCTTGGGAGAGGCCAATTTAGGAAATGCACCGGGGTTAATGCCTTTCCAGCAAAAAGGTAAAGCATATCAGAGCGAGGCTCAGCGCGCTTATGATTATTGGTGGTATCGTGCGGTGGCGGGCAAGATAGGAGAAAAGGATTTAGCCGAGTTAAACCGATTAAATGAAGTTTATTCGGAAACGGTGTTTAGAGGGGCTTTTACAGAACTTTATGGCTTTAGTTTCAGTGATAATCGTGTGAAATTGCAAGTGAAAAAACGCAGTGTGAAAAGTCATTTTAATCATTATCCTGAGGCCAGTGCGTTGCCTGTTATGAACCGGCTCGTATTGTATGTTTCCCCTTCCCATCATCAAAAGACGGTGCTGATTGATTATATTGACCCACCTAATGCAGTGGGATTCGTATTAGAGCATAATATGCTTGATGAGTATTGGGATGAAAGTACTCATTACAGCCGTCCTATCACGCCATATACGCAACGTAACGCCCCGATACCGTTGCAAGATGTTTCTTCTTTAGTAACGGGAAAGGTATTGTGGGATATCAACCATAATTTTTGCCAATCTTGGGATAGAAGTGATAGCCGTAATTTGGTGGGATGGGTTGACCGAGAGGCAAGGGAAGCCTACAACACGCCTTTGGCCGCAGATAGACGAAGAAGTGTGCTAACGCGAGATTCGTTTGCCCCACGTTCTGAGTTGGGTGAATTAATTATGGCGCAAATCTTACGCACTTATGATAATCCGAAAGAAGAGCATATCCGAGCGATGTATTTGGAGAATATCAAAAAGGCGAGCCATTTTATTTATACGGAAAACCAATATTTTCGCTGGACAGAATTGGTGCGAGCGTATCAATCCCATTGGCAACGATTGAAAGACAATGGGCGAGAGGTCAGCCAACCGTTATATTGGTTTGTGGTGACCAATTCCAGTGATGCGGGAATTGGTAGTGGAACCTATAACACCTATCAAATGCTCAAGCTATTGGGGCGAGAGGATGTGCTGCCGGGGGTAAGCACCCAGTTGGATAGTGACAACACGAATGATGGCGATTATACCAAATATGATGATTATCGAAATAAAAGGCAAGAGCTAGAAGAGCAGCTTGAAACCTTAACTGCACAAGAGGAACGCGGGCAAGGTGGAGTGGCGGTTGCCCAGAAAAAAGCGGCAGTTTTAGAGGAGTTATCTGCATTAAGCGAGCAGGAGCAACAGGCGATTCAGGCACAATATGAAGAGATGAAACAACTCAAACGCGAAGTCAGTGATGCAGTGGGGATTCGGACGCATATTTGCACGCTAACCTCAATGGATGCGTGGCAAGAGGTGTATATTCATTCGAAAGTTACGATTATTGATGATGTGTTTACCTTTATTGGCTCAGCCAATCTGAATACCCGCAGTATGCAGGTGGATACGGAGTTGGGGATTATTTCGGAGTGTCAGGCTGTAGCAAGGGCGTTGCGTTATGATTTATGGAGTTTACATACTAATCATAATTCGGAGGTTAATCCTAAAGAAATGAACCGTTTTGAGAGAACGAAGGTAGTGTTTGATAAATGGGAAAAATTGATGGATATAAATAGAAAACAACGTTATAAACAAAGATTACCCCATCAACCTTTATGTGAATTTTTACGTTTAACCACAGAAATTTCGAGGTCAGACTAATGAAACCAATCAAAAAACTTGTATTACTCAGTCTTATTGCCAGCTTGTGTGCGTGTCACACAGTGGCCTCAACCAGTAAGGATAAGCCGATGCAAAAAAACAACAGCATTTTAGATAATCTCTCTTTTGAATGTAAACATGAAGTGCGTCCACCTATTGATAAAGAGGTACATAGCCTCTATAACTATGCCCTTTATCATGATTTACACAATATGTGGCGGGGCAAAAAAGGTGATGAGGTCTGGCAAAATATGGCGACGTATTACCGTATTGCAGCCTATAATGGCGATTATCAGGCGAACTTACGCTTGCAATGGTTATTGGAAACCAAACGTGTGGTGGTAAAGAAACCACAAACAGAAGTGTATCACTTAAATAAAGAGTTAGAAAAAACTTTACCTGCCACCGCGATGTATAAACTTTACTATCATCTTGATAGCAACTATGGGGTAAAAACTACCCCAGGGGGGAAGTTTGCGTATTTACGAAAAGCAGCGGATATGGGGAGTCGGGAGGCTCAGTTCGCCGTAGGCGAAATCCTTGAGAGAATGGATGATAAGGCAACATTCGCTTTCCGTACAGCTTTGGTTGAACAATTTCTAAGTTGTGCATCTCAACAAGGTATGGGAGAGGCGTCTAAATCGTTAGGAATTGGCTTTGAGCTAGATAAAAGGTATCAAGAGGCGATTCAAGTTTACCACCAAGGTGTAAAAGCAGGAAACAAATTATCAGCGCTTACTTTAGCGGACGGGTTTAGGATTACAAACTCTAAACAATTAGATTATTTAGGGGGATATGTGGATCTAGAACGTTCAACACGTTATCAGATGATCTATGACTATTTATCTACGTACTATTTTCTAAAAATCACCGTCCCTGACCTTGATGAAATCGTTCCCTTACCGCCAGCCAAACTCCCACCTTGGGACGGTAAAATCGCATTCCAACGTTGGTTTGAAGGCCCTTCACCGCAAAAACCAAGTGATGAGCTAATGCAAAAACTGGCTGAAAAAGCAGGGCTAGATTGGCAGACTGGATTGCCGTTGAAAAAATAAGGGAAAAACCACCGCACTTTTCATTGAGAGCATAAAAAAGTGCGGTGGAAAATTAAGGAGATTTTATGCCAACAGTAAAATTAACATTATTTGTTACAGGGTTAAGTTGCCTACTTATGGCTTGCTCCCCCAAGGCCAGCTCAACAGCCCCGAAAAAGCCCACCAGCATTTTAGATAACCTCACCTTTGAATGTAAACATGAAGTGCGTCCACCTATTGATAAAGAAGTACATAGCCTCTATGACTATGCCCTTTATCATGATTTACACAATATGTGGCGGGGCAAAAAAGGTGATGAGGTCTGGCAAAATATGGCAGTGTATTACCGCATTGCTGCCTATAATGGCGATTACAAAGCCAATTTACGCTTGCAGTGGTTATTGGAAACCAAACGAGTAGCAGTAAAAAAACCACAAACAGAAGTGTATTATCTCAATAAAGAACTGGAAAAAACCTTGCCGGCTACAGCGATGTATAAACTTTATTACCACCTTGATAGCAACTATGGCGTAAAAACTACACCGGGGGGGAAGTTTGTCTATTTGCGTAAAGCAGCGGATATGGGGAGTAGGGAGGCGCAACTTAATCTAGGACAGACATTAGCATTAATTAAAGATGATGCCACACTAAAATTTCGTCTAGATTTAAGAGAGCAATTACTGAAATGTGCAACAACGCAGGGGCAAGGTGAGGCCGCAAAGTGGTTAGGAATTTATTATGAATCTGATAAAAAATATCAAGAAGCAATTCAAGCCTATCATCAAGGTGTAAAATCGGGCAATCAGCAATCTGCATTTAAACTATACCAAGGATTTGATAAAAGCAAGAAGCATCGCCTAAATGCGGGAATTATCCAAGATCTTGAACGATCAAAACGCTATGAAATGATTGGCGATTATTTATTTGATTATGATTTTCTAAAACCCACCGTTCCCGATCTTGATGAAATTGTGCCTTTACCCCCTGCCAAACTTCCCCCTTGGGACGGCAAAATTGCCTTTCAACGTTGGTTTGAAGGCCCATCACCACAAAAACCCAGTGATGAGCTAATGCAAAAACTGGCTGAAAAAGCAGGGCTTGATTGGCAAACTGGATTGCCGTTGAAAAAATAAGGAAAAAACCACAGCACTTTTCATTGAGGGCAGAAATAAAAGTGCGGTGGAAAATTAAGGCGGATTTATGGTTTTTGTTTAAATATCACTGCTCTATTTTTATCCTAATGTAGCGAGGTCAGACTAATGAAACCAATCAAAAAACTAGTATTACTCAGTCTTATTGCCAGCTTGTGTGCGTGTCACACAGTGGCCTCAACCAGTAAGGATAAGCCGATGCAAAAAACCAACAGTATTTTAGATAATCTCACCTTTGAGTGTAAACATGAAGTGCGTCCATCTATTGATAAAGAAGTACATAGCCTCTATGACTATGCCCTTTATCATGATTTACACAATATGTGGCGGGGCAAGAAAGGTGATGAGGTCTGGCAAAATATGGCAGTGTATTACCGTATTGCTGCTTACAATGGTGATTACCAAGCGAATTTACGCCTACAGTGGCTGCTGGAAACCAAACGTGTGGTGGTGAAAAAACCACAAACAGAAGTGTATCACTTAAATAAAGAACTAGAAAAAACTTTACCTGCCACCGCAATGTATAAACTTTACTATCATCTTGATAGCAACTATGGGGTAAAAACTACCCCAGGGGGGAAGTTTGCTTATCTGCGTAAAGCAGCGGATATGGGGAGTCGGGAGGCTCAGTTTGCAATGGCTGATATTTTAAAGTGGATAAATGATAGGAATACATTGGATTTCAGAATTAATCTAGTTAAGCAATTATTAAATTGTGCTTCACAACAAGGAATGGGAAAGGCGGCAATAAGTTTAGGTACAATATTGGAACTGAGCGAACAATATAGTGAGGCAATTTATATTTACCATCAGGGGGTAATAGCGGGAGATCAGCCATCAGCATTTAAGTTATATAGAGCTTTTGATAAAAGACAAAAACACCCTTTAAATAAAGGTATTGATCAAGATCTAGAACGCGCCACACGCTATAAGATGATCGATGATTATTTATTTAAATACTACTTTTTAAAACCCACCGTCCCCGATCTTGATGAGATCGTTCCCTTACCCCCAGCCAAACTTCCATCTTGGGACGGAAAAATTGCGTTTCAGCGTTGGTTTGAAGGCCCTTCACCGCAAAAACCAAGTGATGAGTTAATGCAAAAACTCGCTGAAAAAGCAGGGCTAGATTGGCAAACTGGATTGCCGATGAAAAAATAAGGGAAAAACCACCGCACTTTTAACTTAGGGCAGAAACAAAAGTGCGGTGGAAAGTAAGGTGGATTTATGGTTTTTGTTTAAGCATCACTGTTCTATTTTTATCCTAATGTAGCGAGGTCAGACTAATGAAACCAATCAAAAAACTAGTATTACTCAGTCTTATTGCCAGCTTGTGTGCGTGTCACACAGTGGCCTCAACCAGTAAGGATAAGCCGATGCAAAAAAACAATAGTATTTTAGATAATCTCACTTTTGAATGTAAACATGAAGTGCGTCCACCTATTGATAAAGAAGTACATAGCCTCTATGACTATGCGCTGTATCATGACCTACACAATATGTGGCGGGGCAAAAAAGGCGATGAGGTCTGGCAAAATATGGCGGCGTATTACCGCATTGCTGCTTACAATGGTGATTATCAAGCGAATTTACGCTTGCAATGGTTATTGGAAACCAAACGTGTGGTGGTGAAGAAACCACAAACAGAAGTGTATCACTTAAATAAAGAGTTAGAAAAAACTTTACCTGCCACAGCGATGTATAAACTTTACTACCACCTTGATAGCAACTATGGGGTAAAAACTACCCCAGGGGGGAAGTTTGTCTATTTGCGTAAAGCAGCGGATATGGGGAGTAGGGAGGCGCAACTTAATCTAGGACAGACATTAGCATTAATTAAAGATGATGCCACACTAAAATTTCGTCTAGATTTAAGAGAGCAATTACTGAAATGTGCAACAACGCAGGGGCAAGGTGAGGCCGCAAAGTGGTTAGGAATTTATTATGAATCTGATAAAAAATATCAAGAAGCAATTCAAGCCTATCATCAAGGTGTAAAATCGGGCAATCAGCAATCTGCATTTAAACTATACCAAGGATTTGATAAAAGCAAGAAGCATCGCCTAAATGCGGGAATTATCCAAGATCTTGAACGATCAAAACGCTATGAAATGATTGGCGATTATTTATTTGATTATGATTTTCTAAAACCCACCGTTCCCGATCTTGATGAAATTGTGCCTTTACCCCCTGCCAAACTTCCCCCTTGGGACGGCAAAATTGCCTTTCAACGTTGGTTTGAAGGCCCATCACCACAAAAACCCAGTGATGAGCTAATGCAAAAACTGGCTGAAAAAGCAGGGCTTGATTGGCAAACTGGATTGCCGTTGAAAAAATAAGGAAAAAACCACCGCACTTTTCATTGAGGGCAGAAATAAAAGTGCGGTGGAAAATTAAGGCGGATTTATGGTTTTTGTTTAAGCATCACTGTTCTATTTTTATCCTAATGTAGCGAGGTTAGATTAATGAAATCAATCAAAAAACTTGTATTATTCAGTCTTATTGCCAGCTTGTGTGCGTGTCACACAGTGGTCTCAACCAGTAAGGATAAGCCGATGCAAAAAACCAACAGCATTTTAGATAATCTCACTTTTGAATGTAAACATGAAGTGCGTCCGCCTATTGATAAAGAAGTACATAGCCTCTATGACTATGCGCTGTATCATGACCTACACAATATGTGGCGGGGCAAGAAAGGTGATGAGGTCTGGCAAAATATGGCAGTGTATTACCGCATTGCTGCCTACAATGGTGATTATCAAGCGAATTTACGCTTACAGTGGCTGCTGGAAACCAAACGTGTGGTGGTGAAGAAACCACAAACAGAAGTGTATCACTTAAATAAAGAACTAGAAAAAACTTTACCTGCCACCGCAATGTATAAACTTTACTACCACCTTGATAGCAACTATGGGGTAAAAACTACTCCAGGGGGGAAGTTTGCTTATCTGCGTAAAGCTGCAGATATGGGAAGCCGAGATGCACAATATGATATAGGACAGCTTTTAGCGTTGCTTAATGATAAAAATACCTTGCGATTTAGGTTAGACCTGAGAGAGAAATTACTAAAATGTGCAGCGATGCAAGGGCAGGCTGAGGCTGCTGAATGGTTGGGAATATCTTATGAGAATGATAAGAAATACCAAGATGCGATTCAGATGTACCATCAAGGGGTAAAAGCAGGAAACCAACAGTCAGCATTTAAGTTATATCAAGCATTTGATAAAAGTCAGAAACACCCTTTAAATGCAGGGATAACTCAAGATCTTGAACGATCGGCTCGTTATGAAATGATCGATGATTACTTATTTACATACTATTTTCTAAAACCCACCGTTCCCGACCTTGATGAAATCGTTCCTTTACCCCCAGCCAAACTTCCACCTTGGGACGGTAAAATCGCTTTTCAACGTTGGTTTGAAGCCCCTTCACCACAAAAACCAAGCGATGAGTTAATGCAAAAACTCGCTGAAAAAGCAGGGTTAGATTGGCAAACTGGATTGCCGTTGAAAAAATAAGGAAACCATTATTTTATCTGCACCTCAAAAGTTGAACTAAGAGGCAATTTATTAAGGTGCAGATTTTTGTTAAAACATTGTGCTAGTTTTTATTCATTCTTAATTGAATTAGGTTTTCTCTAACTTGATTAATATTATCTGGGGTAAAGAATCCTTCGATGTTTTTCCAAATTGAATGGAATCCATACGGCCCTTCAATCATTTCTCGTTTTGCTTCGTTAGGCTCCCAATTTTGATATATGATTCGATACATAGCAGAAATTAGACCTGTACGATCTGCGCCATGATAACAATGCACTAATACCGCACCTTGATTTTGTGCTTGTTCAATTTCCCATAGTACATTAGCGACTTCTTTAGGCGTTATTGCCCAAGAAAGTAATGGTGTATTGATAAGTTTTAAATTGGTATGCTGAAAAGCGTTCCTGTCTTCATTACGATCAAAAAAACGTAAATTGACAATGGTTTTTATATTGTGTTTTTGAATTAAATCATAGTTTTCTGAGATGAGTTGCTCACTACGAAATAATTTATTATCTATGTTATAAAGGTTTGTGTCTTGGTTTTGTAATGTGGCCCAATGCTGTGTATTCTGCGGTATTTCCGTAGGCGTAGTTGTACAGGAAGAAATAAGTAACATTGGAATAATTATATAAAAATTTTTCATAGATATACTTTAGAACCTAATTTAGTTTATTTTTTTACCTTAGTTAAAGGTAGCTTATATAGAAGTTTTAACTTCTACAATATTTATTTAATCTTTGGGCTTTTATTATCTCTCCTGCATATTTTTATTAATCTTTTTATCTCTATTTTGATTATGAGTAATAGATAGCAGATTTCAGTATATAGAATTATACATCCTCCAAAACTAATTGTATAAAGAACATAATAGAGTGCTTCTTCTGTATGACGATGCCTTGTTGATATAAACATAAGCATAATGAATGCAATTAGGAAGCCGTAAACAAAATATTTTAATATTGGATTTTTAACTAGATTATCTATGACCAATCGATAACCTTGATCTTTCTTTTTTTTTGTGTATATAAGTAAACTATCGTTAAATAGCTTGTCATCATCTATCTTTACTAAGGAAATAATAGCAAGAAAAGTTATCAGTAACAAAGTTATTATAATGTTATAGTATAACTCTTGGTGCTTAAAAAATATAAAAAACTGTATTGGGATAAATATAATTAAGTAACGGAACCCACTGCCAAATATAGTGGAGTGTAGATACATTAATGCAACAATATTATTCTTTTTTTCTAAATATTTCGTTATAAGTATATATGAATTAACATAGAATAGTTCAAATATTGCAGTGGAGATTATCAAATAAGTCTTTGCGTTAGATGATATGTTGAAATCAGAAAATGCCAGTATGATTAACTGTATAACAAAGATAACAAATAATCCAGAGGCTTTTACAGAAAAAGGAAGAGGATTTTTCTTATCAATGTGAAAAGTATACATTATTTTTTCATTAATATATTTTATTCCCATATGCTATCCTTAGTATAATTGATAAAGTTTTGCATCAAATAACTAGTGCCTAATAGAATAGCCCCTCCTATTAGAAAAATAAAAATTGCAGATGTTAAACTAAGTGTAGATATAATTAAGGGAGTTAGTATGGAACTTATCGCCACAGTAGCCATTCCGCCCAAAAAAGATAATCCAATTCTTCCTAATAACTCTACAATATCTCGACTCCCTGATTCATCCAACATCACTGTATCATAATCCAAAATGACATCAATCACGAATCCTGTTGCGGCTAATGGGCCGGAGAAATTTGCTTTAGCTAATGATTTGATGGATAGTACTTCTTTTGCGGATAGCCAAATTCGTTTAATATTTTTACTAATATGAATTCCTCCGGTTACACCTTTTAATTTTTCATGCGCTAATCCAGCATATCTAAATCCAAAAGCAGGAGTTTTTCCTTTAAATACAATGGCTAAATATCCGTTTATCCATTTTACTTCGACTTTATGACTCATTGCTTTTATCCAATGTTTATTTTCTAATGTGTAATCAATTGTATCTTTAACTAAAGCCATGTCATCGTTAGAGTAATATTGGAGAATCTCTATAAGCTCCTTATATTCTTTATCTTCAAGGATATGTTCTAATTCCCTTACTTCAACTGTTTGTGCTGTTTTATAGCGTTCGACTGGTGTTCCAAAAGGGTAGTATTGTAAGGGAATTTTTGAGAGATTAGATTCTTTTTTGACTTTAAATAACGCAACCACACCAACCTCCTCAGGCTCATTTTTGATGCAAGCATAACCATTATCTTTCCATAATTCATCAAAAGCCTGAAGAATGCGTTCAGGTTGATAGAGGGGTTTAAATACTTCCTGATGATTAAATTGATCAAGCGTTTTTACCCATTTATAAGCACTTTGTTGATGAGCCTTATGAATGCCATGTAGTTGATTGATGTCTGGCACATCTGAAAATCCAATATACATAGGCTCTAGCCATAAATCTGGTTTTTCTATTTCTTCGGTCTGAATGCCTATTCTGGTGGTTTTGTATCGACCCAGTTCTTTATCTTTTGAGCGAACAATAAATGTGCCATCAAAAAATCGGCTCACTTGGACACGGTAGGGAATGCCTTGATTTGAAATAGAGAAGTTACCATGTATTAATTTTTTGGTTTGTTTATCATAAACGGCATTGAGTCTAAAATTGTTGCTATCTTTTTCGCTTGGGAGAATTTCAACGGTTAAATCCGTAAATAGTTTCGTTTGGAAGTTGAACACAACTTCTTGTACAGAGCCTAATAAAATAGTGTAATCACAAGAACGAGCGAGTTTTTCAACAGGTTCTCCAGGTAAGAAAATATAGCGAACTTCTTTTCTTCTTATTGAAGTTTCATTGTGATGCGCTGCTGATGACATCTACTTTTTCTCCCTTGTTGACTGAGTTGCAGTAAAAAAGTTGAGACTCGTGTCTTCTATCTCTATTTTCCCTTGGCTATCTGCAGTAAGTTGAAGCGACTGACCTGATTTAGAGGGTGTGAGGGTGATTTCTTCTCCTTGTGGGGATTTTCCATAGATATCTGCATATTGTAAAGTCATTTTTTTATCTTCATATTGTGATTGGTTTGAAGCTAATTCGACTTCTGTCTCCTGCATCCCAATATGCACACCATCCAACCAAATCCCTTCTTCATTCATCAAAATCGTGTTTTTACCAAAGCGAAGGAGAATCTTTTCATTGTCCATCGTCAGGCTGGTTTGTTTGCCCACTTCAAGCTCAATGCGGTCGTGAGCATAGTTGAAAATCTCTTTCGCTTGGATAGCTTTAAGTAAGCTGATGGTTTCAAGATTGTTTCCCGCTAAGACGGTTTTGATGTCATTACCGGTGGTGATTTGGGTGGTTCTGCCTTGGTCAATTTGAGTACGTTGGCTACCGTTAACCGTTAAAGTGCGGTGGTTTTTGATGTGATTTTTTTGGTCATGCTCAACCAGGGTGGTCATATCCCGCTGGGCATGCATTTCAAATAATTCTCGGTTCGCGGCATCCTCAAAGAGAATGCTGTTGTAACCTTCCCCTTTGTAAGTTTTTGATTTAATGTGCAATTACTATCTAGATTCATTATTGCTGAATGTGCTATGTTACTATATAAAATTTCTATATAACCTTTTAATTATATTCCTTTTTTAATTCACACCAAGTTCTATAATTAAATTTATCAAAGTTTTGACATTTATTATTTTTAGGAGTAAAAAAGTATGACTTGTTTTCATTCCAGTTAAAATAATAATAATTGGTAAAATCTTCGCCATACAACCAAAATCCACCAGAACCGCTATCAATAGATGTTGGATGAAATGTAAATATATTACTCTTTCTAGGGATGAAATTTTCAGGATCTATTAATAGAGAGTATAGATTTAAAGAAAAATTATAAAAAACTAAAACAATAACTAATGCTATGCATATTAAAAATTTATTTCTCACTTAATTCTCCTATGTTGTTTTTAGATTGCCACGATCTCCTATTATTTTTATAAAAATAATAATGGAACAAGTGTAAGCATCAATATTGCTATATATAAATTATCAATGATATATTTTATTGCTGGAATGGCGTTATCGTTTTTATGCTTTAATTCTTCTTATTCATTTTCAAAAGAAGGTATGTTATAATGGATATAATCTCACTTATTGTTACAAACAACACTGTTTCTTGGTTAAGAAATATCTCTCCTTTCCTAATATAAAAAAACAATAAAAAAATCAAGATTAGCTTCAATGTTACAAATACCAAAATTAATTTTGTAACTGACTTTTTAAGAATTAAAAATATAGATGTGTTAATTGTTTCAATTATAATAAATAGCAAGTTTAGATTTACTGAAATAATTAGACAACTAAATGCAACACTAAACTCATCTGATTGATAATGAAGCATAACCTGAAAATCTATCCAGTATAAGATGCTAAGAAAAGAGAATACTAATTGAATTATGAATAATAAAATCATCTGCTTTTTCCTATAAATGAACGATAAATCTCTTTTGTTGGAGAATATTGGTAATTCTCAGTATTAGGAATGACATCTCTCATTTTTTTTGAGAAATTTATGACACAATAATTCTCTTTAGATATTTTCTCTAAGTAGTCTTCTAGATCTTCTGGGTCTATAAAAAACCTATCTTCCTCAGGATTTATGCAGTCTAAGTCATCAAGAAAATAAATGCTCTTATCGTAAAAATTTGATGGAACATATTTACATCGTTCTATAAGCATATTGTCCTTAAATATATTAGTACCTGATTTCTGTAGTGCGTTAATTGTTACTGTTGTACAATTTCTAGAGGTTAATTTATATTCATCTATAACTCTTCCTGAATTATAAGAATCAGGCATTTTACTCTTAGCTGGTTGTGTGCTAGAGAGCCAGATTTTCTCAAATGTGTCTGAAACTTTTTCTGGGGTAACATCTAATATTTTATATACATTTGCATTAAATCTATATAATTCTTTCATAGCATATTTTTTACATAATTCTCCTTTATAACGAAACAAAATACCTTGTGATGTATCTTGTTCCCCATATCTTCCGTAACTATATGAGGTCATTTGGTTATTTGAGGATATTAATACAAAAGCATGTCCAAACATAACTGTTTCAGTAAAAATATAAACCCCATCAGGAATTCTTCTCGTGATTTGAACTTTAACAATGCTCTTAGTCGGGTCTTGTGTAAATGTTCCGACGGTTGTTTTTTTCTCTTTTTCCATTATTTCCAACTCCAATGATCATTTTCTGCTTCATCAATATGTAACCGAATTTCAGCTTCAGCAGATTGTTCACTAAAATAGGCAGGTGTCAATCCATTTTCATCCGTTATACCTTTTTGTTCACCTTCTGGTAATTTAATTGAAAAAGGGGTATTTTGGTAAGGTCTTCCTTCATCATCTAATAGATGGAACTGGAGCCTATAGAGCGGTTTTAATTCCCCTGTATTATCCGGCACTTGCAACTCCTTCTCCTGCATTCCAATATGCACACCATCCAACCAAATCCCTTCTTCATTCATCAAAATCGTGTTTTTGCCAAAGCGAAGGAGAATCTTTTCATTGTCCATCGTCAGGCTGGTCTGTTTGCCCACTTCAAGCTCAATGCGGTCGTGAGCATAGTTGAAAATCTCTTTCGCTTGGATAGCTTTAAGTAAGCTGATGGTTTCAAGATTATTTCCCGCTAAGACGGTTTTGATGTCATTACCGGTGGTGATTTGGGTGGTTCTGCCTTGGTCAATTTGAGTACGTTGGCTACCGTTAACTGTTAAAGTGCGGTGGTTTTTAATGTGATTTTTTTGGTCATGCTCAACCACTGTGGTCATATCCCGCTGGGCATGCATTTCAAATAATTCTCGGCTCGCGGCATCCTCAAAGAGAATGCTGTTGTAACCTTCCCCTTTGTAGGTTTTTGATTTAATGTGCATTTGGGTATAGGTGGCAGGCAGATTACCTGGTGGGATTTGTAGTTCATTATACACGCGTCCAATAATCAGCGGTTGGTCAGGGTCGCCTTCTAAAAAGCTCACCACCACTTCTTGCCCAACACGCGGAATGGCGAGCATTCCCCAGTTTTGCCCCGCCCAAGGTTGAGCAACACGCACCCAGCAAGAACTTCTGGAATCGTTGAATTCCCCTTTATCCCAATGAAATTTCACTTTCACTCGGCCTTGGTAATCCGTGAAGATTTCTTCCCCTTTGGGGCCAGTGACTACCGCAGTTTGTGTGCCACAGATTTGTGGTTTTTGAGGGAAATTACTACGGAAAGTTTTCTCCGGAGAAAGACATTCAAAACGATTAGTGATAAAGGTGGTGTTTTCACGTTGGCTAAAATGGCTTTCCTCTTCCAAGGCTTGCGGTTGTTCGCCATGATGTTGAATGTAAGTTAATTGCCAAGGCTGATTGAAGTCAGCACGAGGATGGCGATGAATGTGTAAGAGTTGGCCTATTCTTAAAGCTGGGTGATTACTTTCTCCCTCGCCCATATGGGCATCACGGCGTAAACTGTCGAGACGATATTGGGCAAAGCGTTCGCCACTGTCATTTTTATAGCGACCAGGGTAGTCGTAGTAAGGATAGTCTCCTTGAAATTGAATCTCTTCTTGTGTGCCTTGTAAGCCATATTCCGCATTCCAGTTTGGTTTTTTGAAGGTGTAATCTTTTAACAATACTTCAGAAGGACGAATTTGTTCGGTCCATTGGAAAGTACGGAGATGAGGGGCTTGGCGTAATACGGTAGGATTGGCATTATAGTCAAGGGAGAGGGTATCTTCCTTGGATAAACGATGGGCATCATCGTAAATAAAGAGCCGGTCAATTTGATTATGTTCATCTTCCGTACAAAAGAAAAACAAGCCTTCTTCACCGATAATCCGTTGGAAAAATTCATAATCGGTTTCACGGTATTGCACACAATATTCCCGTCTTGTGCGGTAGGCGATATCAATGGTGTGAAAAAGCACATTGGAATCGCTTAGCAGGGTTTTTAAGATAGCTTCAATACTGGTATGTTGGAAAATGCGTGAGCGTCTTTTTTGGGTTAATCGCCAGAGATGAGGGGAGAGGGTAAAGTGATAAAAGGTATAGCGTTCACCGGTTTTACCGAGTTTGATTTGTGTGACGATACCGGAGATATTCCGTTGTCGCTCACCATCCTGCCAGATGGAAAGGGTTGCAGCGCAGTCGAGTAGTGAACCAAATGGAAGCTGATTATGTTGTGTTGCCGCGACAATGGAGAGTTTAAAGAGGGAATTATAGCCTTCTTCGAAATCGAATTTGACAACACGGAAGGTGTCAGGCGGCAGTTGGCCCACTTCAAGGGTGAAGTGGAGGCCTTTGGAAACAGAAAAATCGGGGAATTTTAGTGTGTTCATTGTTATCCCTTATTAAATATTCGTTTTTTATTGATGATAATATAAGCTAACTTGAATAAAGCCACAATTGGAAAATTGTATGATAATCAACCTATATATGCTTCCAACAACAATTTTTTATTACCTTGCCCTCCTTTTCGCAAAGGTATGATAGATTAAAAAATCGCCTCTTTCGAATAAGAGCAAATAATTTGTAAGGAAATTTTCCGCTTCAAAAGGCTTATGTATTATAAAGGATACATTTATGGCATTTTTATCGACAATTATCCCTCTAGCATTTCGCTAAATAACAACGGCGTAACGCCATTTTTTAAGTCAATTTGCACTGCACTATGTAAGGGAAATTCGTGTTGGCTAATCACATTCAAAGACTGTCCAGCCACTTCCACTTGATATTTATAATAAGCACCTAGAAAGCGTTGTTGGCGAATAATGCCGTTGGCTTGTGTTTGCTTATTGTTCATTTTTCTTTTATTCTTTTGGAAGCCCATCTAAAAACCTATGTACGTCTAATTTTCCTCTATTGATATAGTCTAGCATATTTTCTCTTATAGTTTTTTCATCCTCATATTCAGAAGAATCAGGATCTTCATCTATATAGTTAATCTTTTTAGAGATAAAGTTTAAGTATTGTTTTTTTATGTTAGATGATGAATATAATTTTAAACAGAAATTAAGGTCATTGTGGAAATATTTATCCAGCATAACTCCTTTTTTTGGAAAGATAACATCTTTTTCAATAATAATATATTTTTCCAGTAATTTATTACTTTTAAATAATCTAGGGAGGGGGTAAAGGTTATTATAAAGATGTATATATTTATTAGTGAATAATGAGTTCTTTTCCATTCCTATTCTTACATCTAGACAATGTAATGTCCCTAAATATTGGAATTGCTCCAGAGCTAACTCGTCATTAGAAAGTTTTTCTTTTACTTGTGTAAGCAAGTTGGATGCATTGCTATTATTAATTATAAAAAATAAAAGTATTAATAAAAACTTTTTATTTGGCATATCATCTTAACTCTAAAAATAAAATTTGTTCTTTAGTATTTTTACTAATGAGCATACGGCATAAATTATTATTTTTCTAAACTTTCAACAAAATCAGACAGCTCTTTTGATTTATAAAAACTAATGCATTGTAAGAATATATCATTAGCTATAATATCTTTTCTTTCCTCCATGTGAATTATATATTTTTGTTTATGAAATTCATTCGTTTTTTGAGTTACAAAATTCATTAAATCATATATTTCCTGTACCGAATGATTTTCGGATAACTTAGAAGCATCATTTAATTCAATGCCAAGCTCTTTGTAGTTTATAGTTAAACATAGTTTTAAAGCATAATCTCTAAAGTCTAAAAATACCTCTTTTTCTTTAGCAAAGCAGGGTACGCTTAAAAACAAAAATAATAGAATAAGTCTCATTTTAACTCCTTTCTATAATATTACTCCTTTAGGAATCTAAGAATAGACTTTATGTATATATGTTGTTTATATAGTTTCAATTTTTTATTTTAATATAAGTCTTCGATATAAATAACAAAACAGAGATAAAAAATAATAAAAAATATTCAAGATATATCGAAATAACCTCTCTTTCTATGTTCGATTTAAATGAGTTAGTGGCATTTATGAAAGCCCATCCGCCAATTAATATAGAGAGCGTGATTAAAGATAAGAAAATAAAATATTTTCTTCTTTTTGAAAAAAAACTAAAAAGAAAGTGAATTGACAGAATATGATTGCAAGAATAAAAAAAAGAAAATATCCTCTTGTAAAGGGTGTGATCCATAGTTTCATCAACGAATATACTATATTTTATATTTAGGTTGATATCGATTATTATTAATGCAAAAAAAATGGCAAGGATTGTAAATAGTATGTATTTCATATTTCATCTCTTTTTAGTTGAAGTAGGACTTTATTTGTGATGTGAAGTCACTAATGTTAGTTGAGGATGTTTTTCTAGCCTCCATAAAGTTTCCTAATTCTAATGGTGCAATGATTCCTTCTATTTTGTATCTATATTCTATATTATCGGAAGAGTCTTTTAATTCAATATTAAATATGTTTGTGCCAGCATACTTTAATGAGTCAATAGTAACTGTTGTGCAGTTTCTATAAAACAAATTATATTTGTTTATAACCTTTCCATATTTTTTACATATCTCTTTTTTGTTGAAATTATTAGGTGGTTCATTACTATTATCATAAGTCCTCAAAAAAAGTTATGTTTTATCTAATGAGGCGTCATTGATTTTATATATTTTATAACTTTTACTTTTGTGTCATTACCGGTGGTGATTTGGGTGGTTCTGCCTTGGTCAATTTCAATATTTAATTCCCGATTTCAATTATTATAGTCGCGCTTTTAAAACTTAAAATTATTTTAAGTCAGATAAATTATATTTATATATAAAATCCTTATACAACTTCTTTAGTTTTTTATTATCAGTAAATAGATCCTTACAGATAAATGTTGGAGAGCTATATTCCAACTTAAAATATTCATCCTTTAATTTATATTTTTTAATAGTGTTGTTAATGTTTTCATTGTAGTATTTATTTAAAATTATTTTTATATCACTCCACTTATAGTAATAGTCAAACTTAGAGTTTAAACCATTTAATGTTTGAGAATGTTTTTTAAAAAAGTAATGGTTATTTTTTTTATAAAAACCTTGTGAATATAAAACATTATCTAGGCAGACGCTATTTCCTAAGTCTAAAAACTGGCCATATAATTCGCCATCTGAGGCATAATCTTTTTTTATATTTTCTAAATTTCCTGATGCAGATAAACTACTGAGTAGTGAAAATATTATTACATTTAATTTCTTCATTTATTTTAACTCCCAGAAATATATTTTTTTGCTTCTAAAAAATAATTATGTCCTCCAATTGCATTATTTTTATGCCATAGAGTAACATGTCCACTAGCCCATTTAGGGTCTTTAGCTATCATGCCATAAATACCTTTACGGTTTCCAATTGCATTTTGTATTTCTTGCAAGGATTCTGGATATCTTATAAAAACCTCCGGAGAACCAAACTGCTTTTTTAACCATTCGATCATTTTTGCCGCACTGACAATCACACCTTTACCTGCAAATTTTCCTTTTATAATTGGGTAGTTCCTAGGTGGTTTCATTCCTCCATTTAATAAAGCGAGGGATAATCTTGTAGCACAGGCATTTATAAAGATATTTCTGTCATAATTCTCCCCCATTATTGATATAAATACTAATTCAGCATATTCATCATTTTCATTTGTTATTGAAGTGGGATCTTCTCGTTTAGGATATCCCTCATATACCTTATCCCAAGGCGGTCTTCTCACCTTTATAGAGCGCTTTCTGTTTCCTGCCCGAGCAGTAATTGTTGCCATAATTATTCCTTATTAAAACTTAGATTTCTTTTTTCAAAAACATTTCTTATGACTGCTTCGCTATTATTGCCAATAATACCGCTTACAATCACATTTTCTTTTCCATTTTCTGTTTCATATTCAATTATAGCTTCGACTTTATCGCCCACTCTGCCATTCTCTTTGACTATATGTAAATTTAAGTCCGTATAATGACGAGAAAGATCCTCTAACTTAATTAACTCCTCGCCATAAGACCAATATAATTGAATAATTTCTCCATCTGGTTTTGGCTCTCCAGTATTATCCGGCACTTGCAACTCCTTCTCCTGCATTCCAATATGCACGCCATCCAACCAAATCCCTTCTTCATTCATCAAAATCGTGTTTTTACCAAAGCGAAGGAGAATCTTTTCATTGTCCATCGTCAGGCTGGTTTGTTTGCCCACTTCAAGCTCAATACGGTCGTGTGCCGCGTTGAAAATCTCTTATTGATAATGGTTTTTATATTGTGTTTTTGAATTAAATCATAGTTTTCCGAGGTGAGTTGCTCACAACGAAATAATTTATTATCTATGTTATAAAAGTTTGTTTTTTTACCTTAGTTAAAGGTAGCTTATATAGAAGTTTTAACTTCTACAATATTTATTTAATTTTTGGATTTTTATTATCGCTATTACATATTTTTATTAATCTTTTTGTTTCTATTTTGATTATGAGTAATACATAACACATATCTGAATACAATATTGCACAATTTCCTATAATTGCAGTTTGGAGAACATAGTAAAGTCCATTTTCTGCGTGCCGACTCCGAGTAGATTGGAACATACTGATTATAAAAATGGTTAAGATAATATAAAGGGCATACTTTAAAATTTTACTCTTTGCCAAGTTATCTAAACTTACGATCTCTTTAGAAGATTTTTTACCAGAAAAAATAGAAAGGCTATCTATAATTAACTTTTCTTCATTGATTCTAATGACGTGAATTATTGCTACAAACAGAAGGAAAGAGAGTATAAGAATAAGATTTAAGTATAATTCAGGGTATAGAAAATAACTTAAAACATAAGCTGGAAAAAAGAGCAATACAATACTCATGCATCCCATACCAAAGATGGTAGAATGAAGATACATTAATGCAATAATATTTATTCTTTTTTGAAAGGAATTGTGTTATGAGATAGAATAAAAATAGATAGGTAAGCTCTCCTATCAAAAACAACACTATTAACTTATTTTTCTTTTCTATTGGGATATTAAGGTCTGTAAAGAAGAGGATTGCATATTGTATGATTAAAAAAATAAAAAAGACTGTTAATATAAATTTATAAGATCCTACACCTGTTTTATATTTATTAAAAATAAACCTACTATTTTTGTTTAAATATTTTAGTTCCATGTTTCATCCTTTATGTAATCAATGGCTTGGTTAATAGCATAACCTATACTGACAATAACAACGCCACTAAGTAAGAAGATTAATATTACAGGGAAAGCGGGCATAAATCCGGAAATAGATAATATTAAAGAAGTCAATATAGAACTTATCGTCACAGTAGCTATTCCGCCCAAAAAAGATAACCCAATTCTTCCTAATAACTCTACAATATCTCGACTCCCTGATTCATCCAACACTACTGTATCATAATCCAAAATGACATCAATCACGAATCCTGTTGCGGCTAATGGGCCGGAGAAATTTGCTTTAGCTAATGATTTGATGGATAGTACTTCTTTTGCGGATAGCCAAATCCGTTTAATATTTTTACTAATATGAATTCCTCCGGTTACACCTTTTAATTTTTCATGCGCTAATCCAGCATATCTAAATCCAAAAGCAGGAGTTTTTCCTTTAAATACAATGGCTAAATATCCGTTTATCCATTTTACTTCGACTTTATGACTCATTGCTTTTATCCAATGTTTATTTTCTAATGTGTAATCAATTGTATCTTTAACTAAAGCCATGTCATCGTTAGCGTAATATTGGAGAATCTCTATAAGCTCCTTATATTCTTTATCTTCAAGGATATGTTCTAATTCCCTTACCTCAACTGTTTGTGCTGTTTTATAGCGTTCGACTGGTGTTCCAAAAGGATAGTATTGTAAGGGGATTTTTGAGAGATTAGCTTCTTTTTTGACTTTAAATAACTCAATCTATTATTTTTATTTGTGTTTTTTCTTTTTATTTAAGTAGGTTTTTATTATTATCCCCCAGTAACAAAATGTTGGATATATAAAGGTGGTGGTGAATAACATTATGCCAGTAGAATAATAGATGTCATATTTTTGATTAAATCTTACTATGAAATAAAAAAGGATTAATGCTGTTGCTGGAAGAAACCCAATTAAGAAAAACATGTTATTCCACTGTAGTAGTTTTGGTAATGAGTAATCATTTATAAATAGCGTCTCGTTATTCTTCTCTTCTTTTTTTAACCAATGTTTTTTACTTCTTTCTATGAGATTGTTATCATTATATTCATATGTATAGAGAAAAGATATAAAGAGAGTGAGTAATAAGTATAGGAAAAAGAATATTAAAAAATATTTGTTATTGATAATCTGAATTAAAACAGTTGGAAAAAACAAGATGAAAGTTGTGGTTGGCATGTTGAAAAATGCACTTCTTATAATCATGGACGGTATTACCTTGCCATTTTTATTCAGGAAATTAAGTAGTAGATAAAAACATAAAAGGTATATCGCCTCAAATGTTACATATGTATAAAGTATGTGCTTTAATCGGCCATGTTCAAAGCTATTATATATAATTAATTGATGTGAAAATACAAATATAAACATCATAAAAAATGCAATTAAAGAGTATTTAGATATTCTATTATGGGGTAATAATATTATTTTTGATTTGCTCATGCTATGTTACTCAAATGCTTTGTGTAGAATAATTTTTCCTTGGTTAGAAACTTTGGAGTATATTATAGATATGGCTGTTATAATTAGTGCGCCGCCCATAATAACAAAGAATATTGGTATTGTCGTAGTTACAGTAGCTAATCCAGCCATGATGGTTGATATTATAAAGGAAGATGAATAATATCCTAAAATAGCAGATATTAAATTAATGCCAACCCTTCCAAGCAATTCAACAATACTTTTTGACCCTTCTTGAGAATTCATAATATCTTCATAATCTCCCCATACATCTAAGAAAAATGCAAGAGTCGACAATTTGCTAAAAGTCCCTTTTAATGTGTTAGATAAATTTGTTACTTCTTGGAATGCGAATTTTGTTCTTGTCATATTTTTACTGATATGAAAACCTCCTAAACTGGAATAGCTCTTACTAGATAGTCCTCCACTAGGCAAAGGGGCTGGGATACTTCCTTTAAATGCAATACAAACGTATCCTTTAACCCATTTTATCTGAATTTTTCTATTAGATAGAGAAAGTAACTTTTTATTAGATGAAAGATAATCAATAGTCGGATAGATTAATCCATAGTATTGCAAAATATTTTCTAATTCATCATATTCTCCTTGTTTTAAAATTAGTTTCAATTCATCTAATTCATTTAATGAAATCTCTTGAGCGATTTTATATTTATGGGCAATACTTCCATAAGGATCAATTGATAGAGGAACATTGATTTTATTTTTGAATATTTTCTTAGGTTCTAAAAAAATGAATACACCAACTTCCTCAGGCTCATTTTTGATGCAAGCATAACCATTATCTTTCCATAATTCATCAAAAGCCTGAAGAACGCGTTCAGGTTGATAGAGGGGTTTAAATACTTCCTGATGATTAAATTGATCAAGCGTTTTTACCCATTTATAAGCACTTTGTTGATGAGCCTTATGAATGCCATGTAGTTGATTGATGTCTGGCACATCTGAAAATCCAATATACATAGGCTCTAGCCATAAATCTGGTTTTTCTATTTCTTCGGTCTGAATGCCTATTCTGGTGGTTTTGTATCGTCCCAGTTCTTTATCTTTTGAGCGAACAATAAATGTGCCATCAAAAAATCGGCTCACTTGGACACGGTAGGGAATGCCTTGATTTGAAATAGAGAAGTTGCCATGTATTAATTTCTTGGTTTGTTTATCATAAACGGCATTGAGTCTAAAATTGTTGCTATCTTTTTCACTTGGGAGAATTTCAACGGTTAAATCTGTAAATAGTTTCGTTTGGAAGTTGAACACAACTTCTTGTACAGTGCCTAATAAAATAGTGTAATCACAAGAACGAGCGAGCTTTTCAACAGGTTCTCCAGGTAAGAAAATATAGCGAACTTCTTTTCTTCTTGTTGAAGTTTCATTGTGATGCGCTGCTGATGACATCTACTTTTTCTCCCTTGTTGACTGAGTTGCAGTAAAAAAGTTGAGACTCGTGCCTTCTATCTCTATTTTCCCTTGGCTATCTGCAGTAAGTTGAAGCGACTGACCCGATTTAGATGGTGTGAGGGTGATTTCTTCTCCTTGTGGGGATTTTCCATAGATATCTGCATATTGTAAAGTCATTTTTTTATCTTCATATTGCGATTGGTTTGAAGCTAATTCGATTTCTGTCTCCTGCATTCCAATATGCACGCCATCCAACCAAATGCCTTCTTCATTCATCAAAATCGTGTTTTTACCAAAGCGAAGGAGAATTTTTTCATTGTCCATCGTTAGGCTGGTTTGTTTACCCACTTCAAGTTCAATGCGGTCGTGTGCTGCATTGAAAATCTCTTTCGCTTGGATAGCTTTAAGTAAGCTGATGGTTTCAAGGTTGTTTCCCGCTAAGACGGTTTTGATGTCATTACCGGTGGTGATTTGAGTGGTTCTGCCTTGGTCAATTTGAGTACGTTGGCTACCGTTAACCGTTAAAGTGCGGTGGTTTTTGATGTGATTTTTTTGGTCATGTTCAACCAGTGTGGTCATATCCCGCTGGGCATGCATTTCAAATAATTCTCGGTTCGCGGCATCTTCAAAGAGAATGCTGTTGTAACCTTCCCCCTTGTAGGTTTTTGATTTAATGTGCATTTGGGTATAGGTGGCAGGCAGATTACCCAGAGGAATTTGTAGCTCATTATACACGCGTCCAATAATCAGCGGTTGGTCAGGGTCTCCTTCTAAAAAGCTCACCACCACTTCTTGCCCAACACGTGGAATAGCGAGCATCCCCCAGTTTTGCCCCGCCCAAGGTTGAGCAACACGCACCCAGCAAGAACTTCTGGAATCGTTGAATTCCCCTTTATCCCAATGAAATTTCACTTTAACCCGGCCTTGGTAATCCGTGAAAATTTCTTCCCCTTTGGGGCCTGTGACTACCGCAGTTTGTGTGCCACAGATTTGTGGTTTTTGAGGGAAATTACTACGGAAAGTTTTCTCCGGAGAAAGACATTCAAAACGATTAGTGATAAAGGTGGTGTTTTCACGTTGGCTAAAATGGCTTTCCTCTTCCAAGGCTTGCGGTTGTTCGCCATGATGTTGAATGTAAGTTAATTGCCAAGGCTGATTGAAGTCAGCACGAGGATGGCGATGAATGTGTAAGAGCTGACCTATCCTTAAAGCTGGGTGATTACTTTCTCCCTCGCCCGTATGGGCATCACGGCGTAAACTGTCGAGACGATATTGGGCAAAGCGTTCGCCACTGTCATTTTTATAGCGGCCAGGGTAGTCGTAGTAAGGGTAGTCTCCTTGGAATTGAATCTCTTCTTGCGTGCCTTGTAAGCCATATTCCGCATTCCAATTTGGTTTTTTGAAGGTGTAATCTTTTAACAACACTTCAGAAGGACGAATTTGTTCGGTCCATTGGAAGGTACGGAGATGAGGGGCTTGGCGTAATACGGTAGGATTGGCATTATAGTCAAGGGAGAGGGTATCTTCTTTGGATAAACGATGGGCATCATCGTAAATAAAGAGCCGGTCAATTTGATTATGTTCATCTTCCGTACAAAAGAAAAACAAGCCTTCTTCACCGATAATCCGTTGGAAAAATTCATAATCGGTTTCGCGGTATTGCACACAATATTCCCGTCTTGTGCGGTAGGCGATATCAATGGTGTGAAAAAGCACATCGGAATCGCTCAGCAGGGTTTTTAAGATATCTTCAATGCTGGTATGTTGGAAAATACGAGAGCGTCTTTTTTGGGTTAATCGCCAGAGATGAGGGGAGAGGGTAAAGTGATAAAAGGTATAGCGTTCACCGGTTTTACCGAGTTTGATTTGTGTGACGATACCGGAGATATTCCGTTGTCGCTCACCATCTTGCCAGATGGAAAGGGTTGCAGCGCAGTCGAGTAGTGAACCAAATGGAAGCTGATTATGTTGTGTTGCCGCGACAATGGAGAGTTTAAAGAGGGAATTATAGCCTTCTTCGAAATCGAATTTGACAACACGGAAGGTGTCAGGCGGCAGTTGTGCTACTTCGAGGGTGAAGTGGAGATCGTTAGCAACGGAGAAGGTTGGTATTTTAGTCTCATTTCGGTACATAGGATACCCTTTTCATTGATATGCAATGGTTCATTTATCTTGATAATATAAATGAACTTAGGTGAATTCACAATTAATGAAAAGGAGATTTTCTTGGTATGCTGACAAAAGCGCAGTAGTTTTTCGCCTATTGCTTAATACTCAACAAATCATATTGAAATTGATAATTCTTATTGCCCCCAATTTGGTAAAGTTTTTGCTTTGTATGGCACAATTTTATAATTAGGTGATTTTGGCTCATCTAACCGTTCAATCACAATTTTTCCAAATCGATAAGGGTATTTATCCGTTTCTTGGTAATTATTGCGGCTCACACAAAAATCAAATTGGAGATGGGCTTTTTCATCTTTGCGTTCAAATCGATAAATTGCATAGCAATTGTTTTCCTCTTCCTCAAAACGTGCAGGCTCTCTGAGGCTATAGGCAGAATATCCTGCTAGATATTTATTAGTATCATTAGTAAGTAATTCTTTTAAAAAATATTTATGCTTAAACACAAGATGAAAGTCATTAAAATCTTTTTGAGTAAACTCTGAGTTCATTGCCATTTTTTCTGCAACAGGGAATATAGTCGCGGTTTTCCAGTATTTTTTATCTTTTTTCTTAAAGTATACACTGTAACGTCCGGAAACTCCTTTATGCTCTTTAATTGGATCTTGAAAAATGTAGTAGTAATAGATTTTTCCATTTTTTATAGGAGCAAAGAGTTTCTTGGGGCTATCTTCTCCTCCTTTAAACGAATAATTTAGCTTATTTAAAACAGAATAGATATTTCCATCTTCTAAAATATTAATAGAGCATTGAAGGAAAAATATAAAATCTTCTACATTTTTTCGTGTAAACTTATAAGTTTTGATTTTTCTTATTTGTTCTGCGTTGATATATTTTTCATATAAATCCTCTTTTTCATTTTTTAATTTTTTCTCGATGGGGACACTATGCCATGATATAAATAATAGAAGGAGTCCAAATAATATTTTTTTCATTTTCTTACTCCCTTTTCTAAAATAATGTCCTTTGGCATCTTGGATGATATCAGTTTCTTGTGATTTCCATTTCTAATTTCCTCAATGAAATTACTCCATTCATCCTCTGTTTTATCTGCCATGTCAATAACAAATTCTCTGACAAACCTTACTTTCTTCTTATACTCCTGCATTTGTTCATAAAAAGCATAAGGATTAATTGCCTGAATATGCCCTGTCATCACAGCACTTCTTCCCCAAGGTAAGTCAGGTAAAATATTTGCAATCGCATCATCCCTTACCACTTTTGCGCAAGTATGATTATCAAAAATATTATAAAAACGTTCTCCTTGTTCTATTTCTTTTTTTATTCTCTCCACATTTTTATAAATCGCTTCATACTGTTTTTCAGTGATTTTTAATTTAAATAAGAATGTTTTCTCTGGTATCCGATAGTCAGAGGTTCCTCTTCCATAAGCACGACTAATGTTATGTCCTATTTTATAGCCTGATTGGGCGACAGGCTGCTTGGCTAATATTTGATTAATCTGTTCTTCGTCAGGGAGTTGATGGGCTTTTCTATATTCATCTAATCGTTCAGCATCATTAACTAAAGGCCCAACACTTAAGAAAATCGTAGCATTTAGGTTTTTAACTAAATACATAAATGCATGTCCTGGGTCAATTAATGCATTATGAAAAGAAATTTCTGACCCGATATCTCCCACAACATCATCCTCTATAGAGCTTTTTTTATAAGCGGATCGTTGAGGCTTATTATCTTCCTCTTGATTTTGTTTCATTTCCTCTTCAAAATTAGGGTTAGTTAAAGGTGATTTATTGACCTCAAAGCCAAGTACAAGAAAATAAGCATCTTCAGCGTGTATCGTATAGCTGTTATTTTCAATGGGCTGTGTCTTGCTTTTTGTAATAATAGGAGTAATCATTTATTGTTCCTTATAGTTTTTCCCAATCAATTTGTACATCTACTTTTGTTTCGTCTTGAGTGTAAATCGGACGTGTTCTTCCTTCATTATCACTGATACCTGTTAAGGTTTTACCATCATAACGTATGATGTAAGGCATATTTTTATATGGGTTACCCGATTTATCTTGGAGTATAAAGCTATGGCTGTAGAGTTGAATGCCTTCTGTTAAAAAATTCTCTTTTTCAATTTCCTTCTCCTGCATTCCAATATGCACGCCATCCAACCAAATCCCTTCTTCATTCATTAAAATCGTGTTTTTACCAAAGCGAAGGAGAATCTTTTCATTGTCCATCGTCAGGCTGGTTTGTTTACCCACTTCAAGCTCAATGCGGTCGTGTGCCGCGTTGAAAATCTCTTTAGCTTGAATGGCTTTAAGTAAGCTGATGATTTCAAGATTGTTTCCCGCTAAGACAGTTTTGATGTCATTACCAGTGGTGATTTGGGTGGTTCTGCCTTGGTCAATTTGAGTACGTTGGCTACCGTTAACTGTTAAAGTGCGGTGGTTTTTAATGTGATTTTTTTGGTCATGCTCAACCACTGTGGTCATATCCCGCTGGGCATGCATTTCAAATAATTCTCGGCTCGCGGCATCCTCAAAGAGAATGCTGTTGTAACCTTCCCCTTTGTAGGTTTTTGATTTAATGTGCATTTGGGTATAGGTGGCAGGCAGATTACCTGGTGGGATTTGTAGTTCATTATACACGCGTCCAATAATCAGCGGTTGGTCAGGGTCGCCTTCTAAAAAGCTCACCACCACTTCTTGCCCAACACGCGGAATGGCGAGCATTCCCCAGTTTTGCCCCGCCCAAGGTTGAGCAACACGCACCCAGCAAGAACTTCTGGAATCGTTGAATTCCCCTTTATCCCAATGAAATTTCACTTTAACCCGGCCTTGGTAATCCGTGAAGATTTCTTCCCCTTTGGGGCCAGTGACTACCGCCGTTTGTGTGCCACAGATTTGTGGTTTTTGAGGGAAATTACTACGGAAAGTTTTCTCCGGAGAAAGACATTCAAAGCGATTAGTGATAAAGGTGGTATTTTCACGTTGACTAAAATGGCTTTCCTCTTCCAAGGCTTGCGGTTGTTCTCCATGATGTTGAATGTAAGTTAATTGCCAAGGCTGATTGAAGTCAGCACGAGGATGGCGATGAATGTGTAAGAGCTGACCTATCCTTAAAGCTGGGTGATTACTTTCTCCCTCGCCCGTATGGGCATCACGGCGTAAACTGTCGAGACGATATTGGGCAAAGCGTTCGCCACTGTCATTTTTATAGCGGCCAGGGTAGTCGTAGTAAGGGTAGTCTCCTTGGAATTGAATCTCTTCTTGCGTGCCTTGTAAGCCATATTCCGCATTCCAATTTGGTTTTTTGAAGGTGTAATCTTTTAACAACACTTCAGAAGGACGAATTTGTTCGGTCCATTGGAAGGTACGGAGATGAGGGGCTTGGCGTAATACGGTAGGATTGGCATTATAGTCAAGGGAGAGGGTATCTTCTTTGGATAAACGATGGGCATCATCGTAAATAAAGAGCCGGTCAATTTGATTATGTTCATCTTCCGTACAAAAGAAAAACAAGCCTTCTTCACCGATAATCCGTTGGAAAAATTCATAATCGGTTTCGCGGTATTGCACACAATATTCCCGTCTTGTGCGGTAGGCGATATCAATGGTGTGAAAAAGCACATCGGAATCGCTCAGCAGGGTTTTTAAGATATCTTCAATGCTGGTATGTTGGAAAATACGAGAGCGTCTTTTTTGGGTTAATCGCCAGAGATGAGGGGAGAGGGTAAAGTGATAAAAGGTATAGCGTTCACCGGTTTTACCGAGTTTGATTTGTGTGACGATACCGGAGATATTCCGTTGTCGCTCACCATCTTGCCAGATGGAAAGGGTTGCAGCGCAGTCGAGTAGTGAACCAAATGGAAGCTGATTATGTTGTGTTGCCGCGACAATGGAGAGTTTAAAGAGGGAATTATAGCCTTCTTCGAAATCGAATTTGACAACACGGAAGGTGTCAGGCGGCAGTTGTGCTACTTCGAGGGTGAAGTGGAGGCCTTTGGAAACAGAAAAATCGGGGAATTTTAGTGTGTTCATTGTTATCCCTTATTAAAATTTTGGGGCTGTAGTAGATTAGCCCTAAATTTCACACCATTTTCGCAATATTTTTAACTGCTCTTTTGGTGTCCCAAAGTTAAACCGAAATTCACATTCCTTCAAGAATAAAGGAAAGTTTTTTCGGTTAATTCCATTATATTTTCGCAGTATCCGCTTCACCTGAGTCCAAAAATTTTCAATGCCATTAATATGATTTTGTTTCACCGCAAATAGCTCGGAATGATTGATTCGTTCGTGGTGAAATTCACTCACATCAAGAGCATCATAACTGCGATAAGTGTCCGTATAAACCCAGCTATCAGGCTTGATTTTTCTTTTAATAACAGGGAGTAATGTTTCACTCTTGGTGTTTTCAACCACAACAGTAAATACCTTTCCTTGTCGTTTTAGTAACCCAAAAACAGCAACTTTTCCAGCCGCTCCTCGTCCTCGTTTTCCCTTTCGATGACCACCAAAATAGCTTTCGTCTAGTTCAATTTCCCCCTCAAAAATCTCGTTAACTTCAAGGGATAAATGATAGCCAATCACAAGCCTGATTTTATGGTAGAACAAAGCGGCTGTATTCGGTTGAATATCTAGCAAATTTGCTGCTGTTCTTGCAGTAACTTCTGCGACAAAAAACTCAAGCAGTTTTTTCTGTATGGATTTCTTTAATTTACAATATGTTATCTTCATTTTTGTAGTATAGCATTGTTGCTAATCTACTACAGCCCCAAAATTTTTTATCTGGCATGGCATAGTAATACATACTGTATTTCCAAAACTCAATAAGTTCGTAACCACCCCATAAGACAGCAGTACATAATAGAAGCTTTGTCAGCCTATTTTTGTGGTGTGTAAATTTGTCATCCGTCTTTTAGTCTTATTTGCTATACTCATCTACTTCCTTACCAAAATAGGCGTCCCAATCAATTTTTATATCAATATTATCTTCATCTTCATCTGAAACATAAACCTCCTCTGTTTCTCCGTTCTCATTGGTAATTCCTTTTGCAGTTCCAACAGGCTCAATATAAAATATTCTTGTGCATATCTTTTTTCTTATAAAAAATCATACCCTGCGCCAGATTCTGTTGTTACTCTGACAAGTCCTATTTCACTATGAAAAAAGAAAATATTGTCTTAAATAAGTAACAAATTGCATACCGACATTCCTTGGGTAAGTTTGAGGAGTACAGGGTAAACAAATATGCTTTGCTCTTTGAACTTTAGAAGTTTTATTATGTTTTACGCTAATCATCTAATCTTTCAATAAACAATTGTGACCATTCAAAAGGCAGAGATTGATTTTTAGGATTTGCATAATATTTTTCTTTAGAAACCGTGAAGCTAAATTTTAATCTAATATTATTTTTTGTTGTTTCAAATTCATAAATAGCATAGGCCTTTTTGGTAATTTTATTATAAACTTCAGTATTTATTTGTTTATACTTAGTGGAGGAATATTTCAACCATTCAGTTTCATCCAAACTCCTTAATAGTTTTTTTTGCTTAAATGTCAATCCTAAAGATTCAAAATCTTCTTTTTCAAAATTGCCAAAATCTTGATATTTATCCCACTCTTGATAATATCCATAAATGCTAATTTCTTTCCAAGGTTCATTTTCTTTTTCTCTATGTATCCAGCTATGATAGGTAAAATAGCTACCTAGTCTTTCTTCTGTATGTGATTCAATAATAAAATAATAATCCATAACACCTGTCAGAATTGGATCTTTTATAACTTTTGGTGGGTAGAATCTAAATATGATATTTTTCTCATTATTTAGTTTGTTAATTTCATCTGGTATGGATAATATATCCATATTTATTTTTATAAATTTAATTAAGTTTGCTGTAAAGTATTCGCTTCTGCAAATTTCTACAACATCTGAGTTAAATGTGTATTTGTTATTTTCTCTTATATTTTTAAAGTCCATGATTGTATTTCCATCAGTTGTTAAAAAAAACAATATTAAAATCAGTGAATAGATAGATCTCATCATTTTTCACCTGTGTTTATATAGGGGTCGTTTCTATCTTCACCTCTTATAATTAGATCCCACATGTTTATATTACTATCAATTTTTCTGTACTTATAACCTCCTTTAACCAAATCATTATAAAATGCGTATGGATTTACTACAGATATTGGATATACAAATTCTATTCCTTCTCTATCTCCTATTAATACAATTTTGCTTTCTCCTTTCGGAAAATTGCTCCAAATAGATGTAATGATATCTCTTGCAGCAGAAGCGCAGGTATGATTTCCAACCACTCTATAATATTTCTCTCCATTTAATATACTTTCTCTTTCTCTTGTTATTTTTTCTAATAATTTAATATACTCATCTGGCTCGAGGTGAAATCTAAATAAATATACATCGTCAGAAATCCAATAATCTGGAGTTCCTTTTCCATGCATTTTTTTTAAATAACTTCCATTATTTCCATTATTGCTGGCTTCTGGACCTAAGCTAAAAAAACTAGTTATTTCATTATTATATGACAAATAAATAAATGTATGGCCAGGACTCTTTACTGCATAATGATATTTATCCGTGTTACCATATAAGTTCCCTAAATCTATAAAATTTTTTTCAAAATCAATTATTTCAAATCCTATGGTTAATGCATAGCTATCCTCAATATGTAATGTGTTAGAATTTTTATCTTTATCCTGTAACGTACCAATTGTTTTTTTCATTGCATCTATTTTCCTCTTATTTAAAATAATTAATATCGCTTAAACTATAATCTATTTCAAAATGTAAATCCTCCTGATTGTCACTATAAAACACCTCAGTTTCACCTTTGTCATTGGTATATCCGGTCATTATTACTTTATTTTTTACATAAATTTTATATGGGATATTTCTTCTTGCTTTATTATTACTATCTTGAACAATAAAAAAATGGCTGTATTTCTTTTGTTTATTTACTGTTTTATTTTGATGTAGAATATCTTTCTCCTGCATTCCAATATGCACACCATCCAACCAAATGCCTTCTTCATTCATCAAAATCGTGTTTTGACCAAAGCGAAGGAGAATCTTTTCATTGTCCATCGTCAGGCTGGTTTGTTTGCCTACTTCAAGCTCAATACGGTCGTGTGCCGCGTTGAAAATCTCTTTAGCTTGAATGGCTTTAAGTAAGCTGATGATTTCAAGATTGTTTCCCGCTAAGACAGTTTTGATGTCATTACCAGTGGTGATTTGGGTGGTTCTGCCTTGGTCAATTTGAGTACGTTGGCTACCGTTAACTGTTAAAGTGCGGTGGTTTTTAATGTGATTTTTTTGGTCATGCTCAACCACTGTGGTCATATCCCGCTGGGCATGCATTTCAAATAATTCTCGGCTCGCGGCATCCTCAAAGAGAATGCTGTTGTAACCTTCCCCTTTGTAGGTTTTTGATTTAATGTGCATTTGGGTATAGGTGGCAGGCAGATTACCTGGTGGGATTTGTAGCTCATTATACACGCGTCCAATAATCAGCGGTTGGTCAGGGTCGCCTTCTAAAAAGCTCACCACCACTTCTTGCCCAACACGCGGAATGGCGAGCATTCCCCAGTTTTGCCCCGCCCAAGGTTGAGCAACACGCACCCAGCAAGAACTTCTGGAATCGTTGAATTCCCCTTTATCCCAATGAAATTTCACTTTAACCCGGCCTTGGTAATCCGTGAAGATTTCTTCCCCTTTGGGGCCAGTGACTACCGCAGTTTGTGTGCCACAGATTTGTGGTTTTTGAGGGAAATTACTACGGAAAGTTTTCTCCGGAGAAAGACATTCAAAGCGATTAGTGATAAAGGTGGTATTTTCACGTTGACTAAAATGGCTTTCCTCTTCCAAGGCTTGCGGTTGTTCGCCATGATGTTGAATGTAAGTTAATTGCCAAGGCTGATTGAAGTCAGCACGAGGATGGCGATGAATGTGTAAGAGTTGGCCTATTCTTAAAGCTGGGTGATTGCTTTCTCCCTCGCCCGTATGAGCATCACGGCGTAAACTGTCGAGACGATATTGGGCAAAGCGTTCGCCACTGTCATTTTTATAGCGACCAGGGTAGTCGTAGTAAGGGTAGTCTCCTTGGAATTGAATCTCTTCTTGTGTGCCTTGCAAGCCATATTCCGCATTCCAGTTTGGTTTTTTGAAGGTGTAATCTTTTAACAACACTTCAGAAGGACGAATTTGTTCGGTCCATTGGAAGGTACGGAGATGAGGGGCTTGGCGTAATACGGTAGGATTGGCATTATAGTCAAGGGAGAGGGTATCTTCTTTGGATAAACGATGGGCATCATCGTAAATAAAGAGCCGGTCAATTTGATTATGTTCATCTTCCGTACAAAAGAAAAACAAGCCTTCTTCACCGATAATCCGTTGGAAAAATTCATAATCGGTTTCGCGGTATTGCACACAATATTCCCGTCTTGTGCGGTAGGCGATATCAATGGTGTGAAAAAGCACATCGGAATCGCTCAGCAGGGTTTTTAAGATATCTTCAATGCTGGTATGTTGGAAAATACGAGAGCGTCTTTTTTGGGTTAATCGCCAGAGATGAGGGGAGATAGTAAAGTGATAAAAGGTATAGCGTTCACCGGTTTTACCGAGTTTGATTTGTGTGACGATACCGGAGATATTCCGTTGTCGCTCACCATCCTGCCAGATGGAAAGGGTTGCAGCGCAGTCGAGTAGTGAACCAAATGGAAGCTGATTATGTTGTGTTGCCGCGACAATGGAGAGTTTAAAGAGGGAATTATAGCCTTCTTCGAAATCGAATTTGACAACACGGAAGGTGTCAGGCGGCAGTTGGCCCACTTCAAGGGTGAAGTGGAGGCCTTTGGAAACAGAAAAATCGGGGAATTTTAGTGTGTTCATTGTTATCCCTTATTAAATATTCGTTTTTTATTGATGATAATATAAGCTAACTTGAATAAAGCCACAATTGGAAAATTGTATGATAATCAACCTATATATGCTTCCAACAACAATTTTTTATTACCTTGCCCTCCTTTTCGCAAAGGTATGATAGATTAAAAAATCGCCTCTTTCGAATAAGAGCAAATAATTTGTAAGGAAATTTTCCGCTTCAAAAGGCTTATGTATTATAAAGGATACATTTATGGCATTTTTATCGACAATTATCCCTCTAGCATTTCGCTAAATAACAACGGCGTAACGCCATTTTTTAAGTCAATTTGCACTGCACTATGTAAGGGAAATTCGTGTTGGCTAATCACATTCAAAGACTGTCCAGCCACTTCCACTTGATATTTATAATAAGCACCTAGAAAGCGTTGTTGGCGAATAATGCCGTTGGCTTGTGTTTGCTTATTGTTCATTTTTCTTTTATTCTTTTGGAAGCCCATCTAAAAACCTATGTACGTCTAATTTTCCTCTATTGATATAGTCTAGCATATTTTCTCTTATAGTTTTTTCATCCTCATATTCAGAAGAATCAGGATCTTCATCTATATAGTTAATCTTTTTAGAGATAAAGTTTAAGTATTGTTTTTTTATGTTAGATGATGAATATAATTTTAAACAGAAATTAAGGTCATTGTGGAAATATTTATCCAGCATAACTCCTTTTTTTGGAAAGATAACATCTTTTTCAATAATAATATATTTTTCCAGTAATTTATTACTTTTAAATAATCTAGGGAGGGGGTAAAGGTTATTATAAAGATGTATATATTTATTAGTGAATAATGAGTTCTTTTCCATTCCTATTCTTACATCTAGACAATGTAATGTCCCTAAATATTGGAATTGCTCCAGAGCTAACTCGTCATTAGAAAGTTTTTCTTTTACTTGTGTAAGCAAGTTGGATGCATTGCTATTATTAATTATAAAAAATAAAAGTATTAATAAAAACTTTTTATTTGGCATATCATCTTAACTCTAAAAATAAAATTTGTTCTTTAGTATTTTTACTAATGAGCATACGGCATAAATTATTATTTTTCTAAACTTTCAACAAAATCAGACAGCTCTTTTGATTTATAAAAACTAATGCATTGTAAGAATATATCATTAGCTATAATATCTTTTCTTTCCTCCATGTGAATTATATATTTTTGTTTATGAAATTCATTCGTTTTTTGAGTTACAAAATTCATTAAATCATATATTTCCTGTACCGAATGATTTTCGGATAACTTAGAAGCATCATTTAATTCAATGCCAAGCTCTTTGTAGTTTATAGTTAAACATAGTTTTAAAGCATAATCTCTAAAGTCTAAAAATACCTCTTTTTCTTTAGCAAAGCAGGGTACGCTTAAAAACAAAAATAATAGAATAAGTCTCATTTTAACTCCTTTCTATAATATTACTCCTTTAGGAATCTAAGAATAGACTTTATGTATATATGTTGTTTATATAGTTTCAATTTTTTATTTTAATATAAGTCTTCGATATAAATAACAAAACAGAGATAAAAAATAATAAAAAATATTCAAGATATATCGAAATAACCTCTCTTTCTATGTTCGATTTAAATGAGTTAGTGGCATTTATGAAAGCCCATCCGCCAATTAATAGAGAGAGCGTGATTAAAGATAAGAAAATAAAATATTTTCTTCTTTTTGAAAAAAAACTAAAAAGAAAGTGAATTGACAGAATATGATTGCAAGAATAAAAAAAAGAAAATATCCTCTTGTAAAGGGTGTGATCCATAGTTTCATCAACGAATATACTATATTTTATATTTAGGTTGATATCGATTATTATTAATGCAAAAAAAATGGCAAGGATTGTAAATAGTATGTATTTCATATTTCATCTCTTTTTAGTTGAAGTAGGACTTTATTTGTGATGTGAAGTCACTAATGTTAGTTGAGGATATTTTTCTAGTCTCCATAAAGTTTCCTAATTCTAATGGTGCAATGATTCCTTCTATTTTGTATCTATATTCTATATTATCGGAAGAGTCTTTTAATTCAATGTTAAATATGTTTGTGCCAGCATACTTTAATGAGTCAATAGTAACTGTTGTGCAGTTTCTATAAAATAAATTATATTTACTAATAACCTTTCCATATTTTTTCCATATCTCTTTTTTGTTAGAGTTATTAGGTGTTTCATTACTATTATTCCACAAGTCCTCAAAGAAAGTTATGTTTTTATCTAATGAGACATCATTGATTTTATATATTTTATAATTTTGGGGCTGTAGTAGATTAGCCCTAAATTTCACACTATTTTCGCAATATTTTTAACTGCTCTTTTGGTGTCCCAAAGTTAAACCGAAATTCACATTCCTTCAAGAATAAAGGAAAGTTTTTTCGGTTAATTCCATTATATTTTCGCAGTATCCGCTTCGCCTGATTCCAAAAACTTTCAATGCCATTAATATGATTTTGTTTCACCGCAAATAGCTCGGAATGATTGATTCGTTCGTGGTGAAATTCACTCACATCAAGCGCATCATAACTGCGATAAGTGTCCGTATAAACCCAGCTATCAGGCTTGATTTTTCTTTTAATAACAGGGAGTAATGTTTCACTCTTGGTGTTTTCAACCACAACAGTAAATACCTTTCCTTGTCGTTTTAGTAACCCAAAAACAGCAACTTTTCCAGCCGCTCCTCGTCCTCGTTTTCCCTTTCGATGACCACCAAAATAGCTTTCGTCTAGTTCAATTTCCCCCTCAAAAATCTCGTTAACTTCAAGGGATAAATGATAGCCAATCACAAGCCTGATTTTATGGTAGAACAAAGCGGCTGTATTCGGTTGAATATCTAGCAAATTTGCTGCTGTTCTTGCAGTAACTTCTGCAACAAAAAACTCAAGCAGTTTTTTCTGTATAGATTTCTTTAATTTACAATATGTTATCTTCATTTTTGTAGTATAGCATTGTTGCTAATCTACTACAGCCCCCTTTATTTTTTCTTTGGGTTGTAATGATTTTTCATAAAGAGTAATAATGGATTAAGTATAAGTATCAATGCCTCGACATATAAGTTATCAATGATATATTTTATTGTGGGTATGGATTGATTGCTTTTTATGCTTAATAAAAATAATGCCATTAAAATAGTATAGTAAATAAAAATAAGCACCTCAATAGATAAAATAAAAAGTATTAATTTTCTATTTACTAAGCAAATAAATCCCATTATTGAGTATAACACGAATAGCTTTGAGATTTGAGAAACTATACCTCTTAGTTTTGATAGATTTTCAAATGAAAGATTACTAATGTAAAGAAAGTCATCCCCTATTCTTATATTAATATCTACATAGGTGAGTATGTTATATAAGTATAAAAAAACAAGCATCGCAGTTATTATTTTTTTCATGGTTTTCACCCTGGAAATAGAGTTAGCTTCATATATTGCGTTATGTTTTTTACTATTGCAGAATTATTGCTGTTCTCCAAATAATTTTGTAATCCAGCAGGTGTAAGAAGTATACTCCAAAGTGGCTCTTCTGTTTTATTTAAGTTAGAGAATAAGTTGCTACCCGCTTTTTCAATAGTATCAATTGTAATAGTTGTACAATTCCTATTGTATACAGCATAAGTATCAATGACATGCCCTTTTGTTATCCATAAATTTTTAATCTTAGGATTATCTTTAAATTTTTCGGGGTTATTCGGTTTTTCATTACTTCTACTCCATTCAAAATTTAAGATACTAAGCACTTTACAAGGGGTAATGTCCAATATTTTATAGACAGAACAAAGACTATCATGTTTACTACTTTTCATATATAGTATAGCTTCACAATCCTCGAATTTTCCTAAAACTCCCTCTCCTGTAATTTTCCAGAAATCAACATCATCGTATCTTCCATATGTATAAACAGTTATATGATTATCAATACTAGTCATAATGTAAGCATGTCCCCATCCTTCCGTTTCAACCCACACATACACTCCATCAGGAATTCTTCTCGTGATTTGAACTTTAACAATGCTCTTAGTCGGGTCCTGTGTAAATGTTCCAACGGTTGTCTTTTTCTCTTTTTCCATTATTTCCAACTCCAATGATCATTTTCTACTTCATCAATATGTAACCGAATTTCAGCTTCAGCAGATTGTCCACTAAAATAGACAGGTGTTAATCCATTTTCATCCGTTATTCCTTTTTGTTCGCCTTCTGGTAATTTAATTGAAAAAGGGGTATTTGGGTAAGGCCTTCCTTCATCATCTAATAGATGGAACTGGAGCCTATAGAGCGGTTTTAATTCCCCGGTATTATCCGGCACTTGCAACTCCTTCTCCTGCATTCCAATATGCACGCCATCCAACCAAATGCCTTCTTCATTCATCAAAATCGTGTTTTTACCAAAGCGAAGGAGAATCTTTTCATTGTCCATCGTCAGGCTGGTTTGTTTGCCCACTTCAAGCTCAATACGGTCGTGTGCCGCGTTGAAAATCTCTTTCGCTTGGATAGCTTTAAGTAAGCTGATGGTTTCAAGATTGTTTCCCGCTAAGACGGTTTTGATGTCATTACCGGTGGTGATTTGGGTGGTTCTGTCTTGGTCAATTTCAATATGTAATTTCCTATTTCAATTATTATAGTTGCGCTTTTAAAACTTAAAATTATTTTAAGTCAGATAAATTATATTTATATATAAAATCCTTATACAACTTCTTTAGTTTTTTATTGTCAGTAAATAGATCCTTACAGATAAATGTTGGAGAGCTATATTCCAACTTAAAATATTCATCCTTTAATTTATATTTTTTAATAGTGTTGTTAATGTTTTCATTGTAGTATTTATTTAAAATTATTTTTATGTCACTCCACTTATAGTAATAGTCAAATTTAGAGTTTAAACCATTTAATGTTTGAGAATGTTTTTTAAAGAAAGAATATTTATTGGTTTTATCTTCAGTTTGCAAATGATAGATTTTATCAATGCAAAGACTCTCTCCTAAATCAAGAAATTGATGATACAGTTCCGCATCCTGTATATACTCTTCTTTAGTAATTATGTTATTTGTTTCTCCTATAGCACTATTGGCTAGAAATAATAAAATTAATCTTTTCACTTCCTTCTCCTTAGTGATATATAAATCAACTTCTATTTTTAGATTTTTCATAATTGATTGATGTTATTAACCTAATCCTGTATATTAATAAATTCTCATTTCTAATCTCCCATTTTAAGTGTTTGGGATGTAAACACTACCTTAATAGGAAATGAGATAAGACTAATTCTATTATTGTAAATGAAGTTAGAAATAACACTATTGCTACTTTTTTATTTTTTAAAATCATATAAGTTGTTGGTGCAGAAAATATAATAGATAGAATTAATGAAGCAAATATACTGTCCCAAAGTGCCCTTTCCATTCCGCTTCCCCAATAATAGCTAAAGTCTGGAAATATAAAAAGAATAAAAAATCTAAATCCACCAAACCAAAAAGCTATAAGAATTAATATGTATATTACAATGTAAGATAGTAGTCTAATCATTCTATTCTCCAAAATAATACTTTCTTTGCATGTCTGAGATCAGATAAACCAAATAATTCTCCTATACTAGGAAAATTTAATCTTGCCCAACTGGAAATAGGATTCATGCTGGCTAATTCACCTTTATTCCATAAGTCAATATGATCTCCTGTTCTGATTCCATTTTTTTCTCCAGGTCTAACCCAATAATCTTGAAAAAAAATAATTCCTGTTTTATTTCCAATATGTTCTTCAAAATTTTTTCCGGTATATATTTCAGGCTCAAGGATTCCAGGGAAAGGTTTTTTAGTTAACCAGTTAGCTAACTCTTGAGCGCGTAATACATGCATTTTAGGATAATTACATTTACCATAGCATTTTGCCCCTTTGAAAGAACGCATTTGTAATCCTATTTTTAATAGTGTTTCACTTATATTTATTGCACAATGATCATTAAAAATATCTTGTCCATTACTTTCATTGCTTATATGTTTCGGATTGGTATCTGGATAATTATTCCATAGTTCTTTAAATTTAATAGTTCTTAATTTTAATTCTTTTATAGAGTTGTGTTTGTTATTAGTTTTTTCTTCACTATACCATAGCCATCCCATATCTATTTTCTCCTTATTCTTCATCGTAAAAATATAAAGCCTCATCTCCGAAGTATATTTTTATAACTTCGGATCTATTGCCTGTTATAATCTTGGGGATCTCCCCATTGTCATTTGTATAACCAAAAATATGTTTACCGCTATCAGTTATAATGAGAAATGGGTAACCAACAATTTTTTCTCCTGTATCTATATCTGATAAGAAGAATGTTTCATCATACTGCTCTTGCAATTCCCCTGTATTATCCGGCACTTGCAACTCCTTCTCCTGCATCCCAATATGCACGCCATCCAACCAAATGCCTTCTTCATTCATCAAAATCGTGTTTTTACCAAAGCGAAGGAGAATCTTTTCATTGTCCATCGTCAGGCTGGTTTGTTTGCCCACTTCAAGCTCAATACGGTCGTGTGCCGCGTTGAAAATCTCTTTCGCTTGGATAGCTTTAAGTAAGCTGATGGTTTCAAGGTTGTTTCCCGCTAAGACGGTTTTGATGTCATTACCGGTGGTGATTTGGGTGGTTCTGCCTTGGTCAATTTGAGTACGTTGGTTACCGTTAACCGTTAAAGTGCGGTGGTTTTTGATGTGATTTTTTTGGTCATGTTCAACCCGTGTGGTCATATCCCGCTGGGCGTGCATTTCAAATAATTCTCGGTTCGCGGCATCCTCAAAGAGAATGCTGTTGTAACCTTCCCCCTTGTAGGTTTTTGATTTAATGTGCATTTGGGTATAGGTAGCAGGCAGATTACCTGGTGGGATTTGCAGCTCATTATACACGCGTCCAATAATCAGCGGTTGGTCTGGGTCGCCTTCTAAAAAGCTCACCACCACTTCTTGCCCAACACGCGGAATAGCGAGCATCCCCCAGTTTTGCCCTGCCCAAGGTTGAGCAACACGTACCCAGCAGGAACTTCTGGAATCGTTGAATTCCCCTTTATCCCAATGAAATTTCACTTTAACCCGGCCTTGGTAATCCGTGAAAATTTCTTCCCCTTTGGGGCCTGTGACTACCGCAGTTTGTGTGCCACAGATTTGTGGTTTTTGAGGGAAATTACTACGGAAAGTTTTCTCCGGAGAAAGACATTCAAAACGATTAGTGATAAAGGTGGTGTTTTCACGTTGGCTAAAATGGCTTTCCTCTTCCAAGGCTTGCGGTTGTTCGCCATGATGTTGAATGTAAGTTAATTGCCAAGGCTGATTGAAGTCAGCACGAGGATGGCGATGAATGTGTAAGAGTTGGCCTATTCTTAAAGCTGGGTGATTGCTTTCTCCCTCGCCCGTATGGGCATCACGGCGTAAACTGTCGAGACGATATTGGGCAAAGCGTTCGCCACTGTCATTTTTATAGCGGCCAGGGTAGTCGTAGTAAGGGTAGTCTCCTTGAAATTGAATCTCTTCTTGTGTGCCTTGTAAGCCATATTCCGCATTCCAGTTCGGTTTTTTGAAGGTGTAATCTTTTAACAACACTTCAGAAGGACGAATTTGTTCGGTCCATTGAAAGGTACGGAGATGAGGGGCTTGGCGTAATACGGTAGGATTGCCATTATAGTCAAGGGAGAGGGTATCTTCCTTGGATAAACGATGGGCATCATCGTAAATAAAGAGCCGGTCAATTTGATTATGTTCATCTTCCGTACAAAAGAAAAACAAGCCTTCTTCACCGATAATCCGTTGGAAAAATTCATAATCGGTTTCGCGGTATTGCACACAATATTCCCGTCTTGTGCGGTAGGCGATATCAATGGTGTGAAAAAGCACATCGGAATCGCTCAGCAGGGTTTTTAAGATAGCTTCAATACTGGTATGTTGGAAAATGCGTGAGCGTCTTTTTTGGGTTAATCGCCAGAGATGAGGGGAGAGGGTAAAGTGATAAAAGGTATAGCGTTCACCGGTTTTACCGAGTTTGATTTGTGTGACGATACCGGAGATATTCCGTTGTCGCTCACCATCTTGCCAGATGGAAAGGGTTGCTGCGCAGTCGAGTAGTGAACCAAATGGAAGCTGGTTATGTTGTGTTGCTGCGACAATGGAGAGTTTAAAGAGGGAATTATAGCCTTCTTCGAAATCGAATTTGACAACACGGAAGGTGTCAGGTGGCAGTTGTGCCACTTCAAGGGTGAAGTGGAGATCGTTAGCAACGGAGAAGGTTGGTATTTTAGTCTCATTTCGGTACATAGGATACCCTTTTCATTGATATGCAATGGTTCATTTATCTTCATAATATAAATGAACTTAGGTGAATTCACAATCAATGAAAAGGAGATGTTCTTGGTATGCTGATAAAAGTGCGGTGGTTTTTCGCCTATTTCTTAATACTCGACAAATCATATTGAAATTGACAATTCTTATTTCCCCCAATTCGGCAGAGTTGTTGATTTATATGGTACAACTTTGTAACGTGATTTGTCTGGGGCTGGATCATCTACCCGTATTATGGCTAGATTTCCCCACTTATTAGGATAACGTGCGTGTTCATCGTAATTTTCACGATTTACACAAAAATAAAAGTGGTATTCCTCCTTTCCAATAACACGTTCAAAACGATAAATCGCGTAGCATTTATCTTTACCAATATATTCTTCAGTATTTCCTGCATATTTAACTTGATCTCTTGACGATAAATCGAGAAAGAAGAATTTTTCTTTAAACGTTAAATTAAATTCTTTAAAATCACGGTCTAAAAATTGGGTTGCTTGTCCATAGTCATCTACGCCAAGACGTATTAGAGCAAAATCCCAATATTTTTCATTGAAGCGTTTTCTAATTTGACTACTGTATATGCCTTCAACAAAAATTTCTTTATTACCTTCACGTCTTTTTTCAAAAGTATGATAGTTAAAGATTCCTCCATCTCGAATGGGTGAAAAGAATTTTTTAGGCAGAATTTCCCCACCTTCAAAAGGTTTACCTAGCTTAGAAATCTCTTCTGCTATGCTAGATTTTTGACTGAGAACATTTAAGCTACTCCAAATTAATTTTTTAACAATAGCAATATCTTGTGGTGTAAATTGGTAGGCATGTTTGGCGGTAAGCTCATTGATATCAATATATTGTTTTTCGATAGTCTCCTGATTAGTTGTTTCTGCAAAACAGGTAATATAAGCAAAACAGAAGCATAGACTGGTTAGTATCTTGTATAATCGGTTCTTCGTTGTCATTGGGTTGTCTCCGGTTATAAAAAAACATCGCGTGGTTGTTTTTTATCTCGAATTGCCTTAATAAACTTATTCCAGAAAAGTTCTGTATCATCTTTGCTTCCTTTATCGATTACTTTTCGTCCAATAAGTTCATTCTTGGCTTCATAATCCTGCATTTGGTCATAAAACGCATAAGGATTAATTGCTTGGATATGCCCTGTCATCACAGCACTTCTTCCCCAAGGTAAATCAGGTAAAATATTTCCAATGGCATCATCCCTTACCACTTTTGCACAGGTATAATTGTTTGCAATATTATAATATTGCTCTCGTTGTTCTATTACGTTTCTGATTCGCACCACATTTTTATAAATGGCTTCATACTGCGCTTCGGTAATTTTTAATTGAAACAAGGTGACTTTTTCGGATATTCGGTAGTCAGCGGTTGCTATGCCATAAGCACGATTGAAGTCCTTTCCGAGCTCATAGCCGACCTGAGCGGCAGGATATGGGTCTAACATTTGATTAATTTGTTCTTGGTTAGGGAGTTGGTGTTTTTTTCTATATTCAGCTAATCGTTCAGCATCATTAGCTAAAGGGCCAACACTTAAGAAAATGGTGGCATTTAGGTTTTTAGTCAAATACATAAATGCATGCCCGGGGTCAGTGAGTACCTGATGAACAGGCATGTCTATTTCGATATCTCCCCAATCATCCTCTAGGGGAATTCGTTGATAAGCGGATTGTTGAGGCTGATTATCGTCCCCTTCATTTTTGTTCATTTCCTCTTCAAAATTAAGGTTAGTTAAAGGTGATTTATTGACCTCAAAGCCAAGTACAAGAAAATAAGCGTCTTCAGCGTGTATCGTATAGCTGTTATTTTCAATGGGTTGCGTCTTGGTTTTGGTTATGATGGGAGTTGGCATTTATTGCTCCTTATCTTTATTACTTATTTCCCCCAATTAGGCAGCGTTGTTGCTTTATATGGTACAACTTTGTAACGTGATTTATCCAATTTTGGCTCATCTAACCGTTCAATCACAATTTTTCCAAATCGATAAGGGTATTTATCCGTTTCTTGGTAATTATTGCGACTCACACAAAAATCAAATTGGAGATGGGCTTTTTCATCTTTACGTTCAAATCGATAAATTGCATAGCAATTTTTTTCTATCGCTTCGAATCGCCCTGTTGCTTTAAAGTAAGAATCTGAATACCCGGCTAGGGAGGATAATGTGTTTTTTAAGAGAAGATCTTTTAAAAAGTATTTTTGTTTAAAAACTAGATTTAAGTCATCGAAATCTTTTTGAGTAAACTCTGAGTTCATTGCTATTCTTTCTGCAACGGGAAATATTGTTGCTGTTTTCCAGAAGTTTTTAGTTTTTTTATCAAAACTACTGTCATAATATCCATGAATTTCGAAATTTTCTTTTATTGACTTACCAAATAGATAAGAGTAAGTAAAGTATCCCTTGGTTATTGGAGTAAACAGTTTTTTA
Organism: Avibacterium sp. 20-132; assembly: GCF_023611925.1. Taxonomy (NCBI): domain Bacteria; kingdom Pseudomonadati; phylum Pseudomonadota; class Gammaproteobacteria; order Pasteurellales; family Pasteurellaceae; genus Avibacterium; species Avibacterium sp. 20-132. The sequence goes on from NZ_CP091456.1 coordinate 1,908,312, forward strand.
GGGACAATTTCTCCCCCTTCGAAATTTGAATTTAACTCTCTTAATACTGAATAAATACTATTTTTTTCTATTATTTCTATGTTTTTTTGAAGAAAGAACTTAAAGTCGGCTATGTTTCTTTTGGTAAATTGATATTTTTTAATTTCATTAATGTATATTATTGAAATATTGCCCCTCCCGGAACTTTCTTGTTTTTCTATAGAAGAAGCACTACTTCCATATGATGATGTAAGTAATAGAAATATTGCTAATAATACGCTTTTCATTTTTTTGCTCCTTTTTCTAAAATAATATCTTTCGGCATATTTTGAAAAAGGAGATTTTTCTTATTGCCATCTTTAATTGCATGAATAAACTTATTCCATTGCGTCTGTTGATCATCTAAGTCGATGATAAACTCTTGTATAAATTTTGATTTTTTCTTATATTCCTGCATTTGGTCATAAAACGCATAAGGATTAATCGCGTGGATATGCCCTGTCATCACAGCACTTCTTCCCCAAGGTAAATCAGGTAAAATATTTCCAATGGCATCATCCCTTACCACTTTTGCACAGGTATAATTGTTTGCAATATTATAATATTGCTCTCGTTGTTCTATTCCGTTTCTGATTCGTACCACATTTTTATAAATGGCTTCATACTGCGCTTCGGTAATTTTTAATTGAAACAAGGTGACTTTTTCGGATATTCGGTAGTCGGCGGTCGCTATTCCATAAGCACGATTGAAGTCCTTTCCGAGCTCATAGCCGACCTGAGCGGCAGGATATGGGGCTAACATTTGATTAATTTAATAATATTCAAAGAATCTAATAAAAATTTATTATTTTAAAAGCTTGTAAAATAAGAACATTAGCAAGCTCAGATAAATATACCCCATAACTATATAGCATAGGATGAAATGTATTAAAAAAAATATAAAACCAGAATTAAAATAATAAAAAGACATAATAAAACAGGATAGGAATAGACAAATCATTGGGCAAACTATGAAAAATAAATATTTCTTAGTGTGGAAAAATGTTCTTATCCAAAACCATAAGGTAAAAGAAAGAATGTAATATAAATATATTCCTTGATAGTCTACAACCTTAGAATATCTAAATCTTCCTGTGCATACATATAACAAAAAGAAAGTAATTATAGCAAACCATTCAGCATTTCGTTTAATAAAAATATTTTTCATTTATGTCTCTCCACTATAGTTTTATAGTTATATCTGATAATTTTCTTAATTGGTCTCCTAGTTGATTGGGACGGCTAGTTATTTCTAGGTCCTTAAATTTACCAATTCCACCTTTAAGTACTTCACTTGAGCATTCAGTGCACCCCATAGGACCACAACTTCTATCTGCCTCTATATTACTTTTGATTCTTTCTCCTTCTTCGTCAGAAAGATAAAATATATGTGCATAAACATCTTCACCATCCTCTTTTTGATAATTAATATAATCTTCAAATGAAAAATCATTTCCTGATAATGTATAGCCACTGCCTGGGTAGATAATTTCGCCACTTTCTCTTTTGAAAAAATAACTTCCACTTGGGTCATATAATAAAGATTCGCTCTTATTTTGAGTGTTTTCAAGAATCATTCCTGTATGTGTACCAATACCCCAAACATTATAGAGATGAAATGAATCTTCCCATGTATTCTCATTCGTTATTACATAGAGAATATATTTTGGTCTTGATATTTTAATGGTTTCCACATAGTCATTTATTTTAAAATTTGCTTTTGATGTTTTGTTATTTACCATGTCCAGCTTCTCTCATCTAATTTATTAATATGTAACCGAATTTCAGCTTCAGCAGATTGTTCACTAAAATAGACAGGTGTCAACCCATTTTCATCCGTTATACCTTTCTGTTCGCTTTCTGGCAATTTGATTGTAAATGGCGTATTTTGGTAAGGTCTTCCTTCATCATCTAATAGATGGAACTGAAGCCGATAGAGTGGTTTTAATTCCCCTGTATTATCTGGCACTTGCAACTCCTTCTCCTGCATTCCAATATGCACACCATCCAACCAAATGCCTTCTTCGTTCATCAAAATCGTGTTTTTGCCAAAGCGAAGGAGAATCTTTTCATTGTCCATCGTCAGGCTGGTTTGTTTACCCACTTCAAGCTCAATACGGTCGTGTGCCGCGTTGAAAATCTCTTTCGCTTGGATAGCTTTAAGTAAGCTGATGGTTTCAAGGTTGTTTCCCGCTAAGACGGTTTTGATGTCATTACCGGTGGTGATTTGGGTGGTTCTGCCTTGGTCAATTTGAGTACGTTGGCTACCGTTAACCGTTAAAGTGCGGTGGTTTTTGATGTGATTTTTTTGGTCATGCTCAACCACTGTGGTCATATCCCGCTGGGCGTGCATTTCAAATAATTCTCGGTTCGCGGCATCCTCAAAGAGAATGCTGTTGTAACCTTCCCCTTTGTAGGTTTTTGATTTAATGTGCATTTGGGTATAGGTGGCAGGCAGATTACCCGGAGGGATTTGTAGCTCATTATACACGCGTCCAATAATCAGCGGTTGGTCAGGGTCACCTTCTAAAAAACTCACCACCACTTCTTGCCCAACACGCGGAATGGCGAGCATTCCCCAGTTTTGCCCCGCCCAAGGTTGAGCAACACGCACCCAGCAAGAACTTCTGGAATCGTTGAATTCCCCTTTATCCCAATGAAATTTCACTTTAACCCGGCCTTGGTAATCCGTGAAAATTTCTTCCCCTTTGGGGCCAGTGACTACCGCAGTTTGTGTGCCACAGATTTGTGGTTTTTGAGGGAAATTACTACGGAAAGTTTTTTCCGGAGAAAGACATTCAAAACGATTAGTGATAAAGGTGGTGTTTTCACGTTGGCTAAAATGGCTTTCCTCTTCTAAGGCTTGCGGTTGTTCGCCATGATGTTGAATGTAAGTTAATTGCCAAGGCTGATTGAAGTCAGCACGAGGGTGGCGATGAATGTGTAAGAGCTGACCTATCCTTAAAGCAGGGTGATTACTTTCTCCCTCGCCCGTATGGGCATCACGGCGTAAACTGTCGAGACGATATTGGGCAAAGCGTTCGCCACTGTCATTTTTATAGCGGCCAGGGTAGTCGTAGTAAGGGTAGTCTCCTTGGAATTGAATCTCTTCTTGTGTGCCTTGTAAGCCATATTCCGCATTCCAGTTTGGTTTTTTGAAGGTGTAATCTTTTAATAACACTTCAGAAGGACGGATTTGTTCGGTCCATTGGAAGGTGCGGAGATGAGGGGCTTGGCGTAATACGGTAGGATTGGCATTATAGTCAAGGGAGAGGGTATCTTCCTTGGATAAACGATGGGCATCATCGTAAATAAAGAGCCGGTCAATTTGATTATGTTCATCTTCCGTACAAAAGAAAAACAAGCCTTCTTCACCGATAATCCGTTGGAAAAATTCATAATCGGTTTCGCGGTATTGCACACAATATTCCCGTCTTGTGCGGTAGGCGATATCAATGGTGTGAAAAAGCACATTGGAATCGCTTAGCAGGGTTTTTAAGATAGCTTCAATACTGGTATGTTGGAAAATGCGTGAGCGTCTTTTTTGGGTTAATCGCCAGAGATGAGGGGAGAGGGTAAAGTGATAAAAGGTATAGCGTTCACCGGTTTTACCGAGTTTGATTTGTGTGACGATACCGGAGATATTCCGTTGTCGCTCACCATCTTGCCAGATGGAAAGGGTTGCTGCGCAGTCGAGTAGTGAACCAAATGGAAGCTGGTTATGTTGTGTTGCCGCGACAATGGAGAGTTTAAAGAGGGAATTATAGCCTTCTTCGAAATCGAATTTGACAACACGGAAGGTGTCAGGCGGCAGTTGTGCTACTTCGAGGGTGAAGTGGAGGCCTTTGGAAACAGAAAAATCGGGGAATTTTAGGGTGTTCATTGTTATCCCTTATTAAAATTTTTTATCTGGCGTGACATAGTAATACATACTGTATTTCCAAAACACAATAAGTTCGTAACCACTCTTCTATAAGACAGCGGTACATAATAGAAGCTTTGTCAGCCTATTTTTGTGGTGTGTAAATTTGTCATCCGTCTTTTAGTCTTATTTGCTATACTCATCCACTTCTTTACCAAAATAAGCGTCCCAATCAATTTTTATATCAATATTATCTTCATCTTCGTCTGCAATATAAACTTCCTCTGTTTCTCCGTTTTCATTGGTAATTCCTTTTACGGATTCTCCATCAAAATGCATAATATAGGGTATATTTCTATATGGCTCACTTTCTCCTAATAACCTAAAACGGTGAGGACTTTTGATTTTTTCAGGGATCTCTACTCTTTTTATCGCCTCTCTTCTTTTTACTTCCTTAATAAAATGAGGGCCACAATCCACCTGATATCTATAATTATCCTCACTTACTGCAGCGCAATATTCAGATAATTCATTAAAATCCTCATCAGATAGTCGGTCTAAGTTTCGTTCACCAACTGGGTCAATATAGAAGATTCTGTGCATATTTTTTTTCTTATAAAAAAACCATAGCCCGGACCAAATTCACCACTCACTTTAACAAATCCTATTTCACTATTAAAAAATATAACAACTCCAATCAATATAAGATTAGAAAGACATAATAAGATTGTTGTGCATTTATAAAATTTTTTATTCATTAATTTTTCCTTTTCTTGGTGCAGATAGTTGAAAATGTTGTCTTAAATAGGTAACAAATTGCATTCCTACATTTCCTAGATGTATTTGATGAATATTTTAAATGGCATTAATATCTAAAGTGTGGTATATTTTGAATATTTTTTATTGCTTTTCTTCTTTCTCTAAAGGTATATTTTCTAGCTTTTTATTATCTTGGGTTTTCATCTGTTTTTTATAAGCTTCCCAATCAATTTCTATATGTACATCATTTTTATCACTAACGTAAACGGTTTCTGTCTCTCCTTTATCATTTGTTATACCCTCTATAGTTTTTTTATCATATTGCATAATATAAGGACTATTTCTATATATTTCACCATTATATGTTAAAATAAAAGAATGAGGACGTAGAGAGGCCCTTCTTTTTACTTCCTTATTAAAATAAGGACCACAAGAAATTTTATGTCTGTAATTATTTTCACTTGCAGCAGCACAGTATTCAGACAGCTCGTGAAATGCATCATTAGAAAGCTGATCTAGGTCTTGTTCTCCTATAGGATCAAAATAATAAATCCTGTGCATATCTTTCTTCTTATAAAAAAAACCGTAATTATCCCCAAATTCTGTAGTTGTTCTTACTATACCTATTTCGCTATTAAAAAACATAATCATACTAGTCAATATTAGGTTAGAGATAAACAATAAGATTGTTGAACATTTATAAAATTTATAGAGTTTTTTATTCATTAATTGTTCCTTTTTCTGGTGCAGATAGTTGAAAATTTTGTCTTAAATAGGTAACAAATTGCATTCCTATATTTCCTGGACACGTTCGATGATCGCCTGGTAAGGCAAATTCTCGATGTCCTCCTAGTTGTTTAATAAAGAACACTGATAGCAATGCTTCAATTAAAGTAATGCAAGCATATCCTTGAATTTCTGGGACACTGAGTGAATGAAAAAAGTCTAGATGATCTATAAGGTAATCCTTTGCTTCTTCTATATTATGCCAATTCATTTCACCTCTTTCTGAATAATCACCAAGTAATAATATCCCTATTTTATTGGAATTATTCCAATTTACATGAGAACCTTGAAATCTAATATCTCTTCCTTCTAAAATATTTCCTTCACAGCTTACAATATAGTGGTAACCGATATCATCAAAATTTTGAGATCCTTTCATTTCAGATTGTTGAATTTTCTGTGTTTCGTTGATTGGGTCTCCACAACAGAAACCGAAATTTGAATTTCCTTGATGGTGAATGACGATTGCATTATAGTTCCAGCTTTCGGTGAGTTTTTTCTTAGGCGGTTTAGCTTTCCAACCAGAGCGTTCAATAAATTGTGTTCCGAACCTTTCCTTTAGGTTATTATTCACTCTATTAATAATAGTCTGCCTTGTTGCTGCTTTGTCATTCGTTTTTATAACATGCTCTTTAGCTTCATATTCTTTTTCCAATCCTATCGTTGTAGTTATTTGTTGATTCATTCTTCAATAACCTCATTAGCTTGTAAGAGTCTTTTTGGTGATTTAAACAGTACATGAATATTTACAGTTTCTTTTTGGTTGCTTTGAATATATAAATAGCCATTTTGATCTGTTTCTTGTTTAATTCGTTTTCCTGATGAAAATTCAATTTCACAAGGTCGATGAGCTAAAATTTCTCCAGTAGCTTTATCTGTTACGAGAACCTTCGCGATGTAATGAGATTCTTTTTTAGGCTCTCCGGTATTATCCGGCACTTGCAACTCCTTCTCCTGCATTCCAATATGGACGCCATCCAACCAAATCCCTTCTTCATTCATCAAAATCGTGTTTTTACCAAAGCGAAGGAGAATCTTTTCATTGTCCATCGTCAGGCTGGTTTGTTTACCCACTTCAAGTTCAATGCGGTCGTGTGCTGCATTGAAAATCTCTTTCGCTTGGATAGCTTTAAGTAAGCTGATGGTTTCAAGATTGTTTCCCGCTAAGACGGTTTTGATGTCATTACCGGTGGTGATTTGGGTGGTTCTGCCTTGGTCAATTTGAGTGCGTTGGCTACCGTTAACCGTTAAAGTGCGGTGGTTTTTAATGTGATTTTTTTGGTCATGCTCAACCAGTGTGGTCATATCCCGCTGGGCATGCATTTCAAATAATTCTCGGTTCGCGGCATCTTCAAAGAGAATGCTGTTGTAACCTTCCCCCTTGTAGGTTTTTGATTTAATGTGCATTTGGGTATAGGTGGCAGGCAGATTACCCGGAGGAATTTGTAGCTCATTATACACGCGTCCAATAATCAGCGGTTGGTCAGGGTCTCCTTCTAAAAAGCTCACCACCACTTCTTGCCCAACACGTGGAATAGCGAGCATCCCCCAGTTTTGCCCCGCCCAAGGTTGAGCAACACGCACCCAGCAAGAACTTCTGGAATCGTTGAATTCCCCTTTATCCCAATGAAATTTCACTTTCACTCGACCTTGGTAATCCGTGAAAATTTCTTCCCCTTTGGGGCCTGTGACTACCGCAGTTTGTGTGCCACAGATTTGTGGTTTTTGAGGAAAATTACTACGGAAAGTTTTCTCTGGAGAAAGACATTCAAAGCGATTAGTGATAAAGGTAGTGTTTTCACGTTGACTAAAATGGCTTTCCTCTTCCAAGGCTTGCGGTTGTTCGCCATGATGTTGAATGTAAGTTAATTGCCAAGGCTGATTGAAGTCAGCACGAGGATGGCGATGAATGTGTAAGAGTTGGCCTATTCTTAAAGCTGGGTGATTGCTTTCTCCCTCGCCCGTATGGGCATCACGGCGTAAACTGTCGAGACGATATTGGGCAAAGCGTTCGCCACTGTCATTTTTATAGCGGCCAGGGTAGTCGTAGTAAGGGTAGTCTCCTTGAAATTGAATCTCTTCTTGCGTGCCTTGTAAGCCATATTCCGCATTCCAATTTGGTTTTTTGAAGGTGTAATCTTTTAACAACACTTCAGAAGGACGAATTTGTTCGGTCCATTGGAAGGTACGGAGATGAGGGGCTTGGCGTAATACGGTAGGATTGGCATTATAGTCAAGGGAGAGGGTATCTTCTTTGGATAAACGATGGGCATCATCGTAAATAAAGAGCCGGTCAATTTGATTATGTTCATCTTCCGTACAAAAGAAAAACAAGCCTTCTTCACCGATAATCCGTTGGAAAAATTCATAATCGGTTTCGCGGTATTGCACACAATATTCCCGTCTTGTGCGGTAGGCGATATCAATGGTGTGAAAAAGCACATCGGAATCGCGCAGCAGGGTTTTTAAGATAGCTTCAATACTGGTATGTTGGAAAATGCGCGAGCGTCTTTTTTGGGTTAATCGCCAGAGATGAGGGGAGATAGTAAAGTGATAAAAGGTATAGCGTTCACCGGTTTTACCGAGTTTGATTTGTGTGACGATACCGGAGATATTCCGTTGTCGCTCACCATCTTGCCAGATGGAAAGGGTTGCGGCGCAGTCGAGTAGTGAACCAAATGGAAGCTGGTTATGTTGTGTTGCCGCGACAATGGAGAGTTTAAAGAGGGAATTATAGCCTTCTTCGAAATCGAATTTGACAACACGGAAGGTGTCAGGCGGCAGTTGGCCCACTTCAAGGGTGAAGTGGAGGCCTTTGGAGGTGAATAAGTCGAACATAATTTCTCCTTGTTAAATTCGTATTGATTTTTACTCTCTAATTGTCAATAACACATCGGGTTCTTGTACTGGATGACCTATAAAACTTGTCCAGCCAAGTAAACTATCTTGCTCGGTTCCTAAAACCATACCTGATACTTGCTCTTTTGCTAATCCTAATCTCAAATCCCAGGCAAATTGATCTTTTAATATAAAAGAGACAAAGGTAACGAGGGGGAGATAATTTTCTCCATTTGGTAAAAATGACAAAAATTCTTGCCGAGAAAGGTTGTTGAGCTGTAATTCAAATTTGCTTCCTCTGTTTGGCTTTCTGCTACCTAAGGTGAAATTTTCACCTAAACAAGAACGGCCTTTTGGTGGTTTACCCGCTTCTTTTTTCATTAATCCTAATCGGTTTTGTTCATCTTCGATGATTTCAACATAACGAAAACACCAACTTTCTAGTGAGACGAACTCTAAATCAAAACAATGGGAAACCAAGTTACAAATGATTTCAGGGGAGCGAGCAGGACTAGATAAAATACCAGCATAAGCTAACATTTTGGAATGATTGACAGAGAGTTTGTTTCTGATACTTTTATAGCCAAGTCCAGCTAAGGCAAACATTCTGTTAGAATATTCGTCAGTTCCATTTGTTTGGTAATTTATGTAGTAGCGATATTTTCGCCAAATTTGATGTAGTAATAACGATAGTCTATGGTTGAATAAGTCCATAAAATCAACTAATTTTGTCTCTTTATGAAGATATTCAGTGGCTAGACTATCTAGGTAATAGCCAGGTAGGGGCGATTGGCTACCATGCAAACCTAAAAAAGAAACTTGAAGTTCAAATGTTCCTTCCGGTAATTCTTTTAAGTTAGCGATATCTCTAATTGGGAAGCCTAATCCGGCTAGTGATGTTAGGCGAATAATTTCATCTTTAGGTAATAAACTTAAGCTTTCACTTGGATCAACCCCTTTGATTTTACATAATAGCTCCATTAGTCGATAGAAATTGTATCGGCTAATGTCTAGTTTTTGGGAGGCGGTGTTTACATCAATTGATGCTGTCCGATTTGAATAGGCCATTCATAGCTCGCTTGATTATCTAAATTTATTACTTTCAGTTTGTGAAATGAATTTACACTTGCGTAGAGAGAGAAGAACTGGGATAGCACAGTGCAAAATAAAAACATTTCACCTTCAGAGTTAAATTCGCTTTGTTTGATATATAAGGTAGATTGTAGTCCTCTAATAGAAACACTTTTAAATAATCGATCTATTGGCTTGGTTTCTATTGACTTAATCGCATTAAGTTTCTTTTGGGACATTTTGGCATTTCTCCTACTATGCCAGCTAGGCAGATCATAGGTTCTAATAATCTCTTTTAATGCCTCAATTTCGAGTAACGATAAGTAGTTTAGTGAAGAATTGGAAATTAATTTCCAAGCGAGTGTTCCATCTAGTAATGGATGCAGTGGCATAGATGGACGAGTGATATTTTTAAATTCAACAATTGCTGGGTTTGTTTCTGTGCCAATGCAAATATCACCAACTTTTAAGTTGGTTGGTATTTCACGGTTAGTGCAAGTCACATTGATCGAGATGGATTCGGTTTTTCCTAAACTTCTTACCTCATCGCCTCTTACAAAAGAAATATAATGATCAAATCCTTTTTCAAATAAGGCATCTTTAGCCCTTACTTTATAATAAAGTTCGGTTCGTCCTTTAGCATATTCAATTTGATGCTCAAAGCTTTCAAAAGGTAAGTAATGACGTGTGGAAGAATTACGAGGCCCTCTAGCTTTATTGTTCGTATTTTCAACATGGCTTGATACTTGATCTACTGAGAATATTTCATACCATTCAGGATGAGAATAACTTCCTTTTAGCAAATATTCATCTTTATCCCCATCGAATCTAAGCGGTTCACAACTATGCTTAAATAAATTTATTGCAGGTGTGCAATGTAGTCTAAAAGTTGATTTTCTGATTTGAACATCTGAAGACAATGGCTCAGAGAAATAGAGGTTTAATATAAATTGATTTGATTCATCAAGAGTATTTGGTAGTGGAGCGATACCATTTACGTCAAAGAACATGAAGCTTTCGGGAAAGCAGAAATATTCTTGTAAGATCCGATAACCACTGTAAGCATTTTTAGGGTAAGGTAAGAGAGCGTCTTCTTTATTAAATCCTGCAGGTGAAAAATTAAACTCAGGTAATGTTATTTTCTGGTCGTTGACAACAATCTCTGCACCTGTCAAGTAATAGCTAAACCATAGATATAGTTGCTGATTAGTGTAATCATCTGCCCCAAGATAAAAACGCAACTTATTTAAATCTAGTTCAGAGAACTTTAGTGGCGATTCACTAGAAAATACTAAGCTAATAATAGCTTGCTCGTTACTATTTAATACACTTGCATCCGAAAGAGAGAAGGGATTGAGCCAAACATCACGGCAAGTCTGAAATTGACATTGTAGTTTTTTGTCGGAGTTACCAGATACTATAGGACGGCTTAATAACGTGGTGCCTTTATTTACGACATCAAAACCTTTTGCGACTTTAGGGTTGGGAAAAAATTCAACGATAGTCATACTTGGTGTTGGGCGCAGATAATTTGGCCAGAGCATATTAATTAAACTATGAGTGAACTCTGGAAATTGATCTTCAATTTTAGCTCTTAAACTACCAGATAAAAAGGCAAAGCCTTCTAGTAATCGTTCAACATCGGGATCGGCACTTTTTTCAGATAAAAAATTAGCCAAATGAGGCTTTTCATTAGCAATTTCTTTACCTAATTCACGCAGATAATCTAATTCTTGTCTAAAATATTTTTCAAGAGACATAATCACATCTTAAGTAATGTTGCTCATATCTAGATAATAACGATGATCGTTATCTAGGTGTAAATTAAAGGCAATGTCTTTGGTGTAGTCTTCAAAGGATACTGTTGCCGTGACGTAAAAAAATAGGGTTAGAGGTTGCTCTTCATTAGGAAATGGTGTCACATTTACCGCGATGATTCGAGGCTCAAAATTCAAAATGCATTCTTGAATGATTTGGGATATTTTTTGATAGATATCTCCTGTATTACTCGTGGCATCATTTAAGTCCATAATGCCTAATTGGACCGCACTTTGTGATGTGCCTGGATGGGTATTAAGGATATTGTTAAGATTATGTTTTATTGACTCAATAAAAGTTTTGAGACCAGAATGGGAGAGAGGAGAAGGATTTACCTCCTTCCCCTGTATACGCTCAAATAAGCTAGCTGTACTATCTCGTTGCCAACTTAATAATGCCATTTTTCTATTCCTTGTCTAGACGACCAACAAGCGATAGTTCAAAGTTAGATCCCATATATTTAAAGTGTGGTCTTAATTTGATGGAAGACAAGAACCAACCTGGATCTCCCTCTACATCTGATACAGAAATAGATGCCGCTCTGAATGGACGACGACTACGAACATCTGCAGGTGGGTTTTCTTGATCAGCGACATATTGCTTGAGCCATTTATTTAACTCGGTTTGTAAATCAGTTGCTTCTTTCCAGCTACCAATTTGCTCACGTTGTAACACTTTTAAGAAATGAGCTACTCGAGTGATCATAAATGTATATGGTAATTGAGTACCTAATTTGTAGTTGGTTTCTGCTATTTTACCCTCTTTTGTATTTGGGAAAATTTTTGGTTTTTGAACAGAATTAGCAGAAAAGAATGCAGCATTATCACTACCTTTACGCATAGTTAATGCGATAAATCCTTCTTCCGCTAATTCAAATTCTCTTCTATCTGTAATAAGCACTTCTGTTGGGATCTTTGACTGAATTTGTCCCATCGCTTCATAAATATGAACTGGTAAATCATAGACCGCACCGCCACTTTGTGGGCCAATAATATTTGCACACCAACGATATTTAGCAAAACTATCCGTCAAGCAAGAAGCTAGTAAAAATGCGCTATTACCCCATAGATAGTGTTCGTGGTCTTTACTTACATCCTCTTCATAGCCAAAAGTTTTTACCGGATTGTCTGACACAGAGTAAGGTAAACGAACTAAGAAACGAGAGGCAGTTAATCCTAAACTACGAGAGTCTTCAGATTCTCGTAATGAACGCCACTTAGCATACATTGGTCCTTCAAACACTGATTTTAGATCTTTAATTGCAGGTAATTCAGTATAACTTTGAATACCAAAGAAAGCGGGGGATACGGAAGATATAAATGGGGCGTGAGCCATAGAACCTACAGCGCTCACATATTGCAAGAGTTTCATATCTGGGGATTTAGGGGTAAATTCATAGTTCCCAATCACGGCACCAATAGGTTCTCCACCAAATTGACCATAGCCAGAAGAATAAACGTGTTTATAAAAACCAGATTGAACAATTTCAGGTGCAAATTCGAAGTCATCGAGTAATTCTTCTTTTGTTGCATGAAAAACGTTAATCTTAATATTTTCTCTAAAGTCTGTTTTATCAACTAATAATTTTAATGAGCGCCAAGATGATTCTAAATTACGAAATTCATTGTGATGTAGAATCTCATCTACTTGGGCGCTTAATTTCCGATCAATCTCATTGATCATTTTATCTATTAATAACTTGTTTACTGGCTCTTCTTTAGAGCCTGTTTCTAAAATGTTACTAATAAAAGCAGCGACACCTTGTTTAGCAATATCATAGCCTTCACTATCTTCAGAAAGCCTTGTTTGAGCCATGATTTCATCAAGTAATGAGCCCGAGGTAGTGGTATTTTGTTCGATTTGTTCTGTTTGGATTTTATCAGCCATATCTAAAGTCCTCTGGTATGATCAACTATTTTTTATCAACTAAATTTAATTCTGCAAGTAATTGAGCTCGGGATTGCTCATCTTCGAGTAGTTCTGCGATTCTAGCTCGAAAAGCCGGAACATTCCCAAGTGGTCCTTTGACGGCAGTTAATGCTTCTCTTAATTCAAGCAATTTACGTAATTCTGGAACGGATTTAACAATGTTATCTGGAGAGAAGTCATTAAGAGATTTGATGTCTAATTGCACATTAATTTCATCATCTGGTGATGCGTTATCGGATAATTTGTTTGCAACATTAATATTCAAACCAATTTCCATTTCTTCCATAACTGAAGAAAAATTGTTTTTATCAATAGAAATCATTGATCGCTCTTCTATAGATGAGTCTTCTGCTTTTCCCTTCATATCACCAACAACTAAGAGATTTAATGGTAATTCAACTTCGGCAGTTTCACCGCCTGTTGCTGGGACGTATTTAATATTGATTCGCTCTTTAGGTGCAACAGAACCTTCTTTTTTACTCATAGCATTATCCTTCTTTAATTGTATAGAATGAAAAGGGGGTATACATGGTATATAGACCATCTACAAATTTAGTATATCAAAATTCTGGTTCTTTAATAGAGTGTTTTTTAAGCTTTTTGTTGTTTTTTTAGATAAAAAACGACATACTAATATACAAGAAATCATCTTTTTTGATTTCTGACGTCAATAATTATTTATTACATTATTACATTAGTGAGGACAACTACTATGCCAACTCCATGTTACGTTTCAATTACAGGAAAAACCCAAGGTAATATCACAGCTGGTGCGTTTACGGCTGATTCTGTGGGAAATATTTTTGTTGAAGGTCATGAAGATCAAATGTTGGTTCAGCAGGTTAAACACCAAGTGACCGTACCAACGGATCCACAATCAGGTCAACCATCAGGTCAACGTGCACATAAACCATTAATTTTAACGGTAGCCCTAAATAAAGCAGTTCCATTACTTTATAATGCGTTAGCTTCAGGAGAAATGCTACCGAAAGTAGAATTAAAATGGTATCGCACATCAGTTGAAGGCAAACAAGAGCATTACTTCACAACTACATTAGAAGATGCAACTATTGTTAATATGGATCTTTTAATGCCACATGCACAGGATCCTTCTCAAAAAGAGTTTACTCAATTACTTGATGTCTTTTTAGCTTACCGAAAAATCACTTGGGAGCATACTGTAGCAGGTACATCAGGTTCAGATGACTGGCGTACACCAATTGAAGCTTAATTAACTAGATTAGCTACGAGTATGGTGTGTCAAGCACACCATACTTTATTATAGCTACTATATTAAAGGTCCATCACCTAACTTAATTTAAATACTCAATGTTTGGGATTGAGTATAAGGATGGCTTTTATCGACCTTTGCATGATTTTATGCCACACGATAATCTAAAGTTTTCTGTTCAGCTTCTTTTATTAAGGCCTCATTCAATTATTTAATTCGAGTGGGAAGTCTCTTTCTTTTATAATTCTATTTGATCTTAAAGTTCCTGCGTCAATATTGATTTTTTCTTTGTCATTGATTATTCTTACTTTTAAGCTGTAAAAGATAAGAAAATGTAGCAGAGATGAATAGATTAAATCTTTTTCAAATGCTATATAATATTACGAATATCTATTTACTATTTTTTTCTTGTTTGCTTTGTCTTTTATAATACATGGTTCCTGAAATATCAAATAATGTATATAGGTGTTATTTATAACTAATTGGAATCCTACCTATAGCCATGTAATGAGTTACTCCCTTAAAGATCGAGTATGCTCTCGCATTTATTATCTGAAAAAATGAAATAAAAATTGATTGCTTAGTATATTTTGGATAGATATATTACGAGCTAGTCAACGTTTTATCTAGAATAGGGATGTATATGTATATTGGTCATCGTTTAAAAGAAGAAAGACAGAGAATGGGGTTAACTCAAAGAGCATTTGCAAAATTAGGAGGTGTTAGATCACAAGCTCAGTTCAAATATGAGCATAATCGAATTATGCCTAGAGTCGACTATTTAATGAAGCTAGGATTAGAGGGTGTTGATATTAATTATATACTTTTTGGTGAGAGGGGGGTTATAGCAATAAATAAAGAAGAGAAGTGTTTGCTGGATTTATTACGAAACTCAAAGGATATAAGAGATTTTATCCTGCATGGAGTAAATTATTTTAAATCGATAGAAATTTAGTATATTAGAAATTTTTTAATTAGAATATTAAAGGAACCTTAATTATGGCGGTAGGTAATATTACATTTGAAGAGTTATTACAAAATTTTTTTATGTAAGTATCTCCGAGGAGATACAATTAAGAGTTATCAGAAAGCTATTAGACTCTTACAGAGAAATTGCAATGTTATGTATCCAAATGAAATCTCTAGTTTATTGCTTTTAGATTGGAGAAGAACCGCGGTTGGGAGTAATATTAAACCAATCACATGGAATAGCTATTTGCGCCACATCAAAGCAATCTATAAATTTGGAATTGAACAAAATTTATTAGATTATCAAGATAATCCTTGTAATAAATTATTTTTAAGAGAGGGAAAAGCTAAGCGGAAAATTTTGTCTAGTACAGAACTAGCAAAGTTAGATTTTTTTCTGCAAGGTGCACATAATTTGCCAGGTATCTTGAATCCTGTATGGTTTGTTGAAACGTTAATAAAGACATTCAGATATACAGCAATTCGCCGAGCTCAATTAATAAAATTAAAGGTTGGTGATATAGATTTAGTGAGTAGAATTATTCATATATCTCCCGAAATAAATAAAAATCATCATTCACACACAATTCCTATTTCAGATAAGTTGTTTCCTTATCTTCAGAACCTTATCCTTGAATTAAAGCGAGCAAATCAAACTAATGATTGTCAGTTATTTAACTTTAATCTCTTTTGCCCTTTGTCCAGGAATAGAGCTAAAAATACCAGTGAACATCAAATAAGCCATATATTTAAAGTTATATCTCGTTCTGTTGGGTTCAATGTATCTCCACATAGATTTAGGCACACAGTTGCAACAAATTTAATGAAGAATCCTAATAATCTTTACGTAGCCAAGCAGTTATTGGGGCACAGGGATATTAAGGTAACACTAACTTACATAGAAGACGATGTGGAAATGATTAGAGACACTGTAAATTCAGCATTATTATAAAAAGTTAATGTCCAGCCTTTACAAGCCTTGGAATTTGTGTAAGATCAAGTTATCTATTTAGCAATAGATCTTGTGGTAGTATTGGCTGGATCTTCCACTTGAAGAGCTATTAGAGTTAATGGGCTATACAAGGGATTTAAAATCCCTCGACTTTCGAGTCGTGGCGGTTCAAGTCCGCCCTCGGGCACCATTTAAAATTATAAAGAAATCAATAAGATAGTCGCCAAGAGCGGCTTTTTTTGTATCTGAAAATCAAAGTTGGGGCTTTCCCTATGTTGAAACTCACTCCCTTTCAATGGTCATCATTTAACTTTTTTGGTTTTTATTGCGCTTATGGTGTGATTGTGCCATTTTTACCAATCTGGTTAGCACAGTATGGCTATGATGTGGAATTAATTGGAACATTAATTTCCCTTGGGTATCTTTGTCGTTTTGCTGGCGCAATCTTTTTTACTAAAAGTGTTCATCATCTCGATCAGCTTATTCCATTAAGTCGTCTTCTTACTTGGCTTAGTGTATTGGTTCTCATCGCTGTCGCTTGGGCAGTGCAGTCTCTTTGGTGGTTAATTCCCATTCTTGCGTTATTTCATATGCTAAATGGGGGAATTATGCCGGTTTGCGATACCATTGCAACGAGTTGGCATCAACAGCTAGGAATGGATTATGGTAAAAGTCGTTTATTTGGTTCACTTGCTTTTATTATTGGTTCAATTACTGCAGGCTATTTGCTCGGTTGGCTAGGTAAAAGTGCCATCATCGGTATTATTATTGGCTATCTTGTTTTTTGGGGGCTGGGGATTAGTTTAAATCCTACGCAAAGATTTAATCAGCAGGAAAAACAAAACACGACAGTAAGCGCAAGCTATCGAGAATTATTGCGAAATCCAACAACGGTCAGAATGATTATTGCCACAGCGCTTATTCAGGGTTCACACGCGGCTTGTTATGCCTATGGCACAATTTATTGGTCTGCAAATGGCATTAGCACTTCGCAAATTAGCTGGCTGTGGAGCTTGGGGGTAATCGCTGAAGTGGTCTTTTTCTTCTTTTCTAAACGTTTTTTTAGGACTTGGAAGATTCATTATTTGACTTTATTTTCAGCATTAGCAGCGGTTATTCGCTGGACAACCCTTGCGTATACGACAAATTTTACTTTGCTGATTTTCGCCCAAATATTGCACGCATTTACTTATGCAATGGGGCATTTTGCGATGATTCGTTATATTACCTCTCAGCCAAGTGAGAGAATTCCGAAATTGCAAGGCATCTATTTTGCAAGTTCTAGCTGTATTATGATGGCGCTTTTTACGTTCATTTCTGGATTAGTTTATCCTGTTTCTGCGCAGATGAGCTTTGCCTTAATGGCAATTTTTGTTCTGCCTGCAATTTTCCTTGTACCAAAGACCTTTTCAAATACAGCAAAATAAAAAAGATAGGCAATAGTGCCTATCTTTTATTTCTTAAATTTACTTTCTCACCACATTCAATGCGGAGAAGCTTTGTGCTACAGGCATTATTTCAATACGGTTAATATTAACGTGAGCAGGTTGTTGATAGATCCATAATACTGTATTAGCAATATCTATAGGTTCAATGGCTTGCACATTTTGATAGACGCTTGCTGCTTTCTGGTTATCGCCTTTAAAACGGACATTTGAAAATTCTGTACCACCGCATAGGCCGGGTTCAATATTGGTGACGCGCACATTGGTACCTGCTAAATCAGCACGCAGATTTAAGCTAAATTGTTCGACAAAAGCCTTAGTTGCACCGTAAACATTACCGCCCGGGTAAGGATATGTCCCTGCGATTGAACCTAGGTTGATAATATGCCCTTGCTGGCGTTCCACCATTTGAGGTAACACTTTTCTGGTGAGATAGGTTAAACCGATGATATTGGTATTAATCATTGTTAGCCAATCGTCAAAATTTGCCTGATGTGCTGGCTCTAAACCCAGTGCTAGCCCCGCATTATTTACTAAGAGATCAATGCAACGAAAGGTTTCAGGTAAATTAGAAAGTGCGGTATTAATTTGTTCTAAATTATTCATATCCATTTGTAATGGAAAGAAATTTTCGCCTAATTCTGCTTGTAGTTTTTGCAGTTTTTCTAAACGGCGAGCTGCACCAATAACGTGATAGCCTGATTTAATGAATACTTCGCACATTGCTTTACCAAAGCCTGCAGATGCGCCTGTAATTAATACTGCCATATTATCCCCCTATTTAGTTCAGTTGTGTTAAATATCCCTTACCTAAGGCATTCATTTGTCGCATAATCCAACGTTGTCTTTTTTGTACAAAAGCACTGGGTTTATTTGCCTTAAATAAGATTGGATTAGGTAAGACTGCCGCTAATAGGGCAGCTTCTTGTTGATTAAGTTGTTTTGCCGATTTTTTGAAATAGGCTTGGCTTGCCGCTTCTACGCCAAAAATACCATAGCCAAATTCGGCAATGTTTAAATAGACTTCTAAAATTCTTTTTTTAGACCATAATTGTTCTAGCATTAAGGTCGTTGGCAATTCAATGGCTTTGCGTAGCCAGCTTTGCCCGTGCCATAAATATAAATTTTTCACAGTCTGCTGTGAAATGGTTGAGCCACCTCGTACTTTTGTAGATTTTTTATTATATTTCAATGCGTTATTAATCGCATTCCAATCAATACCGTGATGTTGCGCAAATTTTTGATCTTCTGCCGCAATCACGGCCAGCTGCATTTGCCACGAAATATCATCCAAACTCACCCATTGATATTTAATAGGGTAACTTTCCCCATTTAAAAGATGGCTGACTTTCTGCTGTGCCATATAGGAAGAGAATGGCACAGGAACAATGCGAAACAATAAGGTAATCCCTAAAAAAGCAGCAAACACATAAAGCGAATAACGCAATATCCTTTGTTTTATGTGTTGCAACCATTTTTTCTTGTTATTCTTTCTGCCCATCAAGCTGTTCTTTTACCCATTGCATAAATTCAGGTGGCATTGTTTTGATCATATTTGATCCTCTTGTAATTGTTGCCGCACTGGTGTTTAAGTTTTGTTGAATTTCTCGTTGTGAGCAGCGTTTATCTAACAATTGTGCCACAATTTGTAATCGAAGTCCTACTGCATCACGTTCATCAGCCGTGAGTAACAGGGTGAGTAATTCTTGTTCTTTATTCTGTGCAAACGCGGTGCGTAAAATCTCGATAAATGCCTGCCATTGATCCATATTTTTGCTCACATACATAGCGTTCTCCTAGGATTAAAACGTTTCACTGTGCTATTAAACTACTTCACTAGTATAATCTATTCTGCTCCGCTTGGGTAAATTTTTCTGTCTTTTCACCTTGTAGTAACTGGTAATAATAATCGTACGCTAAGACATTCTGCACATAACCACGGGTTTCATAAAATGGAATGGTGGCGATAAATTCTGCCATTGTCATTTTTCCATTTGCACGAGCGAGCCACTCATCTACACGTTTTGCGCCAGCGTTATAAGCCGCTGCAATTAAAATGCGATTATTGCCATATTTCTCGGCAAGTTGGTTAAGGTGAGTTGTGCCAAGCATAATATTATCAATGGGATCAAACAGTTGGCTTTCTTTTTTATACGGTAGCTGAGCTTGCTCGGCGGTGAGTTTCGCTGTGCTGGGTAAGAGTTGCATCAACCCGCGCGCATTAGCCGAAGAGGTTACATTGGCACGCCAAGCACTTTCCTGCCGTGCAATTGCCATTGCAAAAGTGCGGTGGATTTTTGGGGAATTTTGATGATTAATGAATAAATCAAACCAATTTTGATAAGCATTAGGTAAACGTAAGGCAATATAATCCCACGCTTTTGCTTGAATTGTGGCGTCTACTTGCAAATCAACCCATTGATTTTGTTCGGCATATTGTGCTAAGGCGAGCTTGCCAGCAAAATCTGTGTTATCTAATAATGCACGCCATTCGCGCTGAATATTGGCGTGATCATTTAGCTGCTGCAACTCATTAATACGACTAAATTGCTGGGTGTAGTTTGATAAGTTTTGCTCATTTGACGAGAATGTTTTCATTGCAGGTTGATAAGCAATACCCAATCGCTGTGCGGCAAGCATTGGATAAAAGCCACGTGCATTTTGCTGCATCTCTTGCCAAATCTGTATGGCTTGTGTGGTTTTGCCTTGCTGAAATAAGGCCTCACCTTGCCAATAACGCCATTCATCTTTCTGCTTGCCTTGTTCGGAAAGCAAATTCAACCAAGGTTGAATCGCTGTTTTTTTACGCAATGCAACACGGATACGACGCTCGGTTTGTTTATCTTCTTTTAAGGCTTGTACGGTTTCATCTCGCCATTGCTGAATGGCGGGATTTTCACTATCAAAAAGCTGACTAAGCAAAATGGATTGCCAGTATTGTCTTTGTTCTGGGGATAAATTAAAACGCGTTGCCCATTGTTCTAATTGGGCAAAAGGTGCGCTGGCATTCAGCTGATTTTCCGTAATGCTTTTAATAAAACGAGGCATTAATGCAAGTAGAATTTGTTTATTTTCATCATTAACGGGCAAATTTTCCACATAAAATGCGTTAGACGAAGAAAGCAATAAGCGCGGTGATTTCAACAAGCTAGCTAAATTTTCAAGCCAAATTTTTAATTCAGCATTTTGCGTAAATGCTGCCAATTCGTTGATTAAGACACGATTTGTTTTTTCTACGGCTAATAAGGCGCGCTGTTTGATCAAATCGTCATTAATAATGCCCTGTTGATAGGCTTGCATAAAAAGCGTTTGACATTGGCTGGGCGAGTTGTTTCCTGTGAGCCATAAATTTTTTATCCTTGTTGCAAGTGCGGTGTTTTTTTGTGCAGTTTTTTCAGGTGTAGTCAGCGCTTCTGTTTGTGTTGAAGGCATTTTTTCTTGTGCGGTTAGCACAATGCAAGATGACTTGCTCTCTTTGGGCAGCATTGCGGTATTAGATAAAATCGCCTGCCAATTTTGAGCATCGTATTGCTGTTGCAACCAATAATGAGGCAAATTGTTCAACGGAAAATCAGGATATTTTTTCGTAAAATCAAGAATTTCATCAAACGATAAGGCTGCTTTCTTCGCGATTAAAAACTGATATTCTGCATAAGGCAAGAGTGGGTAATCTTGCAATTGAGCCAATAATGCCTTTGCAATGCCTAATGTCGTTTCGCTTTGTGAAAGGGCTAAATATTGTTGAAGTTTACGATAGATTTCTCGTTCATCTGCCCGTTTCTGTTGGTTTAATAACAGGGTTTTTGCGAGATCTCTATCTTCATCGTGTGCATTGCCTTGATTTATCTTTTGTGCATCAGGGGTTTCTTGTGCTTTTGGCTGCGTGTGTTGTGCGACTGAATGTTCTGAAAGGGGAGATTGCTCAGCATTCCCCCATACAAAAAGAGAAAGTGAAGATAAACTTAAGGCTAGCAAAGTTTGAGTAAATTTCATAGTATTCCTTGAATAGAATCAAAATTGGGTAAAAAAACACCGCACTTGAGTTTTGCGATGCTTCCTCTTTTCATCAGCACATTTATAAATAAAAGCCCGAATAAATCGGGCTTGAAATCTTGTTTAATGTTAGACCGTACTTGGCTAAAAAAGTGCGGTGACATTTTTAACGTTTTTTACGGCAATTCATCAATATCGTCTTTATTCACTTTTTGAATAATCATATGTTCGCGTCTTAAGCCGAGATCATAGGCGATACTGATAGCAATATAAATGGTTGAGTAAGTCCCAAAACCAATACCGATTAAGAGCGCTAATGAGAAACTATGGATCGTAGGACCGCCAAATACAAACAAGGCAATCACCACAAACAGGGTTGTGATAGAGGTCATTAGGGTTCTTGATAAGGTTTGAGTGAGTGATATATCAATAATCTCTACCGTATCAATACGGCGAATTTTACGGAAATTTTCACGCACACGGTCAAATACCACGATACTATCGTTCAAGGAGTATCCCACCACCGATAAAATGGCTGCCACAAAGGTCAGATCCATTTCAATTTGGAAATAAGAAAAGATCCCAAGCGTTACAATCACATCGTGTGCAAGGGCAACGATTCCCCCTGCTGCTAAACGCCATTCAAAGCGAAACGCAATATAGGCAAGCAACATTAATAAGGTGATCAAGGTGGCATAAATTGCGCCTTGGGTGAGTTCTTCGCCGACATTCGGACCAACAAATTCCACGCTACGAATTTGGATATCATTATCCAATTTGCTTAGCATTTCTTTAATTTGTGTCCCAATATCTGCACCACCAGCAGAAGCGGAAAGACGGATCATCACATCACGTACGCCACCAGTGGTTTGTACTAATGGGCTGTCGATACCATTTTCTTTTAACGTTGCACGGATTTTTTCTAAATCAGCAGGTTGGGAAAAATGCGTATCCACAACCGTACCGCCAGTAAAATCCAGCCCCCAGTTAAAGCCTTTGGTGACAATGCTTGTAATACAAAGTGCGGTAATAATTAATGAGAAAACATAGCCTACAAGGCGGTATCGCATAAATGGGATAAGCTTGAATGGTAAGATCACCCCTTTATATTCATTCACTTTTTTATCTTTTGCAAATAAGCTCATTATTACCACCTTAAATAGATAATTTCTCAACGCGTTTGCCGCCGTAAAGTAAATTTACCAGCATTCGAGTTCCTGTAATCGCAGTAAACATTGAGATCGCAACCCCTAAGGAAAGGGTGATTGCAAAGCCTTTAATTGGCCCAGTTCCCACCGCATAAAGCACGATAGATGTTAAAATTGTGGTTAAGTTAGCATCAAAAATACTGCTAAATGCGCCGCTGTAGCCTTCATTGATTGCCTGTTGAACGCTACGTCCGTTACGTATTTCTTCTTTTATTCGCTCAAAAATCAATACGTTAGCATCCACAGACATTCCCACAGAAAGAATGATCCCTGCAATTCCCGGCATTGTGAGCGTTGCGCCGGGAATTAAAGACATTAAACCAACGAGTAAGACCATATTGGCAAGCAGTGCCATACTTGCAAATAAACCGAAAACTTTATAGTAAATCAGCATAAACACGACAGTAATGGCTAAGCCCCAAAGTCCCGCTTGTAAGCCTTGTTCCACATTTTGTGCGCCAAGTGATGGCCCGACGGTACGCTCTTCTACAATTTGGATCGGGGCAGTTAATGCGCCAGAACGTAATAACACGGAAAGATTGAGCGCTTCATTTGGGCTATCAATGCCCGTAATTTGGAATTGGCTACCAAAACGCCCTTGGATTGTTGCCACATTAATCACTTCTTCGTGTTTAGTGAGAACGGTTTTGCCATTTTCATCTTTTTTACCGCTGTCTTTATATTCTACATATAAAGTTGCCATCGGTTTTTTCAGATTCATTTTGGTGGTTTGCGACATAATATCGCCACCCTCACTATCTAAGGTAACGCTGACTTGTGGTGTCGCGGAATTTTGATCAACGCCTGATGACGCATTGACAATATGCTCACCCCCTAATACTGCACGTTTGTATAGCACCACTGGGCGACCATTACGATCAAATTTCACTTCAGAATCTGAAGGCACCATTCCACGCATCGCCGCATCAAGGTTGGCGTTTTGATTGACTAAACGGAATTCTAAGGTTGCGGTGGCACCTAAAATTTCTTTTGCGCGTGCGGTATCTTGAACGCCGGGTAATTCCACTACGATACGCTCTGCGCCTTGGCGTTGAATGACGGGTTCAGAAACACCCAATTCTTCCACACGGCGACGTAAAATACTTAAATTTTGCTCAATCGCGTGATTGCGTGCTTCATTTAATGCCGCATCGGATAAGGTTAAAGAAAGCGTATTGATTGAAATTTCACGAATATCTAAATTGGGGTGTGCTTGACGCAATAAACGTTGAACCGCTGAAAGTTGATCAGGGTTTTTCAGGTTAACCACAGTGCTATGATTTTCCCCAGCACGAATACTGGTATATGGATATTTTGCTTTACGTAATTCAGCTAATAAACTGTCTTGCAACTGCTCTTGACGTTTCGCTAACGCTGTATTCATATCCACTTCCATTAAAAAGCGTACACCACCACGCAAATCTAAGCCCCATTTCATTGGTGAACCACCAATATCTGAAAGCCATTTTGGCGTCGCTGGGGCAAGATTCAGTGCCACAGAATAACCATTGCCTAATTTTTCGCTAATTTTATCTTTGGCAAGAAGTTGGTCATCGGTGTTATTAAAACGAGCAAGAATTGAACCGTTTTCTAATTTAATGGATTTTGTGGTGAGATGATTTTCGTGAAGAAGAGCTTGCACATTGCTAAGAGTTGTTGTATTCGCTTCTTGTCCACGAGTTCCTGAAATTTGAACGGCAGGATCTTCACCGTAAAGATTTGGAAGAGAGTATAAAACACCAATGGCGACCACGAGGGTCACCATTATATTCTTCCATAAAGGGTAACGATTTAACATAGATTTTGTTCCCTTGCGGAAAGTTAAAATAAATTAAAGGCTTTTTAATGAACCTTTTGGTAAGACAGCAACGATAAAATCACGTTTGATGGTAATCTCAGTTGTGTCGTTTAATGCGATAACGACATAATCACTTTCAGCACCAATTTTGGTGATTTTACCAATAATACCGCCAGAAGTGAGGACTTCCGTGCCTTTTGCTAACTCAGCCATTAATTGTTTATGCGCTTTATTCCGTTTTGCTTGCGGGCGATAAATCATAAAATAGAAAATCAAGCCGAACAGAACGAAAATAAATAACATTGACATTGGGCTACCTTGTTGAGCTTCCATCTTTAATCCTTTTGTTAGTTAATGAAAAATATAGGGCGTTAAAATAGCATAAAATCCCTGTATTGACAAAGCGCTTTTACAAAAGTGCGGTGATTTATGGCAAGGTTTTTGCACAAAAAATTTGAGCAAAAAGCACCGCACTTTATTTTTGTAGAATGTATAAAACCTACCAAAATGTAGGTTTTATTTTCATCGTTAAGTGAAGTGGTATCCCTCTTTGACACGCCAACGATGTAATGGGGATACACGCTAATTTTTTCGGCGTTCCGCCATCACTTTTCCCATTGCCGTTAATTCTTCTTGCGGGATATGGCTTTTACCGAGTTCAAATAACGGTTCTTCAATGGCAATATGATTGTCATAACCCGAAATAAATTGGGTGATGAGCTGTTCGGGAATTTGTGTAATTTCGCCTTTTAGCAAGGCGTCTAATTGCACAGACAAGCTTGCCCAGTTTTGATGCAAGGTTTCATGTTGGCTTGCTAAGCGTGCCACATCTGCTTTGGCTTGCGGGCAGTATTTTAATAGCGCAGGGAAAAAATCCTTTTCCTCATCATCGTGGTGTAGTGGGGCTGCAACATTGAAGTAATTCAAAATTTGCTGTACATCTTTTTGCACCGCTTGAATGTTGCCATTTTTCTCCAAATAACTAGGCAAAATATTCAGCTGACGGCAGAACATTTTCACTTTGCCGTGGCAGGCGTAAAGCATTTCAATCGGCTCATTCCAGCTAGCAAATTGTTGTGGTTGGAGGTTAAGCATTTTATTTACCCTGTGCGTCATTCGGTTGTGAATTTTGTTGTGCCTCACTTTGCAATGGCGGAACGGGCTTACCAATGCGTGCATAGAAATCTTGCACAAATTGTTCAAATTCGTTTTTATCAATCGCTTCACGGATTTGTGCCATTAAGCGTTGATAATAACGTAAATTGTGAATGGTGTTTAATCTTGCCCCTAAAATTTCACCGCACTTATCTAAATGGTAAAGATAGGCTTTGGTGTAATTTTTGCAGGTGTAGCAATCACATTCTGGATCAAGTGGGCTGGTGTCATCGCGGTATTTGGCATTACGAATTTTCACAATACCGTCGGTAACGAATAAATGCCCGTTACGCGCATTACGTGTTGGCATTACGCAATCAAACATATCAATACCACGACGAACGCCTTCTACTAAATCTTCTGGTTTCCCAACACCCATTAAATAACGGGGTTTATCCGCAGGAAGTTGTGGGCAAACATATTCTAAAATACGGTGCATATCTTCTTTTGGCTCACCAACAGCAAGCCCACCCACGGCATAACCATCAAAACCAATATTGACCAAGCCCTCAACGGACACTTTACGCAATTCTTCGTAAACGCCCCCTTGCACAATGCCGAATAAGGCATTTTTATTACCGAGTTCATCAAAGCGATCACGGCTGCGTTTTGCCCAACGGAGCGACATTTCCATTGATTTTTTAGCATAATCAAAGGTGGCTGGGTAAGGGGTACATTCATCAAAGATCATCACGATGTCTGAGCCTAGATCGTATTGAATTTCCATTGATTTTTCAGGAGAAAGGAAAATACGTTCACCATTAATTGGATTTTGGAATTTCACCCCTTCTTCAGTAATTTTGCGTAATTTGCCTAGACTGAATACTTGGAAGCCACCACTATCCGTTAAGATAGGGCGATGCCAGTTCATAAAATCGTGCAAATCGCCGTGTTTACGCATAATGTCTTGCCCCGGACGTAGCCAAAGGTGAAAGGTGTTGCCGAGTAAAATTTCTGCCCCTGTGGCGCGCACTTCTTCGGGCGTCATTCCTTTTACTGTGCCGTAAGTGCCGACAGGCATAAAGGCAGGAGTTTGTACATCAAATTCCCCTTGGGGGCGTTGAAACGTCATTGTGCCACGGCGTGCCGTGCCATCGGTTTTGTGAAGTTTAAATTTCATTGTCATTATGTTTCCTTTTCGAATAAACAGTTCGAGGGTGATTAAATGGGGTTTAGAAAATTAATCTAACCCCGTTACATTTGGGTTTTTGCTAATAAACATTGCATCACCATAGCTGAAAAAACGATAGCCATTTTGCACCGCACTTTCATAGGCTTGCATGGTATGAGTGTATCCAGCAAAGGCTGAAACCAGCATAATCAGCGTACTTTCAGGCAAATGGAAATTGGTGATTAAGGCATCTACCACGAGGAATTTTTTGCCCGGATAAAGAAAGATTGAGGTATCCGAAAAATACGGCGCAAGCAGTTGTTCGTGCTGATTTTCTTGGCTAAACAATGCGGCACTTTCAATAGAGCGTACAGAGGTTGTCCCCACCGCAATCACACGCTTGCCATTCGCTTTGGTGGCTAAAATGGCATCCACCGTTTCCTGTGGCACTTCCACATATTCTGCGTGCATTCTGTGGTCTTCAATATTTTCTACCCGTACAGGTTGGAATGTCCCTGCACCAACGTGCAAGGTAACAAAGGCAAAATTTCCCCCTTTCGCTTTTAATTTTTCCAATAGATCATTATCAAAATGCAAACCCGCAGTGGGCGCAGCCACTGCGCCGGGTACTTTGTTATACACAGTTTGATAGCGTTCTTTATCGGCATCTTCATCAGGGCGATCAATATAAGGTGGCAGTGGCATATACCCAATTTGTTGCAACACGTCTAAAAGTGCGGTGCGTTTTTCTGCTATTTCTAGTTCAAATAAACTCTCGTGACGGGCTTTCATTATTGCTTTAATGCCCTTACCTTCACCTAATTTATCTTCGCCGAGAAACAGTTCTGCGTCTTCTTTGGGGGCTTTAGAAGAACGAATATGTGCCAGAAAACGATCTTCCGACAAAATGCGTTCTATCAATACTTCAATTTTCCCCCCACTGGCTTTACGCCCATACATTCGGGCGGGGATCACGCGAGTATTATTAAAAATTAATAAATCCCCTTCTTCGATTAAATCCAGCACATCAGCAAAAGTGCGGTGAGAAATTTCACCATTTTCACCGTTTAATGTTAATAAACGACTGGCAGTGCGTTCGGCTTTTGGATAACGGGCGATTAATTCATCAGGTAAATCAAAATAAAAATCTGAAACACGCATAATTTTTCATCATATTATTAAAGATTAGAACAGGGCGTAGTCTATTGGGATTTTGTAGATTGTACAAGGAAAATCTGTGAAAGAGGGGATTTATTGAAAGGTGAAGGGCTGGGGGATCCAGCCCTTTCATTCGTTATCGTTGGCGGTTGTAGCTTTTTTCCGCTTCATCAAATTTTTCTGCCACATCTTTAGCGACCGGAGAGAAAATTGACGAAGTAAGGGTAACGAAAGAGCAAGCTAAAAAGCCGGGAATAATTTCGTATAAGTTGGCGATGTCTTGCCAGTTTAAGGCGTGCATCAGTGGTTTCCACGCCACAACAGTTACCGCGCCTGCTAACATTCCCCATAATGCCGCGTTGGAGGTGATGTTGCGATTAAAGAGGGAAAGGATCACTAATGGACCAAAGGATGCACCAAAGCCAGCCCAAGCATAGGAAACTAAGCCCATTACTTTTGAATGGGGATCTTGTGCGATGACAATGGCGATAAGGGCAATGAGTAATACCATAACGCGGCCAACCCAAACTAACTCGGTACTTGACGCATTTTTGCGTAAGAAACCGTGATAGAAATCTTCGGTAATAGCGGCGGAACACATTAAAAATTGTGCCGATAGGGTACTCATAATGGCAGCGAGAATGGCGGATAGCACAATGCCCACGACCCAAGGATTAAAAATGGCTTTGGAGATCTCAATGAAGACAGATTCGGCGGAATCTAAAACGATACCTTTGACTTCAAAATAAGCTAAGCCAAAATACCCCACTGCACAAGCACCACCTAAGCACAGGATCATCCACGTGATCCCGATTGTACGCGCTTTATCAAGGGCTTTTACGGAATTGGCTGCCATAAAACGGGCTAAAATATGGGGTTGTCCGAAGTAACCTAATCCCCAAGAAAGGGCGGAAATCACACCAATACCTGAAACATTATAAAGCCAATTAGAATAAGGAATGCCCGTTTGTTGTGATTTTGCGGCTAAGGCAAGAGTGATTTCTTCCCAGCTAATGTTGAGTAACACAATCACTGGGGCGAGTAATAGGGCGAAAATCATCAGTGAAGCTTGAATGGTATCGCTCCAAGAGATCGCTAAATAACCGCCAATAAAGGTATAGGCGATGGTTGCCACCGCACCAAATATCAATGCGGTGGTGTAATCAATACCTAATAAACTTTGGAACAATTTTGCTCCTGCCACGACACCTGAAGCACAGTAGATGGTGAAGAAAAACAAAATTACCGAAGAAGAAAGAATTTTGAGTGATTTGGCTCGTTTAGGAAATCGCATTGCAAAATATTCAGGCAAGGTCAGTGCATTACCGTAATGCTCTGTGAACACCCGCAAACGTCCTGCTACAATGCGGTAGTTCAGATAAGCGCCGACAGTTAACCCGACAGCAATCCACGCTTCCGACAAGCCTGTAAGGAAAATTGCACCGGGTAAACCAAGTAATAGCCAACCAGACATATCTGATGCTCCAGCAGACATTGCGGTAACAAAGCTTCCCATTTTCCGACCACCTAAAATATAGTCGTTAAAATTTTTAGTAGAGATATAGGCATAGATCCCAATACCTAAAATAATTAATAAATACAATCCAAAAGCTGTGTAGATTTGATAATTCTGCATACTTTCTCCCTATAAAATTATTGTTCTTCAATTGCCATTAGGGTAGCGTTGCCCCCTGCGGCAGAAATATTCTCACTGCGTGAAAATTCATTATATAGCAAGGTCAGATCCTGATTGACTGTCCAATCATATAAACAGAAAATCGCAGGATTATGTTGTGCAAACCGCTGACGTGTTTGAGTATCAATCGGGGATACGAACACGGCTTTTTGCAAATGCTGTCCTTCTTCTAGGATATGTAGATGAGGTAATTGATAGCTCAACAGCGGATTATCTTTTTCTACAACAACATTAAATCCTGCTTGTTGTAACCGCTGATAAGCCGCAGTTAAACGAGCGTGGTTTTGACCGAGTAATAAAACAGAGGTGGTTTTATAATCAATGCTATTTAATTCCCCTGTAATACTAGGCAATACATTGTTTTTTGCAAGTACTGATGAATAATATTGTGATGTTTTGGTTAAACGTTGAACATAAAGTTCTCCACCTGCTTTTGGGCCTGTTCCAGATAAACCGTGTCCCCCAAAAGGTTGAACGCCGACCACCGCACCCACAATATTACGGTTAATATAGAAATTGCCACAGGCTAAATGCTGTTGTACAAATTCAATATTTTTGGTAATACGGCTATGACAACCACCTGTTAAAGCATAGCCTTTTGCATTGATTTTTTGTAAATAATCACCTAATTCTGTTTTTTTATAACGAACAAAGTGAAGAATTGGTCCGAATACTTCTCGATTAATTTGCGCTAAATTATCTATTTCATAAATAGCAGGCGCAACGAAATGCCCGAAAGTGGGTGATGATAACTCAAAATAACGGCGAGAAAATGACCGCGCTTGAGTTTGATAATTGACCAAATTTGCTTTCGCTTCTTCGTCTATAACAGGGCCAATATCCGTATTAAGTTGCTCTGGATTGCCGATAACCAATTCTTTCATTGCCTCAGTAAGCATTTGATATAAGCGATCAGCAATATCTTCTTGCACCAATAAAATGCGTAAAGCTGAGCAGCGCTGTCCAGCAGAATCAAAGGCAGAGCTTAATACATCAGTAATGACTTGTTCCAATAAGGCGGAAGAATCTACCACCATTGTGTTTAAACCGCCTGTTTCAGCAATTAGCACAGGGTGATCTTGCCGTTGTATAAGCTGTTTATTGATCAAATGTGCCACTTCTGTTGAACCGGTGAACATCACAGCATTAAATGGCTGAGCCACCAATGCCGCCCCTAAATCGCCAGCACCTAAGGTTAGTTGTAAGGTTTCTTTTGGCACGCCAGCTTGATGTAATAATTTCACGGCATAATAAGCAATCAGCGAAGTTTGTTCCGCAGGTTTGGCAATCACATTATTGCCGACTGCTAAGGCCGCAGCAATTTGCCCAGTAAAAATGGCGAGCGGGAAATTCCAAGGGGAAATACATAGTACATTGCCGAGCGGTGGGGCGAGTGCATTTTTGCTATCTAATAAACGGATTTGTTCTGCATAATAGCGTAAGAAATCCACTGCTTCTCTCAGTTCTCCAATGGCATTTGGTAACGTTTTTCCTGCTTCTTCAATGGCAAGGCGCAGTAACAAGCCGGTATTTTCTTGATAAAAATCCGCCGCTCTTTCTAAAATTGTTGCGCGTTCTTCCACGCTTTTTTCTTGCCAAATGCGAGATTGCATCGCCGTAAATACGGCAGGCACATCATCTGGTGACATGAATGTGGACGTTGGCAACATTTGTGCGGTATTCGCCGGTTTTCTGCCTTGATAGTGTTGCGCGGCTTGCACGGGGAAGGCGCAAAGCGATTGCACATCGGTATATTCTGCTTGATTTAATTGATCTTGTAGCGTGCGAAGCTGAATTTCATCACTTAAATTAAAGCCTTGTGAATTACGGCGATGCGGGAAAAGATCCGCAGGTAATTTAATCGCTTTATTTGGCTCACCATTAAAACGGGCAAATTTTTTCCAAGGGGCTTCAATTAATTCATTTACGGAAATCTGGTTATCTACTAATTGATGAACAAAAGAAGAGTTCGCACCATTTTCAAGTAATCGTCGTACAAGGTAGGCTAATAGGGTTTCATAGGTTCCCACTGGGGCATACACACGAACACGGCGGTTAAATTGATGCTCACCGACAACGTTATCGTAAAGCGTTTCTCCCATTCCGTGCAGACATTGAAACTCAAATTCTTTACCTTTACCTAATTCAGCAATAGTGGCTAAGGTTTGGATATTATGAGTGGCAAATTGGGGATAAATAACATCTTGCGCGTCTAATAATTTTTTTGCACAGCTAATATAAGAGATGTCCGTATGCACTTTACGCGTATAAACAGGGAAATCTTGCACACCTTCTGTTTGCGCCCATTTGATTTCGCTATCCCAATAGGCACCTTTTACCAAGCGTATCATCATTTTACGTTGAAAACGGCGGTTTAATGCAATGATATAATCTAAGACATAAGGACAACGTTTAGAATATGCTTGTACGACAAATCCTATGCCATTAAACCCTTCAAGATCAGGATCTTGCAATAATTTTTCGAGCAGATCTAACGAAATTTCAAGGCGTGCCATTTCTTCCGCATCAATATTCAAACCGATATTGTATTGTTTTGCCAGAACAAAAAGCTGTTTTAAACGCGGATAGATTTCATTCATCAAACGATCTTGTTGAGAACGAGAATAACGCGGGTGAATTGCTGATAATTTTACCGATACGCCATTTGCGTCATATACGCTACGCCCTGCAGCCTGTTTACCCACAGTGTGAATGGCATCCACATAATCTTGTAAGTATTTATCTGCATCTTCCATAGTCATTGCTGCTTCACCAAGCATATCAAAAGAAAAACAATAGCCCATTTTTTCTCTTGTACTAATATTTTTCAGGGCTTTTTCTATCGTTTCGCCGGTAACAAATTGTTCACCTAAAATGCCCATCGCTTTTTCAATGGCTTTTTTCATTACGGGCGCAGAAAGGCGGGAGAAACTTTTCATCAAAGCAGAAGAAAGTGCTGTTTCATCTAAATTAGCACTGATTTTATTGCCAAGCATCAAACCTAAGCTCGCTGCATTGGTAAAGAGCGAGCCTGATTTTTTCAAATGAGATTGCCAGTTACCAAGTTGAAGTTTATCGTTGATTAACTCATAACGCGTTTGCCCATCGGGGATGCGTAAGAGGGCTTCTGCTAAGCACATCAAGGCAATCCCTTCATCACAGCCTAAGGAAAATTCGTGCATTAACGCATCAACGCCATAATGTTTTTGCTTTTTACTACGGATTTTGCTGATTAATTCTCGGGCGAGTTTTTCAATGGATGATTCTTGTTGTGGTGTGAAATCTAAGGTTTGGACTAGTTGGCTTACTGCAGACTGTTCTGTACAGCTATAATGCGCACTGATCATTTTACGAAGTTCGGGTTCTACACTGGGTAGAGGAGAGTAGTGATAGCTCATAAGATGCTCCATATAAAATTTGGCTTTATTTGTTAATGGAATGTTAAAGATTGTAATGAAATTTTAAAAAGAAGGAATATGAAATGTTGAAAAATGTGATAGAGGTCAAAAAATAGTCTTTAAAGTTGGAGGCTTATTCGTAGAAAAAGATGACAAAATGAAAGTGCGGTGATTTTTTGTGGCATTTTTATGGAGATAAGGTGAAAAAAAAGCCCTTTCTAGGAAAGGGCTGAAAATATTTGGAGTCATACTTTTTAGGGTATGCAGAGGATTATACGGATAAAAATGTTATTTGCAACATTTTATTAACAAATTTTTAATAATTCTTTAAATTTTAAGTTGAGCTAAGAAAAAGGCGAGCTAACTTGCTCGCCAATGGAAGTGATTATTTGCTCTCAGCGTGAGGGTTACGCGTGTTGGTGTTCACCAAATTTCGCATTAGTAAGGCATAATTCAAATCCAAATCCTCTGGTACATCGAGGAAAACAAAATGCCCATCGCCTAAGGCGGCTTCGACTTCTTCACCTTTGCGATTAAGCATACGATTAATTTTGAATACGATATTGCCTTTTGGGGTCATTAATTCAACCTCATCACCAAGTAAGAATTTATTTTTTACTGCCACTTCGGCCAAACCGTCTTTACGTACACCGGTGGATTCACCAACAAATTGCTGACGCTCAGAAATGCTATAACCATAATCATAATTTTGGTATTCATCGTGCGTATGGCGGCGTAAAAAGCCTTCTGTATAACCGCGATGAGCAAGGCTTTCAAGCGTATCCATTAAGCTTTCATCAAAAGGTTTGCCTGCAGCCGCATCATCAATGGCTTTACGGTAAACCTGAGCTGTTCTCGCACAATAATAGAAAGACTTCGTACGCCCTTCAATTTTTAACGAATGCACACCAATTTGAGTGAGTTTTTCAACGTGTTGCACGGCGCGTAAGTCTTTGGAATTCATAATATAGGTGCCGTGTTCATCTTCAAAGGCAGACATTTTTTCTTCTGGTCGTTGGCTTTCGGCAAGTAAGAAGACTTTATCTGTGGTTTGCCCTTCGCCTAAAGTTGGGGCAACATTCTTAATGGGAATTTCATTGCCAACAATATTGCCCACTTCATCTTCTTTGCCTTCTTCTACCGAATATTCCCAACGGCACGCATTGGTACAAGTGCCTTGATTTGGATCACGCTTATTAATATAACCTGAAAGCAAGCAACGCCCAGAATACGCCATACACAACGCACCGTGTACGAAAATTTCAATTTCCATATCTGGCACTTGTTGGCGGATTTCGGCGATTTCATCAATGGAAAGTTCACGCGATAAAATCACACGAGTTAAGCCCATTTGTTTCCAGAATTTGACCGTTGCCCAGTTCACGGCATTGGCTTGCACAGAAAGATGAATGTCAATATCAGGAAAATGTTCACGCACAAGCATAATCAAACCGGGGTCAGACATAATTAAGGCATCTGGCTTCATTTCCACCACAGGCTGAAGATCTTTAATAAAGGTTTTTAATTTGGAATTGTGCGGGGCAATATTGACCACCACATAGAATTTCTTACCTAAAGCGTGTGCTTCATCAATCCCAATTTTTAAATTGGCGTGGTTAAATTCATTGTTGCGAACACGCAAGCTATAACGTGGTTGTCCTGCATAAACAGCATCTGCACCATAAGCAAAAGCATAGCGCATATTTTTTAATGAACCTGCGGGGGAAAGCAGTTCGGGTTTGAATGTGGTTGTCATAAATTTCTCTTTGTGTCTGATTACAAGTCAGGCATTCACTCAAGGCAAATGCGTAAAGGCGGTTATTGTAGGGGGATTTTGTGATTTGTAAAGCTTAAAAAATACCAAATATAGGAACTAATTATTTTTAGTTATTTGTTGCTTTTTTGTTAAGTTATGCTTAATATTAAACTGAAGAGATAAGTTGTTGTTTTCTCTAACTCGGGTTGTTACTTGTAGTTTTAGTATCAACAGGTTATTTTGCGTCCTTAACTTTGTGATAAGGACTTCCTATCTAAGGACTTCCTATCTAAGGACTTCCTATCTAAGGACTTCCTATCTAAGGACTTCCTATCTAAGGACTTCCTATCTAAGGACTTCCTATCTAAGGACTTCCTATCTAAGGACTTCCTATCTAAGGACTTCCTATCTAAGGACTTCCTATGAAAAATATATTAACGAGAGAAGAATATCTTGATATTTCTGTATTAAGTGAACCACTTGCGTGTGTTATGCATGCTTATCGCCGATTACCTGAAACTTTACATATTGATGTAATTACTATTTTGGGAGCTGGTCCAATCGGAACATTACACGCATTATACGCACATAGATTATATCCCTTAGCATCAATTCAAATGATTGAGCCTGATGATACAAGAAGAGAGCTAATTAAAGGTTTACTTCCCTTTGTTTCCGTATTTAGAGAATATAACAGTTTTGATTTGAGTAAATCTAATCTTACTGTTGTTGCCACTAGTTGCCCTAAAGCTCAAACTTCAGCTATTGAAGTGTCTTCCGAATATGGCATTGTTATATTGTTCTCGGGGATTAATCATAAGAAAAAAGATGAGTTACCAATTTATGAAGGACAGGATCTAGAACATATACATAGAAATGAAGAAGTGGTTGTTATTTCCAAAAATATTAGATTGATAGGTTCTTCGGGTTATCATCCTGCAGAAATAGATTTATCTTTGGAAGAGTTGATTAATCACTACCACTATTATAAGGTTGTTCAAACAGAAGTTGTTAATGGATTGGGGAATAATATTATTGGAAATCAAACTTTGCTTGAGCCTGCAATTATAAAATTATTAAATGATCAAAATTTCTCTCAAAATTACTTAAAAGTTTTATTTAGGCACGAACCATTTCCAAGTAGAGAAACGAGAGTTATTTTTACAAATAATGGTGTTGGTTTGGATTATTTTAATAATTTAAAACCAGAAAGAGGCGAAGTTTTAGTTCGTATATTAAGATCCAGTATTTGTCAAACAGATCGAAGAGTATTACAGGGATTAAAAAATAATGATATAAAAGAAGGAACTATTTTAGGTCATGAAGGAACAGGTATTATTGTGTCTGTTGGGGAAGGTGTTAATGAGGAATTAATTGGAAAAACTTGTGCAATTTTGCCTCATTATTTAGCGAAGGAGGATAGCTGTAATCAAATTGGTATGGGGTATTTATCACCAGATATGAAACATTTGGGTATTCATATAAATGGTTGTTTTGCTACATTAGCAACGTTCCCATTATGTTGCATTAGAGAACATTTACATTTTATAAATTAGGATAGGAGGTGTTTTATGAAATCAGAGAAAGTTAGTTTTCCTGTACAAGCCATTTTATTTGATATGGACGGTACATTAATTGATTCAAGTAAGGCTTGTGCGCGCATCTGGGGACGTTGGGCTGCGCATTATGGATTGAATACAGAGGAAGTAATTCATCAATCCCACGGTCGGCGACCAGAAGATACTGCACGTAGTATTTTGGGTGATAATGCAGATATTCAGGCAGCCGTGGCGTTGTTTACGCAAGAAGAAGCAAAAGAAACAGATGTAACAACCATTGCTGGTGCTAAAGCTTTATTAGATAAAATACCACAAGGAAAGTGGGCAATTGTTACCTCTTCAACAGAAAATATTGCTAAAGAACGTTTGCAATATTGTAATTTGCCGTTGCCAAAATCTTTGATTACAGCGGAAAAAGTCAGCGAAGGTAAACCGCATCCTGAAGGCTATCTCAAGGCGGCGGAAGAGCTTGGTGTGGATATTCAGCATTGTGTGGTTATTGAAGATGCTCCAGGTGGTATTGAAGCTGGTCATCGTGCTGGAGCAAAAGTCATTGTACTTACTACCACTTATCCTGTTTCAGCCTTTAATGATGAGTTTGTGATTGGTAACCTTGAAGCTATTGAGTTTAATCTGTATGAAAATGGAGAAATGAGCTTGTCTTTTATACCCATTAACTAATTAGAGATGACTATATTTTACGGTATTATCAAAAATTGAGAGGCTATAAAACAAGTGATCTGCCCCAAAGACCGGATACCCAATTTGAGGTGCAGATCATCTCCCATTCTTATCAATTTCGTTTAGAAAGTATCAAACAGCTGACCGAGCAGGATATTGCTATCGGAGAAGTGACTAAACGTTATCAGATTTCTCATGCTCTTGCCATTAAGTGGCTAAAAGCCTTTCGTGAAAGAGGCTTAGAGGGGGGGAAATCGTCTTTTACTCAACCTAAAATACTCAAGCCCAAAATTAAGAAAAAAGAGATTAATGTTCCTGAACTCACTGATTTATCCCCAATCATTTAAAAAATTGCAACGTGATCTGGTTTTCACGCATGAAGAGATGGCTTATTTAAAAAAGTTGGAGGAGTTAAACCGACAAAAACGACGGCAGAAAAATCGACGCTAATGGATTTGGCAAATTGAGAAATTATCGACTATCAGTTTGCAAGACGCCCCAACTTTCCCTTGGAAAAGATGCTGGAACAAGGGTTAAGCCAATTAAGTGCCACGGATTGCCCTATTATTCACAGCGACCAGGGCGTCCTTTATAGCACAAACGTTTGGTGAAAAATACTGGAGGGGGGCGCGATACTGAGTATGAGCCGACGAGGGAATTGCCATGATAATGCGGTAATGGAGAGTTTCTTTGCGATTTTGAAATCCGAGTGTTTTTATACGCGTAGCTATACGTCGATAGCGGAATTGTAAGCTGAACTTGAGGAATATGTGGTGTATTACAACCAAAAACGTATTAAAAAGGCTGAGTCCTGTTCAATACAGAACTCAGTATTTATAGTTTAACAATCTGTCCAATTTTGGGGGGGCAGATCACTTACAGAGGGGATCATTGTTGTTCTGGCGTTAAGGTACTAGGATTGGCGGTAATATTTCATCATTCAGCCAAGTTTTATCTCCCTCTTTTTTAATTTGAATGGTGTAATTATCACCGTTTTCTTTTAAATAAGGGTTAAGTTCTCCTTCAGGATAGAGCCAATCATTAATTAATGACCAAGAAATAGACTGTTTATCTTTCAATAAATTAGCTTTAAATAACTTATTCACGATAGAAAAATAAAGATCAAACTCTGTTTTCTGCCATTTTTCTAATAATAAGGTTGAGGTGGTTTTATCTTGTTGCTCTTCTAAAATACCAGATTTTAGATTGAGTTTTCCTTCAAAAGGGGTAAGTGAGGTGGAAGGATAAGTATCTATTTCTCCACTTAATGTTGCATTTTCAATATTAATAGCAATATTTTTAATTGGTTGATAAACGAGTAAGTCCGTATCCTCATCGGCATTAAGATATTTATCACAGGCAGCTTGATAAATAAGATTGCTACAAATATTAAGCGGAATCAGTGTTCCAACATTTGTTACGCTAAATGGAAGGCTAAATTTTCCATTTTTTAATTGAAATTGCTCTTTTTTATTAATGTAGCTTCCTAGTGTGAGTTCAATATTTTCATTATCTTGTTTTTCTTCAGATATAGCACCGCTTGCTCCGATCGTTATTTCTTTAAGTTCGATATTATCATCTAAAGTAAATTCATCTATTTTAAATAACGCTTGTTGTGATTGGTTGTAATCTTGTGCTAAGGTTTTTAAGGCAGAAATAAAGGTGCTTTTCTCTTTTTCTACTTGCTTAGCTTCTTGTTTCGTTTCTGGTGATTTGGCTTTGGAAAATAGTTGAATAGTTGATTTTAACAATGCTAGCTGCGTGGCAAGATTTACATTTTTATTGTTACCCTCAAATTGTATTCCTTTGATTTGAAAATGTTCATTTTCACCTTTGTTTTGACAAGATTTTAATGCAAGCGCATAGTTACTTTGTGCTTGAGATAAGTCAGAAAAATTTCCTTTTAAGAAAGATGAGAAATTATCAAAAGAAACGCCCTGATCTTTTTCTTTATGTGTAAAGGTTAAGTTTTCAAAAGTAAAACTGAGTTCACTTTCTTTATTTTGAAAGAGTAAATCTAAAGCTTGGTCGATAATTTCTACTGTATTGAGTTCATTTTTATTGTTGAGTAAATGCAATAATTTTACATAGCTAAGTTGATTGGGAATCTCTTTTTGTGAAGCATTAAGCGCAACATTTTTGAATTGAATCGTAGAATGTTTAGGGTTTTTATCTGTAATAGTCAGCCCATCAGCATTTATTTTAGCACTTAAATTATAATTGCTACCAGCATCAGATTTATCTAAATTAAAATCTAATTTTTTTAATTTGATATTTGTGTTATCCCCATTTAATAAATAGACATCCCCATCTTTAAGCTTAATGGAAATATTTTCAATATCATATTGATTATCATCAATAGGAATAAGTGTTGCATCAGCAATAAGATCGTGAATCTTTGAATTAGCATCATAATTAAAGCCAGACAAATGACTTTGCACGTCCATTAGATGGCTTTTAGGTTCAAAATTCAGATCAATAACAAGTGTTTGTGATTTATTGGCAAGATCGCGAAATTGTGTATAAATATTTGATTGGAAATAATCACCAATCACGGAAAATTTACTTGTGATATTATTTTTATCAATAGTAACTTTAAAATTTTTATTTAATTCTTTTACAAAGCTTGGGACAAGGGCTGAATCCGCAAACACAGCAAAAGGCAGTGCGGTAAGTTTTGTTTGAATCATTTCACTTGATGTGTTGGTACTATCACCAGAGAGTTTGAAAATAAGTTCGCGACTGAAGAAATTTTTCTTTTTTTCAACCACATCTAATTGAAATTTATTTTGCAATGAATAAGGGAATTTTTGCAGAATGTAATCAATTTTATGATTGGTGTAAATTTGTGCGCCTAAAGCTAATGTGGCAGCAATCAAGGATAGTGAACCAACAATTTTTACTTTTTTATTCATAGACTTTCCTAACTTTAGGGATTGATTTTCCAAAAGTATAGCCGATTTATCGGTGAGCGATAAGAGCTTTGCTATGAATTTGTTTCATAAAATAATGAAATTTTTAAAATTGACACTACAGTGCTTTCCCATTATCTTATAGCCGTAAAGCAGTCTAAACGTATAAGAATGAAAAGGAAGAATGTATGAGCTATGCAAAAGAAATTGATACATTAAACAACCATTTATCAGGCATTAACGGCAACATCAACGTATCATTTGAATTTTTTCCGCCAAAAAATGAGAATATGGAAAAAATTTTATGGGATTCTATTCATCGTTTGAAAGTCTTAAAACCTAAGTTTGTTTCGGTAACTTATGGGGCAAATTCAGGCGAACGTGATCGTACTCATAGTGTCGTGAAGCATATTAAACAAGAAACGGGCTTAGAAGCCGCACCGCATCTCACTGGAATTGATGCCACCCCAGATGAATTGAAACAAATTGCCCAAGATTATTGGGATAACGGTATTCGCCGTATTGTCGCATTGCGCGGTGATGAACCGGCAGGATACGATAAAAAACCTTTTTATGCCTCTGATTTAGTGGAATTATTACGTTCTGTAGCAGATTTTGATATTTCTGTGGCAGCCTATCCTGAAGTGCATCCTGAAGCAAAATCTGCACAAGCGGATTTAATCAATTTAAAACGTAAAATTGATGCGGGAGCGAACCACGTTATTACCCAATTTTTCTTTGATATTGACAGCTATTTACGTTTCCGTGATCGCTGTGCTTCTATCGGGATTGATGCCGAAATTGTTCCCGGAATTTTGCCAGTAACGAATTTCAAACAGCTACAAAAAATGGCAGCGATCACCAATGTGAAAATACCAGCTTGGTTGGCTAAAATGTATGAGGGATTAGATAATGATCCTACAACAAGAAACTTAGTGGCAGCCAGTGTAGCGATTGATATGGTACGCGTATTATCTCGAGAAGGCGTGAAAGATTTCCATTTCTATACCCTTAACCGCAGTGAACTTACTTACGCTATCTGTCATACCCTTGGTGTGCGTCCAGAGTAAACGTATTAAGCAGAAATGGGGAAAACCTCATTTTTGCTTTTTTATGGCTTAAATTGTCAAACTAACTGCAACACTTTATCAAAATAAACTTCATAAGGTGTTTTCCAGTTTAAACATTTGCGTGGTCGGTGATTTAATTTATCGACCACGGTTTGTATTTGTGCTTCTGAAAAGAGCGTAATGTCTCGACCTTTCGGAAAATATTCCCTCAGTAAACCGTTCGTGTTTTCATTTGTTCCTCTTTGCCAAGGTTGGTGAGGCAATGGAAAGTAAAATTCAACCTGAAGTCGTTCCGTTACCTGCTGATGTTTTGCAAACTCCTTCTCTCTATCTGGGATAATGCTCTCTAAAGGCTGATTTTGCAAGGGTTCAGCCATTACCTTGGCAACGCTTTCTGCTCGCTTTGCGGGCAATTTTCTGA
Organism: Avibacterium sp. 20-132; assembly: GCF_023611925.1. Lineage (NCBI taxonomy): Bacteria > Pseudomonadati > Pseudomonadota > Gammaproteobacteria > Pasteurellales > Pasteurellaceae > Avibacterium > Avibacterium sp. 20-132. Next base: position 1,949,906 of record NZ_CP091456.1, read on the forward strand.
CGAGGGAAAAACAGCTTTTTCTATCAGTCAAGGTCAATAAACAGGCTTTGCCTGTTACGCCCAACACCGTATCCGCTTCCCAATCGCCTAAACGGCTTCGCGCCTCGGCTTCGCTTGGTCGTTCGGTTAAATGATGACTAATAGGGATTTTCCCGCGTTTTTCCACATAGTCATTGGTATGCCGCCTTTTCCCGCTATGACGGAGTTTCCGAATCGCCCCTCTTGCCCCGTGCGATAACCCTTTCTCATCAAACCACCCAGTATAAATCCCTCGGTAAATATTGGCAAAGCTAATAGAAAATCTGCTTTGTTCGTATTTCAAACGAGCGGCAATTTGCTCTGGCGACCAATTCTCTTGTAAGAACTTTTGCTTAACAAAATCAAACAATTTCAGGTCGGCTCTTTCGCTTGGGTTTTGGTGTCCCAAAGTTAAACCGAAATTCGCATTCTTTCAAGAATAACGGAAAAGATTTCTTGTCAATTTCGTTATATTTTCTTAGTACTCGTTTAGCCTGATTCCAGAAATTTTCAATCTCATTAATGTGATTTTTTGTTTCTGCGAAATGAGTTGAATGATTAATTCTGACGTGCTTAAATTCGCTTATATCTAGCACATCGTAGCTGTGATAGTAATCGGTATAAACAACGCTATCAGGCATAATTTTCCTTTTAATTACAGGAGGTAAGGTGTTAGTCTTAGTCTTAGTATTTTCAACAATAACCGTATAGGCTTTTCCTTCTCGTTTCAGCATACCAAAAACTGCTGTTTTACCCTTAGCACCTCGTCCCCTTTTTCCTTTTCTTTTTCCACCAAAATAGCTTTCATCAAGCTCAATTTCACCAGCAAAAATCTCGTTGGCATCTTGGGCTAAATGGTCGCTAATCGCCTCCTTGATTTTGCGATAAAAGAGGGCGGCTGAATTAGGGTTAATTTCCAGTAAATTTGCTGCTGAACGAGCTGCCACTTCAAGTACAAAAAATTCTAGCAGTTTTTTCGGTATAGATTTCTTGAGTTTACAATGAGTTATCTTTATTTTTATAGACTAATATAACTGTTAATCTAATACAGCCCCTAAATCATTATCTTAAGCATAACTAACATTTATTGCCGACTTGTCAGCATTTAGCCAAAATAACCCATAGAGGAGCATTAATTTTATTATCTAATTTAAAGTTTGATTGGCAAAATTTCTTTTGCATAACAATGAAAGTTATGCTTTAATTTTTGAATAAAATTTCACTATATGTGATTAAATATTTATTTGGTGGTAATTATGGAAGGTCAATATGCCAATGATGTTTAAAAAATCGGTGCTTGCTGTAATGTTAGGGGCTTTAGCTGCTGGTCAGCTTTATGCTGCCGAGGTGCCAGAAGGAACGCTTTTAGCGGAAAAACAAGAATTAGTATGGAATGTGGGGGCTAATCCAGCAACCTTAGATCCACAAAAAATAGAGGGCGTTGTTGAAACAAATTATGCTCAGCAATTATTTGAAACTTTAGTTATTTCTGATGAAAAAGGAAGGATAAAACCCGGTGCGGCAATTTCTTGGGAACATAGCAATGATTTTAAAACGTGGACCTTTCATTTACGTCCAAATGCAAAATGGTCTAATGGTGATCCTGTTGTTGCAGGGGATTTTGTGTATGCTTGGCAACGTTTAGCTGATCCAAATACCGCTGCACCTTATGCAACCTTTTTAGAATTTGTGCAATTAAAAAATGCTGCTCAAGTTGTATCAGGTAAGCTACCTGTAAGCGAATTGGGCGTTGAAGCAAAAGATGAGCATACTTTAGTCCTTCATTTGATAGAACCTGTTCCCTATGTTGATAAATTAGTTGAGTATATCGTACTTGCACCAGTAAATAAAAAAGTGATAGAGCAGTTTGGCAGTGAATGGACTAAACCGGGTAATTTAGTTGGAAACGGGGCATTTATTTTAAAATCAGCTGTGGTGAATGAAAAAACGGAATTAGAACGTAATCCATATTATTGGGATAATAAACATACGCGATTAGACAGGGTAACTTTATTACCTATTGTGTCTTCTTCAACTGATGTGGCTCGTTATCGTGCTGGTGATGAAGATGTGACTCATGGTGAAATGCCAATTGAATCTTATATAAAAATTAAAAATGATTTGCCTGATGAACTTTATCATACGCCATTACTTTGTACTTATATGTATGAAGTCAATATGCAAAAATCACCATTTAATGATGTTAAGGTACGTAAGGCATTATCTTTGGCGTTAGAACGTAGCCTCTTAACGGATAAAGTATTACAACAAGGGCAGAATGTTACTTATAGCTTTACTCCAACGTTTATTAATGGAGGGGAAAAGATCACAAAACCAGAATGGGCTAATTGGTCACAAACACAGCGTAATCAAGAGGCAATAAAATTATTAAAAGAAGCTGGATTTGATAGCAACCATCCTCTGAATTTTAAGTTGTTGTATAACACTTCAGATAACTACAAAAAATTAGCCAGTGCAACACAAGCCATTTGGAAGAAAAATTTACAAGGTATCGTAAATGTTACCTTAGAGAATCAGGAGTGGAAAACTTATCTCGATTCTTTACATCAAGGTAATTTTGAGGTTGCACGAGTTAGATGGTGTGCAGATTATAATGAAGCGACGACGTTTCTGAATTACTATCTATCCAATAGCACAAATAATATCTCTTCTTATAAAAGTGCAGAATATGATAGATTGGTTTCTTCATCATTTAATGAGCCAATGGAAGAAAAAAGAGCAGAAATTTATGCGCAGGCAGAAAAAGTGTTAGAAAAAGATACCGCACTTATTCCTGTATATAATTATGTGTCTCCTCGTCTGATCAAACCTTGGGTAAAAGGTTTTGCGGTACAACATCCGGGGCAAAATTATTATCTAAAAGATGTTTATATTATTAAACATTAAGCGGTAGCCCAGAACCTATTACAGCAGCATTTTAAACTAATACAGCGAGACATTGTCTCGTTGTATTGTTTACATTATTTTCATCATACGTTTTTTGAAGCATTAAACCTACATCACTTTAGATAATACACATTTTTTTCGTTATTTTCATAAATGAAATGTGTCAATGAATCTCAAATAAGACAATTCCCAATGATTTCGCAATTTCTTATTTACAAGTTTAAAAAATTCCTTTATTAATTAAGACCATTTTATAAAAAATCAGGAGTAAATATGCACACTTTATTTAAAAAATCATTACTGTCGGCATTATTAGGATTGTCTTTATCAGTAGGGACTGCAATGGCGGCGAATGTGCCAGAAGGCACGCAATTAGCGGATAAGCAAGAATTAATCTGGAATGTGAGTTCAAACCCTGCCACCCTTGATCCTCAGAAAATGGAAGGTGATGTTGAGGGGAATTATGCACGTCAACTATATGAAACATTAGTGATTTCTGATGCGAAAGGGCATATTATACCCGGTGCGGCGAGTTCTTGGGAACACAGTGACGACTTTAAAACGTGGACATTCCATTTACGCCCTGAAGCGAAATGGTCTAATGGCGAGTCCGTAGTGGCTGGCGATTTTGTTTATGCCTGGCAACGTTTAGCTGATCCTAAAACAGCCTCACCTTATTCAAGCTTCCTTGAGTTCGTTAAATTAAAAAATGCTGATCAAGTGATTGCTGGCAAACTTTCACCCGCTGAGTTAGGGGTGGAGGCGAAAGACGATCATACGTTAGTGTTGCATTTAACGGAATCCGTTCCTTATGTGGATAAATTGGTTGAACATTATGTATTAGCGCCAGTGAATAAACACGTCGTAGAACAGTTTGGTGATAATTGGACAAAACCCGGGAATTTAGTTGGTAATGGGGCGTTTGTATTAAAATCCGCGGTGGTTAATGAAAAAGCGGAATTAGAACGTAATCCATATTATTGGGATAATGCACATACCGTATTAGAAAAAATCGTATTATTGCCGATTGAATCCGCTTCAATAGATGTCTCTCGTTACCGTGCTGGTGATGAAGATATGACAGGAAAAGAAATCCCAATTGAACTTTATGCCAAAGTCAAAAAAGAGTTGGGGGATGAATTAACACACGCCCCGCAACTTTGTACTTATCTTTATGAAATTAACACCGCCAAAGCGCCATTTGATAATCCTAAAGTGCGTAAAGCCTTGTCTTTAGCGCTAGAGCGTGAAATTTTAACGGATAAAATCTTACAACAAGGTCAAAAACCTGCTTATATTTTTACCCCACCATTTATCAATGGCGCGGAAAAAATGGTAAATCCTGAATGGGCGAATTGGACACAAGATCAGCGTAATCAAGCTGCGCTTAACCTATTGAAAGAAGCGGGATTCGATAAATCACACCCATTAAATTTTAACTTATTGTATAACACCTCAGACAACCATAAGAAATTGGCGAGTGCAGCACAATCTATTTGGAAGAAAAATTTACAAGGGGTTGTCAATGTAACCCTAGAAAACCAGGAATGGAAAACCTATCTAGATACGCGTCATCAAGGCAATTTTGATGTAGCGCGTGCGGGTTGGTGTGCCGATTATAATGAAGCGAGTACGTTCTTAAATTATTATTTATCTAACAGTGCAAATAATACGGCATTCTATAAAAACGCTGCTTATGATGCCTTGATTGCTTCCGCATTTAACGCACAAAGTGATGAACAACGTGCTGAAATTTATGCACAAGCAGAGCAAATATTAGACAATGATACTGCGCTGATCCCCGTTTATCATTATGTGCAGCCTCGCCTGATTAAGCCTTGGGTGAAAGGTTTTGCTTATGCACATCCTGCACAAAATTATTATTTAAAAGACGTTTATATTATTAAACATTAATCTTTTTGCACCCGCACATTGTTTACATTATTAAGTGCGGGTGTTTTTTTCATTATTTTTATCTTTGTGGGATAACATTATGCTTAAATTAATTTTTCGCCGTATCTTAGAGGCGATCCCAACCCTATTTATTTTAATCACGGTTTCTTTTTTTATGATGCGACTTGCCCCCGGTAGTCCATTTTCCAGTGAAAAAAATTACCCCCCAGAAGTGATTGCAAATATCGAAGCAAAATATCACTTAAATGAGCCACTTATGGTGCAATATGGGATTTATTTGAAAGATTTAGCGCACGGTGATTTTGGTCCTTCCTTTAAATATAAGGATTACACGGTTAATCAGCTTGTTGCACAATCTTTCCCTGTTTCCTTAAAGTTAGGTTTTTCTGCCTTTTTAATCGCACTGATATGTGGCATTTCTGCTGGTGTGATTGCGGCATTAAAGCAAAACAAGTGGCTAGATTATTTAATAATGACCTTTGCAATGACGGGCGTTGTTGTACCGAGTTTTGTTGTTGCGCCGTTGTTAATATTAATTTTTTCGATTACGCTGAAATGGCTTCCCTCTGGCGGTTGGGAAGGGGGACAGCTAAGTAATATTATCTTACCAATGATCGCGCTTTCTTTATCCTATATTGCCAGCATTGCTCGAATTATGCGTAGTTCAATGATTGAAGTATTGCATTCAAATTTTATCCGTACGGCAAAAGCGAAAGGATTACCGATGTCGCGTATTATCTTAAAACACGCATTACGTCCCGCGTTATTACCTGTGATCTCTTATATGGGGCCGGCATTCGTTGGGATTATTACCGGATCAATGGTGATTGAAAGCATTTTTGTTTTGCCCGGAATTGGTCAGCTTTTTGTTAATGGCGCGTTAAACCGAGATTATTCTTTAGTACTCAGTTTAACCATTTTAGTGGGAACATTAACCATCGTTTTTAATGCCATCGTCGATATTTTATATGCGGTGATTGATCCGAAAATTCGTTATTAATGGAGTGCCAAAAAAATGATAAAAACAAAAGAAAATCAAGCACTGATGGAAAAATTGGGCGAGCAATTAGAACGGGTTGAAGGACGCAGTTTATGGCAAGATGCAAGACGCCGTTTTTTCCGTAATAAAGCGGCGGTGATGAGCTTGTTTGTGCTATTTTTAATTTTACTTTTTGTCACCTTTGCGCCAATGTTAATGCCTTTTAGTTATGATGACACGGATTGGGCAATGATGGCTTCACCGCCAGATGTTGAATCAATGCATTATTTAGGCACAGACGGATTAGGGCGAGATCTTCTGGTTCGCCTTGCCATTGGTGGACGAATTTCCTTATTAGTAGGGATTGCCGGCGCATTTATCGCCGTTTTAGTTGGTACGCTTTATGGGGCAACAGCGGGGTATGTGGGCGGCAAAACCGATGCCATTTTAATGCGTATTTTAGAGATTTTATATTCTTTCCCTTTTATGTTTTTTGTGATCCTATTGGTGACCTTCTTTGGGCAAAATATTTTGCTTATTTTCGTGGCAATAGGGATGGTCTCTTGGTTGGATATGGCGCGTATCGTGCGTGGACAAACGCTCAGTCTCAAACGCAAAGAATTTATCGAAGCAGCGATTGTATGTGGTGTTTCGCCTCGACAAATTGTATGGCGACACATCGTTCCAAATGTGTTAGGTGTTGTCGTGGTTTATGCCTCTTTACTCGTGCCGGGAATGATCTTATTTGAATCCTTTTTAAGTTTCTTAGGGCTAGGTACGCAAGAACCACTTAGTAGCTGGGGCGCATTATTAAATGATGGGGCAAAATCAATGGAAGCCACCCCTTGGCTACTGATTTTTCCAGCGGTTTTTTTAGTAATTACATTATTTTGTTTTAATTTTATTGGTGATGGCTTGCGTGATGCGCTTGATCCAAAAGATCGATAAGGTGAGAAAATGAAAAACGAAAAACACCCTCTCCTTGATGTACAAGATTTAAGAGTCACCTTCAAAACACCAGATGGTGAGGTTACCGCCGTGAATAATTTAACCTTTACCCTCAACGCAGGGGAAACCCTCGGTATTGTTGGGGAGTCAGGCTCGGGCAAATCACAAACTGCCTTTGCATTAATGGGATTATTGGCGGATAACGGTAAAACCTCTGGTTCTGCTCGTTTTAATGGAGAAGAAATTTTAGGTTTATCCTCATCACAATTAAACCGCTTAAGAGCGGAGCAAATTGCGATGATTTTCCAAGATCCAATGACCTCGTTAAATCCTTATATGAAAATTGGCGAGCAGCTAACCGAAGTGCTGGTCTTACATAAAGGGTACAGCTATAAGCAAGCCTTTGAAGAATCCGTAAAAATGTTAGATGCGGTGAAAATGCCAGAAGCACGTAAACGAATGGCAATGTATCCGCACGAATTTTCTGGTGGTATGCGTCAGCGTGTTATGATCGCAATGGCATTATTATGCCGTCCAAAATTATTGATTGCCGATGAACCAACCACCGCCTTAGATGTAACAGTACAAGCACAGATTATGACTTTATTAAATGAGTTAAAACACGAGTTTAATACAGCAATTATTATGATTACTCACGATCTCGGCGTGGTGGCAGGGAGCTGTGATCAAGTGCTGGTGATGTATGCGGGAAGAACAATGGAATATGGTTCAGCGAAAGAAATTTTCTATCAGCCAACGCATCCTTACTCCATTGGTTTAATCAATGCAGTGCCACGCTTAGATTCTGAAGAAGATAAACTCTTAACGATTCCGGGCAATCCGCCGAATTTATTACATTTGCCAACAGGCTGCCCGTTTAGCCCACGTTGCCAATTTGCGACGGAACAATGTAAAGATAGCCCATTATTAGAGGAATTTGCACCAAATCGTTTACGCGCGTGTTTTATTGCCCCTACTCAGCTGCTAAGAGGAAATTAAGATGAAAAAATTATTACTTGAAGTCGAAGATCTTAGCGTACATTTCAACGTGCAAAGCAACGAAGGCTTTTTATTTAAGAAAAAGCAAACCTTGCACGCGGTAAACCACGTCTCGTTTAAATTATATGAAGGAGAAACCTTAGGCGTGGTAGGTGAGTCTGGTTGTGGAAAATCCACCCTTGCTCGTTCGATTATTGGTTTGGTGAAATCCGCAGGTGGCAATATTTTGTGGCTAGGTAACGATCTCAGCCAACAAAGCGAAAAACAGTGGCACAGCACGCGTAAAGATATTCAAATGATTTTCCAAGATCCCTTGGCATCACTCAATCCAAGAATGACGATTGGAAATATTATTGCTGAGCCACTGAAGATTTACTTCCCGCATTTATCTGCACAAGAAGTCAAAGAGCGTGTGCAAGCAATGATGTTAAAAGTAGGCTTATTGCCAAATTTAATTAACCGCTATCCACACGAATTTTCGGGCGGTCAGTGTCAGCGTATTGGCATTGCTCGTGCATTGATTATTGAGCCTAAACTGATTATCTGTGATGAACCTGTTTCTGCTCTTGATGTTTCCATTCAAGCACAGGTGGTCAATTTACTTAAATCGTTGCAAAAAGAAATGGGGTTATCACTGATTTTTATTGCACACGATTTAGCTGTGGTAAAACATATTTCTGATCGCGTTCTGGTGATGTATTTAGGTAATGCGGTGGAGTTGGGGACTTATGACAAGGTCTATCACGAAACCAAGCATCCTTACACCAAAGCGTTGATGTCTGCTGTGCCAATCCCAGATCCGAATTTGGAACGAGGTAAAAAAATTCAGCTACTCGAAGGTGATCTCCCTTCCCCGATCAATCCCCCTTCTGGTTGCGTGTTTCGTACTCGCTGCCCATTAGCGGATACAGAATGTACATTAAGCAAACCGCGTTTAACGGGGAATAATCAGCACTTGGTTGCTTGCTTTAAAATATAACTGTAGCAGTTGAAATTAAAGTGCGGTATTTTTTCAATAGATTTTTTATTGTAAAAATCAAAGAAAAAGCACCGCACTTAATGATCGGATTAGTTTAAATATTTAAATACCTTGATAACCTTTACAACTCCAGCCACATTGCGAGCAATCTCTGTTGCGGCATCGGCTTGTTGTTGAGTGAGGTTTCCCATTAAGAACACTTCACCGTTTTCAGTGATGACTTTGACATCGGTGGCTTTTACCCCTGAATTGACAAAGAGTTTGGATTTAATTTGGGTGGTGATCCAGCTATCTTGACTGATTTGTCCAAGAGAGATAGGGGAACCTACTCGCAGTTCATTATAAACTTCAGAAACATTATCAACACCTTTGGCAAGCCCTGTGGCAATTTCTTTTAGATTTTCATTTGGCACTTGCCCGATAAGTAGAATCCTTCCGCCATATGAAACCACATTGATTCGAGCTTCGCTATCAAGTTGTTGATCTTTATTAATGGCGTGTAGAACTTTTTCTTCAAGGGTTTCATCATCAACCTGTGTTCCCACTGTTCTTGGATCGGTGGCGACTTTTGTTGCTACGGCTGTTGCCCCAACAATGCCGGCAACCGTGGCGCTAACGCAGCCTTGTAGTAAGAATGCGCTGCCGAGAATTAGGGCTAGTTTTTTTAAATTCCTTGTTTTCATTGTTGTACTCCTTTTGGGTTGTAAGCGGTTGAGTGCTAGGAATGAGAAAAAAGCGTGTGGTCAATTAACTCACAAATCGTATTAATAATAAAGAGATGATGCTCCAAAATACGGCTTTCTTTTACTGTTGGTGCGGTGATTTCCAAATCCTGTTCTGTCAGAAAGCCTTGAATATGATCGTTATTCGCGCCCGTTAATGCGATGACACTGATTTCTTTATTTAGTGCGGAATTAATGGTATCTAGCACCATTTCTTCATTACCAAAAGGGGAAAATACCACCAACAGATCCCCTTGTTGTGCGACGGCATTAAATTGGCGTTGATAAAATTGCTGTTTAGGGCGATCGGCGATAATAGCGGAGCCAATCGCATTATCTAAACTCAGTAGTACAGAGGGAAAGCTCGGGCGTTCTAATTCATAGCGATTGAGTAAATTCGCCACCAGAAATTGTGCATTGGCGTAAGATCGCCCTTGCCCGCAGACGATAATTTTATTACCACGCAATAAGCAGGCGACGATGTTTTGCACGGCTTGAAAAATTGCATTGGGCAATAAGCTTGAGGCTGAAATCTGGGTTTGTATGCTTTCGCTATAAAGATCTTTTATTTTATCTAACATTGTGATTTATCAGGCTTATTCATCAAGAAAATTGGGAATCCATTGTAGGTCTTGTATTGTATTACCAAATGCCACTAAATCAAAACGACAATCGGTATCTTCGAGGCTACAATCTTGTTTAGCCAGCCACATATTGGCGGCATCTAACCATTTTTGCTGTTTTTGCCAATCTACGCTTTCCACCGCAGAGCCAAAAAAATCATTTTTTCTTTGCCGCACTTCGACAAACACAATGGTATCGCCATCTTGCATAATCAAATCAAGTTCACCACATTTAAAGTGTTGGTTGGCGGCAATAAATTTTAGCCCTTTGGATTGTAAAAAAAGGCGAGCTTGTTGCTCAAAGCTCGCCCCTTGATGACGTTTAGATTTAAACATAATTAATTGCTTAATACCACCACGGAGGCATTTTGGTATTGATACCACGTCATTTCTCGTTCGATATTACAGTTCGGACCCGCACTTAATTTACCGGTTAAACCGTTGATATTGAATCCCGGAACTTGACGTAATTCATTAAATTGATTGATTAACAACCACGCATCAGCACCCATAGCATATAAACGCATTAAGGAGTAATCACCATTGGTAACGCTTGCTACTTTTTTATATTGTGCAGAATCCACATCTTTAAAGAAAGGAATATCACTAAATTCTAACCCATCCATTAATAAGCGATATTCAGGCGTGTTGTTTGAGGAATTACTGCGTGAACTTGCGAATAACTTCAGGTTAATATTGCTGTTATCAATTGCCAGTTTAATATCACTAAGCTGATTGTTCGTTGCCACAATATATAACGCTTGAATAGGTTGGCTTAAGCCTGATTGGAGCGTATAAGTGATGTCATCGGCATTATTATAAAATTTGATATTGGCATCTGTACCTGAAAGTTGTTGCCAGCGGGTGTTAAATGCAGAGGCCGTACGGCGACCAAGATCGCTTTGTGGCACAATGATAAATGGGTTTTGAATACCTTGATCCCAAATGCGATTTGCGGCAGATTCAGCTTCGTCTTCAGGCGCTAAGCCATAATAGCAGAGCTGACCAATTGCTCGAGAATTTTCAGTAGAATTTAAGGTAAGCACGTTTAGCCCTTGCAATAAGTCAGGGCGGTTGGTTAATTTATCTACATTTTGTTTTAACAACGGACCGACAATGGTATTAATTCCCTCTAGTTTGGCTTGTTCAATGATATTTTCCACTGGTGTAGCAAGGGTATCAAAAACTTTAACCTGAATATCCGAATTCCCTCTTGCATCATCAAATCCGCGTTTAATGGTGCTACCAATGATCTGCGCATCGCCACTTAATGGAAGCAGTAGGGCAACTTGGTTTAATTGTGTTTGTTGGAAATTAAATAACCCTTGCAGTTCTGTTGGGAAGAGATAACTTGCGCTATGTCTTGGATAAGCCGCTTTCCAGCTTTGTAAGGCTTGGCTTAATTGTGCTGGGTGATTTAAGTTATCATTATATGCTTTAGCTAATGCTAACCAGCCACCTAATGCGGCACTGCCTTCTGCCGATGTGTTGTTAATTAAGCCACGGTTTGCATTGCGTAATAATGCCCAAGTGCGGTCATTATTTTCTTGTTTTCTTTGGCTGTCCGTTAATAGGGAATCAATTTGAATACGCGCTTTCACGGCATTCATAATTTGATTACGATTTTTGGCTACACGCGCCACAACCTCATAATAGCGCGCTTGTTGTGAAGGGCTTAATAAGGCAAGATTAATCGCCTTTAAACGGCTATCCGCCGCTTTATTATTCCCTTTCATCGCCGCAATATGCGCTTCAATGATCGCTTTATCAAGTAGCTGTTCTTCATTGAGATCGTTTAATTCTGCTAACATCGCTTGAGCTTGAGGGATTTTATTCTCACGCACTAAAACACGCGCGGCAAGTAATTTATAGGTTTGTTGATCTTCAAGATTTTGCGTGCGTTGAATTTGATTGATGTAATATTCAGAACTGGCATTTGCATCGTTTTTCAGCACATTTGTGAAACTGTTTCCAAATAAATTGGTACAGCCCGCTAAAAGCAATGCAAATAAAAAAGGCATTAATTGATTTTTTAAATTAATGCGTTGTAATAGAATAGTCATAATTACTCCGTTGTTGAAAACAATCTCGGGGATCTTACTTATCTCAATAATTAAAATCAAATAAAAGAAGTAAAAATGGACAATTTAACTGGAATTTTATATATCGTGGCAACACCCATTGGCAATTTGCAGGATATTACGCAACGTGCTTTACAAGTATTGGAACAAGTGGATTTAGTTGCCGCTGAAGACACCCGTCATAGTGGCTTATTACTTAGCCATTACGGCATTAAAAAGCCTTTTTTTGCACTGCACGATCATAATGAACAACAAAAAGCCGATATTTTATGCGAAAAACTGTTGCAAGGGACAAGCATTGCATTAATTTCTGATGCAGGTACGCCACTGATTAGCGATCCGGGCTTTCATTTAGTCAGAAAGTGTCGCCAAGCGGGGATTAAAATCGTCCCAATTCCCGGCGCGTGTGCGGCGATTGCGGGGCTTTGTGCCTCAGGCATTGCGTCAGATCGTTTTTGCTTTGAAGGCTTTTTGCCTGCCAAATCCAAAGCACGTTGCGATAAATTAGAAAATCTTGCAAAAGAAGACCGCACTTTGATTTTCTATGAATCCACCCACCGCATTTTAGATTGTCTTGCGGATATAGAAAAGGTGTTCGGTGCAGAACGTTATGTAGTGCTAGCACGAGAGCTGACTAAAACGTGGGAAACGATTTACGGTGATGAGATAGGGGCATTACGTCAATGGGTCAGTGACGATCCAAATCGCAGCAAAGGCGAAATGGTGCTGATTGTAGAAGGCAATGTGAAGTGCGAGGAGGAAAGTTTTTCACCACAAGCCATCAAAGCCTTAGCACTTATCGCAAAAGAACTTCCACTCAAAAAAGCCGCGGCTATTGTCGCCGAGCTTTATGGTTATAAGAAAAATGCGTTGTATCAGTTTGGGTTGGAGAATTTGTAACGTGATTTTCGTACAAATTTATTTTCCCTCAACCCTATAATCAACGGGGAATTTCGGTATAATGCCCAAGTTTATTATTACAGGATAAAGGTTATGAGCCAGTTTTTTTATATACACCCAGAAAATCCGCAGCCGCGTTTAATTAATCAAGCGGTGGATATGTTGAAACAAGGCGGGGTGATTGTTTACCCGACGGATTCAGGCTATGCCTTAGGTTGTATGCTCGGTGATAAGCACGCAATGGATCGCATTGTGCAAATTCGCCAGCTGCCAGAAAATCATAATTTCACTTTGGTGTGTAGCGATTTATCAGAGCTTTCAACTTATGCCACGGTGAACAATGTGGCGTATCGACTGATTAAAAATAACACACCGGGGCGTTATACCTTTATTCTCACCGCCACGAAAGAAGTGCCACGCCGCTTAATGACATCAAAACGCAAAACCATTGGCTTACGCGTGCCAGATAATCAAATTGCGTTAGCCTTATTGAATGCCTTGGGCGAGCCGATTTTATCTTGTTCTTTAATGTTGCCCGGGGAAGAAGGTATTACCCAATCTGATCCTGAAGAAATTCGCGATCGTTTAGAACATCAAGTGGATTTAATTATTAACGGTGGCTATTTAGGACAAGCGCCGACAACTGTGGTGGATTTAACCGACAACACGCCAGTAATCTTGCGTGAAGGTAGTGGTTCAATTACGCCATTTATTTAATTTTTTCAAACTGTTAGACGCTTGGGAAAGCGACAAGAGGAAATATGAAATCAACATCTTATTCGCAACGCAATGCCACCAAAGGAATGCGTTTTGCTGAAAAAAATAACACTGAAAGAAAATGTACAGACAAGCCTTTCGTATCAAACGTAGAAAGTAAAGAAAAAAGTGCGGTAAAAAAGACCGCACTTTCTGCGGCGCATAAAGTCGAAGGGGAAAAATTACAAAAAGTATTGGCACGCGCAGGACAAGGTTCTCGCCGTGAAATTGAAGCGATGATCGCCGCCAATCGGGTCAGCGTAAACGGCAAAATGGCAACACTCGGTGATCGCGTTGTAGTAAATGCGAATTTAAAAATTCGTATTGATGGACATCTGGTGAATTTACAACAAGCACAAAAAGAAGTGTGTCGTGTGTTGATGTATTACAAACCCGAAGGCGAACTCTGCACACGCCACGATCCTGAAGGCCGTGCCACCGTGTTTGATCGCTTACCACGTTTGACAGGTTCGCGTTGGATTGCTGTTGGGCGTTTAGATATTAATACCTCAGGTTTATTATTATTTACCACGGATGGCGAATTGGCGAATCGCTTAATGCACCCAAGTCGAGAAGTGGAACGTGAATATTCCGTGCGCGTATTTGGGCAGGTCGATGAAGCAATGATCGCCCGTTTACGCAAAGGGGTTCAGTTAGAAGATGGGCCAGCCAATTTCAAAGCCATTAAGCCAATGGGCGGGCAGGGGATGAATCAATGGTTTGATGTTACCCTAATGGAAGGGCGTAATCGTGAGGTTCGCCGTTTATGGGAATCGCAAGGCATCCAAGTGAGCCGTTTGATCCGTATTCGTTACGGCAATATTAAATTAATGAAAACCTTACCGCGTGGCGGATGGGAAGAAATGGATCTCACCAATGTCAATTATTTGCGTGAATTAGTTGGGCTTGAACCAGAGACGCAAAGCAAATTAGATGTGACTAAACAACGCAGACGTGCCAAAACGGGGCAAATCCGCCGTGCTGTGAAACGTTATGCAGACATCAATAAACGTTATAAAAAAGCCTAAAAATGTAACAAAAAAGCACCGCACTTTAATCAAGGAGTGATGATGAAAATTCAGCAATTACGCTATATCGTTGAAATCGTAAATCAAAATTTGAATGTAACGGAAGCAGCAAATACCTTGTTTACCTCGCAACCGGGGATTAGCAAACAAGTGCGGTTGTTGGAAGATGAATTAGGCTTAGAGATTTTTGAGCGTAACGGCAAACATATCAAAGCACTTACCCCAGCGGGCAAAAAAATTGTCGCGATTGCGCGAGAATTATTGGTGAAAACCCAAAGCATTAAAGCCGTCGCAGATGAATATACGCAGCCTAATCACGGCGTGTTACGCATCGCCACCACCAACACCCAAGCGCGTTATATGTTGCCTTCTGTGGTAGAGCGGTTTTCCAAGAAATATCCTGATGTGAGCCTTCATATTCATCAAGGTTCACCCACGCAAATTTACGATGCCTTGCTTTCGGGAGAAGTGGATTTAGCGATCACCACGGAAGCGCAATATTTATTTGATGATTTGGTTCTATTGCCGTGTTATTTATGGAATCGTTCGGTGGTTGTAAAACCGGATCACCCTTTGGCAAAATGTAAACATCTCACTATTGAAGAATTGGGCAACTACCCACTGGTAACCTATACCTTTGGTTTTACGGGCGTTTCTGATTTAGATTATGCTTTTAACAGCGCAGGATTGTTGCCGAATATTGTGTTTACCGCGACCGATGCAGATGTGATTAAAACTTATGTCCGATTAGGCTTAGGGGTTGGCATTATGGCTTCAATGGCACACACGCCAGAAGATAACGATCTGGTTGCCATTGATGCCAGCCATATTTTCCGTTCGAGTATGACGCAAATTGCGTTCAAACATAGCATTTTCTTACGTAATTATATGTACGATTTTATCAATATGTTTTCACCGCACTTAACCCGCCCAATGGTGGAGCAAGCGGAGCGTTTACACGATAACAATGCGGTAAAAAAATTATTTGATGACGTGATGCTAGAAGTTCGCTAGTTTGTTACCGCCACTATTTAGCAATACGATGCAGGTGAATTTTGAAGGTAAAGGATATCCCTAAATAGAGATAAGGAGCATTTTATGAAAATTGTTTTTCTTGATAGCACAGCCATTCCAAAACATATTCCCATTCCACGCCCAAATTTTGAACATCAATGGGTGGAATATGCGCATACTTCACCAGAGCAAACCATTGAACGGGCGAAAGAGGCTGATATTGTCATTACCAGTAAGGTAGTGTTTGATCGCGAAACAATGAAACAGCTCCCTAAATTGAAATTAATTGCGATCACAGCTACGGGTACAAATAATGTGGACTTAGAGGCAGCCAAAGCACTTGGGATTGTCGTGAAAAATGTTACAGGTTATTCTTCTGTTACCGTGCCTGAACACGTTTTGGGTTTAATTTTTGCCTTAAAACACAGTTTAATGAATTGGTATAAGGATCAACTCAGTGCAAAATGGGCAAATAGCAAACAGTTTTGTTATTTTGATTACCCCATCACCGATGTAAAAGGCTCTACCTTAGGCGTTGTAGGCAAAGGCAATCTCGGTAAAGAAATCGGCCGTTTAGCTGAAGCCTTAGGAATGAAAGTGATTTATGCAGAACGCAAAGGGGCTACAACAGTGCGTGAGGGATACTTACCTTTTGAGCAAGTGTTACAAGAGGCGGATATTGTTACCTTGCATTGCCCTTTAACGCCAGACACCACGAATTTGATCAATGCGGAAACCTTAAAATTAATGAAGCCGACGGCGTATTTAATCAATACAGGGCGTGGGCCTTTAGTGGATGAAAAAGCCTTAGCTGACGCATTGGAAAATGGCACAATTGCCGCCGCAGCGTTAGATGTATTAGTGAAAGAGCCACCTGAGAAAGATAACCCACTTATTCAAGCGGCAACGCGTTTACCAAATTTAATTATTACCCCGCACATTGCTTGGGCATCGGATGGTGCGGTGGAAGTTTTGGTGAAAAAAGTGACACAAAATATGGAAGAATTTGTCGCAACAGGCAAATAATTTTATTGCAGGACGACATTTCTCCTGTTCAGCAGGGGAAATTTTGATAAATATTTATGATGAATTTACCGATTTCTTTATTTATTGCCCTACGCTATTGGCGTGCGAAAAGTGCAGATCGCTTTGGGCGATTAGTCACCAATCTTGCGATGATGGGCATTGTGCTAGGCATTATGGCATTAATCATCGTGCTTTCGGTAATGAATGGCTTGGAAAATCAGCAAAAAAAACAAGTGCTTTCCACGATTCCCCACGCCATAATGACGCCAAAATCGGGGAATTTATCCCTTGCAGCACCTATTCCCACAATGCCAGCTTTTGTACAGCGAGCGATTCCTATTAATACCACGAATGTCATTTTGCAAGCGCCACAGGGCGTGAGTGCAGGACAAGTGATAGGTATTCAACACTTTTCTGATGATCCCTTATTAGCACATTTTCAGGCGCAGGCTTTTGAACAATTATTGCCAGCAGGTGAATTTAAATTACTGGTTGGCGCGCAATTAGCACAAAAATTGCATTTACAGATTGGTGATAAAGTGCGTTTAATGATCACCGAAAATAGCCAATATACGCCCTTTGGGCGCGTGCCAGTACAGCGTTTATTTACTATTAGTGATATTTATTTTGCTTCAGGACAAAATGACACAAACGCCGTGTTTGCCAATCTTTCAGATATTGGTCGATTGATGCGTATTCCGCCACAGCAAATGCAAGGTTATCGCTTATTTTTGGCTGATCCTTTTGATATTACCAAACTTCCTCAATATTTCAGCCCAGAGAAATGGCAGATAGTCGATTGGCGTAGCCAGAAAGGGGAATTTTTCCAAGCAGTAAAAATGGAAAAAAATATGATGGGCTTGCTGATTAGCCTGATTATTGTGGTTGCCATCTCAAATATTGTTACTTCGCTTAGCTTAATGGTGGTGGATAAACAAGGGGAAATCGCGATTTTGCAAACGCAAGGGTTAAATAAATCTCAAGTACGCAGTCTGTTTATTTGGCAAGGGCTATTGGTTGGGATTACTGGAACGCTGATTGGTACGCTGCTTGGTGTGCTAACTACGTTAAATTTAGATTTCCTTATGGCGTGGTTTAATCCAGAAAATATTCGTTTGCCAACAGAACTTAATTATTCACAGATTGTGATTATTGTTGCGCTATCCTTATTATTTTCTTTATGTTCAACGATTTATCCAGCTTACCGCGCAGCACGAATTGAGCCAGCAGAAGCATTGCGCTATGAATAATGTGATCCCATAGTGCGGTGCTTTTTTACGCGATTTTAATGATAAAACAGAAAAAACGAGAAAAGAATGACAGAGAAGCAAATTTTACTCAGCTGCCAACAGTTAAGCAAGGTTTACCAAGAAGGGGAAAGCCGAACGTCAGTGCTAAAAGAGGTCACTTTTTCAATGGAAGAAGGCGAGTTAGTGGCGATTGTGGGCAGTTCAGGTTCAGGCAAAAGTACGTTATTACATACGCTAGGCGGCTTAGATCAGCCAACCAGTGGAGAAGTGTTCATTAAAGGGCAATCTTTACAGCAAACCAGCGCCGACGAATTAGCAAAATTACGCAATCACTATATGGGCTTTGTTTATCAATTTCATCATTTAATGGCGGATTTTAGTGCGTTAGAAAACGTGATGATGCCAATGTTAATTGGTAAACAATCGCGTAGTGAGGCACAAGATCGTGCAGAACAAATGCTACAAGCGGTTGGCTTATCTCATCGCATTAAACATCGTCCTTCTGCCTTATCTGGTGGTGAGCGTCAGCGGGTTGCCATTGCCCGTGCTTTAGTGAATCAGCCCGCTTTAGTGTTAGCCGATGAACCCACAGGGAATTTGGATCGTAAAACCACGGAAAGCATTTTTGAACTTATTTTGAAATTAAACCAAGAGCAAAAAATTGCCTTTTTATTGGTGACTCACGATTTGCAGTTGGCGGCGAAATTGTCTCGCCGAATGGTGATGCAAGACGGCGTATTGCGTGGAGAAAGCTAGATGAACGCACCTTTTTTTATTAGCTGGCGTTATCAGCGAGGGAAGCAAAAAAACCGTTTGGTTTCGCTGATTTCAATGTTTTCTACCCTTGGTATTGCACTGGGCGTAATGGTATTGATTGTGGGGTTAAGTGCAATGAACGGCTTTGAACGTGAGCTGAATAAGCGAATTTTAGCTGTTGTGCCACACGTTGAGATTTCAGCCTATTCTGAACAGGGCGATAGCACAGCAATAAAAAATTGGCAAAATTTAACCGCACTTTTAAAACAAGATCCTAACGTGGTGGCAAGTTCCCCTTTTGTGAGCTTTACCGCATTAGTAGAAAATGGCACCAAGCTAAAAGTGGTGCAAGTCAAAGGGGTTGAAGCCGACAAGCAAGATCAGGTGAGCGCCTTAGGGCAATTTGTATTAGGTGATGGCTGGCAGCGTTTTTCCCGTGAAGGGGGATTGGTATTAGGATCTGGCATTGCGCGTGAATTAGCGGTGAAAGAAGGGGATTGGGTAACGTTGTTAATTTCCCAATCAGACGGCACCAATAATTTTACCCAGCCAATGCGTGAGCGTATTCAGATTACAGGAATTTTACGCCTTGATGGACAGCTCGATCACAGCTATGCGTTAATTCCCCTTGCCACCGCACAGCAATTTTTGGATTATTCGGCGGATGAAGTCAGTGGGGTAGAACTTAAGGTGCAACACCCTTTTGCCGTGCAACAGTTGAATTATCCTACCTTGCAACAGTATCCACAGTTTTTATCCGCGCAAAATTGGATTAGCCAATTTGGCTATATGTATCGCGATATTCAGCTTATTCGCACCGTAATGTATTTAGCGATGGTGCTAGTGATTGGCGTGGCGTGCTTTAATATTATCTCAACCTTGATTATGGCGGTGAAAGATAAGCAGGGCGATATTGCGATTATGCGCACGCTCGGCGCAAATGATCGCTTTATTAAACGAATTTTTATCTGGTATGGTTTACTGGCTGGAATGAAAGGCTGTGTAATTGGGTTAGTGCTAGGTTGCATAACGGCATTAAATTTCACGCAATTAATTAAAGGCATTGAATTTTTAATTGGCAGAAAGCTACTTTCTGATGGTGTGTATTTTGTGGATTTTTTACCGAGCGAACTACATTGGCAAGATATTGCCGTGGTTTTTTTGGTGGCATTAGTGTTAAGTTTAATTGCCAGTTTGTATCCAGCAAGTCGGGCAGCGAAATTACAACCTGCACAAGTTTTAAGCAGTCATTAAAAATTTATTAATAATATCTTTAAACTAGTTTACTAGTACAAAAATGCGTGTTACATTGACACGCAATTCAGTATTCGCAATACGAATCAGCAAGTGATGATCAAAGACAAATTAAGATGTAAGAGAGTGATGTATGACAAAAAGCAAAAATGATATTTATATTGCTAACGACGATACCCGAATTGGCAACGTAGAGCAGGTGTTACCGCCTATTGCGTTAATTGAAAAATATCCAGCAAGCGACGTGGCAATTAACACCGTAAAAAAAGCTCGCCAACAAGCACACAATATTATTCATCGCAAAGATGATCGTTTGCTTGTGGTTATTGGGCCTTGTTCTATTCACGATCCGAAATCTGCATTGGAATATGCACAACGAATCAAAGCAATGCGTGAGAAATATCAAGATAGTTTAGAAATTATTATGCGTGTCTATTTTGAAAAACCGCGTACAACCGTAGGTTGGAAAGGATTGATTAACGATCCTTATCTCAACAACAGTTATGCGTTAAATGATGGCTTACGTATTGCGCGCAAATTATTGTTGGATATTAATAATTTAGAAGTGCCAGCAGCAGGCGAATTTTTGGATATGATCACACCGCAATATGTTGCTGATTTTATGAGCTGGGGGGCAATCGGGGCAAGAACGACGGAATCGCAAGTTCACCGTGAATTAGCTTCGGGCTTATCTTGTGCAGTGGGTTTTAAAAATGCAACCAATGGTGGTGTACGCATTGCCCTTGATGCAATTGGTGCAGCAGAAGCCCCGCATTATTTCCTTTCGGTAACAAAATTTGGTCATTCTGCCATTGTTTCCACTAAAGGAAATGCAGATTGCCATATTATTTTACGTGGTGGCGATAAAGGACCAAATTACAGCGCAAAAGATGTCAATGAGGTCTGTGAAAGTATTGAGAAGAGCGGTCGTATTCCACACGTTATGGTGGATTTCAGTCACGCAAACAGCAGTAAGCAATTTAAAAAACAATTAGAAGTTTGCACTGATGTGTGTCAGCAAATTGCACAGGGTTCAAATCAAATTTTTGGTGTGATGATTGAAAGCCATTTGGTAGAAGGCAGACAAGATCTTGTGGATGGTAAAGAATTGGTTTACGGACAAAGTATCACGGATGCTTGCATTGGCTGGGAAGATTCAGAATTGGTATTGGAGCAACTTTCAAATGCTGTAATCGCTCGTCGTCGTGTAAATCGCTAATTGGATTTTTGTAGAGAGAAAGGCTGAATTGAGAAAATTCAGTCTTTTTTATATTTTTCAGGTGAGGTTATTTTTTGCGAGGCAGATCAAATTTCGAGAATTTTCGCATAAAAATGACTAAAAATTTGGTGCTATAATTCACCGCACTTTGAAATTGAAAGGACATATTAAAAGGAGTTAATGTGAAATTAGATGAATTAGCTAAACTTGCTGGGGTTTCCAGAACAACGGTAAGTTATGTTGTCAATGGTAAAGCAAAGCAATATAGAGTGAGTGATAAAACCATTGAAAAAGTGCAATCCTTAATCAAGGAATATGATTTTAAACCCAATGCAATGGCTGCTGGGTTGCGAGCAGGGAAAACCAATACCATCGGCTTGATTATTCCTGATTTTGAAAATATGAGCTATGCCAGAATTGCTCATCAGCTTGAGCAAAAATTTCGTGAAAAAGGTTATCAACTCTTGATCGCTTGTTCTAATGATAATCCAAATAATGAAATGGCTTGTGCCAAACACCTTTTTCAGCGCAAAATTGATGCGTTAATTGTTTCAACCTCATTACCCACAGAGAATGGGTTTTATCAGCAAAGTAAGGTGCCTGTATTTGGTTTTGACCGAAAAATCAGCGCGGATAATGCGGTTAATGTGCTATCTGATGATAGGAATGATGCTTATCGTCTAGCGCAAGATTTATTTAAACAGCAATCGTTTAAAAATGTTCTCTTTTTTGGGGCGCTGCCCGAACTTCCAACCAGTAAGGAACGTGAAGTAGGATTTTGTCAGGCATTAAAAGAGCGGTCGGAAAATTCAGCAGAATTTCTTTATAGCGAGCAATTCCACCGAGATTCTGCGGCACAAACCTTTGAGCAATGGCTTGTCACAAATCCCTTGCCAGATGCCTTATTTGTTACCTCTTTAACCTTGTTACAGGGGATATTCCAAGTGCTATTAAGGCAGAATAAAGGCATTCCACAACAATTAGCCATTGCCACTTTTGGCGATCACGAAATGTTAGAACTATTAGCCAATAAAACCCTTTGTGCAGTGCAGGATCATAAAAAAATTGCAGATAAATTGTTAGATTTAGTGTTAGAACGCCTTAAGCATAAATCAGCCCAAGAAAGCTTACCTGCACCGAGTAAGATCTTGCGAGATTTAGTTTATCATTGCTAATCAGAGAAAGGCGGTGGGGGGAGTGGTTCTGGCTTGCCTAAAAAGTGCGGTTCTTTTTCAACAAGAAGATCTAATACTGCTTGCAAACGAGCAAAAAACTCACGGAAGCGGACAAACATATAGCCGCTCGGATAGTCTGCCGCAAAACAGATCGCATCAATATTGTGGTATTTGGCAATAAACAAAGCCCGCTCACAATGAAAGCGCTGTGTAATGATGGTGATCGAATGGGCTTTAAAAACCTGATCAGCACGGATGACGGAATCTAAGGTACGAAATCCCGCATAATCTAAATACATAAATTCCTCTGGTATCCCCATTTTTATGAGGTCTTTAAACATTGTTCGTGGCTCATTATATTCCATTGTGCGGTTATCCCCACTTAGTAGCAAATAATCTACTTTCCGTTCCTTAAACAGGTTATTCGCCGCTAATAACCGATAGGAATAGAATAAATTTGGCGTATTTTTACTGAAATATTTTGATGTACCTAACACCAATCCATAAGGGCGATAGGGCAGTTTTGTTATATCGGTATAAATACCTTGACGAACATAAAAGCCAATGGCTTGATCGACAAGCACAAGCAATAAGCCGCAGAGAAAAATGAGGAACAGGCTATACCGTAGAACTTTTCTAGGCAGGTAGCTAACCCATCGAAAAGAAAAAAGGTAACGGAAAAAGGATTTCAGCATAAAATTCGTATTTTTTTATCTTTTGCGTATCAAAATAATAAAAAAGACTAGTAAATTCAAGCAAATTTATTCTAAAATACGTCTAGAGGTTTAGACGTCTAAAAATCTTGGCGAGGTATAAGGCTAACGGTAGTCTATGTTGCCTAACCTTTGCAAGATGGCATCAATGGAATAATGGACTAGGTAATGGCAGTACAAACAGCAACACTTTTTACTCAAACCCCACTCAAACTCACTTTAGCTGGACAGCTTGAGCATATTGATGTTGCCTACCAAACCTATGGCAAGTTAAATGCGGATAAAAGTAATGCCGTGTTGATTTGCCACGCATTAACCGGAGATGCAGAACCCTATCACCCTGATCCCAACCAAACAGGTTGGTGGCAGAATTTTATGGGCGAAGGTTTGGCACTAGATACATCAAAATATTTTTTCATTTGTTCTAACGTGCTAGGTGGTTGCAAAGGGACAACAGGGCCTTCTTCGGTAAATCCAAAAACACAAAAGCCTTATGGCAGCCAGTTTCCGCATATTCTTGTGCAAGATATTGTAAAAGTACAAAGGGCGCTGCTTGATTATCTTCAAATCCCACATTTAAAAGGCATTGTTGGGGGGTCTTTTGGTGGAATGCAAGCCACTCAGTGGGCAATAGATTATCCGGATTTTATGGATAACATCGTAAATCTTTGCTCTTCCCTGTATTTTAGTGCAGAAGCCATCGGCTTTAATCACGTTATGCGTCAAGCTATTATAACTGATCCTAATTTTAATAATGGCGATTATTATGAAGGTGAGCCACCTGTGCAAGGGTTATCTATTGCGCGAATGTTAGGAATGCTTACCTATCGTACTGATATTCAGCTTGCCAAAGCCTTTGGGCGTGCGACGAAAGTAGAAGGGCAGTACTGGGGAGACTATTTCCAAGTGGAATCTTATCTCAGTTATCAAGGGCAGAAATTTCTCGATCGTTTTGATGCGAATAGCTATTTGCATTTGTTGCGTGCCTTGGATTTATATGATCCCGCCTTAGGTTATGAAAACACATATCAAGCGTTATCACGTATTACCGCGCGTTATAGCTTAATTGCGGTGAGCAATGATCAGCTTTTTAAAGCGGTGGACGTGAGAAAAAGTAGAGCAATGCTTGAAGACGCCGGGGTAAATTTAACTTATCACGAGTTTCCTTCTGATTATGGACACGATGCGTTTTTGGTGGCTTACGATGCTTTTGAAGGACTTATTCGTCAGGGATTAGAAAGCGAGTAATGCTTAAAATCGCGAAAAAATTAAGGGCTGAGAAATATCAGCCCTGATTTTTATCTGAACAGAGATTAAATTAAATTACTCACAAAAATAACTAAAATAATCAATGGAACGACATATTTTACATAGTTGAACCAAATGTTGGTGAAAGTAGAATTTGGTTTATCAGAAAGTTCTTTTTTGGCTTCCTCTTTCAACACAAAGCCGACGAAAATCGCACAGCCAAGTGCGGTGAGTAAAAAGAGAATATTTCCACTCACATAATCAAAAGCATCAAAAATACTTTTTCCAAAGAAGGTGACATCTTTCAGTAAGTTATCGCTCAAAATAGATGGAATATTACCAAGTAAGAAAATTCCTCCAAGGGTGAGCATAATTGCTTTGCCACGGCGCATTCTGAGTTTTTCTTGTAGTGCGGTGATAATCACTTCATAAATCGTGATAGAAGTGGTCAGTGCCGCAATGAGCAATAAACTAAAGAAGATAATGGCAAAAATGCGTCCTGCCCACATATGTGAGAACACAATGGGTAAACTTTGGAAGACAAGCGTTGGACCAGCATTGGGTTCAATGCCAAAGCTGAATAACGATGGAAAAATCATAAATCCTGCTAAGACTGCAATGATGGTATTGGTAAAGCCGGTGATCACGGCAGTTTGTACTAAATTTTCTTCTTTACTGAGATAGCTTGAAAGGGTAATTAGCACGCCAAAACCTAAGCTAAGTGCAAAGAAAACTTGACCTAACACCATAATAAATAACTGCGGTGTAATTTTAGAAAAATCAGGTTTGAGATAATAAATAATGCCTTCTGCCGCGCCGGGTAAGGTGATGTTACGGATAACCATTCCAATAAGGAAGATAAACAGTAATGGCATTAAATATTTTACCGAACGTTCAATCCCACCGATAATCCCTTTCGCTAAAATAACATAGTTAATGGCAACAAAAATAAAGGTATAAAGGGCAATTTGTAGCGGGCTATTGCTAATGCTCTGTTCATAGAAGGTTTTGGCATACTCTTTGCTAATGGTGCTAGAAATATCAAGGCTACCAGAAATCAAGCTAATGATATAATTCATCACCCAACCGCCGAGTACCATATAATAAGCCATAATGCCGAATGCTCCGAGCAAGCCCATATAGCCAATGATTTTCCAATATTTTGAATGGGGTTTTGCGGTCAGTTTATCTTCAAAGGCATCAATGGAATTGACACGCAAACGGCGACCAATGACGTTTTCCACTAAGATCATCGGGATACCAATCACGATCATTGCTACGCAGAATAATAAAACGTATGCACCGCCGCCATTTTCACCAACTAAATAAGGGAAACGCCAAGTCGCGCCAAATCCTACGGTTGCACCAGCCACAGTCATAATATAGGTTAAGCGGCTTGACCAAGTTTGTCGTTCAGATTTTTTTGTTGTCATAAATTACCTTAATTTTCAGTTTTGTCTTTGTATTCACAAAGATCTTCAATAATACAAGAACCGCAGCGAGGCTTGCGTGCAATGCAGGTATAACGCCCGTGCAAAATAAGCCAATGATGCACATCGACTTTAAATTCAGCTGGCACAACCTTGAGTAATTTTTCTTCTACCTGTAATACGGTTTTGCCGGGCGCAAAGTTTGTCCGATTACAGACACGGAAAATATGGGTATCTACCGCAATGGTAGGCTGACCAAATGCCGTATTTAACACCACATTCGCGGTTTTTCGCCCAACGCCTGCTAAGGCTTCAAGTTCCTCACGCGTTTGCGGAATTTCCCCATTGTGTTTTTCGATCAGATCACGACAGGTTTTAATAATATTCTCAGCTTTACTATTAAACAGACCAATGGTTTTAATATAGCTTTTTAAGCCATCTAATCCAAGATCTAAAATCGCTTGTGGTGTATTTGCCACAGGGAAGAGTTTTGCGGTGGCTTTATTCACCCCTTTATCTGTTGCCTGTGCAGACAAAATTACCGCGATCAATAACTCAAAAGGTGAATGATAATTCAATTCCGTCGTTGGATGAGGATTTTGATCCCGTAATCGCGTTAAAATTTCAATACGTTTTTGTTTATTCATTGTGTTTATTGTTTTTTATCATCAATCAAGTTTTTCATCGCCAAAATCAACCCCAAACCAAGGAATGCCCCGGGAGGTAAAATAGCGAGTAAAAAGCTACTGTTTAGCTCAAAAAGATTTAAATGTAATGCGACAGCCCAGTTACCGAGCAGATTTTCCATTCCCATAAACAGTTTGCCTGTGCCTAACACTTCACGAATTGCCCCCAGTATTAACAAGCTAAACGCCATTCCCACGCCAATTGCAAAGCCATCAAAAAGTGAAAGCCATACACCATTTTTTGACGCAAAGGCTTCTGCACGACCAATGACAATACAGTTGGTGACAATTAAAGGAATAAAAATCCCTAAAGATTGATAAAGCGTGTACGTGTAAGCATTCATCATTAACTGCACAATGGTTACCGTAGTAGCAATAATCATCACATAAATAGGAATACGAATGGCGTGTGGAATATGCTTGCGGAATAGTGAAACCACCACATTGGTACACATTAGCACTACAATGGTCGCAATGCCTAAACCAAGGGCATTTGTCGCCGAGCTAGATACCGCAAGCAATGGGCAAAGCCCTAAAAGTTGCACAAGTGCGGGGTTATTATGCCAAAAGCCTTGCTTAAATAATTCACCCCATTGGCTTTTTACTTCGCTTATTGGCAGTTGAGATGGTGGTGTTTCCGCTGTGAAATCCATCTCATTTTCTAAAGTGCGGTGGTTTTTTTCACGATTTTCATTCATCAGTTTTGCTCCTCTTTCACCGCATTCACCTTCATTTGTTGTAACAAAGGTAAGGCAGAACGCTTGATTTGATTGACAATCGCGCGTGGCGTAATGGTTGCCCCAGTAAATTGATCAAATTGCCCACCGTCTTTTTTTACCGCCCAATCATTGAGATTATCGCTGCTGATTTTTTTGTGATTAAAGCTCAGCACCCAATCAGAAATACGTAATTCAATTTTATCGCCTAAGCCCGGTGTTTCTTTATGTTCAAGTACACGCAAGCCTAATACTTCACCTTGTGGCGTAATGCCAACAAGAAAACGAATATTGCCTGAATAGCCGTCTGGCGCAATGGTTTCATAGGCATAAGCCACCGGCTGATGATTTTTCTCTGCGACACAGATTTTCTCAATACGCAAGGTTTTTGCTTGAGCAAAATGAGGCTCATCGCAACTGGCGAGTAAATCGTTATCATAGCTTTGCGGTGGAATAATTTGTGCGAGCAATTCCGCTTGTTGGTTGGCGACTGCTTGCGTAATAGGGGCTTTTGTTAAGAAATACACCGCAGCAGAAAGTGCGGTACAAATTAACGCAATAACACCTAAGATCACGCCATAGCGGAGGCTAATTTTTACCGTTTGCATTGCTTATTTCCTTCTATGTCCAGCCACGCGTGGGCGCGTGTAATGATCAATGAGTGGCACACAAATGTTTGCCAATAACACAGCAAATGCCACACCATCAGGGTAGTTACCATTGAAGCGGATCAGGCACACCAGTAAGCCAATAATCGTACCAAAAACCAGTTTACCTTTTGGGGTAATGGAAGAGGTAACAGGATCGGTTGCAATGAAAAATGCCCCGAACATCGTTGCACCACTAAACCACTGCCATAAAGGGCTTGGCACATAAGAAGAAAGCAGCCAATGTAGTCCACTTACTAGTAACATTGTGGATAAAAAAGCCGTTGGAATTTGCCAATGAATAATTTTTTTCCAAATTAAAAAGAGCCCACCGAGTAAGAAGAAAAAATTCACTTGCGCCCAACCTAAACCAAGGTTGAGTTCCCCTTTTAATGGCAACACTTGTGCAAAAATCGGTGATTGATTGACTTCACTTATCGCCATATTGATTTTGCTTGCCGTTTTGACGGAATCTAACGGCGTGGCTTGAGTAATACCATCAATGGAATTGGTTAATTGATGTAGGTTGAAACCATCTGTGGTGATGCCGTGGAAAATCAACTGATAAGCATCTTGCAGGCTAGGCGGTTCATTTAATAGGGTTACAGGGGGAAGCCAAGCAGTCATTTGCACAGGAAAGGAAATGAGCAATACCACATAACCGACCATTGCAGGGTTAAACAAATTTTGCCCCAAGCCGCCATAAACGTGTTTGCCGAGTATTACGGCGCAGAATGTGCCAATTAAAATCACCCAATAAGGCGCATAAGGCGGAATTGCCATCGCGAGCATTAATGCCGTTAGCACGACGCTGAAATCACTAATATAAAACAGGGTTGGTTTTTTGCGTAAGCGAGTAACGATAAACTCCAACACTAACGCAAAGGAAATGGCGAGTAGGCTTTGAATCAACACACCAAAACCAAAATAATAAACTTGTGCCGCGAAAGCGGGCAACATAGCCAGGGCAACCCACAGCATAATGCGAGCAGTTAATTTGCCCGAGTGGGTATGTGGCGAACTCATCATTTTAAACATTGATAAACCTTATTCTTTTTCCTTGGATTGATTTTCTTTTGCTTGTTTCTTCGCTTTTGCCCGTGCAATAGCCGCCGTAATAGCCGCTTTTTTCGGATCAAGTGCGGTGGGATTTTCTTGCGTTTTTTCAACCGCACTTTGTATTGCCGTTGCGTTTTCGCGATTTTCTATCACGCCTTGTGCTGCCGTTGAGGCTTCGCGGTTTTCTATCGCACTTTCGCGGTGTTCACTTTTCACAGCCCCTTGTCCTTCAACAAGTGGCAGCGTTGCGTGGGCAGATTGTGCCGTGCCATTCTGTGCCTGTTTCTTCGCTTTTGCTCGTGCAATAGCCGCCGCAATAGCGGCTTTTTTCGGATCAAGTGTGGTGGGATTTTCTTGCGTTTTTTCAACCGCACTTTGTATTGTCGTTGCGTTTTCGCGGTTTTCAACCGCATTCTGTGTTGCCGTTGAGCTTTCGTGGTTTTCTAACGCACTTTCGCGGTGTTCGCTTTCCACAGCACCTTGTTCTTCAACAAGTGGCTGCATTGCGTGGGCAGATTGTGCCGTGCCATTCTGCGCTTGTTTCTTCGCTTTTGCCCGTGCAATAGCCGCCGCAATAGCGGCTTTTTTCGGATCAAGTGCGGTGGGATTTTCTTGCGTTTTTTCAACCGCACTTTGTATTGCCGTTGCGTTTTCGCGGTTTTCAATCGCACTTTGGCGGTATTCACTTTCCACAGCCCCTTGTTCTTCAATAAGTGGCTGCGTCGCGTGGGCAGATTGTGGCGTGCCATTCTGTGCCTGTTTCTTCGCTTTTGCCCGTGCAATAGCCGCCGCAATAGCCGCTTTTTTCGGATCAAGTGCGGTGGGATTTTCTTGCGTTTTTTCAACCGCACTTTGTATTACTGTTGAGCTTTCGCGGTTTTCAACCGCATTCTGTGTTGCCGTTGAGCTTTCGTGGTTTTCTAACACACTTTCGCGGTGTTCGCTTTCCACAGTCCCTTGTTCTTCAACAAGTGGTTGTGTTGAGTGGGAAGATTGTGGCGTGCCATTCTGTGCCTGTTTCTTCGCTTTTGCCCGTGCAATAGCCGCCGCAATAGCGGCTTTTTTCGGATCAAGTGCGGTGGGATTTTCTTGCGTTTTTTCAACCGCACTTTGTATTGCCGTTGCGTTTTCGCGGTTTTCAATCACACCTTGTGCTGACGTTGAGTTTTCGCGGTTTTCTATCGCACTTCCACTATTTGTTTGAGTTGAATTTTCTGTGGTGTTGGCTTTTGCGTTTTCAGGTTGTGCATTATGGATTGAGGCTTGTTTTCTTGCTTTGGCTCGTGCGAGTGCGGCAGCAATAGCGGCTTTTTTGGGATCAACTGTGAGATTTTCCGCAGAATTTGTGTTCTGTGGATTTTCTTGCATTTGATTTTCTGATGCAGCACGTTCTTGTTCTGCTTGTTGGCGAGCTAAGCGACGAGCTTTGCGTTGCGCCATAATATCGGAATTATCTGGTTGAAGCTGACCTTTTTCATCCACAAAGGTTTTTACATTTGGAGTTTCGTTGTCCGTTTGTTTTTTAGCTTTTAGGCGCGCTAATGCCGCTTGAACAGGATCTATGCCGTTTTGTTTTGCGATTTCTTCACGACGCGCTTCGGCAGCTCGTTGGGTACGCGCTTTGCGGGCTTGTTCTTCTTTCTCTAAACGTGCTTGGCGCGCTTCAAAGCGTAGTTTGGCTTCGTGGGATTTTTGTGCTTGTTCTTTGATTTCCCAAATTTTTGCTTTTTCTTGACGGAAATATTGGATAAGCGGAATGTGGCTTGGGCAAACATAGGCACACAAGCCACATTCGATACAATCTTGCAGGGCATATTGTTCTGATTTTTGATGATCTTCACTGCGTGCAAACCAATAGAGTTGCTGTGGCATTAAATGCACAGGACAAGCATCAGAGCAGGCAGAACAGCGAATACAAGCTTGTTCAGGTTCGGGTTCGGCATACTCAAAATGATCAGGCGCAAGCAAGCAGTTGGTGATTTTTGTAACTGGCGCGCTGAGATTTGGCAAAATAAAGCCCATCATAGGTCCGCCCATAAACACGGGAAAACGCCCATCATATTGGTAGCCGACTTGTTGTAATAGTGCAGAAATAGGTGTTCCCAAGCGTACCCATAAATTACCTTTGCGGGGGATTTTATCACCTGTTAGCGTTACCACACGTTCAATTAAAGGTTCGTCATTTATCACCGCTCTTTTGATCGCAAAAGCGGTGCCAACATTGTGCATTAGTACGCCAATGCTGGAAGAACGCTGTCCGCTTGGTACTTCAATGCCGGTTAGCACTTGAATAAGCTGTTTTGCCGCACCAGAAGGATATTTTGTGGGAATAACACGAATTTCAATATCATTTGCCCCTTTTAAAGCGTGTTTAAGGGCTTTTACGGCGTTGGGTTTATTGTCCTCAATGGCGATGACCACTTTTTCGGGGCTTAAAATATAGCGTAAGATCCGTATTCCTTCGATGATCTCGTTAGGATAATCTTGCATTAGCCGATCATCACAGGTGATATAAGGTTCACATTCTGCACCATTGATAATCAGCAGTTTTACTTTATTTTCTGCCGATTGAATTTTAGCCGCAGTAGGGAACACGGCACCGCCTAACCCCGCAATGCCGGCGTGATAAATTTTTTCGATAAGCTGTTCTGGCGTTTGGGTGAGAAAATCCTCAATCGGGTGTTGTGTACGCCATTGGTCTTTACCGTCTGCCTGAATTTGAATGGTTAGCTCAGGTAAGCCAGAAGGGTGAGCGGCAATATAAGGGGTAATGGCCGTAACAATGCCTGAAGTTGGGGCGTGTACGGGCAGATTACGCAAGCCTTCACCTAAGGTTAATGGCTGGCCTTTTAGCACCTTATCTCCTTCTTTTACCAACAGATTTCCCGCATTGCCTGCGTGCTGTTTAACAGGTACATAGTAGGTTTCTACCAACGCCGCTGGGCGAATTGGGACGTGATTAGATTGTGATTTCATTTCAGGCGGATGAATTCCTCCTGCGAAATCCCATAATCTTCCAGAATTAAAATGGGTTAATACATCAGCCATTATTTTTCCGCTCCCTGATTCTTTGAGTTGCGGTTTGCGGTAATATTTAGCACCGGAATGGTTAAGCTGGGATCGAATTTCCAATCCCAATGATCAATGTCTTGTTCTATTTTTATCATTGAAATGCAATCTGTCGGGCAAGGCGCAACACAGAGTTCACAACCTGTACAAAGATCTGGAATGACGGTGTGCATCGCTTTATTGGTGCCAATAATGGCATCAACGGGGCAGGCCTGAATACATTTGGTGCAGCCAATACACATCGCTTCGTGAATCAGTGCGACTTTTGCGGCGTTATCTTCTTCATCAAATTCTGTTGCAGGTACGTCCACGCCTAATAAATCGGCAATTTTAACCACTAATGGCTGCCCACCCGGAATACATTTGGTAATCACATCACCTTGTGCAATTGCTTCAGCATAAGGTTTACAGCCGGGATAGCCACATTGCCCGCATTGGCTTTGTGGGAGCAGTGCATCAATTTTTTCTACGATAGGATCCGCTTGCACTTTCAGTTTGATTGAGGCTAAACCTAAAATAGCACCAAAAATTAAAGCAAGCACGCTGATAGCGAGAAGGACATAATATAAGGTTGTCATTTTACATTCTCACTATGCCAGCAAAGCCCATAAAGGCAAGGGACATTAGCCCTGCTGTAATCAATGCGATAGATGCACCGCGAAATGGCATTGGCACATCTGCAGCGGCAAGGCGTTCACGCAAGGCGGCAAATAGCACCAGCACAAGGGAAAAACCGAGTGAAGCGCCAAAACCGTAAACCACGGATTGGGTTAAATTATGGGCTAAATTGACATTGAGTAATGCCACGCCTAACACCGCACAGTTGGTGGTGATAAGGGGCAAAAATACACCGAGTAGGCGATAAAGGGTTGGGCTTGTTTTGTGAATGACCATTTCAGTAAATTGCACCACCACAGCAATCACTAAAATAAACACTAAGGTGCGTAAAAAATTGCCATTAAATGGCGTCAGTAAGTAGCGATCAATTAAATAAGAGCAAAGGGAGGCAACGGTGAGTACAAACATTGTAGCAAGCCCCATTCCAATGGCGGTTTCGATTTTTTTCGATACCCCCATAAAAGGACAAAGCCCTAGGAATTTCACTAGGACAAAGTTATTAATAAGTGCGGTGCTAATAATTAATAAAATATAGTCAGTCATCGGTTCATTATCCTTGCTTTCATTGCATTGTTATGATTTTTATATAGTTGAAAGCCAAGTTGTCAGAAAAAATCTCGCTCGCTATTATCCTAGTTTCTTGCTGGGATAACAATAGAAAATTTTAGGTAGATGTTGAATTTATAGCGATTATGACGTAGTCTTACGTTGTATTTTATCTATTCAATAAAGGAAAGAAAATGCTAAAAGAAGAAGGTTATGATGCGTTTTTGGCGGAAAGGATTGCAGAGGCAATTGCCGCCGCGGAGCGGGGGGAAGCAATGTCTTTGGAAGAATGGAAAAAACACACCGATGAATTATTAAGACGAAAAGCCCTAGAATTAGACGCTTTAACTCGAGAAGAAGAGCTAGAGTTAGGATATGTCAGCTAAAAAGCTAGAGATTACTTTACCTGCTATCAGACAGATTGATGGAATTCTAACCAATGTATCAGACTATACTGGCTCTGTAAAAAGCGCAGAAAAATTAAATTCTGAGCTACAAAAAGTTTTCCACCGTATTGCATTTTTTCCCAAAATTGGCAAGAAAAGAGGTGATGAAATGAGGGATTCATTTTGCCGCCATTACCGCATTGTCTATCGTGAATATGAAGATCGTGTCGAAACGAAAATATCCCCTTTTATCTTCTTAAATTTTTTGCCAAAAACGCCGCAAAATTCTCCACTTTAAATTCAAACCCCGCATCAATCAGGCGAGTGGGGCGAATGCGTTGGCTGTCTAATAATAATTGTGAGCGATCACCTAAAAGCCAACGTAATACAAATGCTGGCACGTTAGCGCAATGAGGGCGGTTAAGGAAATTTCCGAGCTGTTGGTTGAAATCCTGATTGGTGATCGGTTGTGGGGAAGCGAAGTTGAAGACGCCTTCATATTGTCTATTTTCTAATAAAAATAAAATTCCCGCGATCATATCTTGTAAGCTAATCCAAGCCCAATATTGTTTGCCACTACCGAGTTTTCCGCCTAAACCTAGGCGATATAACGGTAATATTTTGCTTAATGCACCGCCGTTTGGACTTAATACCATTGCCGTGCGTAATAAACACACGCGAGTGTTGGCTTGCCTTGCCGCGGCTTCCCATTGTTGGCATAGCTGGGCGGGAAATTGTGTGCTAGCAGGGGTTGTTTCATCAATCCAATGATCTTGGTGATCACCATAGAACCCCGTCGCCGATCCTGAAATCAAGGTGTGAGGCGGACAATCGCTTTGATTGATAAGTGCGGTTAAATTTTGCGTTAAATTTACTCGGCTTGCAAAAAGTTTGGCTTTTTGTTTGGCTGTCCAGCGGTGATTGAAAATAGGTTCACCGGCTAAATTAATGACGGCATCAAATTCATTGAGATTTTTTAATAATGCAAGATGATCAATTTGTTGCACTTCATTTGGAAACCGTTCGGGCTGAATGTTGCGTGTTAAAAGGCAAATTTTATGTCGTTTGGCGAGAAGTTGCGGGATCAAGGCTGAACCAATCAGCCCTGTGCCGCCTGTGAGTAAAATCTTCATTTATAGGCTCGTTTCAAATAATTCTTGCACTCGTTGCATTAACGCTAAAATCGCCGTGCCTGAGGTCGGTGTGATAAAAATAGTATCATCTCCAGCAATCGTGCCAAGAATGCCATCGGCTTTGCCCACTGAATCTAATAAGCGAGCGATAAGCTGTGCTGCGCCGGGGCTGGTTTTCACCACGATCAAAAAATCGTTATGATCGATGTCTAATACCAAGTTTTTTAATGGGCTGCTTGACGTTGGCACGCTTAATTCAGCGGGTAAACAGTACACCATTTCCATTCGGCTGTTACGCGTGCGAACCGCCCCAAATTTGGTGAGCATTCGAGAAACTTTAGATTGATTAATATTATTAAAACCGAGCTGTTGTAGGGCGTTTACAATTTCCCCTTGTGAACCGAAGCGTTCTTGTTCGAGCAAGGTTTTAAATGTCGCGATTAAATTATCATTTTTGTCTGTTGTCATCGTTTTAGGCTTCATAATAAGGTTGTATTGCAAATATGGGCAGGAATTTTGCATAAAAATTCAATTTTTAGCAAGTTGAAAACACCATAACAGAAAGGAAATTCAACAAGGTTAAAATAAATTTTTTAAAACTTTGAATTAGATCTCACTATTGAATTTCTCTGTTTGAATTTGCTAGGGGATAAGTCTAAAATTCAACTAATTTGATTTATAACCAAAAAGAGGAGTATTAGATGAAAGTTGCAGTTTTAGGTGCCGCAGGCGGAATTGGTCAAGCCTTAGCATTATT
Organism: Avibacterium sp. 20-132; assembly: GCF_023611925.1. Lineage (NCBI taxonomy): Bacteria > Pseudomonadati > Pseudomonadota > Gammaproteobacteria > Pasteurellales > Pasteurellaceae > Avibacterium > Avibacterium sp. 20-132. Next base: position 1,985,462 of record NZ_CP091456.1, read on the forward strand.
GCTAAAGTTACAGCTACCAGCTGGTTCAGAATTATCGCTTTATGATATTGCCCCTGTTACGCCCGGTGTAGCCGTGGATGTTAGCCATATCCCAACCGCGGTAACAGTGCAGGGGTTCTCAGGTGAAGATCCTACACCTGCGTTGCAAGGCGCAGATGTGGTGTTAATTTCTGCTGGGGTTGCGCGCAAGCCGGGTATGGATCGTTCAGATTTATTTAATATTAATGCGGGAATTGTGCGTAATTTGGTTGAAAAAGTTGCGCAAGCTTGCCCGAAAGCCTGTATTGGTATCATCACCAATCCAGTCAATACAACAGTAGCTATTGCGGCAGAAGTGTTGAAAAAAGCGGGTGTTTATGACAAACGTAAATTATTTGGTGTTACGACACTTGATGTTCTTCGTTCTGAAACTTTTGTGGCAGCGTTAAAAGGACTTGATGTATCTCGTACAGCTGTGCCAGTGATTGGTGGACATTCAGGGGTAACCATTTTACCGCTATTATCTCAAGTGCCGTATGCACAATGGAAAGAGGAAGAAATTGCGCCACTGACAAAACGTATCCAAAATGCCGGAACAGAAGTGGTGGAAGCAAAAGCGGGCGGCGGTTCTGCAACCCTTTCTATGGCACAAGCCGCTGCACGTTTTGCCCATTCTTTAGTAAAAGGTCTGAGCGGTCAAACTGTGGTGGAATGTAGTTATGTAGAGGGCGATGGTAAATACGCACGTTTCTTCGCTCAGCCAGTTCGTTTAGGTAAAGAAGGGGTTGAAGAAATTCTGCCAATTGGTGAATTAAGTGCTTTTGAACAAAAAGCATTAGAAGATATGCTACCAACATTACGTGCTGATATTGAATTAGGCGAGAAATTTGTTAATGGCTAATTTTTAGCTAGAAAGTAAAAAAGGGCATTTTTTGTGATGCCCTTTTTTAATGGCGGTGATGGGCGTTATTTCACACTTTGCCCCAAATGAATTTCATAACCCAAATTAATAATATGGCTTTGCACAGGGAGTCCTTTTAAACGGTTTAGTAATTCTTGTGCGGCGATCTTGCCAATTTCTAACCTTGGCGTAATCACGGTTGCGAGCTGGGGTGTCATTGATTGTCCGACATCGTGGCCGTGAAAGCCAGCAATCGCCATTTCCTGTGGGATTTTAATCCCTAATCGTTGGCATTCAAAGATAGCCCCTATGGCTAAATCATCATTGGTACAAAAAATCCCGTTAGTGTCAGGATATTCACTCAAGGCTTGGCGAAGTAAATGTGCGCCTAAGGTGAAAGAAGAGGGTTCAGAGGTAATTAAACTATGTGGTGTGAGACCGTGCTTTTTCATTGCATTTTCATAGCCTTGCATTTTTAATTGGGTGCGTTTATCCATTCGAGCGGTAAAATATACGATTTTGTTATGACCATAATGGATCATCGTTTCTACCATAGATTGCGCAGCCGCCACATTATCAAAGCCTACCACTTGTTGAATACCCATTTCGCTGCTATCCATAATTTCAATCACAGGAATATTGGCGACTTCCAACATTTTTAGGGTTCGGGGGCTATGATGATTTTCCGATAAAATCAAGCCGTCCACATTATAAGAAAGTAGGCTTTCAATACGTTGTTCCTCTTTTTTTTCGCTATATCCGTAGTGTGCGACCATTGTTTGATAGCCCGTTTTGTCTGTAATTAGCTCAATGCCTTTTAGCACTTCAGCAAATACTTGGTTTGTAAGTGAGGGGAGTAATACACCAATGGCAAGGCTTTTCGCATTAGATAAAATATCTGGCGCACGATTAGGGATATAGCCAAATTGCTCAATTGCTGCAGCAATTTTTTGCTGGGTTTCTAGTGCAACAGAATCGGGCTGACGTAAATAACGGCTAATCGTCATTTTCGTTAAACCAAGATGATCGGCAATCATTTGTAATGTAGGGCGTTTTCGTCTATTCATTAGTGATATTTATCAGCAAAATAATAAGGCACATTTTAACTGATTTAAGACAAAAATTTCACAAAAAATCACCGCACTTGATAAATCAGCGTATAATAACCTCATTCACTCATCAGTTGATGGTAACGCGAGGATGCTATGCAAAAAGAAACAGATTTGAACGACGTACAAAATGCGCTAGATCAAACGGTGGCAGAAACCATTCGTTTAACACAATACAGTCACGGCGCAGGGTGCGGTTGTAAAATTTCACCAAAAGTCTTAGAAACCATTTTACATTCGGAAATGGAAAAGTTTGTTGATCCAAATTTATTGGTTGGCAATGAAACCAAAGATGATGCTGCTGTTTATGATATTGGTAATGGATTAGGCATTATTAGTACAACGGATTTCTTTATGCCGATAGTCGATGATCCTTTTGATTTTGGGCGTATTGCGGCGACTAATGCCATTAGTGATATTTATGCGATGGGAGGCAAACCGATAATGGCAATTGCTATTTTAGGTTTCCCAATTAAATTGTTACCACCGAGTGTGGCAAAACGGATTGTTGAAGGTGGACGCTTTGCTTGCCAACAAGCCGGTATCGCGCTGGCTGGTGGGCATTCTATTGATTCACCAGAACCCATTTTCGGCTTAGCCGTAACGGGAGTGATTTCTACGGACAAAGTGAAAAAGAATGCTTCCGCACAAGCAGGCTGTAAACTTTATTTGACTAAACCATTAGGCATTGGGGTTTTAACCACAGCAGAGAAAAAAGGTAAGCTCAAGCCAGAACATAAAGGGCTTGCCAGTGCAACAATGTGCCAAATGAATAAAATCGGTAGTCAATTTGCCGAATTGGAGGCAATCACCGCGATGACGGATGTAACCGGTTTTGGTTTGCTTGGGCATTTAAGTGAGATTTGTGAAGGTTCACAGCTCAAGGCTAAAGTGTATTTTGATAAAATTCATACCTTAGATGGCGTGATTCGTTATATTGAAAAAGGTTGTGTGCCGGGTGGAACAGGGCGAAATTTTGAGAGTTACGGACATAAAATTTCACCAATGAATGAGCAACAAAAAGCGGTGTTGTGTGATCCGCAAACTTCAGGTGGGTTGTTGATTGCTGTGAAGCCAGATGCAGTGGCGCAAGTAATGGCATTGGCGCAGCAAGAGGGGATTGAATTATTTGAAGTGGGAGAACTCACTGATCAAGAACAGCAGTTTTTGATTGAAGTTGTGTAGTGCCTAAAAGAAAACTCCCTCAAATAATTGAGGGAGTTTTTTTATGTTTATTTTACTTGATCCAGTAAAAATTGGGTCAGCAAGTTTACAGGACGACCTGTCGCCCCTTTGTTTGCGCCTTGTAACCACGCTGTGCCAGCAATATCTAAGTGCGCCCACGTATATTTTTTTGTGAAATTAGATAAAAATTCACCTGCGGTAATCGCACCGCCCCAACGCCCACCAATGTTGGCAAGATCAGCAAATGGAGATTTAAGTTGTTCTTGATATTCTTCACTTAAGGGTAAACGCCAAGCTTTATCGGCACTTTGTTGTGCGGCATTTAATAGCTGTTCTGCGAGATGATCATTTGGCGACATTAAACCGCTGTTGTGCTGACCAAGTGCCACCACACAAGCCCCAGTGAGGGTAGCAACATCAATCACTAACTCAGGCTCAAAACGTTCTACATAAGTGAGCGTATCGCACAGCACTAAACGTCCTTCTGCATCGGTATTCAGCACTTCAACGGTTAAACCACTCATTGTAGTTAAAATATCGCCGGGGCGATAAGCATTGCCGTCGGGTAAATTTTCACAGCCAGCTAAGACACCAATCACATTTAATGGCAATGCTAATTCTGCTAATGCGTTCATCACGCCATAAACAGACGCCGCACCTCCCATATCGTATTTCATTTCGTCCATACTGTCGGCAGGTTTTAAGGAAATACCACCTGCATCAAAGGTTAAACCTTTACCCACTAAAACAATTGGTTTGGCTTGTGGATTAGGGTGATTGCGATACTCAATAATGGAAAGTTGAGCTTCATTCTTACTGCCTTGAGATACCGCAAGATAGGCATTCATTCCAAGCTCTGCCATTTCTTTTTCACCCAGTACGGTGGTGCGAATGTGCGGTGATTTTTCGCTGAGTTTTTTGGCTTGCTCGGCTAAATAGGCTGGATTACACACATTGGGTGGGCAATTTGCCACATCTTTTGCTAAGGCAACACCTAATGCAATGGCTTGACCTTGCTGAATGGCTTTTTCAGCCTCTGTAAGCTGTACGGGTTCAACCGCAAACACCACTTCCTGCAAGACGGAACGTTTATCAGATTTTTGGCTTTTAAATTGATAAAATTGATAAAAACTTTCAGCAATGCCTTCTACCGCAAATCTCACATTCCAATAAAGATCACGTTCGTTGATTTGCACTTCCGTTAAAAAGTTATGCACTTGTTCCGCATTGGTAGCCTTTACTGCTTGAATAGCACTTTTGATGACTTGTTTATATTGACGAACGCTAAGTTCTTCTTGTTTGCCACAACCCACTATAAAAATGCGTTCGAGATTTGTATTAGATAAACGCAAGGTAACCACTTCACCGAGTTTGCCTTTCATATCACCTACACGAATAAGTTGGCTAATAGCGCCTTGGCTTAATTGATCAAGTGTTTGTGCTGCGGGAGAAAGTTTTCCTTCTTCAAACACAGCAACGATAACATTACCTGTTACCGCAGAAAGTGCGGTGTTTTTTACAGTATATTTCATTTGTTCCTCACTAATTTACTGCCTTCTGTTGAAAAATACGTTATTATACGCCATTCAATTTGAAACGACTTCTATAAAAATTGCAAGCAAAATAACATAGGCAATACGGTGATTTTAACAAGATATTTAACGAAAGAAGTATTAAAAAGCCAAATGGCGATCCTGTTCATTTTACTTCTCATTTTTTTCTGCCAACAACTTGTGCGTGTACTTGGTTCGGCTGCAAACGGAAAAGTGCCAGCAGATTTGGTATTTTCCTTATTAGGATTGGGGATGCCGACAATGGCACAATTAATGTTGCCTTTGTGTTTATTTATTGCTTTATTGCTTACCTTTGGTCGCCTTTATGCAGAAAGTGAAATTACGGTAATGCGCGCTTGCGGTGTAGGGCAACGTTTATTAGTAAAAGTCGCATTAATTTTATCTTTAGCCACTGCGGGATTAGCCGCTTACAATGCGTTGGTTCTTTCGCCTTGGGCATTACAAAAGCAAAGCCAAATCGTCAAAGATGCAAAAGCAAACCCAACAATGGGGGCGTTAGCAGCAGGGCAGTTTATTTCAGCGAATAGTAGTGATTTGGTTTTATTTATTGATAAAGTTCAAAATAATACCATTGAAGGGGTTTATGTTTTTCAAATGCAAAATAAAAAAAATGAAAAACCCTCTGTCATTATGGCTGATCGTGGTGAACTCACCGCGTTACCAAATGGTGATCAGGTGTTAAACCTCACCCATAGCCAACGCATTGAAGGGAGTGCCGTATTACCTGATTTCCGTATTACCGATTTTGAGCAGTATCAAGCCTATTTAGGTTATAAAGCTACAGAAAATGAGACTGATGATGCCGAAACTTTGCCCTTAAGCCAACTATTAAATAGCACAACACCGGCGGGTAAAACAGAGCTTCATTGGCGCATTACACTTATTTTAGCGGTTCCTATTATGGCATTAATCGCGGTACCACTAAGCCGTGTTAATCCACGCCAAGGACGATTTGCCAAAATTTTACCCGCACTTTTACTTTATCTCATTTATTTTTTATTGCAGAGTTCTTTTAAATCAGCGGGGGCAGCAGGGAAAGTCGATGCAAGTGTGCTTATGCCAGTGGTAAATTTTAGCTTTTTGGCGTTAGGTATATTATTGAATGGCTGGAACAGTGCCTTTATGTACAAAATTCGCTATCAATTATTCAAAAAACGTGCCTAAGGAATAAAAATAATGATGAATACATTAGACCGTTATATTGGAAAATCCATTTTAGGGGCGATTTTTGCCACCTTGCTTACCTTAGTTGGACTCTCAGCAATTATCAAATTTGTGGAGCAATTTCGTAGCGTAGGGCGAGGAACTTACGATGTATTACACGCGGGACTTTTCACGGTATTAACAATTCCAAAAGATATTGAAACCTTCTTTCCAATGGCGGCACTACTTGGTGCATTAATTGCCTTGGGAAATCTAGCTAGTCGTAGTGAATTAGTGGTTATGCAAGCGTCAGGATTTTCACGCTTAAAAATTGGTTTTGCCGTAATGAAAACCGCCATTCCCTTGGTGATCATTACAATGATCATTGGTGAATGGGGGATTCCTCAAACGGAACAATTTGCACGAGATATGCGTGCCAAAGCGATTTCTGGCGGAGAAATGCTTTCCGTTAAAAATGGCGTGTGGGCAAAAGATGGCAATGATTTTATCTATGTGAGACGAATTACCGACAACGTAAAACTCAATGATATTTATATTTATCATTTCAATGATAAACGCCAGTTAGAACAAGTCAGCCACGCGAATCAAGCAGAATTTAAAGAGGGCAACTGGCAATTAATGCAAGTGAATAAATCACGAATTGCTACAGACAAAATTACAACAACAAATTATCTTAACGAAGCGTGGCAAACCACCTTAACGCCTGATAAATTGGGCATTGTATCCTTACGTCCAACCTCACTTTCTATTTCAGGGCTGGCAGATTATATTGCGTTTATGAAAGAAACTGGGCAAGACGCAAAACGTTTTGAACTCACTTATTGGCGTAAACTCTTCCAACCAATTTCCGTTGGGGTAATGATGTTACTTGCGCTTTCTTTCATTTTTGGTCCATTGCGTAGTGTTACAATGGGCGCAAGAATGATCACTGGAATTTGCTTTGGCTTTTTATTTTATGTCGTTAATGAGATTTTCGGCCCACTCAGTTTAGTTTATAATGTGCCGCCAATTGCAGGGGCATTAATGCCTAGCGGGCTATTTATTCTTATTACTTGGTGGTTATTAGCACATAAACGTTAATACTAAAGTGCGGTATAAGAAAGAGCCATTTTTATAATCGCTTTTTGATTATTTATAACAGGAAATTTTATGACAGAAAACAATTCACTCACCTTGGTAACACATACGCTTTCTCAATGGAAAGATTGGCTGATTGGTTTTATTCCTAATATTGTTTCAGCCATTATTTTACTTACACTTTTCTATTTTTTAGCCAACATTCTGAGCAAAGTCGCACTGCGCATCTATAGCCGTTTATTTGCCAAAAACTTGCGTGCGGCGAAAGGCATTGCCATTGGCGTGAAAATACTGATTTGGTTTTTAGGCATTATTCTGGCGTTAGAAGTATTACATCTTGCCTCATTTCTAACTCACTTACTGGCTGGTGCAGGAATTGTGGGCATTATCGCCGGATTTGCCTTTAAAGATATTGCATCTAATGCGTTTTCAGGCTTATTAATTAAATCAGAACAACCTTTTGATATTGGAGATTGGGTAAATATCAACAATTCAATTGGTAAAGTAATGAACATTGGTTTAGTTACCGTAGAATTAATGACCATTGAAGGGGAAACCGCCTTAATTCCAAATCAGATGATTTATAGTGGCGAGTTTTTTAATTATTCTAAATTGAAAAAACGCCGCGTGATTTTATCTACGGGCGTGTCTTATGGTGATGATCTGGATAAAGTTCGCCAAGTTACCTTAGCATTAATGCAAGAGTGGGATTTTGTAATCGATAAAAATGACATCAATTTCTACTTTACTGATATTGGTAGTTCAACCTTTGATTTCGTTATTCGTTTCTGGGTAAATTTTGTAACCTATGAAGATTATTTAGAATCCAAAAGCCAAGCAATTATGGCGTTGAAAAAACGCTTTGAGCAAGAAAATATCAGCATTGCCTACAACGTAACTACGCTTGATTTTGGCGTAAAAGGTGGTGTGAACTTGTTCGATAAAACTCTTCAACTCAATGACAATCGCGCAACCGCAAAAGCACAATAACGAAAAAACAAACGTGAGCCTATCTTTCAACGATAGGCTTTTTTATCCCAAGTAAAAAATTTACTTTATTTCTTTCTATAAAGTGCGGTGAAAATGCGTGAAATTTACACCGCTCTTTAAAATTGACTAAAATTACTTCACTCATCATTAAATTGACAAATTTTACTTGCAAGCAAAAATCAACTCCGTATAATTCATCACATCTAAAGCATAACAAATGCTTTTACCTAAATATCTCTTTAGCCAGTGTGACGAAATTGGTAGACGTAGCGGATTCAAAATCCGCCGCCCTTAAAAGCGTGTCGGTTCGAGTCCGACCACTGGCACCATATTTAAAACTACTCCTTTTAAAGCCAATACGCATTAACGTTAATTTCTTTGTTAAGTGTGTAAATTATGAATTTATTACAAAACGCTTTAAATAAGCCCTTTGTTATTACTGTAGCTTCAACCAAAGGTGGACGGCAAAAAGTATAAATGCAGCAAATATTGGTGCATTTTGCGCTGAATATCGCTTAAAAACTCTTCTCATTGATACTGATACCCAACTGACATTAAGTTCTTATTATGCTTTGGATTATCAGGCTCCCGATGGCACTTATGAATTTTTACATTTTAGAGATGTAGAACCATCACATATTATTCCCAAAACGCAAATTCCTAACCTTGACTTGATTCAGTCAAACGACCCATTAAATAAAATTAGTCCAATGCTACGAGATTCGCCAGATGGTGCGCTTCGTTTTAGCTTATTTTTAAGTAAAATCAAAGGCTATGATGTGGTTATTGTCGATACTCGCGGTAATCGTGACATTACTGTTGATATGTCTGTATTAGTTGTGGATGTCCTTTTCGGCTCTATTTTTCCACATATTTTATTTGCAACAGAATTTGATGACTCAAAAATATTACTGGATTTTACTGTACCAGATAAAGTGGCTTATCGCGAAGCTACGACATTCTCCAGTCCCTGTTTATCAATAAAACCGAGCGGAATATAAAACAATCCAAAAACTCTGTTCATTACTGATGCCTCAATTTGCTCAAAGCCATTTTATGGATAAGGAGTAAGGTATGAATACGAAGCAACCAATAGAACGTTATTCTATAGATGCGGAAAGCTCGGTTCTTGGTGGACTTATTATTGATAATACTCTCTTTAGATGAGATAGTTGATGTAATCACTTCAAATGACTTTTACCTGCACGCACATCAGATTATTTTCAAAGGGATTCTTTCATTATTAAGTAATGTTAAATCCGTCGATATATTAACGCTTGAACAATATTTTAAAGAACAAGGTATTTTGGAGCAGCTAGAAGGATTAGCCTATATCGCTCAGTTAGTGAAGATTACTCCAACTACAGCTAACTTTAAGGCTTACATTGATATTGTTGTGCTATACAGCAAGCACCGTAAACTTTTAAGACTGGGTCAGAATATTATTTCTGAAATACAAGTTGCTAAATCAGCCGAAAAATTAGATGAATTACTTGAAAATATAGAAAAACAATTTACTGATTTAACACTATCTTAGCAGACAAATGGTATTACAGATTTAAATGAAACGTTAGAAAAGATAGCACTTCGAATGGAGTCTTCTGCTAAAAATACTGATCCCGTTACTGGCACTCCTATAGGAGTTCAAGAATTAGATGAAGTTACTATAGGAGGACAAGCTGGCGACTTTATTGTAATCGGAGCAAGACCTTCCATGGGAAAAACTGAATTTTGCCAGACGACTGCTTACCATACCTTAGAAAAATTCAAAGGTTTACCTATTCAGTTCTATAGCCTGGAAATGCCGGCAGAACAAATTCTGCAACGTTTTCTAGCTATGTGAGCTTGAATAAGTTTACAAGCTATCTGCAAAGCAGGGCAGTTAGATGAAGATGAATGGGCAAAAATCTCACTTACAATGGGCATGTTTTAAATGAATGGAAAAACCGCTTGCTCATTGACGATGAAGGTGGCCCCCAAAAAAATTACGTTCGAAAGTTCGTTATAAAATTCGCAAATATGGCAAACTGGTGGGAATTTTTATTGATTACTTGCAATTAATGCAAGGTTCTCGTCGTTACGAAAATCGTCATTTAGAAATTACCGCAATTTCTCATTCTCAAGTGTTAAAAAGTTTAGCGAAAGAAGTGGATTGTCCTGTTTACGCTCTCTCACAACTTAACCGAAGCTTGGAGCAGCGTGCAAATAAACGTCTAATGAATGCCGATTAACGAGAATCGGGCTCTTTAGAGCAAGATGCAGATCTCATTCTGTTCATTTACAGAGATGAGTTCTATAACGAACAAACTGAACATCCTATGAATCTCTTTATCTTGAAATTGATCTTGATGAGCGAAAATTCAAAAAAATTGTCACGAAACAACATGAGATAGAAAATCATGTTGTTCATAGCCTTGAACAAATTACACAACACCAAGACCCCTTTAAAGGGTAACCAAAGTAATCTCTAAACACGGTTTTCGGTCTTTCACACATCCCTTAAGGGATGTGTGAAGTAAAGGCCCTTATAGGGTAGCCTCAAAACCTCAAGTTTCACGTGCGGATTATTATTTTGACGTGTAAAATCACATCTTCTCAACAGTTTTAATTCCCAACAAATCTAATCCTTGCTTTAAGGTTTTCTCTGTGAGTAATGCCAGTTTCAAACGGCTGAGTTTTATTCCTTCATCTTCGTTATTAAGAATTGGGCAATGTTCGTAGAAACTTGAGAAGACGCCGGCTAATTCATAAAGATAGGCACAAAGAATATGCGGTGAACCTTCTTTTGCCACTTGTTGGATTGCTTCTTCAAATTGAAGTAATTTGAGGGCTAAGGTACGTTCTTTTTCATCAATGATGTTAATTGGCGCATCGGCAAGTTGTTCGCTGCTAATGCCTGCTTTATTGAAAATAGAACGGATACGCGTGTAAGCATATTGCATATAAGGGGCGGTGTTGCCTTCAAAGCTGAGCATATTATCCCAATCAAATACGTAATCTGTTGTGCGGTTTTTGGACAGATCGGCATATTTCACTGAACCAATTCCCACCGCTTCAACCACGGCCGCTTTTTCTTCTGCAGAAAGTGCGGTGCTTTTTTCGCTAATTAATTTATCGGCACGCTCAATGGCTTCATCTAGGAGGTCAGCTAATTTTACTGTTCCGCCAGTACGTGTTTTAAATGGCTTGCCATCTTTACCTAGCATCATACCGAAATTTTTATGTTCTAATTGGAAGCTATCTGGTACATAACCAGCCTTGCGTGTAATCAGCCACGCTTGTTGCATATGTTGGCTTTGGCGTGTATCTGAAAATACAAGTGCACGATCCGCTTTTAAGGTTTCATAGCGATATTTGGCGGCGGCAATGTCTGTGGTAGTGTATAAAAATCCACCATCTTTTTTCTGCACGATCACGCCCATTGGATCGCCATCTTTGTTTTTAAATTCATCAAGATAAACCACTAATGCGCCGTCATCTTCCACAGCAAGCCCTTGTGCTTTCAGATCTTCTACAATAGCAGGTAGCATTGGGTTATATAGGCTTTCGCCCATCACATCTTTTTCTGTGAGGGTAACGTTTAGGCGATCGTAATTGCGTTGGTTTTGTTGCATGGTAATATCAACCAACTTTTTCCACATTGTGCGGCAGTATTCATCGCCACTTTGTAATTTCACTACATAATTACGCGCTTTTTCAGCAAAGGCTTCATCGTTGTCGTAATGTTCTTTTGCTGCACGGTAAAAGGCCTCTAAATCGCTCAATTCCATTTCGCTGGCGTGTTCATTTTCCATTTTTTCTAAATAGGCGATAAGCATACCGAACTGCGTTCCCCAGTCGCCAACGTGATTAGCACGAATCACCTTATGCCCTAAAAATTCAAGGGTACGCACCACTGAATCGCCAATAATGGTCGAACGCAAATGCCCGACGTGCATTTCTTTTGCTACATTTGGTGAAGAATAGTCGGCAACAATCGTTTCTTTCTTATCGGTGTGAATGCCTAGATGAGCGTCTTTCAAGGCAACTTGCACATTATCCGCAAGCCAAGTTGGGGAGAGAAAAATGTTAATAAAGCCGGGGCCTGCAATTTCAATGTTGTTTGCAATAGGCTCGAGGTTAAGATGTTCTAGCACGTTTTGTGCAAATTCACGGGGATTTTGCCCCAATTTTTTTGCAGCAGCCATAATGCCGTTTGCTTGATAATCGCCAAATTGTGGTTTGTTGGATTGGCGTACAAGGGCTTCGCATTGTTCATCTGCCCCAGCTTGGATCATTGCGTGCTTAATTTTGTCAGATAAAATGGATTGAATATTCACGGTTTATCCTTAATTTTAAATTGTGAAAATAAAATAATCCGCTATGATACCGTTCTTTCTGGATTAAGACAAAGATAAAGCAGGAAAAAATGATAAGTCGCGAACAAAATTTTTCATTTTTTGACAACCCTTTCTTTTCCTACGATGAATTTGCCAAATTTGAGCAGCAGATTTTACAATTGGCGGAAAAAATGGCATTGCCGTTGCAAGATTATGTGATTGATCACCTTGCGGTGCGCGTGAACAGCGAGCAATCAGCACAACGTTGGCTCAGTGCGTTATTAATGTGCGGTGAAATTTTAAGTGATAATATCGTCAATGGGCGAAAAATCTATCTTATTCAATTAGATACGCCATTAACCTTTGCCAATCAGTAAGTACAGATCATTGAATTACCTTTCCCGAAAAATAAACATTATCCACAAGAAGGGTGGGAACATATTGAAGCGGTCATTCCTTTTTTGCCTAAAGAAACGGCAAATGCGTGGGTTGAGCGTATAAATTCGCATTTTTTATGGAACAAAATGACAGATGTGAGCGTCAAAGTGAGTGAACCTAAGGTAGAGGGTGAAAGGCTCCCCAACCCTTCAATTGCAGTGAGTTGTGATCATTCCACTTGCATTAAGGTGCATCCTTATCATATTAAGACGATTGTGGTGTCTTGATAAGGGAATAAAGATAACAAGTTAAATAAAGGTGTATTTCTTATGAAAAAAATGAGTTTAGCATTAGCAATTTTAATGAGCATTGGCTTAGCAGGTTGTGCAAATCAGGATATTTACAGCGGTGATGTGTATTCTGGTGGACAAGCAAAAGAAGCGCGCTCAATCAGCTATGGTACGATTGTTTCTGTAAGAGCGGTGAAAATTCAAGCAGAAAATGAAGGAGTAATCGGTACTGTTGGTGGCGGTGTACTTGGCGGTATTGCGGGTTCTGGCATTGGTGGCGGTACAGGTCAAGCGATTGCAACGGCAGTTGGTGCAATTGCGGGTGCCGTGATTGGTAGCAAAGTAGAAGAAAAAGCAAGCCAAGTGAATGCGCAAGAATTGGTGATCAGAAAAAATGATGGTAAACAAATTGTGGTTGTACAAAAATACAATGAAAAATTTGTTCCGGGAGCAAAAGTTCAAATCGTAGGTGATTCAAAGCTTAATGTGTCGGTCATCTAATTTGATTGTCATAAAAAGTGCGGTAATTTTTACCGCACTTTTTTGTTATTGCGCCTAAGCGTATGTATTTCTCCCTTTTATGTTAATTGAGGTATTTTCGCTATTTCACCGTTCTTTTTCTTAATTCTCACCTCAATTTGGTATATGATAGGCATAAATTTTTATCATAATCAAAAACGGATTTATGGCGAAACAATACCCTTCAAACTCAAAAGATAAAAAAGTTGAGCAGATTAATATCCCCCCTCATTCCATTGAAGCAGAACAAGCCGTGATCGGCAGTATGTTGCTGACCGATACCCATTGGGATGCGGTTTCTGAACGCATTATTGCTGAGGATTTTTATACCTTTGAGCATCGTTTGATTTTTCAACATATTATGAATTTGATCCGCAATAATAAACCCGTGGATCTTCTTACCTTAGATGAAACATTAAAAGCGGCAGGGGTGAGCGAAGAAGTGGGCGGTTTTGCCTATTTAGCAGAACTGTCAAAAAATACACCAAGTGCCGCGAACGTGCTGACTTATGCCGAGATTGTACGAGAGAAAGCAATTTTGCGTGAACTTATCGCGTCCAGTAATAAAATTGCTGAAATGAGCTATCAAACTAAAGGGCGAGATGTAAAAGAAATTCTTGATGATGCCGAACGTGAAGTGTTCAGCATTGCAGAAAAGCGTACCACGGCGAGTGAAGGGCCGCAAAATATCATTGATATTTTGGATAAAACCATTGATAAAATTGAAGTGCTAAGTATGAGCGAAACCCATAATGGGGTAACAGGGGTAACGACGGGCTTTATTGATTTAGACCGCAAAACCGCAGGCTTACAGCCTTCGGATTTAATTATTGTTGCCGCACGCCCTTCTATGGGGAAAACCACCTTTGCGATGAATTTATGTGAAAATGCCGCATTAGCCAGTGATAAACCTGTGTTGGTCTTTAGTTTAGAGATGCCTTCAGAGCAAATTATGATGCGTTCTTTAGCTTCTCTTTCCCGGGTGGATCAAACGAAAATTCGGACTGGACAAGGTTTAGATGAAGGGGATTGGGCGAAAATTGCCAGCACCTTAGGGATATTTAGGAAAAAACCCAATTTGTATATTGATGATTCTTCAGGGCTAACGCCAACTGAATTGCGTTCGCGTGCGAGACGCGTGTATCGCGAACACAGCGGGCTGAGCCTGATTATGGTGGATTATTTGCAGTTAATGCGTGCGCCCGCGTTTTCCGATAACCGTACCTTGGAAATTGCAGAAATTTCGCGTTCTTTGAAAGCCTTAGCAAAAGAGTTGGAAGTGCCTGTGATTGCTCTTTCACAGCTTAACCGTACCTTGGAAAACCGTGCGGATAAACGTCCTGTAAACTCAGATTTACGTGAGTCAGGATCTATTGAGCAAGATGCGGATTTGATTATGTTTATTTACCGCGATGAAGTATATAACGATAATTCGGAAGAGAAAGGCATTGCAGAAATTATTATCGGTAAGCAACGTAATGGCCCGATTGGTAAAGTGCGGTTAAAATTTAACGGACAATTTTCTCGTTTTGACAACCTTAAAGATCAACCTGATTATTCTTACGAGTAGGCATTATGATTGATGTAAAACCCGCTACGGCAAAAATTAGCTCACAGGCATTAAAACATAATATTGGGGTGATCAAACAAAAAGCACCACATAGCAAAGTGATTGCCGTCGTAAAAGCTAATGCCTATGGACACGGTGTGGCGTTTGTCGCCTCTGTGTTGGAAGAATTTGTCGATTGTTTTGGCGTTGCGCGCTTAGAAGAAGCACTCACATTACGTTCAAATGGGATTACAAAGCCCATTTTATTATTAGAAGGCTTTTTCCGCGCGAAAGATCTACCGATTATTGCCGTCAATAATATCCAAACTATCGTGCATAACGAAGAGCAGTTAAATGCCTTACAGCAAGCCAATTTACCCAACCCAATTAACGTTTGGCTCAAAATTGACACGGGAATGCACCGCCTTGGTGTCGCGTTAGAGGAAGTAGAGACATTTTGCCAAGCGCTTGAAAAATGTCCAAATATTGAACCGCACTTTGGTTTTGTGAGTCATTTTAGCCGTGCCGATGAATTAGAATCAGATTACACCCAAAAGCAACTTAACGCATTTCTTCAAGCGACGAAAAATAGAGTAGGGGAGCGTAGTATTGCCGCCTCTGGGGGCATTTTATTTTGGCCTGAAGCGCATTTGGATTGGATTCGTCCCGGCATTATTTTATATGGCATTTCACCGAATAACGTACCAAGTCAAGAATACGGCTTAATGCCTGTGATGACACTCACTTCATCGCTGATTGCCGTGCGTAATCATAAAAAAGGCGAACCCGTAGGATATGGTGGAAAATGGGTGAGCGAACAAGATACCAAAATTGGTGTTGTTGCCATTGGCTATGGAGATGGCTATCCAAGAGATATGCCACAAGGGACTCCGGTTTATCTTAATGGACGTCGTGTGCCAATTGTGGGCAGAGTATCAATGGATATGCTCACTGTGGATCTTGGTCAAGACAGCCAGGATCAAGTGGGGGACGAAGTAATCTTATGGGGTAAGGAATTACCTATTGAAGAAATCGCAGCAATAAGTGGCATTTTAAGTTATGAATTAATAACAAAACTCACCCCACGAGTTTTGACGGAATATATTGATTAATTTTTTAATTAAACTTAATAAAAGGAAACTCAAATGAAAAACATCAACCCAACCAGCACGCAAGCGTGGAAAGCCTTAGAACAACATAAAAACAATCTAGGCGAAACCACTATTCAACAATTATTTGCGCAAGAGCCTAACCGTTTTAAAGATTATTCTTTAACCTTTAATCAGGATATTTTAGTGGATTATTCAAAAAATAATCTTACTCAAGAAACCTTAGGGCTATTGCGTCAATTAGCGGAAGAATGTGGCTTGCAAGCCGCAACGGAAGCGATGTTCAGCGGGGAAAAAATTAACCGCACTGAAAACCGTGCTGTGCTACACACCGCATTGCGTAATCGCTCAAATACCCCTGTCTTGGTGGATGGTAAAGATGTGATGCCAGAAGTGAATGCGGTACTTGCTAAAATGAAATCGTTCTGCGATCGTGTTATTTCAGGGGAATGGAAAGGCTATACAGGCAAAGCCATTACCGATGTGATTAATATTGGTATCGGCGGTTCAGATTTAGGGCCTTATATGGTTACTGAAGCCTTACGCCCTTACAAAAATCACCTGACAATGCACTTTGTCTCTAATGTAGATGGCACACATATCGCTGAAACATTGAAAAAAGTGAATCCAGAAACCACGCTGGTGCTAGTCGCATCAAAAACCTTCACTACGCAAGAAACAATGACCAACGCAAATTCTGCACGTGATTGGTTCTTAGCCAGTGCGAAAGATGAAGCGCATATTGCAAAACATTTCGCCGCACTTTCAACTAACGCAAAAGAAGTAGAAAAGTTCGGCACTGATACGGCAAATATGTTTGAATTTTGGGATTGGGTTGGCGGACGCTATTCCTTATGGTCAGCGATTGGCTTATCTATCGCCCTTTCTATCGGCTTTGAAAACTTTGAAGCCTTGCTATCGGGGGCGCACGAAATGGATAAACATTTCCGCAATGCGCCGCTTGCAGAAAATATTCCTGCAACATTAGCCTTAGTGGGCTTATGGAACACCAATTTCCTTGGGGCGCAAACAGAAGCTATTTTGCCTTATGACCAATATTTACACCGCTTTGCCGCCTATTTCCAACAAGGTAATATGGAATCAAACGGAAAATATGTAGGACGTGATGGTAAAGTGGTGGATTACCAAACAGGCCCAATTATCTGGGGGGAACCGGGTACAAACGGACAACACGCGTTTTATCAATTAATTCACCAAGGTAAAATTTTAATTCCTTGTGATTTTATTGCCCCTGCACAAACTCATAATCCACTTTCAGATCATCATCTGAAATTATTGTCTAATTTCTTTGCACAAACGGAAGCATTGGCGTTTGGTAAGACAAAAGAAGAAGTAGAAGCAGAATTTGTGAAAGCGGGTAAATCCCTTGATGAAGTGAAAGAGATTGTACCATTTAAAGTGTTCACTGGTAACAAACCAACCAACTCAATTTTATTGCAAAAAATCACGCCATTTAGCTTAGGGGCATTAATTGCAATGTATGAACACAAAATCTTCACTCAAGGTGTGATCTTCAACATTTTCAGCTTTGACCAATGGGGAGTAGAACTTGGCAAACAGCTTGCTAACCGTATTTTACCAGAGCTTGAAAACAACAGCGAAATCACCAGCCACGACAGCTCAACTAATGGTTTAATCAACCAATATAAAGCGTGGCGTTAAGATACAAACGAGTCTAGTGAATGAATAAGCGGGGGAATACCCGCTTATTTTTTTATTGATTTATGGCATGAAGGTTTTGAACTATTTTTATAGTCAAAAAAATGATACCAAGATCACAAATTTAGTTAAATTATTTTAACTTTTATAATTCTGTAACGTACAATATGTTTATTCAATAAAGGGAGTGTATCAATGAAATTAGCAAAAGCGCTATCAGAGGCGGATAAAAAAATTTTATCTTCTTATTTCCCGCTAGCTGATCTTTTAGCGAGCTTACTTGGGGACTTTGCTGAAGTTGTTATTCATGAATTGAGTGAACTGAGTTGCTCTGTGGTAAAAATTGTTAACGGCTTCCATACGGAGAGAAAAGTTGGATCTCCTATCACGGATAAGGCTTTAAAAATTTTAAAGGAATACCAAGATAATTTTTCATATCTAGAAAAAAGTTATTTTTCTACCATGGCAAATGGGAAAGTGATGAAATCCACTACACATATTATTTTAGGTGAAAAAGGTCAGCCAATTGGTTTATTTTGTATTAACTTAAATTTATCTTCTTCTTTCTATTCTATCTTGCAAACCTTTCAAATACCTTCTGAGCCTCATTTAAATAATGAAGCTTTTGGTGCTGATGTGGGGCATTTAGTTGAATTAGCTTTACAAAAAGCAGCACTACAGATTAGTAATCAGGCTAATGTTACTGCGAAGAATAAAACGAAGTTATTAATTTCATTATTGAATGATAGTGGGATTTTTGAGTTAAAAGAGGCGATTAATTTAGTCGCTGAAAAATTGGGGATTACGAAACACGCTGTATATAAGCATTTGCGCGAGTTGAAATCTTGTTAATTATACTTATTACATAAAGGAGTCCGTTATGGAAACTCAACTCTCTAAACAAGAAATAAAACAAGCAATGAAATTTGACTCTACGGATTTTGGTTGGGTCATTATGAGTATTGGTATGGCAATTGGTGCGGGAATCGTGTTTCTTCCTGTACAGGTTGGCTTAATGGGAATGTGGGTATTTTTACTTTCCTCTATTATTGGTTATCCGGCAATGTATTTATTTCAAAGGTTATTTATTAATACATTGGCAGAATCACCAAAATGCCAAGACTACCCCAGTGTTATTTCTGGCTATTTAGGTAAAAATTGGGGGATTTTATTAGGCTTACTTTATTTTATTATGCTGATTATTTGGATGTTTGTTTATTCTACTGCAATTACAAATGACAGTGCCTCTTATTTACATACCTTTGGGTTAACCGATGAATTATTATCAAAAAATCCATTTTATGGATTAGTGATTATCTGTATTTTAGTCGCAATAGCTTCCCGTGGTGAACAACTATTATTTAAGTTGTCTAGTTTTATGGTGCTTACTAAGCTATTTGTTGTCATTGCACTAGGATTTTCAATGATTGGAATGTGGCATTTATATAATATAGGCGCATTACCTGAAACAGGTTTGCTGATTAAAAATGCTATTATTACTTTACCTTTCACATTAACCTCTATTTTATTTATTCAGACTTTAAGTCCAATGGTTATTTCTTATCGTTCTCGTGAACAAAATAGGGAGATCGCACGACGCAAAGCATTAAGAGCAATGAATATTGCGTTTTTAGTTTTATTTACTTCCGTCTTTTTCTATGCTGTCTCTTTTACCTTAGCAATGGGAAGAGAAGAAGCCTTAAAAGCCTATGAGCAAAATATTTCCGCCTTAGCGATTGTTGCACAATTTTTCCCAGGTTCTTGGGCAACCTATGTTGGTATGATTTTAAATATTTTTGCGGTGATGACAGCTTTCTTTGGTGTATATTTAGGTTTTCATGAAGCAACGCAAGGGATTGTATTGAATATGTTACAACGCTTTATGCCGGCAGATAAAATTAATCAGAAATGGGTTGCGAAAGGAATTATGTTAGCTGCTATTCTGCTTGCTTGGAGTGCTATTGTATTAAATGCGCCAGTATTAAGCTTCACGTCTATTTGTAGCCCAATTTTTGGTTTAGTTGGTTGCTTGATTCCAGCTTATTTAGTTTATAAAGTACCAATGTTACATAAATATAAAGGCATTGCACTTTATATCATTATTATTACTGGCATTTTATTATGTATTTCACCATTTTTAGCATTAATGTAGGAGCTTATGATGAACGCACATTTATTGGCTTTTGAGCCAGCATTGATAAATATTGTAAAGCAGGATGTTGTGCCTGCATTAGGGTGTACCGAACCGATTTCTCTAGCACTAGCCTCTGCGACTGCCGCATCACATTTAGGGCAATTCCCAGATAAAATTGTGGCAAAAGTTTCACCAAATCTAATGAAAAACGGCTTGGGAGTCGCGGTTCCTGGTACGGGAATGGTTGGATTGCCTATTGCCGCCGCGGTAGGTGCGATTGGCGGAGATGCAAAAGCCGGATTAGAGGTATTAAATAAAATTACACCAGAGCAGGTAGAGCAGGCTAAACAGCTTTTAGCGCAACACAAAGTGAGTGTTTGTATTCAGCAAACGGATCAAATTTTGTATGCAGAATCAACGCTATATGCTGGCGATGATTGGGTAAGGGTGGTTATTCAAGGACAGCATACGAATATTATTCTTATTGAGAAAAAAGGGGAGGTTATCTATCAAGTAGAAGATAACCAACATCAAGACCTTGATCCTTATGCAATTTTTGAGCAGCTAAAGGCAAAAGATATTTTTGATTTTTCAATGACAGTGCCTTTGGATAAAATTGCATTTATTAATCAAGCTGAAAAATTGAATAAAGCTTTATCTAATGAAGGATTACGTAGTGATTATGGATTACGTATAGGCCGTACATTACAGAAACATATTGGTGATGGGCTTATATCAGATGATTTGCTTTCACGTATTATGATTAATACAACAGCGGCATCAGATGCCAGAATGGGCGGCGCTAGTTTACCGGCAATGAGTAATTCTGGTTCGGGTAATCAAGGTATCACTGCGACAATGCCTGTTGTTGTCGTGGCGGATCATCTCAAGGTTGATGAAGAAAAACGTACACGCGCATTATTTTTATCACATTTAATGGCAATTTTTATTCATAGTAAGCTACCAAAACTTTCTGCCCTTTGTGCGGTAACTACTGCGGCAATGGGAAGTTGTGCTGGGATTTCTTATTTATTAACAGATAAATTTGATACGGCAGCAATGGCGATAAGTAGTATGATCGGTGATATTAGTGGGATTATTTGTGATGGCGCTGCAAATAGTTGTGCAATGAAAGTATCGACAAGTGTTACATCAGCATATAAATCGGTGTTGATGGCAATGAATCAAACAGGTGTAACCGGTAATGAAGGGATTGTGGAACATTGTGTTGATGAAAGTATAGAAAATTTATGTGCGATTGCTTGTAAGAGTATGCAACACACAGATGTGCAAATTATTGAGATTATGGCAAACAAACCTCAAGGCTAGCCTTTACTAGATATCCCTCTCGGTTTATCAAAATAAACAGCCTATTTCTTACAAACCAGAAATAGGCTGTTTTTTATCTTCATTTTTTATGAGAATCACTTGTGAATCTATGCCCATACTATAAATTTTCTTAATGGTAAAAACACCTTTTCTAATAATAGGTATCGCTATTTTTCCTCGTTTTATATAATCCGCTCGCTTTTTAACATCAAGAAGAACAATAGGAGAATAGAATGAAAAAACTAGCATTTGCTGGTGCATTATTTGTATTTGCGACAACTAGCGTAAATGCCATTGATGTGGTGAGTAAAGATGGGAAGGTGGATTTTGGTTCACATTTTGAAGCAACAGTATTAACCGATAAGGTTGATGGCGGTTGGGAGATGATCTGGGGGCCGAAAGAGCAACTTTGGCTAACGGAACGTGCAGGCAGAAATATCGTGAGCATTGATCCCAAAACGGGCGAGAAAACCGTGTTGTATCATTTTGCCAATGCCTATGAAAAATTCCCACATCAAGGCGTGTTAGGGTTAGCCTTAGATCCAAATTTTGATGCAGGTGAACCTTATGCTTATGCGGCTTATACTTATGTGGATGGCGAGAAAAAATTCGCCCGTATTGTACGTTTAACCTATGATGGGAAAGTCAACAAATTAGGTGATGAGAAAATTGTCATTGACCATATTATTGCAGGTGTCGATCACAATGCTGGACGCATTAAATTTGGCCCAGATGGCAAACTTTATTACACCACGGGCGATTTAGGCTATAACCAAGGTAAACACGTTTGCGATGAAATTACTTCACAAAAATTGCCGACAGCAGAACAGGTGAAAAATCACGACTACCAAGCTTATAACGGAAAAACCTTGCGTCTTAACAAAGATGGCTCAATTCCCGATGATAACCCTATCATTAAAGGGGTGAAAAGCCACGTTTATACCTACGGACACCGTAATCCACAAGGTTTAGTATGGGTAGGAAATCATCTTTATAGTACAGAACAAGGCCCTTCAAGCGATGATGAATTGAACAAACTTGAAGCAGGTGGAAATTATGGCTGGCCACACGTTGCGGGATTTAAAGATGATTTAGCTTATGTTTATGCAAATTATTCTGCTGCGGTAAATTGCCCGAGCGTGAAATATGATCCCAATGTGATTCCTGAAGGCGTGCCAACACAAAAAGAAACGGATTACAAAGAACCTGTGATTGATCCTGTCAAAACGTTCTTCACGGTGAATAATGACTACAATTACACTAACGCCACTTGTGGAAAACTGGCTTATATTTGCTGGCCAACAATTGCACCGGGTAATGCGGTATATTATCCGAAAGATGGCGTTATTCCAGAGTTCCGTAATTCATTATTATTAGCAACCTATAAGAGTGGGGCAATCTATCAAGTCAAAATGAATGAAGATGCGAGTAATGTGCAAGGGGATACGGCAAAATATTTCACCAGTGCAAACCGTTATCGCAATGCTTTAGTTAGCCCAGATACCCGAAAAATTTATGTGGTAACAGATAATATGGGAAATGGCCGTCAATTAGATGACACGCCAACTTCAAAAATGGCAAATCCCGGTTCAATTATTGTCTTTGAATATATGGGGCAATAATGGCTGATCTGCACCTCAAATTAGGTGTCCAGTTTTTCGAGTACAGATCAGACTGTGGTTAAATAGTAAAAGTGCGGTGATTTTTCACCACACTTTTTATCGGGATTATTTTTTCCAAATAATATGATATTGACGATCTTCTTCTTGGTGGGAAATGAGGAACTTGGCAAAAATATCGTCCATTTCATCTTGTGCATTGACTAAGCCGATCCAAACTTCAGCATATTCGTCAGGATCAATCAATACGCCGATTTCTTCTTCCCAATCTTCTGCCGTTTCGACAAATTCAACCGCACCGCGTTCTTCAAATTGTAAATTGAAGAGAACAATATCCGCAGGATCAAGGTTCTCTCCGGCCATTTCAAGGAAGATGTCATAGGCAATATCAATAGCCGTATCAGGATCGAGTTTTTTTATTTGTTCTGTCATTGGTTTTTTTATTTGTTTGAAAAGAGTGCGTATCATAGCATAAGAATAATCAGGAAAGAAAAAGTGCGGTAATTTTTTACCGCACTTTGCCTTTTATCTTTTGGGCGATACTTGCGTTTAACCAGTATTACGCATTCCAGCGGCAATACCTGTAATGGTGATCATCAAGGCTTGCTCAACATCAGGATTTGGGTTTTCAGGATTTTCACGCAAACGGCGTAATAATTCCACTTGTAATAAGTTGAGTGGATCAGTGTAAATATTACGCAAAGCGATAGATTCTGCAATCCAAGGGAGATCGGACATTAATTGATCTTCGTGCGATAAAGAGAGAATTGTTTGAATATCAGCGTTTAATTGTTCGCGTAAAGATTGCCCTAAATACCATAATTCAGGTTTCACAAGATGTTGATCATAGTGTTCAGAAAGCCAAGTATCGGTTTTACTGAACACCATTTCTAACATACCAATCCGAGTTGAGAAAAATGGCCATTGTTTACACATTTCTTCAATAATATTGCCTTTACCTTGCTCAATAGCAAGCCGCACTGAAGCCCCTGCACCAAGCCAAGCAGGTAGCATTAAGCGGTTTTGCATCCAAGCGAAAATCCAAGGAATCGCACGCAGACTTTCCACGCCTCCATTAGGATTGCGTTTCGCCGGGCGTGAACCCAATGGTAATTTTGATAGTTCTTGTTCTGGTGTCGCAGAGCGGAAATATGGCACAAAATCTTTATCGCCACGCACCACGCGACGATAAATATCGCAAGATGTGCGAGAAAGCTCATCCATTACTTCACGCCAAGCCGTTTTAGGTTCTGGTGGGGGTAATAAATTGGCTTCTAAAATAGCACTTGCGTAAAGATCTAAACTGCCTACTGCCACCGCAGAGAGACCAAGTTTAAAGCGGATCATTTCTCCTTGTTCGGTTACACGTAAACCATTTTTTAATGAACGTGGCGGTTGAGAAAGAAGTGCCGCGTGTGCAGGTGCGCCCCCTCGTCCAATAGTACCACCACGCCCGTGGAATAGGGTAAGTTCGATGCCTAATTCTTCACATAAATTCACGAGTTGTTCTTGCGCACGATATTGCGCCCAAGAAGCGGCCATCATTCCCGCATCTTTTGCACTGTCGGAATAGCCAATCATCACCATTTGTTTATTATTGATGACCCCACGATACCAGCCGATATTGAATAATTGACGCATCACCTCTTCGGAGGCGTCTAAATCATCTAATGTTTCAAATAACGGTACAACAGGTAAGTGGTAAGGTACGCCAGCTTCTTTTAGCAATAAATGCACGGCAAGCACATCGGAAGCGGTACGCGCCATTGAAATAATATAGCAAGAAATCACGCCTTCGGATTGTTCTGCAATCACTTTACAGGTATCTAGCACTTCTTGCGTTTCTGCAGAAGGTTGCCAATCGCGCGGTAAGAGTGGACGGCGTGAACTGAGTTCACGAATTAAGAAAGCTTGTTTGTCATCTTCTGTCCATTGTGAATAATCACCTAAACCAATATAACGGGTGATTTCCGCAATGGCATCGCTATGTCTTGTGCTTTCTTGGCGAATATCAAGGCGAGAAAGCGATAAGCCAAAGCAACGAATACGGCGTAAGCAATCAAGTAATGCCCCATTTGCAATAATTCGCATACCACATTGATGGAGAGATTGATAGCAGTCATAAAGTGGTTCCCAAAGCTGTTCATCATCAGTTAAACATTCTTCTGACGCAACAGCAGGGATTTTGCCTTCTAGTTGATCGCCATAATAGGCCACCGTTTTGATCAATTTGCTACGCAATTGTTTGATGACAAAGCGATAAGGCTCTAAGTGATCGCCATATTTAGCGCGAAATTCAGGCGTACATTGAATTACAGAAAGTTCATCGGCTAAGGCTTTGATATCTTCTAAAAATAACTCAGCTGCTTTCCAGCGATTCATTAGTAACACTTGGCGAGTCGTTTGGGCAGTCACAAATGGGTTACCATCACGATCTCCACCCATCCAAGAAGAAAAACGTACTGGAGCAAGATCCACTGGCAATTGCACCGCAAAGTTTTTTTCTAAATGAAAATTAAATAGGCGACAAAATTCTGGCACCGCTTTCCATAGGCTATTTTCAATCACTGCCATTCCTGCTTTGGCTTCATCAACAGGGGTTGGGCGTTGGGTACGAATTTCATTCGTATGCCAAGCGAGGGCAATAAGTTGCATTAAACGGCGTTTAAGTTTGGTGGTTTCGGCTTCGGTTAAATCATCGTGTTCTAAACGGCTTAAGCAGCGGTTGATTTCGACGTGCTTATGCCCGAGTGAACGGCGTGTTACCTCGGTTGGGTGAGCGGTAAGCACCAATTCAATAATCAGTTTTTGTACCGCATCAAGGACTTTCTCAACAGGAACATTTTGTACTTTTAAACGTTGAAATAAGGCTTCTAACGTGCGATCGGAAGATTCTTGGTCAATATGCTGACGAGAAATTGTTTGGTATTGTTCAGCAATATTGGTTAAGTTCAAAAAATGGCTGAAGGCTCTCGCGACAGGAATAATGTTTTCGTCAGAAATTGTCGCGAGGGTATCAAGTAGCTGCTGGCGTGCTTTTTCATCACCCGCACGGGAATTGCGTGATAACACACGAATATTTTCAATTAAGTCAAGAATATCACTACCTTGTGCATCACTAATGGTTTCGCCCAAGAAATGCCCAAGCATATTGATGTTGTTACGCAGTGTTGTGTATTGTTGGATCATAAGCACCTCACAAAAAAATAAATTCGTTTTCTGTGATAGATATAATCAAAAATAGGGAGAAAGGTCAATTATTTAAAAGATAAAAAATAATATAAATCAAAAGTGTGGTGGTTTTTTTATGAATTTTTTATCTTTTTTTATATGAAATCTAATAATGTTAGTAATTTGTTAAAATTTAGTCTAAAAAATTGCCCGTTATAGTAACGGGCAGGAGATGAATTATAACTGTTTAACTGAACTGCGAACGACTAATTCAGGGTGCATTTCGATAATTTGGTGCTGACCTGATTTATCACTAATGCGTTGGAATAATAAATTCACCGCTTGTGCGCCTAAACGAGATTTAGACTGGTGTATTGTGGTAAGTGGCGGTGAATAAAAACGCGAGGCGTGAATATTGTCATAGCCAATAATAGAAATATCATCAGGCACTTTCAGTCCTTTTTCTCCAATGGCAGAGATTGCACCTAATGCCATTACATCATTGCAACAGAATACCGCGCTAGGTAAGTGTGCTTGCTTTAAGATTTTATTCATACATTCATAGCCATCTTCTGGCTCAAAAAAACCTTCCATTACCCAATCGGGATTAATTGGCAAATTAGCCTCTGTCATTGCTTTAACAAAACCTTCATAACGTGTTTTAGCCGTGGTTTTAATTAATTCACCTGCAATGATACCAATGGCTTTATGCCCATTATCAATCAGATATTTGGTTGCCATATAGCCACCTTCAAAGCTGTTGTCTTGAATAATATCTGTATTTTGATTATTTGGTCCCCAATCCATTACTACCATTGGAATATCGGTGAAATTTGCCAGCAGATCGAGGGAATCTTGCGTGTATTCTGCACACATCACTAACACCCCATCTACGCGTTTTTTAGCAAGCATTTCAAGGTGATTTTTAATTTTTTCTGGTTCATTTTGGGTATTGCATAAAAATAATGAATAGCCTTGGCGATAGCAATGCTCTTCAACGGCGTGAATAATTTCAGCAAAATAAGGGGCTTCACTGGTGGTTACGATCATACCAATTGATTTTGTGGTATTGACTTTCAAACTTCTCGCTACTGCACTGGGTGAATAATTGAGTGCTTGAATCGCCTCGCGTACTTGCTTTTCTGTTTCAGGTGCAACAAAGCGCGTTTTATTAATTACGTGGGATACCGTCGTGGTGGACACGCCCGCCATTTTTGCCACATCTTTAATTGTTGCCATAATTCCTCCGAAAAAATTTTGGCTATTATAAAGGGCGAAATCGAATTGTTAAGGGTTATTGCGAAAAAATTTGCACTTCATCACAGCTTTTTCCTGTTTACTTAAGAAAGTTTCTTTTTTTCACAATTTTGCTATAATCCCGACAAGTTTTATCAACTTTTAGGAGTAAATTATGGGTACATTTGGTTATGCAATGATGATGGTTGTGCTATCTTTAGGCGTGATCCTAACGCTTGCCTCATCAATTTTTTAATGAGTTGATTTAAAAGAAAAAGCTAAGTTTAGAAAACTTAGCTTTTTTTATAACGCATTGTTTTTATAAAAGTTCCTTAGGTAAAGAGAACTCACCTTAGTGAGTTTCCAGTTCCTAAATTAAATTGAAAATAAAGCTAAACAAGTAATAGATTAAAGTTTATCTGCGTTTTGTTTTAAGTATTTTGCAACGCCTTCAGGGCTGCCGGTCATTCCTTCTTTGCCTTTTTCCCATTGTGCTGGGCAAACTTCACCGTGTTCTTCGTGGAATTGTAACGCATCAACCATACGGATCATTTCGTCAATGTTACGACCAAGTGGAAGATCGTTTACAACTTGGTGACGAACAACGCCATCTTTGTCAATTAAGAATGAAGCACGAAGTGCAACGCCTGCTTCAGGGTGTTCAATACCGTATGCTTGAGCAATCTCGTGTTTAACGTCAGCAACCATTGCAAATTGAACTTCACCGATACCGCCTGCATCAACAGAGGTTTTACGCCACGCATTGTGAGTGAATTGAGAGTCAATAGAAACACCAACCACTTCAACACCACGGTTTTTGAATTCTTGATAACGGTGATCGAATGCGATGATTTCAGATGGACATACAAAAGTGAAATCTAAAGGCCAGAAGAAGATAACTGCTGGTTTACCTTCGATGTGTTTTTTTAAGTTAAAATTATCAACAATTTCACCGTTGCCTAATACAGCGGATGCAGTAAAATCTGGTGCTTGACGAGTTACTAATACCATAGTAAAAATCTCCTATAAAAATTAATGATAGATATGCTTAAACAACAATAAGCGTAAATCAGGAAATATTCTAAAGAAAAGCACCGCACTTGAATAACTGTTTTTATCTATTAAATTGATTATTTTTACCTAAATTTAATAAAAGTAAGGAAAATGTATGAAAGCAAATACTACATCGAACACCACCTTTGTCCACGCTGGACGCAAAAAGAGAATGACGCAAGGCAGTGTGAATCCTGTGATTCAGCGTGCCTCTTCTTTAGTTTTTGATTGCTTAGCGGATAAAAAAGAAGCCGGCAAAAACCTCACTAAAGGCGCATTATATTATGGACGTCGCGGTACGCTCACTCATTTTGCCTTGCAAGATTTAATGTGTGAATTAGAAGGTGGGGCAGGCTGTTATCTTTACCCTTGTGGGGCTGCTGCGGTAACCAATACCATTCTTTCTTTTGTGGCAACTGGTGATCATATTTTGATGACAGGTGCGGCTTATGAGCCAACTCAAGTGTTCTGCAACGTAATTTTGCAAAAAATGGGGGTAAGTACCACCTATTATGATCCGCTGATGGGGGCTGAAATTGCCAACTTAATGCAGCCAAATACTAAAGTGGTGTTCTTAGAATCGCCAAGCTCACTGACAATGGAAGTGCCTGATATTCCTGCGATTGTAAAAGCTGTGCGTGCGGTTAATCCTGATGTCGTGATTATGATTGATAATACTTGGGCGGCGGGCGTGTTATTTAAGGCGCTGGAACACGATATTGATATTTCTATCCAAGCGGGGACGAAATATTTAGTAGGGCATTCTGATGCAATGATCGGCACTGCGGTATCTAACGCCCGTTGTTGGGATAAATTGCGTGAACATTCTTATTTAATGGGGCAAATGGTGGATGCAGATACCGCCTATGTTACCGCACGGGGTATTCGTACCTTAGCGGTTCGCCTAAAACAACATCAAGAAAACAGCATAAAAGTTGCGCAATGGTTAGCTCAACAGCCTGAAGTAAAAGCGGTCTATCACCCAGCTTTAGCAAGCTGTCCGGGACACGAAAACTTTAAGCGTGATTTCACGGGTGCCAGCGGGTTATTTTCTTTTGAACTAAAAGAGAAATTAACACAAGAACAATTAGAACGCTTTATGGATCATTTTGAACTGTTTTCAATGGCGTATTCTTGGGGAGGATTTGAGTCATTAATTTTATATAATCAACCAGAAGAGATTGCTAAAATTCGCCCTAATATTGATAGAAAACTGACTGGCACATTAATCCGTGTGCATATTGGTTTTGAAGAAGTTGAAGATTTAATCGCTGATTTGAAAGCGGGCTTTGAACGTTTGAAAGGTTAAAATGCCTGACCCCACATTAAAAGTGGGGTCATTTTTTTGCGAAAAGTTAATTTTCTTTTTTCAATTTAATTTCTTGCACCCATTTATTGACTAAGCGTTTGCCTTCTTCTGCCGAACCAAAACGGTCAAAATCAATATTGATCAGCTTCAAGGTTTTAGGATCAACTGATTTGGGTGAAGCTTGCGCATTCACATTAGTTGGAATTTGATAAACCCCAGCCTCACGCCAAGGAATTTCTTGTGCCTCTTTAGATAATGCCCAATCTACAAATAATTTTGCGTTATCCAAGTTTCTTGCGCCTTTAATAATGCTTAATCCACCAAGGGAATAACTATCACCCTCACAAGGCAAAATGGCTTCCACTGGTGCGCCATTTTCTTTCTCGGTGGCATAACTATGCACGAACCCAACACTGACCGCACTTTCACCGCGTGCTAAATTACTGGTAACTTGATTGCTCTTCATATATTGAGAAACATTTTTATCTAACTGTTTTAGATAGGCAAAGGCTTTTTCTTCACCGAGTAATTCAATCAGCGTAACAATCGCTGTATAAGTCGTGCCGGAAAGTTGAGGATCTGGTACTTGAATTCGTCCTTTTAAGCGGGGATCAAGCAAATCTTTCCAACATTTTGGATAGTCTTTAATGCCTAGCTCAGCAAATTTTTCAGTATTTACACCAAAACCAAGTACGAGCATATATAAAATAGACGTCAGATCGCCTTTTTTATCTAACAATGCTTTAAATTGTGGCATTGTTTCAGCTTGCATTGGTGAACGATAAGGGCTGAGTAAACCCAGATCGCCAGCTTGATAATGTAATTCAATCGTACCGCCGTACCAAACATCCGCTTGCGGATTGTGTTGTTCTGCTTTTAACTTGGATAAGGTCGCCCCTGTACTATTACGTACAAATTGAGTTTGCACATGATACTTCTTACTAAAAGCCTGCGTGATTTTCTCACAAGTCGTACTTTGCACACTACAATAGACGGTGAGCTTGCCTTCGGCCTGAACGGCATTGGAAAACAGCGTTGCCGAGCCTAAACAAAGTGCGGTGTAAATTTTACTTAAATTTTTATTTAGAAAGTTCATTCTCACGCCCTATTCTTTTCCTTTTACATCAATAATAAACACTTCCGATTGCGATCCCAATCGCATTGGAATTCCCCAAAATCCATAACCTGAAGTAACGAAAAAATGCCCGTTGCCAATTTTCTCATAACCGTAATCTAAACGATATAACACCTTTGTGATTAAATTTGCTGGAAAGATTTGTCCTTTATGTGCGTGGCCTGAAACCTGAATATCAATAGGTAAGGTTGAATGTGCCATAATTTCTGTTGGACGGTGATCCAATAGAAAAATAGGTAAATGGGTATTTAAGCGATTAATTATATCTTTGGTTTTTGGACGCGCTTTAAATAAATCATCATTACGCCCAATCAGCACAAAACGATTATCTACTTGCACTGCTTGATCCATCAGAACCGTAATACCAGCTTGACGAATTTCGTTGGCAATCGCCTGCTGTTGTCCAAAGAAATCGTGGTTACCTAAGGTGGCATAAACGCCAAGCGGGGCGTGTAATTGAGCAAGATGCGGTCGCATTTTTTCTGCGACATAAGCGCGAATATTATCATCCATAATATCGCCCGGGAGTAAAATAATATCGACTTTTTGCTCGTTCATTATTTCAGCCAGCTTATCCAATTGTTTGCCACCAAATAATCGTCCAAGGTGAAAATCACTCGCCATTCCAATACGCAAGGGTTTGAAAGGTTTATCCAAGGTAATTTGATAATGAATGACTTGTGGCGTGTAAGCATTATAGACGCTCAATCCAATCAAACTGATTAAACCAACAGGATAAAGCCAAGCTAAGGTGCGGTGCAATTTGGGCTTAAATTTTTGTTTTCTAAAGATAAAGTAAATAGCTACACAGGCTAAGCTGACAAAGCTTGCAAAAAGCAAAAATGCCAAAATAAAAGCGCTAGTGCGAAACATCGGGTAAATACGCGAGACAGTGAGCAAAATAATACTGTTTGCAGCGAGATAAGTACTCAGGGTGAAAATTTTACGACAAACAGGACTGGCATTTTGCAAATAAAGCCAAGAAAGGGTGCGGTTAAAAATATAAATAAAACATTGTAAGAAAATAATACAAATTGCGAAAATAACCTGGTATCGCATTATGAACAGCTTTCCTAACGTAAAAAATCATAAAGTGCGGTTATTTTTAACCGCACTTTATCCTTTGTCAATGTAAACTTACTTTAGTTTCACTTCTTCTAGCCAACGTTTTATTAAGCGTTTTCCTTCTTCGTCTGAGCCAAAGCGATCAAAATCAAAGTCAATGAGTTTTAAGGTTTTTGGATCGGTTGAATTTGGCGAGGCTTTAGCGTGAATATTGGTTGGAATTTGATACATTTTTTCTTCACGCCACGCAATTTCTTGTGCTTCTGGGGTTAATGCCCAATCCATAAATAATTTCGCATTGTCTAAATTTCTCGCCCCTTTCAAAATACTGATACCACCAAGCGAATAGCTATCCCCCTCACAAGGTAAAATTGCTTCCACTGGTGCGCCATTTTCTTTTTCTGTTTGATAACCATTAATAAAACCGATGGTTACCGCCGCATCCCCACGCGAGAGATTGGATTTCTCTGTGCCACTTTTTGCATATTGGGAAATGTTTTTATCTAAAGCTTTAAGATAACGAAAGGCTTCTTCCTCACCGAATAATTGCACGAGTGTTGCGATAAAGGTGTAGCCGGTACCTGTATTGCGCGGATCAGGCATTTGAATTTGATCTTTAAATTTGGGATCGGTTAAATCTTTCCAACATTTTGGGTAGTCCTTAATGCCTAATTGTTTGAACTTTTCCGTATTTACACCAATGCCTAACACAATAATATAGCCAATTGCGGTTACATCACCGTGCTTGTCGAGCAATGCTTTAAATTGTGGCATTGTTTCCGCTTGTAGGGGCGAACGATAAGGTTCGAGTAATCCTAATTGCGCAGCTTGAAAATGAGGTTCAATGGTGCCGCCATACCAAATATCCGCTTGTGGCAAGGCTTGTTCTGCTTTGATTTTAGCTAAGGTTGCCCCTGTGCTATTACGCACAAATTTGGTGTCCACGTGATATTTTTTAGCAAAAATTTGAGCCATTTTTTCGCACACAGAATGTTGCACGCTACAATAAATATTGAGTCGTCCTTCCGCGTTAGCATTGTGGCTAAATAAAAAGAATCCACCTAGCACAATAAAAATTAAGCCACATTTTGATAAAAATGATGAGAAAAAAGGTTTAAATTGCATTGTCATTTCCTTATTAATTAAATGATTAAAAAGTCATATTGACGAGCAAGGAAGAAATTAGAAAGGTAAAAAAGAATATTCTGCAACATAGCTATTTGCAAGAATATGATCTAATTAGTTTCCTACGTCAGCATTAACTGAATCAGGTTCACGGGTATCATCTCAGCTTAAAAAGCACCCCGACTAATTCCCGTTTAGTATAGAAAGGGCAGGATATTGCTGTCAAATAGAAAAGACTAAATGGCTATAATTAATGATGAAAAAAGGAAATAAAAATAAGCAAAAAATAACCGCACTTCTTATCCGCAAAGAAATCACAAAATAAAGGTGTTTGGGTTTTTATAGAAAGAAAAGTGCAGTGAAATTTTCCTGATTTTTTCACCGCACTTTTGTGATTGAGGTTTTACTAAGCAGGGGCTTGGAAGATCACTTCCTGTGCTTTTTGCGTATATTGATTAAGTTGATCAAAATTCATATAGCGATAGGTGTCTTCTTTGTCTTGCTGTAAATCCGCCACATAGGCTTGATATTCTTCTGGCGTTGGCAGTTTGCCGAGCAGTGCAGCCACAGCAGCGAGTTCTGCTGATGCCAAATACACATTTGCCCCTTGTCCTAAGCGGTTCGGGAAATTGCGGGTTGAAGTGGAAACCACTGTGGCATTATTGGCGACACGCGCTTGATTGCCCATACAAAGTGAACAACCGGGGATTTCAATCCGTGCGCCACTTTTACCATAAATGCTGTAATAGCCTTCTTCTGTCAGTAGGCTGGCATCCATTTTAGTTGGTGGGGCGAGCCATAAGCGAGTTGGAATGACCTCTTTAAACTTGGCTAATAATTTTCCAGCTGCACGGAAATGGCCAATATTCGTCATACAAGAGCCGATAAATACTTCGTCAATTTTATCCCCTTGCACCTCAGAAAGAAGGCGAGCGTCATCAGGATCATTTGGCGCACATAAAATCGGTTCTTTGATTTCATTGAGATCGATTTCAATCACGGCAGCATATTCTGCATCAGGATCTGCGCTGAGTAATTGAGGATTTTCTAACCATTTTTCCATTGCGTTGATACGGCGTTCTAGCGTACGCGCATCGCCATAACCTTCTGCAATCATCCATTTGAGTAATACAATGTTGGAATTCAGGTATTCAATGATTGGTGCTTTGTCTAATTTTATGGTACAAGCGGCGGCAGAGCGTTCTGCTGAGGCATCGGAAAGCTCAAAGGCTTGCTCCACTTTAAGATGCTCTAATCCTTCAATTTCTAAAATGCGACCAGAGAAAATATTTTTCTTGCCTTGTTTTTCTACCGTGAGCAGGCCTTGTTGAATGGCATAATAAGGAATGGCGTGGACTAAATCACGCAAGGTGATGCCCGGCTGCATTTCACCTTTGAAGCGAACAAGCACACTTTCCGGCATATCCAGTGGCATTACACCTGTGGCAGCAGCAAACGCCACCAAGCCTGAACCAGCAGGGAAAGAAATGCCAATCGGGAAGCGAGTGTGTGAATCTCCGCCTGTTCCTACGGTATCAGGCAATAACATACGATTTAGCCAAGAGTGGATAACGCCATCTCCGGGACGAAGCGATATACCGCCTCGGTTCATAATAAAATCAGGCAACGTGTGATGGGTGACCACATCCACCGGTTTAGGGTAGGCGGCGGTATGGCAGAAAGATTGCATCACAAGATCTGAGGAAAACCCTAAACAGGCGAGATCTTTTAGTTCATCACGGGTCATTGGGCCGGTGGTATCTTGTGAGCCGACAGAGGTCATTCTTGGTTCGCAATATTGTCCCGGACGAATACCTTCTACACCGCAGGCGCGCCCGACCATTTTTTGTGCGAGGGTAAACCCTTTATGGTTATCGGCTATTGCTTGTGGTTTGGCAAAAATATCATTTTCAGCTAAACCTAAACTTTGGCGTGCTTTATGTGTTAAGCCTCGTCCGATAATTAATGGAATACGTCCGCCAGCGCGTACTTCATCTAATAATACATTGGTTTTTAACTGAAATTCGGCTAATACTTGATCGCTATTATGCTGGCAAATTTTGCCTTGATAAGGGTAAATATCAATCACATCCCCCATATTGAGTTTGCTTACATCGACCTCAATCGGCAATGCTCCCGCATCTTCTAACGTATTAAAGAAAATAGGGGCAATTTTTCCGCCTAATACCACGCCACCCGCGCGTTTATTCGGAATATAAGGAATATCCTCTCCCATAAACCATAGCACCGAATTCGTCGCAGATTTGCGAGATGAACCTGTGCCTACAACGTCGCCCACATAAGCCAGTGGATAGTCTTTTTCTTTTAAGGCATTAATTTGTTGAATTGGTCCAATATTGCCGGCTTCATCTGGTTGAATGCCTTCTCGTTCATTTTTTAGCATTGCTAGAGCGTGCAAAGGAATATCTGGACGTGACCACGCATCTTGAGCAGGAGAAAGATCATCTGTGTTGGTTTCACCCGATACTTTAAATACGGTAACAGTGAGTTTTTCGTCTAATTTTGGACGTGATAAAAACCATTCAGCCTTTGCCCAAGATTGAAGAATTTGTTGTGCGTAAGCATTGCCTTGTTTGGCTCGTTGTTCTACATCGTAGAAATTATCGAACATTAATAACGTGGAAGAAAGGGCGGTGACGGCATAAGGGGCAAGGGTGTCATTATCAAGGGCTTGGAGCAGTGGTTCAATATTATAACCACCTTGCATTGTACCTAAAATTTGTACCGCACTTTCAGGACTAATCAAGGGAGAGTGGGCGCTACCATTGACAATGGCGGCAAGAAAAGAGGCTTTCACATAAGCGGCTTCATCCACCCCAGCCGGTACGCGGGTTTTAAAAAGCTCAAGAAGATATTCCGTTTGCTCTGCTGGGGGATGTTTTAATAATTCAATAAGCTGTGCGGTTTGTTCGGCATCTAATGGTTTTGGCACAACACCCTGTGCGGCACGTTCATCAATATGTTTTTGGTAATCGTGTAGAAAGTTTGACATTGTGTTTCCTCTTATTGTTTTTATCGTTAGGGATAGCACTTTTCTTTTTTCTCACTTGAGTTAACTAAAAGAAAAGTGCGGTGCTTTTTTTGAGTGTTTTTACTTAGAAAACTTTCTTAAATGGTTTGATGATGACTTCGCCATAAACCCCTGCTTCCACATAAGGATCTTGGTTTGCCCATTGTTGGGCGGCTTCAAGACTATCAAATTGAGCAATAACCGTTGAACCGGTAAAGCCTGCCTCGCTGGGGTTTTCATCATCAATGGCTGGATTTGGTCCCGCGGTTAATAGACGATTTTCTGCTTGTAATTGTTTTAAACGAGCGAGGTGTTGCTCACGCACAGCAAGACGCTGAGCGAGTGTGTTGGGTTTATCTTGTGCGAAAATAACATAATACATTTTGTTGTTCTCCTTGATTAGGGTTTTGCCATTAATGCTAATGCTTTTTCTAGTTCTGGGTTGTTTTCTCGCGGAATGGCACGAGATTTTCCTTTATTATCTACTGCAACGAAGGTAAAGATCGCTTCCGTCACACAATAACGTTCACCAATGGGTTCACTGGACACTTTTTTTGCCCATACTTCAATTTTTATTTGAATAGAAGAACGGCCGACTTTAACACATTGCCCATAACAGCATACCACATCGCCAACGGAGATTGGGCGGATAAAGGTCATACTATCAACGGCAACGGTAACGACACGCCCGTGTGCGATTTCTTTCGCTAAAATAGCGCCGCCCATATCCATTTGCGACATAATCCAACCGCCGAAAATATCGCCGTTGGCGTTGGTATCAGAAGGCATCGCTAATGTACGAAGTAATAAACTACCTTGGGATTGTCGCCCCGTTTTGGTTTCAATAAAAACAGACATAATTTTTCCTATTGTTGTTCTTTATTATCCGTTTGTGGAAGATAACGATAAATATAAACGCCCGTTGCTACTGTTGCAATAAGGCTAAGCCCAATAATTCCAAACGTTTTGAAATCGACCCAAATATCGTCAGAGAAATATTGACTAATGATAATATTAATCACCATACAAAGCAGAAAGAAGCACGCCCAGCCCATATTTAATTTATACCAAACCGCATCAGGTAGCTGAATTTCTTTACCTAATAATTGCTGAATGAGCGGTTTGTTAAACATCACTTGGCTAATGATTAATGCCAAAGCGAACAAGGCATAAATCACCGTCACTTTCCATTTTAAAAATGCTAATTCGTTGAAATAGGCGGATAATGCACCAAAAAAAACCACTGCACTTCCCATAATGAGCTGTTGTTTTTCAATTTTACCGTATTTGACTTTTAGCACCACAAGCTGAATGACGGTGGCAATAATTAGGGCAATTGCGGCTTCACGAATCCCCACTAGTTTATACACAATAAAAAAGACGAGTAAGGGAATAAATTCTAAAATCTGTTTCATTATTGTTGATCCTTGCGCATAAATAAGCTGTAAAAGCGGTAGGTGAAAAGTAAAGAAAATACGCTCACTACGGCAGTTAAAAAGAGCATTAGGACATCGAAAATAAGATTGTCGCTTAATGCCGTGATACGTCTCAGTACAAAAGGCAGTACGACATAAATTAACAAACAATAAATCAATAACGGCGCAGTGCGTTTTACGCCGCTTAACCAGCTATTTTTCAATGCTTGCATAATGCTTACAGGGTTAATGAGATATTCTGTAGAAGCAAGG
The DNA here is from genome assembly GCF_023611925.1 of Avibacterium sp. 20-132. NCBI lineage: Bacteria > Pseudomonadati > Pseudomonadota > Gammaproteobacteria > Pasteurellales > Pasteurellaceae > Avibacterium > Avibacterium sp. 20-132. The sequence continues at coordinate 2,023,180 of NZ_CP091456.1, forward strand.
CTTAAGCGCACAAAAATAAAAAAGCCAAGCAAAATCGCGACCAAAGAAAGCATTGAAGGCGATTGCCCTTGTAAAATGGCGAACAGGCTTTCTACCACGCCAATCATCAGCGGAATAAATCCAATCAAGCTAATGACCACTACGCCAACAAAACGTTGTAAAGTTAGCACCGCACTTTGATTTAATGGATTTTGTTGTTGAATACTAATGCGGTGAAAAGTGAGAATACCCCAAGAAGAAAGAAATAGGCTGACTAATTGTTGTGCGATGCCTAACAGTAAAAATTCAGCACTGATATTATTCGGTAAGGGTAAACTTTGTCCATTTGCCTGACTGATTTCGGGCATCGGTACGACTGTCGTTAAAAGAAAATAGAAAATTAGTGCGTTAATAAAAAAGAAAAAGATAAATTGCTGGGTAATCGTCCTTTGATTACGCATAAAATACCAACAATCTTGAAAAATTTGAGTAAAATTAATGTTCATTCTTTATTTCCAGTAAAAAATCATTGCGACATTATACAATAACTTGCTAACCATTGCTTTTCCTTTAGTAGAAACCTCGCCTTGGTTATGAATAAGGATTTTTTGTGTTGTCATATTTGATTTTGGGTTAGATCAAATCTTCTCTATTGTTAAACAAAATGAAAAGTGCGGTAAATAAAATTTTTAAATTTTTTAACAAAATTTTAAAAACTTTGAACTACATCACAAAATTGAGATTTGTGATAAGCCATAATCTTCCCGTTTGAATTATTTATTTTCTATGGTAGAAAACCTTTATTTTGCTATCAAAAGAAAAGCAAAATAATTTTATTAGTTACATTGAAATGCAAGTATATTCATTTTATAGTAAATGTTAAATCCTTGTTACATTCTATTAAAGAGGTATTGTATGTCTGCAACGCATTTAATTGATACATTAGCGCAAATTGTTACACCGAAGTATCTGATTACCGATCCATTAAAAGCTGAAGAGTACAGCACGGGTTATCGCTTTGGGCAAGGCAAGGTGCTTGCGGTTGTTCGTCCTGGTTCATTATTGGAATATTGGAAGGTGTTAAAAGCCTGTGTGGCAGCCGATGTGATCGTGATTTCACAAGCAGCAAATACGGGGCTTACAGGAGGTTCAACGCCGGCAGGAAATGATTACGAGCGTGATATTGTTTTGATAAATACTATGCGAATGACAGGCATTCAACCCATTAATAATGCCGAGCAAGTGGTGTGCTTTGCAGGTTCGCGTTTAAATGATCTGGAGATGTTGCTGAAAGAATATAAACGTGAACCGCATTCTGTTATTGGTTCATCTTGTATTGGTGCTTCGGTGATTGGTGGAATTTGTAATAATTCTGGTGGTGCATTGGTTCAACGTGGTCCAGCTTATACGGAAATGGCGTTGTATGCACAGTTAGATGAGAATGGTGAATTACATCTGATCAATAATCTTGGTATTGATTTAGGCGAGACGCCAGAAGAAATTCTTACCAACTTACAAGCAGGACGTTATCAGCGTAAAGATATTCATCTTGACTGCGGAAAAGGACACGATCACGATTATTGCAATCACGTTCGCCAAATTGATGCCGACACGCCAGCACGTTTTAATGCCGATCCTAACCGTCATTATGAAGCCTCTGGTAGTGCGGGAAAGTTGGGGGTGTTTGCTGTACGTTTGGATACGTTCCCACAAGATAAAGAAAGTGCGGTGTTTTATATTGGCACAAATGACACGCAAGTTTTAACGGATATTCGCCGTCATATTTTGGCAGAATTTAGTACCTTACCTGTATCGGGCGAATATATTCATCGTGATGCTTTTGATATTGCGGCAGAGTATGGAAAAGATACGTTCTGGGTGATTAAACGTTTTGGCACGCACCGTTTGCCAAAATTATTTGCGCTCAAAGCCAAAGCTGATCGCCTAATGAAAAAATTGACTTTTTTACCAAATCATATCAGCGACAAAATGTTGCAATTTGTTTCTAAATTGTTGCCACAGCATTTGCCACAACGCTTGAGAGATTATCGCGATCAATATGAACATCATTTAATCCTAAAAATGGGCGGGAATGGCGTGCAAGAAGCCAGAGAATATTTGCAGACACGCTTTGCTGATAAGTCCAAAGGGGCATATTTTGAATGCAGTGCAGAAGAAACACAAGCAGCGATGTTACATCGTTTTGCTGTGGCATCAGCGGCAATTCGTTATCGTGCGATTCACGAGCAAGAGGTGGAAGAAATCGTGGCATTGGATATTGCCTTGCGTCGTAATGATCAAGATTGGTTCGAGAAACTCCCAGTAGAGTTGGAAAATAAATTAATCCATAAACTGTATTACGGACATTTTATGTGCTATGTATTCCATCAAGATTATTTGGTGAAAAAAGGCTATGATTGGGAACAAATCGAACACGAAATGTTGGCATTGCTTGATCAGCGTGGGGCGCAATATCCAGCGGAACATAATGTCGGACATTTATATGAAGCGAAACCTGAATTAAAAGCCTTTTACCAAAAATTAGATCCAACCAACAGCTTCAACCCGGGGATTGAAAATCCCCGTGTCGGTGGTTCGATTCCGCCTCGAGGCACCATTTCTACTCCTCCTTAGTTCAGTCGGTAGAACGGTGGACTGTTAATCCATATGTCGCTGGTTCAAGTCCAGCAGGAGGAGCCAACTTTGTTGGTTAGTAATGTTACAAAATCCTATCTAACTCCTAGTCGATACTTTATTAACAATCGTTTTGTTAAGAGAGTATCAAATGGAAAATTCAAATCTATCTAAAAAACCATTCATCATTACTATCGCATCGACCAAAGGCGGTTCAGCAAAAAGTACAAATGCGGCGAATATTGGTGCATTTTGTGCAGATCACGGGTTAAAGACCTTATTAATTGATACCGATACGCAACCGACACTCAGTGCGTATTTTGCCTTAGATTATGTTGCACCAGGTGGTATCCACGAGTTTTTGACCTATCAAGATGTCGATCCCGCCCATATTATTTCAAAAACAACCCTGCCAAATTTAGATTTAATTCAATCCAACGATCCCACAAATAATGTTAGCCAGATGCTACGCAATGCCCCTGATGGTGCAATACGGTTTAGCTTTCTGCTGAAAAAACTCAAAGGCTATGATGTGATTGTTGTGGATACACGCGGAACGCGAGATATTACGGTAGATATGTCTGTACTTGCTGCCGATTTATTATTTTGTCCTATCTTGCCACATATTTTATCCGCAAAAGAATTTCTTCGCGGCACGATAGGTATGTACCAAGAATTGCAGACCTTTGAGGCATTTGGGTTTTCGCTCCCGCCGCTCAAAGCGGTGCCTAACTGTGTCGATCATACCAATGATGTGAAATTTGTGCTTAGTCAGCTAAAACAGCTTTTTGAGCAAAACTTAAGTGCTGATAAAACCCTCCTTGATTTTCATATTCCTGACAAAGTCGCTTACCGTGAGGCGGCAACCTATTCATTGCCCGTCTATCGACATAGCAAAGCAGAGTATGCCGTAATTCAGGCACTGTGTATGCATTTGTTACCTCAATTTGCCCATCAATTTGAGCAAGGTTTAGGAGGACATAATGCGTAAAACGAAAAAATCCCCCGCTGAGCTTTATTCGCTTGAGGCAGAATATTCCGTCATTGGCGGGTTATTGATTAATGCGGATTGCTTTGATGATGTGGCGATCATTCTCACCCCTGAAGATTTCTATATTGTCGAGCATCGCTATATTTTTGAAACTATTGCGTCACTGGTTAACCAAAATAAAGCCATTGATATACTCACGGTATCGGAATCTTGCAAAGAAAAAGGCAGGCTGGAAGATGTCGGGGGGATTGCCTATTTAGCTGAAATAGCCAATAACACGCCATCCGTTGCCAACATTGTAGCTTATGCAGAGCTGGTCAAACAATATAGTCGGCAACGCCAATTTTTAGCCTTGGGGCAGTTTATTTTAAGTGAAATGAAGGAGCCTAAGAATGCGGAAAATTTGGCAGCACTTGCCGAGCAGATTGAACAGCGATATACGAAAATTTCGTTAAATCAAACAGATAAAAGTGCGGTGCAATTAGCGGACATTTTTTCGCAAATGTTCGATAAGATGGAGCAATCTACCTTAAGTGCGGATCCTGTTACAGGCACACCATTAGGTATTCAACAAATTGATGAATTGACCACTGGCGGGCAAGCGGGGGAACTGATTATCATCGCTGCTCGCCCTGCGATGGGAAAAACGGCACTTTCTCTCACGGCCACTGCAAGTATTCTGGATAAGCTGACGGATCAGCCCGTGTTTTATTTCAGTCAGGAAATGCCAGCTGACCAGTTATTACAACGTTTTATGGCAATGAAATCACGAGTAAGTTTGCAAAAGATTCGTCGAGCAACTGAGCTTGAGGAAGAAGATTGGGGCAAACTTTCTGAGGCTGTGGGGCGTATTCAAAAAGACTGGAGCAAACGTTTAATTATTGATGATGAGGGAGCATTAACGATCCCTCGATTACGCAGTAAAGTACGTCAATATAGCCGCCAATATGGTTTGCCTGCGGCGGTGTTCATTGATTATCTCCAATTAATGCGAGGCACAGGCAGAGTAGAGAACCGACATCTTGAAATCACGCAAATTTCAGGAGCATTGAAAGCCTTAGCCAAAGAATTAGGGCGTCCTGTTTATGCCCTTTCACAACTCAATCGTAGTTTAGAACAACGCACCAATAAACGCCCTGTCAATGCGGATTTACGCGAATCTGGCTCGTTAGAGCAAGATGCTGATGTGATCCTATTTATCTATCGTGATGAAGTCTATCACCCAGAAAGTGTTGATCGGGGGCTAGCTGAAATCATTATCGGCAAACAACGTAATGGACCATTAGGGAGCGTGAAATGCCGTTTTTATGGTGAGTTTAGTTTATTTGAAAATGAAATGAATTTAGGTGGATATTACGATGAATACTAAGAACAAAAAATTATCAGATGCCGTGGCACGGAATTTAAATGTTGCACCAATGGTGAATACCTCGCCTTCTTATGTAGGGGCGGCTGCAACGCATTACCCGACAACCTCTCAGTATATTACGGTAACTTTGGATAAATTACGCCCTTATGAGCATAATCCACGCAAAACCCGTAATCCTAATTTTGAAATGATCAAAGAATCCATTCGACGTCGTGGACTCGATCATAAGCCCAATATTACCCAACGTCCAGGTGAGCCGTTTTATATCATCGCAGACGGGGGAAATACCCGTATCCAAGCCTTAAAAGAGTTGTTCAGTGAAACCCAAGATCAGCGTTTTTGGGCGATTGAATGCTTATATAAACCTTGGAAAGGGGAAACAGCCGACAGTGTGGAAGCCGAGCTGGATTTGCTGATCGGTCATTTAATTGAAAATGATACGCGTGCTGATTTAACCTTTATTGAGAAAGCTCTAGGGATTCAGCAGGCGAAAGAATACTACGAGAAAAAAGTGGGGAAACAGCTATCTTCACGAGATTTATCATCGGCACTTGAGAATGATGGTTATATTATATCTCAAGTATTAATAACTAAGATGGAGCGTTGTATAAAGTATTTATATCCATTTATTCCAGATGTATTGTTTAACGGCTTAGGTCATAGCCCAATAGATAAGTTGTTAGCCATTCGCAATAACGCCCTTGAAGTCTGGCAACAGTATCAATTTGAAACAGAAATCACGTTTGAAGCCATTTGGCAAAATAGCCTGTCTCGTTGTAATGATGATTACCCATTCAATGTGAAAACCTTTCAAGATGCCTTAATTAATGAGATGACGGATGCCCTTGAGGGTAAAGTCAGCTATGAAATGCTCTATATGGAAGTGGATCTCGATGAGCGTAAATTCCAAAAATTGGCGAAAAAGCAGCAAGAAATTGATGCCCAAATTCAGCATAGTGAAGAAGATGTAGCGAGATTTCAGCAACAGCAATTGGAAAAATCCCTTTCTGAACCTGTTCAACCTGTTGAGATGACCGAATCAGAAAGTACAAGTGCCATTACACCAATCTTTGATGAACGTACCGAAAACGCAGAAAAAAATGACCGCACTTTTGTAGAAGATGTCAGCCACGATAGTTTAGAAACGGAAGCAGTCAATGACATGGTGAATACTGAAACAGTTGATGAGGTTTCTCGTTCTGAACCAACCCAAGATCTCGCCCAGCAATTTGCCCAAAATTACGGCATTACGCCAGGAATGAGCATTCAGGCTCAACGTGAGCAACAAGCCATTGCAAATGGGTTGGAATTTGCTTGTGTTGGTCGTCAACCTGTTGCGGATATTTGGCAGGTGTACCCAAGTCGCCAACATAAAGCGGAAGCCTATTCGCTTGCTTTAGATATTGCCGAGCAGTTTGGGCTTGATGAACTCGTTGAACACGTTGTAAACGAGCCCGTCGATTACAGCTTTCAGATGAAAGCCGTCGAAGATTCCTTAAAAGATGATACCCAACGTACCATTTATGAGTTGCTCAGTATGTTGCAAACACAGAATCTAGCCTATTCGGAAGCCTGTTTTCTTGATACGGCATTATTGTTAGGTTCGGCAGATCGAGAACCTAAAATTGATGATGTCACCTTGGTGAAACTATTTCGACTCATTCGTCTTGTTCGCTATTTGCGGGCTTCAGCTTAATGGAGGCGTTATGCTTGATAATTTAAATAAAGTGATTTTAGACCACATTGTCAATAATATCCGCGAAGGTAACGTGAATACCTGCCATCACCTTGGCTTTTCAACGGCAGAACTCAGTGAAATCCAACAGTTAAGCATTGATGAAATGTACGATATTGCTCAATCTAAAGTGCCGATTGCAGCGATTAGTATCGATCACAGTGCCTTTTGGAAAATGGTCAAAATGGCACAAGTCAATTCGCAGGAACGAATGATTATTGATAGAGCCTTGCTCCTTGGTGCGTCTATCCAGATGTTGAATGCCTACTTTGGTTTGAGTACGACGAAAGTCTCAGCAAGACGCAGTTTATTGGGGATTCGTGAAGAGCCTGGACGAAAAGCGACAGCCACTGATGAGCAAAAGACGCTGTTATGGGAATTATGGTGTCAACATAAAGGCAGTATCCAGAGTTTAGAATCAATGGAAGGTCTGGAATTATTAATGTTGTTTGCGGAAGAAACGCAAATTAATTTGACTGCGATTTGGCGTGCAGTTGAGCCTTGGTATCGTCATAAAAAATAAAAAAGAGTCCCCCAAGGTGAGTATCAGGCTCTTCTTGGGGGATCGGGATTGCTATATGGAGCATTCCCTTATAAGTGGCTTTGTTAAGAAAGCAAAAGCATTATAGCGAAATACAGACCCAAAACAATCGGAATAATTCACTACAGGTTTTGGAGAATTAAACATGACAATTTTTGAGCAAATCACCACATCGCCCAAAACAGAGCAGGGATTACTCTTTTTTGGAAATCAGCACGAAACCGTGCCAACACGGCTACTTTATGATCCTTATTTAACCCCGCGAGCCAAATTTGCTTGGCAGCTTATCAAGCATAAAGCGAGAGAGTTTCAAGGGGGATTATTTCCGTCTTACGAGGTATTGGGAAAACTGCTTTCAGATAAGCCTTACTTGAATGCGAGCCTATCGCGTAAAACCGTCAGCCAAACCTTATTACTGCTACGCCTGACAAGGTGGTTGACCCTTTGTGAAACCGTGCGTAATGAATTAGGGCAAGTAAAAGGGAATGTCTATTTACTGCACGATGAGCCTATTCCCATATTAGATGCGATTCAACTTAACGAAGATTACTTGCATTTGCTCCATTCATCCACAAAACATAAAGACGTTGTAGTGAGAGGGGTTGCAACGCATATTGTCGATAATATTCTGTCAGATAAAACCCAGTGGCATTATGTTTCGCATATTGATTGGATGCAAGCTCGTTATCAAGATTATTGTTCTCGTCTTGGAAATGAAAAAGAGGCTGATTTTTCTCATTTAAATTTAGATACTGTGCAGCAGAATTTGCTGAGTTCCAATAGGGAACTTGGTCAAGCAAGTGAGGAACTCAGTGAAAAAATGACCAATTTACCGAGTTCCATTAAGGAACTCAGTCAAAATAGCCCAAGTTCCAATAGGGAACTCTGCCAAGAAAAACAGGCTAACTCATTGATTTTAGGCTCAGTTCCATTAAGGAACTCAGCAAATACTACGTACAAGTACAGTACTGTATTTATAAATAAATACTGTACAGGTACGCCAGAGGAAATTGATTGGACGCTCAACTTAAACGACTTTGAAAAACGGGCTGTAGCCAAAGCAATGGAAGGGCTAGACTTGGGGCTATGCCAAGCCATTTTGTTTGAAGCACACGAACGCCTTGCAAAGGGAACCATTAAGAAACCACAAGGATATTTACTCAGTTTAGTAAGAAAAGCCCATTTGGGGCAATTTACCCCATATTTGCTTGAACAACACTTAAGCCAATGCCATACGCCAGTGGTGAATCAATCACAACCACAAGCGATTGTGCCAAAACAAAGACAAATATCATCGCCTGTGCCATCCCTTGAACAACGGCAAGCGAGAGCGGAAATGATACGGAAATTTAAAGCACAGTTGTTGAATTAAGTACAAAAAACAACCACTGAAAAGGGACTTTTCAAAGTATAAAAAATAATCACTGACCAGGGGCTGGACAAAGTACAAAAAATAATCACTGTCCAGGGGCTGGACAAAGTACAAAAAATAGCCACTGTGTAGGGGCTACACAAAGTATAAAAAATAGCCACTGTGTAGGGGCTACACAAAGTATAAAAAATAGCCACTGTGTAGGGGCTGGACAAAGTACAAAAAACAATCAGTGAAGAAGGGTTCTTCAAAGTATAAAAATTAATCACTGGAGGGTCTCCCTCCAAAGTACAAAAATTAACCATAGAATAAGGAGTATTTATATGACAACCACCGATCTTCAAAATCAACGACCAGGGCCACTACGCAGTGCACCTGAAATTACCATCAATACTCATCATGCCTCTAAATTATGGGTGGGGCGTGCAGCTGTACGAAATGAACAAGGCAAAATTACCCGTGCAGGGATCATCAGTATGCCGAATTGCCTGAGCTTATTGAGTCAAATTCAACGTGCGGCAACGAATGATGATCCTTATGCGGATGATTATTTACTACGGTTTGAAACCAAGGTGCTGGGTTATCGTCAGGAAATGCAGCAATTGGTTGATAAGGTAAATTACCTTTATAGTGAACAAATCCCTGCGGCATTCCATATGGAAAATTCAGTATCAGTAGAGCCCGCACGTTATGCATTGACCTTTAATTCTCAACTTGGCTATCAATTAATTTACCTTTTTCTAAAATTTGATGAACTCGCTTGTGCGGTAATGGCTGCCTCTCATATTGCCTTAATGACGCGTAGCGAGGCCTCAGATTGGATTGAAGCTGGGGCAAAACTCATACGTCAATGTTTTGGTTTAGTTGAAAATTATCGCCATTCTGGGATTACCCGTCGTGATGCAATCGAAAATAATGCACGTTATAAAGCCGCGATAAAACGGATGAAGTATGAATTATCCCCTGAAATTTTATCGGGTGAAAAACGTGCAAATTTTGCTCCAGTCATAAAAAATGCCTCGTCATCTGAAGCTGAACCAGAACAAGATGAGTTTGTTGAGAGTGGCTCAGAATAAAAAAACATCATAAGAATGGCACAAGGTTTAGGTAATGATAAAGATGAAAAATGAATTAATTCCTAAAAATATGTATCGGGATCTCGCGGTACAAACTCCACTGAATTCAGTAATGAAACAATTTTTTAGCGAAGTAAATAGTGTAGAGGATTGTGAGCAATTACAGCTCTCTCTTTATCAAGTGAGAGAGCATTTAATCAGCCAACATCAAGATATTGTCAAAAAATTAAGAAGCAATGAGATTACAAAAGCCTTAGGGTTTCGTTTAATACAAGATAAAGCCTCTTCTTCAGGTGGGCATTTTTTACGTTGGCGTATCACGATTGGACAAGCGAATCAATCCGCTGAAAAAGGCGGGTTGATTTGGAAAGGACTTGTTGAAGATAGTTCGGTATCTGATGGCATTAAAAAACGTATTGCTCAGATGGAAAAAGAACGCTTGGTGTTAAATATGCAAATGTCGGTATTAAATTCGATGATGCGACAATTATCCGCAACCATTGATAAATTAACCGAAGTTGAAGATATCACTCAAGGTGAAATGTCGCCTAATTAAAAAAGTTTGTAATGGTTGGATTTTGAGTTTGTACTCATTGGATTTTCAAGGTTTGTACTCGCTGGATATAAAAGGCCTTTTAAAGGTAAGGGGACAAGCCCCTTACCTTAACGAAAAATGGCATTACCTTTGGATAGGTTATAGATAACAATCACTGATTAATAGAGGAGTATTAGTAATGGAGCATCAAATAGATTTTAATCATTTTATTGATATAACGTACAGCATTACATCGTGGGAAGATTCAAAAAGTATACAACAAGACTTATTGTTAGGTGAAAGCCGTAATTTGGCACTTTATACTTACTTAAGTTCCCACTATGGGGATAGTGCAGATATATATGATTTTTCAAATGGAAAACAGGTTTTTGCATTTTATTTAAGCCAGAATAGATTTCTTTCCCTAGTTGAGCAATTTAATTTACCAATTGAAATAAAGTTAAATAGAAGCAATGATAAGTGTAAAGATGAAATACTAGATGGTACTTATATCGGTTTTTATCTGGTAGATAAAAAATAGAGTAGTTAGGTAATTAATTTGACACGCTATTTATAATGGAGGTTGTTATGTCAAAGATAGAAATTTCATTCACAATTAAAGTAAACCATAGCAGCTCAATAATTATTTAAAATTGAAATTGAATTACCCCCTTTATTCCTGACTAAAATCACGTTTAATACAGATAACGTCAATTATCAATCATTTGTGAGGACAACATTATGGCAGGGATTAATAAAGTGATTATCGTGGGTAACCTTGGTGCAGATCCTGAAGTAAGAACAATGCCGAATGGCGAAGCGGTTTCCAATATAAGTGTGGCAACTAGTGAAAGTTGGATAGATAAGAATACAAGTGAAAAACGTGAATTAACCGAGTGGCATCGGATTGTGTTTTATCGTCGTCAAGCTGAGATTGTGGGAGAATATTTACGCAAAGGCTCGAAAGTTTATGTCGAGGGGCGATTAAGAACCCGTAAATGGCAAGACCAAAATGGGCAAGATCGATACACCACAGAAATCCAAGGAGATGTACTTCAAATGTTAGATAGCCGTCCTGAGCGCTATCAAGCAGGGCAGGCAACGCAAGTTGGAGCGGCACAACAAGGTCGTAATCAATATGCGCAACCTACACAGCCTGTGCATCAAGCTCCAAGAAACACTCCACAATCAACGCAAGCACCACAGTCAGATATTAATGACATGCCTTTAGACGATGATATTCCGTTTTGAGTTTGCTAATAATTTGGAGCTGATATAATGAAAACATTAAAAATTACAACTGCACTTTTTATATTGGGCATTATCTCAGGTTGTGCTGAACTTTCTGCAATTAACCAAAAAGTAGGGGATTGGGCGGGAGAAATTAATCGTACGCTCAATGCGGATAAACAACAATTCTCGGATACCTTAACCTCCAAACGAGATATTGATACCCTATACGTACGCATTAAGCGTAATGTGGGGTTTGAAACAATGGAAGAAATGTTAAAATGCGATCCTGAATCAAATAAGAACTGTGCATGGAAGAAAAGCGCAATTGCCGAAGGCGGCTATGTCCATGAAAAAACGCCAGGCGTTTATTATCGAATGGCAGATTCCTTTGGCAAAGAAGGTCGATATTATGCTGAAGTTATCTTAGAAAAAGAGGGCAGAAATACCCTTATTTCTTGGAGGGTGAAAGGTTCTCAAGACTTTGCTAATCAAATCAAAGCAGATATTTTAAAAGCGGTTAAATAGGTTTATTTGCTCAAAAACCTCAGTGTTGCCCAATCTTGATGATTGGGCTTTTTTGTAAAGATTATTTATTCATGAAACTATTTTTCTTTAATTTTACAGTTTTACCTTCAGAATGGATAAACCATTTATTAATAGCAATAATTTGTTTATTAGATAATGTTAATTTTTTACGTAGTTGACCTAACACATTATTGATAAAGGTTAAATCTGAATCAGAATTATATTTGATAAATGATAATAACCAATATTCAGCTGCATAGACGGATTGTAAATTTTGATATGTCAAAAGAGGATATTGATTTCCATACATGGCTTGTTTTATGTAATTCTCATCTTGTTTAGAAATTTTACCATTAGTGATATATGAATGATAAATATCATCTAGTTTTTTGGAGGTGAAAATGGACTTTAGATGGGATAATTTTTCAAAGCGTAAGGTTAAATAAGCACTTATTGCATTTTCATCGAGATAGTTATCTACTTGTGTATCTTCTTCTGGGGTAAGGTTTTCGTATTCTGTGGCAATGTTTTCATTAAATATTTTTTGTTGTGGTATTAATTTTTCGGAATGAGGTATATCTTGTAATATGCATCCTTTCGTTATATCAATTACATTCTCATCATAATTTGTGATGTTAGATTTTTTCTTAGCACATGTTGGTCCAGAAAATGCGAAATCACCGTGTTCATTTTGAATCAAGATTCCTTTACCTGAGTTAATTATCCTATTGCAAAATTTGCATTTAACAGTTTCTGTAAAATCGATTCTAACTTTTTTCCATTTCATATTTATTTCCACATTTTAAAGAATAAGAAATTGTGCGCAAAAATCGTTATTGATTAAATATTCCCTAAATTATCATTGAATAACGGAGAGCATAATGGATTTTCCTCGAACTCGTCATCAAGTGTTGCACGAATTACAGCTTGAACTTGAAAATTGGGTACTTCAAGCTGAAATTGAAGAGATTAAACATTATCTGATAAGTATCCATGGGGGCGTTTATCCCGATGATTGGGAGGATATTCTCCAGTCTCATTTCATTAAAAAACCTGATGATTGTCATTACATTCAATCTTGCTCTTTCTGTCAAGAAATTGTTTCAGCAATTTTAACAATTGCTGAGACGAATCGCCCTGAGTTAAAAACATTATTTCAAGGTAAGTGAAATGAAATTATTTCTATGCGAAAAACCCAGTCAAGGACGGGATATTGCAAAAGTCTTGGGGGCAACCCAAAAAGGGGAAGGATATTTATCTACAGCTGACGGCACAATCGTTGTGACTTGGGCAAGAGGGCATTTAGTCGAACAATTTTCGCCAGAACAATACGATCCTGCACTTAAAGCGTGGCGATTAGATACCCTCCCAATTATCCCTTCCCAATGGCAAGTTTCCCCTAAACCTGATGCAAAAAAAGAATATAAAACCGTGATGGCATTGCTGAAAAAAGCACGCACGGTGGTGATTTCAACTGATATTGATCGAGAAGGGGAAACGATTGCCCGTGAGTTATTGGACATTGCGGGCTATCGTGGACATATTCAGCGGCTATGGATCACCGCACTTGATGAAATTAGTGTACGTAAAGCCCTCAGCCACCTTAAAACTAATGAAGAAACCTTGCCACTTTATTATGCGGGGCTTGCTCGTAGTCGGGCAGATTGGTTAATTGGAATGAATTGTAGTCGAATGTTTACCCTTTTGGCACAGCAACAAGGTTATCAAGGTCCGCCGCTTTCGGTGGGGCGAGTGCAAAGTCCTACATTGGCTCTCGTAGTGAATCGAGATAAGGAAATTGCTCATTTTGTCCCGACCTCGCATTATGCCTTGATGGTGCAAGTCTGTGGAGCCAATACGCAGTCTTTCGAGGCGAGTCTTTTAGTTCCTGAAAAATATTGTGATGAAGAGGGGCGTTGTTTAGAGATAAAGGTTGTTCAGCAGGCAGAGCAACAGATTCGTCAGGCGGGTCAAGTGCAAGTGAAGAATGTAGAAACAAAGCGGGAAAAAGAAAGTCCGCCGTTACTTTTTGCATTAAGTGATTTACAGGCAGAATGTAATCGTCTCTATGATTTAGGAACGCAACAAGTGCTTGATATTGCACAATCCCTTTATGAAAAACATAAAGCAACCACCTATCCGCGTACGGATTGCGGTTATCTACCTGAAGCACAATTACTTGAAGTGCCTCAGGTCATCAGTAGCCTAATGCAGTCAGATCCTAAGTTACAGCCTTTACGAACACAGCTTAATTTGAGCCAAAAATCCCGTGCTTGGAATGATAAAAAAATTACCGCTCACCATGGGATTATTCCCACAACACAGCCTGTTGATATTACTAAAATGGATGAAAATGAATTTAAGGTGTACGATTTAATTCGACGTCGTTATCTCGCTCAATTTCTACCGCACTTTGAAGTGGACAAAACCCAGATTCAGCTATCTTGTGGAGAGCATCAATTCATTGCCAAAGGTCAAGTGATTGTGGTTTTGGGTTGGAAAGCGTTGTTTCGTGCTTCTAAAGAAGCACAGGGAGAGAAACAAGGTTTGCCAATACTGAATAGTGGGCAAATGTTAAAGGTGATGAATACGGAAGTAAAATCGCTTAAAACCACACCACCTGCACACTATACAGAAGGCACATTGCTCACGGCAATGGTGAATGTCGCCCGCTTTGTTACCGATGAACGGCTAAAGAAACAGTTACGCGAAACAGAAGGACTGGGGACAGAAGCCACTCGAGCCAGTATTATGAAAACCCTTTATGATCGTGGTTATATCAAGAAAAAGGGGAAATCCATTGTGGCGACAGAGGCAGGTGCCATGTTGATTGATAATTTACCGACGGTATTAAAAGATCCTGGTTTAACGGCATTGTGGGAACAAGCCTTAAACCAAATTGCCGAGAACCAAATGAGCTTGCAAGGATTTATGCAAAAGCAAGAACAGTTTATTCGTCATCTTATTCAAACCTGTGGGCATCAAGGTATCAAAATGGGCAATATAGACATTAAAAAATGTCCACAATGCGGTAAGGGACTTCGAAAAATGAAAGGGAAAAATGGGGACTTCTGGGGTTGTACGGGCTATCCACAATGTAAATATATTGAATCAAACGCCAAGAAAAAATCCTCTGCCAGAAAAGCGACATCGATTAACCTTTCTCAACAATTTGCAAATTTGCGTCAGTCCGTCAAATAAGGTAGTATGGCAGGCAAAAGTAAGCCGTTTTAACATTGTCGGTCATCAATGTTGTGCCGAAATACCCTTAGCACTCTGAAAGAGGGTTCAGTGATATTGGGAGTGTGTATTTTATCTTTTTATCGACAATCGCGTGATTGCTAAGTCATCATCGCATTTTATTAAGTGGTATGACGACTTAGCAATACGTTGCTTCTTTATCCTAGCCAGAGCCCACTGGTGAAAAATTGGGTGCCCTTTGTATCGATTGAGATGCCTCCGTTATACTGATTAAAGACCACAATGTAATCAGGTAAATGCGATAGGAAATCAAACATTGTAACGAAGATGGGAAGATTTCAATCATCCATTTATATTGGTCTGTCATTCACACAATTTTTTCAAATTGTTATCTTAAAAAGTAAATAAGCCATAAGTGAATTGTTCATTTATGGCTTATTTACTTTTGGATCAAAATTCTTTTCTATTAATATTTAATTCTTTCTATACGAGAGAGACGATTTTGCGGTTTAATGTGGGTATTAAGTCGCTACGTTGTAGCCCTTAGAAGTTGCCAAACACTTGAAAGAGCAACGGACTAGCCCGCAGTGGTAGTTGTGTTAATACCAGCCGAAATGTCATCAGCATTCTGAAAGATGACGCTGTGAAAACAGGAATGCTGCCTCATCTGTTTAACCCTGGCGGGGAACATTTTTCCCGTGTTGGGTAAGGATGTTTCTCCGCTTTTTTTATTTTTACTTTAGGAGAAACATTATGTCTAACTCATCTACACAAAAAAATTTCTTTAACCTTCATACTCAAGGTTTAGGCTACTTGAACAATATCCGTTTAGTTGAGCCGAAAAAAGGAACGCCTTTCTACTCTTGCGATATTGCTGCATTAGTAGGAGAGTCTTCTAAACCTGAATACCGTTTTTTCAACTGTAATGTTGTTGGGAAAGATACGGAAAATCTGGTTAAACGTTGTCAAGATGCTGTAAATGCTAACAAAAAAGTCTTGGTCGCCTTTGTGATGTCAGACCTTTGGTTTGATACCTTTACCTATCAAAAAGACGGTAAAAATCACAAGAAAGGTGATACAGGCGTGGCATTGAAAGGTCGCTTGATTAACATAAAAATGGTTAAAGTTGATGGTGAACTCAAATATTCTAGTTCTACTGAAGCAAAAACAGAACATGTTGAAAATGCCAACGTAGAATTATCAGCACCACAAGCTTAATCATTATACTCAACGGAAAGACTGGCACATTTGTCAGTCTTTTTCTTTATCCTCATTTTCTTTTTAGCAGGAGAATACAATGAAACAAGGTATTTATGTTAACGGGAAACCTGTCTTCACTCAGATTGCTCACGGCAATGTGAAAAATATGATTGCCTCATCACAAACCATCTCAATAGAGAATGGGCAAGTGTCAATTCAAGCACCACAGCTTATCATTGATGGTCAGGTGATTGTGCTTGAAAAAGCACCCGTTTTACATATTGAAGTCTTCGGTAATGTGAATCATATTGATGCAGGCAATGTCACCGATATTGCGGTAACAGGTAATGTCGAACACATTGAAACGGTCAATGGTGATGTGTCTATACACGGCGATGTGTCTGGTAGTGTTAAAACCGTGAATGGTGATGTGCAAGCACAACGGATACAGGGAGCGGTCAATACGGTTTCAGGTGATATTTATCGCGATGATTAATCATTGATTGGTCTGTTTTAACACTCACTCAAACCCACATAGGGGATGATGTCCCTTGTGGTGTCGTTCCCTTAATTTTATGAAAGGCGGTGAACGATATGATTCACAAATTTTTTAACAAAATTCCAGCGAAAACGTTGCAATATATTGCGGAGGATTTTCGTAAAGCGGGAACCATCGCTGGCGTTGGATTGATTGGTTTTGTCTTAGCTAAAGATAATATTGATGAAATAGAGGCTTTTGTACTCTTAACTGTTGGTATTACCTTTTGGTTATTAGGTTTGCTTCTCAATTATGTGGCAGATATAATGTCAAAAAAGGCACATAAACCAGTCAAACGCACGAAGCAACATCGCTAAGGAGGCTTGTATGAACTGGTGGTTATTAGGTGTATCAAGTGTTTTAGTCCTGGCAGCAGGTACTTTTACCGCTTTGGTATATTGGGCGAATTGGGATCTGATTTCTGGAAAAAACGTGAAAGCAGATAAACAAGCCAAACCCCGTTAACTCTTCACATTAAATCAACCTATTTTTGAATAGGTCGATTCCGACTTATACCCATAGGGGAATATTTTCCCTTGTGGGGCAGATATTCCCTGTTTTATTAGGAGAATATCTTATGTCACTTAACACGTATGCAAAATTTGTTCCAAATGTCTTTTTGGCGAAATGCCCTGAACCTCATCAACGAGGGGATATTGTCATGCTAACCAGTAAATATGGGAAAGAAACGAAAGTAGAAATCTACAACCTTGTGAAACAACAAGATGACTTCTATTTTTATTCTTTCGTGCGTTGTGATGGATTAAACCGTCAGACCTATGCACTTAAAAAAGCTGCACACTATCAAACGGTGGCAGACAATGCTCAAACGCGTAGCGAACAGTATTGTGACGCTGCAAATGAAGGACGTGAGTTTTTAAGCCTCGGTGAACCCATTAAAGTGGGACATCATAGCGAAAGACGACATCGTGCCTTAATTGAGCGAAATGCCAAACGTATGGATAAAGCGGTCGAAGAAATGCAAAAAGCCGAGTGTTATGAGGATAAAATCCCTTATTGGCGAGAGCGTGCAGAAGTCATTGATTTATCTATGCCAGAAAGTCTTGCGTATTTTCAGGTTGAATTGGCTAAAGCTAAGGAAAACCATCAAGATTTGAAAGACAATCCAGAAAAACGCGAACATAGTTATTCCCTCACTTACGCCAAGAAAAAAGTCAATGAATTGGCGAAAAAAGTGGAGTTAGCGACATTGCTTTGGGATTAAGCACATTTATCTTTAACGTTAAAAGTGCGGTGAAAATTGACCGCACTTTATCTACCCATAGGGGAAACATTCCCTTATGGGGCGTTTCCCTTTCATTTTTTTATCAATTAAGGAGAAACACCATGACAACATTAACGGTAAACCAAGTTTTGGAAGCGGCTCAAATTTACGATGAAACCGTAAAAAATATTCAGCAACGATTCATCTATTTAACCTATAAACTCTGCGATCGTGTCAGTGAGTTGACGCATCTGTCCTCAGTGAAAGGGTTTTATCGTCAATTATCACAATGTCAACGTGAGATTGAATGTGATGAATCAATGAGTATGGATTTTGCGTGTATTCAGGCGTTTGAGCCAGAACATGCTTGTTTTCAAAAAACAATGCAAAACCCAGCCTTTATTCAACAATGTCAACAATTGTTAAATGGCAGTCACGCACTTTTAGCCTTTGGGCGTCCATTTGAACTCAAACCAACGCACTGGGATTTTCAACTAATTTCAGAGCAGGCGTTAGAGGCAATGGAACAAATCAATGCACAAATGCGTAATTTCTCTTTTATTTCGCCAGGTAAAACCTATTTGGTTAACAGTTTAGTCATTGAGCTTGAAAGTATTATGCATAAAGCCCAGTGTATTATTGACCTTGTGAAACAACGTGGTTTTGCTGAAGTACCACAAAATCCGTGGGAGTTGTTACAGCAATGGAAAAAGCAAGTTCATCGTTTGCTCAATGATGCCTTAATGCTCATTGAACAAGAAAAAGGACAAGTGGCTTTATCTGTGCAGGTAAACTAATTATTACACTATCTTAACCCTAGAGGGAAATACTTCCCTTTAGGGTGTGTTTCTCTCTGATTGATTATTTAGGAGAAACACATATGTACTGCAATAATATTATGCCTGAACTCTATCTCCATTCTGTTAGCCAAAATTTAGCAGACTGGGAGGGCATTCTTTATCACTTTAATGCCACAATTGAAGATAGCGAGGTTTGGGAAGTGGCTCGAGGTTGTGAGGAAATTCCTCATCTTGGCAATATTTACCAAAGCCTCGTTATTGGACGACTCGAAAGTCTCTTTTTTGAACAGATTAGTTTAGAGGAGGGCGATGAGCGAGTTAAGGTATTCACCTTTGTAAATGGTTTCGACAGCCATTTTTGTATTGATGGTGAAGCGATTAACACGCTTAATGCGTTTATGGCAAAAGTGGAAGAAATCAAATCCACATTACATTAACGTCCAAGTATGGCGAATGTTCGTCGTACTATATCCCATAAGGGAAACTTTCCCTATGGGAGGTTTTCCTTGAAATTTTGAATAAAAATTGAGGTGAACTTATGAACAATGAAAAGGAATATTTACCTAATTTATTGATAGGGTTATTTTTTATTTCAGCCGTTATTTTACTTTCACTAATCGTTATGTTGATATATGAGAACGTGACTGGAGAGGCTATTTTTTCTCGTTCGCCAATACAAGAAATTTGTATTGATGATGTTACTTACTTAAGGATAAAAAATGAAGTTTTAACGGTAAAAGTTGATACTGAAGGTAATCCTGTTCTATGTAAGTAAAATTAACTCACTAACCATAACCCGTTTATTGTGTAATAAACGGGTTTCTTATTGCCATTTATTCTCTAAATGTATGACTTAATAGCAAGAATGCTATGCGTTTATTTATTTCTATTGCCAGAATAAAAAATTATTCCACTTCCATCTTATCTTCTCCATAGTAAAGCGATAATTCATCAATTTAGCTTTGGAGAAGAACAATGAAAAAATCTTATTTTTCACTTTTAATTATAGGGTGTGTGAGTGTGACAATGCTCGGTTGTGTTCAACACCCTCAACAAGGTTTATCAACGGCTACTGAAACACAGGGCTTCCCCGAGCCAGAAGTGGTTATTGGACAAAATACCTCTCCGCCTTCAGTGAAATTTGAGCAAGTTATTGTGCCAGATATTTATCAAAGCTTAGATGAATCTAAAACACAAATAATCCGTCAGGGTCGTTATACGCTTGTGAACACTTCACCAGAAGAGGGACAGAAGTATTTACTGGAACAGATGGTGACGGTAAATATGTTGCCAAAGAAAAAAAACCTTAATGTGGTAACCGTTGAACAAGGTTTAACACGCACCTTGTCAGGCACAGGATTGCGTCTTTGTGCAGGTTCTCATTTTAATCAAACAGCGTCGCTCTTTTCGTTACCGCTCCCTAAAGTTCATCGTCAATTTGGACCAATCAAACTTCGTGAAGCCCTCCAAATGTTGGCAGGTCCTGCCTACGCAATGACGTTAAATGCGTTTAATCGTACGGTGTGTTTTACACCGCGTGATAAGCCTATTGATGTGGAAACCAAACGTGTCGAAATCATTTCAACCACGACAGAAACTGAGGTGATCAATGAATAAATTGGCTCAGTGGGTTTCATTGTCCATATTGGGGATAGGCATTTCGTTTCAGGGAAATGCGGATTCCTTAACGCATTCTTCATCGTTACTTTCAGCAACGTCAAGCCACACGACAACCCTTGAAAAGCAGCTAGATACACATCCCCTCACCCAATCCGAATTACAACAGAAAGCCCAGGAATGGGGATTGACCACTGAAGAATGGCAACGTTACCTTGAATTACAAAAAGGGGAGCGGGGAATATGGTCGCCGAATCTTGACCCCTTAACGACCTTGGGCATTGAAGCAAAAACCGAGGAAGAACGTACCCGATATGCTGAACTCTTAGCCCGTAAGATGTATGAACGTGTTGAACGGGAGCTTGCATTTCAGCGTGCCTATGATAAAGCCTTTGCCAAACTTTATCCTAATGAATTGCCGTTTGAGGTTGAACCGCATATTTCACAATCGGCTGGACGGGTGATTTATTTTACCCGTTTAGACAACTGTGCAAAATGTGAGGCGGATGTGAGCCGTATTCTTTCCCATGTAGGCAATAGCACCCCTGTCGATATTTATATCGTCGGCGGGAATAATAAAGCGATTCAAGCGTGGGCGAAGAAACATCAGATTGATCCGATTAAGGTGAAAAAACGGTTAATTACCCTAAATCACGATACGGGGTATTGGTTGCAGTATGCGAAAGGCAAAATGCCCGCCGCATTTCAAATTCAACAGGACGGACAATGGCAATCACTCGTTTATTAGTGGGGATTTTTGTGTTGTGTACCTGTACGGTTTCGGCACAGGCGTTTAGTTTTGGTCAAGACATCGATCAAGATATCCATAATGCGGCACGACATTATCAAGTGAGTGAGGCGATGTTAAGAGGTTTGGTGAAGATGGAAGATGGTTGGTATGGAAAACGTTCTCCAACAGGCGCATTAGGCGTTGGGCAGTTTACACAAAAAACGTGGAATTGGTTAGCACAGAGTACGCGAGGGAAAATGCTTGGAATGCGATTAATTACGCCCTCCAATCGTGGCACAAAATCCGATCCACGTCGTCATCACCGCACAAATACCTATGCCACTGCGTTATTAGCCCGTTGGCATTTGGAACAGTTTGCCTTACGTGGCATTAAACCGACTGATGAACATCTCTATCTTGCCCATAACATTGGTTTAGAGGGATTGCATCGAGCCTTGTTAGGGCGTGCGAATGCCGAAGATATTCGCAATATGCGTCGCAATGGTATGCGTAAAGGGATGTCGGTTGCGCAATTTCTTGCGTATCAAGGCCAGCGTTATCGACTGCATAAACACATTGCCAATAACCGAATCCATTTAAACGAACAAAACTATGCTTGGGTATCCCCTAAAAGTGCGGTGCAAAATCAAGCCATTTTTTGGGTTGAACCACAAGGTACACCGCTTGTTTGGGTTGAGCCAAAATAAACGATAAGAGAAATTTACGAGATTTGAAATATGATGAATAAAAAAATTGCTGCCATTATCAAATTTATTTTCAGCGTTGGGGTTTGTTTTCTCGTCGTTTATGGTTGTGTATGGCTCTATTTTTTCTCACCTGACCATTTTGAGACAACGATAGCTCAATTAGCTAGATTGCAAGGTTACCCTTTAGCCTATCAAGCCCTATTCAATCAGATTTATTGGGTTACGCTACTCATTAGTTTGAATTTTTCGGTGATAGGTTATTTCGTCTATGTGTGTTTTTTAAGGAGAAAATAAATGAACCTATTTCGTTCGCTTATTTTAGGTACGATGTTTGTTTTCTACACAAATACCGTTTCGGCAGAACTGCCCGTCATTGCCGATTTAGGTGGTGAAAGTGCGGTACGTTTTTATGAAGGAATTCAGCCTGAGGTGGACGGAAATACCTCCAATTTTCCGAATGCCATCCCTGATACCATTAGTGAGGCCGATATGCTCCCTGTGGTTTCCCATCGTTTAACCCCGGGTAAAGTCGGCCCGATAGCACTTGATCTTACTGGGATGTCACCGCTGTTTTTAGTGGGAGTAGATAACTTATCTCGTCAATGGCTTAAACAACATTATAACGTATTATTAGCCAATCAAGCGGTGGGGTTAGTGGTGAATGTAGCAACCCTTGAGGAATTGACCGCGCTACGTGAGCTTGCCCCAAATGTGCCATTATTACCAACCAGTGCGGACGATTTAAGTCGTCGTTTGAAGCTGAGTCATTATCCTGCACTAATCACTGAAACAGGGGTATCACAATAATGGCATCGAAGTATTTATTAGAAGGGCTACTGCGTCCCCCTGTGGAATTTTATCCCGCTGCGGCTCATGCTGCTTGTGCCTATATTTGTGCAGTAGCGCCTTGGTCTCTTGCCTTAAATCCTATGATTGGCTATGGACTTGCTGCGGGCTTTGGCGGGATCAGTTATTTTCGCTTTCGACAAGGGTGGCGTATTGTGCGTTATCATCGGAATTTAAAGCGTCTACCTTATTATGCGTTAACCAGTCGTCAAATTCCTGTTAGCCAGAAATTTTTATTTCTTGGTCGCGGATTTGAATGGCAACCTGAACATACTCAGCGATTGTATGATTGCTTTTCGGCAGAGGGAAAAAAATACCTCCGCTCTTCTAAATTTTTTAATCGAGCAAGAGAATATGAAAAACATCACGATAATTTTATTACTAAACTCACAACTTCTGACTCTCGCTTTAATCCCGTGAGACCCCTGCCGCCTGTTGAAGGGATTCCTGCAATTCATGGCATAGAACTCAATGAAGTTGATGTGATGCAGCCGTTAAATTCACGCGGTGGACATACGGCTGTTTTTGGCACGACGGGGGTAGGGAAAACCCGTTTTGCTGAGGTCCTTGTTACGCAAGATATTCATCGAGGGAAAACGCAAGCAGAGCGCGAAGTGGTCATCTTTTTTGATCCCAAAGGTGATCCCGATATGTTAAAACGGATGTATGCCGAAGCGAAACGGGCTGGACGTGATAAGGAATTTTATATGTTCCATTTGGGCTATCCTGAACGTTCAGCACGCTATAATCCTATTGGACGCTTTGGGCGTGTTTCAGAGGTTGCAGGGAGGATTTCAGGGCAGTTAAGTGGGGCGGGTAATTCTGCCGCCTTTAAAGAATTTGCTTGGCGTTTTGTTAATATTGTTGCAAGAGCTTTAGTTGAAATGGGGGAGCGTCCAAATTATTCGCAAATCTCTCGTTTTGTACAAAATATTGATTCCCTGTTTCTTAATTATGCTAAAACCTATTTTGATGCCCGTGATCCTGCACTTTGGCCACAGCTATTAAGCATTGCCGCAGGCGTTGATGTAAAAAATTTATCCTTTGGTATGAAAGACCGCCCACTGATTTGGGTGATCAATCAATATATTTTGGAAAATAAAATCTTCGATCCTGTTCTGGAGGGATTGGCGACGGCTGTACGTTATGATAAAACCTATTTTGATAAAATTGTGGCGTCATTATTACCGCTCTTGGAAAAATTGACCACGGGGAAAATCGAAGAGTTATTATCGCCAGACTATACGGATGTGAATGATGAACGACCGATTTTTGATTGGGAAGAAGTGATCCGTAAACGAGGCATTGTGTATGTTGGGCTTGATGCACTTTCTGATGCCACGGTTGCAGCAGCGGTAGGTAATAGTATGTTTGCCGATCTCGTTTCAATGGCTGGACATATTTATAAGCACGGTGTGAATGAAGGATTACCTGAGGCATTTGGCGGTTCAAATAAACCCGTAAAAATCAATTTACATTGCGATGAGTTTAATGAGCTGATGGGCGATGAATTTATCCCCCTTATCAATAAAGGACGTGGGGCAGGTATGCAAGTGACCGCCTATACCCAAACCATTGCCGATATTGAAGCCCGTTTGGGCAATCGTGCCAAAGCCGAGCAAACTATTGGGAACTTTAATACTTTGATTATGTTTCGGGTTAAATCGCCTGAAACCGCAAAATTGCTTACCGATCAACTGCATCGGGTGACGATTTTACAGAGTATGGTTACCTCAAGTGTGACCGACTCAAGCAATCCTGATGATGACAAAGCCTTCACTTCCAATACAGGAGAGCGGATTTCACAAAAAGAAGTGCCGTTATTAGATGTGGCGAATGTCACCAACCTCCCTAAGGGACAGGCATTTATTTTGATGAACGGGAGTACGTTATATAAAGTGCGAATGCCACTGCCTGCCATTGATAAAGACGATGTGATCCCCGCTTCGATGCAAGAACTTTTGGAGAAAATGCAAAAGCATTACCATGTGGCAGCAAATTGGTGGGAGCCTGCTTTTAAGGAATATACCCCCTCAAAAGATATTGCGAGTTCATTTGAAGAGATGATTGCAGAAGAACGTATTGCCAAGGTAGAGGTGGATTGGGGGAGCGATATTGATATGCCAGAAGAGGATGACGGCGAACCTGTCAGTCAAGTAGAGACTGAAGAAGACTTAGGAGAAGAAGAATGACGTTTGAAAAAGAAACTAATGTATTAGATTTACCAAATTGTACCATTAATTTTGACGCTGATTTTGCAGTCTCTTGTGGGTTACCTAATTCAGAAGCGTTGCTTGTTTATCTTGAGCCTTATTTGAATAAGTGGGTTGAAAGTCAAGATTCCGTGCATCAATTTGCCACAAAGTATGCTGATGAGGGCATCTCACTGTGGACAGCCAGTGATGTTCCTTTACGCGAAGAAGATATAGCAACACAACGAACCTGCTTTTATTTGGTGTCAACAAAAAATGAGCAAGGCTACGCCCTTATTCACTGTCAGTTATCGCATAAGGACGCACTTCAGTGAGTGAACAAACCTCAAGTTCAAGCAAGAAAAAAGGACCTTGTCATACAGTTTCAGCCTTATTGGCTGCATTGTTAATCTCCCTGTTATTAAGCATTCTCTTTGAATGGTTAGGTATTGCGTTTATTTGGCCTGAACAAGGTCATCTGCATAGCCAAGCGATGATGATTCAAGAATTAGGCTGGATTTCAGAAAGTGCAACACGCAGCCTCTTTGGTTATTCGCCGAGTGAGCTTGCCAATACTATTACCCTCACTTTGCATGATTGGCTATTTGTGAAAACTGGGTTTCAGCCTTGGTTACAGTCACCCAACAAACACAGTGATTGGGAATACTTGATTTACCATTATACGCGAGCCTATTTAGAGTCCATTATTTATGTGTCGATTACCTTTGTTGTGCGGTTGATTGTGATTATTTTTACCAGTCCGTTGTTTCTATTAGCCGCCTTTGCAGGTTTTACGGAGGGATTAATGATGCGTGATTTGCGTAAATTTGGCTCAGGACGAGAATCAAGTTTTTTGTATCACCATGCAAGACGCTACATTAAGCCTGTGATGATAGGCTCTTGGGTACTTTATTTGTCCATTCCTGTTTCTGTTTACCCGAATATTATTTTAATTCCTGCCGCATTTTTATTTGGTTTATCTATTTGTATTACGGCAGCGAGCTTTAAAAAATATTTATAACGTCGCACTGCATAGAATGAAATTTGAAGGAAATAGGAATTATTTCCTTCAATATTATTATGTCGTTTAATCTGAGTATCAGATTATTTATCTTTTTCGTGAGCCTCAACAATACCTTTGACGCTGTATCTATTTTTTCCCTAAAAACTCTCTCAATTCTGAATAGAATTTCTCATTAAATTCCCATTGTGTTTTTGGCAACCTTAACCCGAATCAATTTAAGTTAAGGAGTTGTCGATGAATCCGTTAGGAAAAAAGGTTTTATTTGCCGTATCAATGTCAATGATGACATTAACTGTGCAGGCTTCTGAAACTGCACAGTTAGCTCAGGCTATCAAGCAGCTTGAGGCTGCTCAGCTTTCACTTACGCGTGCCGAGGTACTCGCTCAGACCTCGGAGAAAAACCGTGAATATTTTGATTATCAGGCTGCACGTCGAGATATTAATGCGATTAAAAGTGGCATTAATCAATATATTAATCCAACACGTGCCATTCCTCGCGATCCCAACGCCTCTCGTCGCTTGCAAGAAGATTACACCAAATTAAGACATTAAGGAGGATAGTATGGCAAGTGATTATACCCCGCTTAAGGCTTTTGAAATTGCCAGTGGCTTGAATGCTACTGAGCTTCGTGCCTTCTTTGCGATTATTTTCGTGGCATTGTTGCTATTTGCTTATGTATGGGCAATGAAAAAAGGTTACAGCGGGTTATTCAGTGGGTTTAAGGGGGACATCTTTGACTACTTAAAATTGATTCTGAAAGGGGCAGCAGTGTTAATTGTTGTCGTGCTATTTTTCGTTTCTGAGAGGTAATTATGACTCTTTTTCATTCTTTTTTTCAACAAGTAAAACGCTCTTGGCAATGGGGAACACAGCGTTATTTGGCTTTTTCTGTTCTGTGTTTTGGGGCTGTGCAAAACGCCTTAGCCGCAGGACCTGACGCATCCAAAATTCCTGATTTTAAAATTCCTGGCGTGGATAGTAATACGACCGATCCGATGGAAATTGTTTTTATTGTGCTCAAATCATTAGTCACCCTTGCAGCAGTATTATTTTCAGCTTGGTGTATCTATGCCGTCGTTAGAGCCTTAATTAAAACTTATACGCAAGCAACAGATGAAAACGATAAAAAAGGTTGGGGTCCCTTTATTACCGCTTTGATTATTGGTTTTATTCTGATTTTCTTCTCGCTCTGGTTAGTGAAGATGGCCGTTGGACTTTTTTAATCTTATTTTGCTTACCTTTTGCTCACAGGATAGGGATATACCATGTCAAATCAAGAGGATATTCAATTTTTACCCACCCGACTTAATCGAGAAGCTACTGTGTACGGTGGGATGACGGTACCTGAATTTGGTATTGCAGCAGCGATCGGATTTGGGATTGGGTTGTTTTTGGGGCTTGTGCTGTGGGCAATTGGGCTGTCTTGGATTCTTGCCCCTGCTTTTGCGATGTTGATGTGCATTATTTTTGTACTGATTGGCAAAGTGGTGTTCGCACGCTTAAAGCGGGGCAAGCCTGAAGCCTATTTAAACCGTCTGATTGAAGAACGCATGGATTCGCTTTTAGGCGGCAATAAATTTATTCGGCGTGTCGGCTTTTGGGCCACTCGTCGTTCTTCAAGAGGACTGTTCTAAATGAGTAGATTGAAAAGTGAATTGAACCATAAAGATCGCCAATTAACCGTCGCTAAAATTGCGATCGTTTGCATCACCATTATTTGTTTTGCCTTGATGTTTATTATTTACACCTTCCCAAGCACCTTAAAAATCTTACTTCCCCCTGATTTAAGGGCTGGCAGCCAGCGACCTTGGTGGGAAGTGCCTACATCAACCGTGTATGCCTTTGCCTATCAAACCTTTCAGCAGCTTAATCGTTGGACACTTGATGGGACTCAAGATTACGAAAAAAACATTGAGGCATTAAAGCCTTTTTTGACGCCTTCATGTGAAGCCTTTTTGCAACAAGATTATGAGGATCGCCAACGTCATAGTGAATTGCGAGATCGTGTGCGTGGTGTGTATGAAATCCCAGGACGAGGATTTAGTGATGATCGCGTGATTGTCCATAGCCGAGATAGCTGGACGGTGAATTTGGATTTAAGTGTCGATGAGTATTACAAAGACGAACCTGTCAAACGTGTCTTAACCCGTTTCCCGATCAGTATTGTGCGAATGGATATTGATTCGCAGCGTAATCCTTGGGGGTTAGGTTTTAACTGTTATGCCTCAATACCCTTACGTTTAGAGGCAAGCGAGAGTGAGGAGAAAAAATAAATGAAGCGAAAAACCTTACGAAATTTGACCGCACTCTGTTGTGCTGTCATTGCGTGGAATGCTCAAGCCGAAATCTTAATGAAGTGGCAACGCCTCCCTTTGCCGATTGATTTGCAGGTGGAGAAAGAACGGGTCATTTTGGTCGATAAAAACGTCAAAGTGGGCTATCCAAAAGCCTTGGAGGGGAAAATCCGTTTACAATCCACAGGTGGGGCGGTCTATCTTAAAGCCTTAGCACCTTTTCCTACCGCACGGTTGCAGCTCAAAGATATGCTGACCAATGAAATTATTTTGCTAGATATTACCGCAAAAGAAAAGGTGGTCAATCCTCAAGAAACCGTTCGCTTGCTTTATGAGGGAAAATTAGAAAATCAATCAGGCAGTCTAAATCAAGATGAAGAGGCAGAAGAGCAAACTTCTACCTCTCTTCAATTACCGGTACCTGCCGCCCTGACCCGTTATGCCGCACAGATGTTTTATGCCCCATTGCGAACGGTTGAGCCCGTTCCAGGTATTCGCCAGATTGCACACGGTCTGCCGTCAAAAATCACGACCTTGTTACCTGCTTATCCTATTACAGCCACGCCACTGATGAGCTGGCAACTGGGTGATTATGTGGTCACCGCCATTCGCCTACAAAATAAAGGCGCCTCACGCCTTGACCTCGACCCACGTGAGCTGCAAGGGCGTTTTTATGCGGCGACCTTTCAACATCATTGGTTGGGGGGCGTTGGTTCAACGGAAGATACCACAACCCTTTATTTGGTCACGGAAGGGCGACCAAATCAAGCCATCATTCCTGAATCAAAAAAATACGTACCACCGAAAAAAGTTAAACGCACCAAAATTGTGGTGAAAAAAGTGATTGAGCAAACCCGTTCTGCAACGGTGAAGGAGGCACAAAATGAAAGCCAATAAGCTGTTTATTGTCATTGGTGCGATTATTTTTCTTATGGTCGGCGGTGTGTCCTATCTCTTATTTAGTGGTTCATCATCGCCTTCAAGCACAAAACCCAGTGTGTTGGATACCGCACTTAAAGATCTCACGCCTGAAGAAAT
Organism: Avibacterium sp. 20-132; assembly: GCF_023611925.1. NCBI lineage: Bacteria > Pseudomonadati > Pseudomonadota > Gammaproteobacteria > Pasteurellales > Pasteurellaceae > Avibacterium > Avibacterium sp. 20-132. Next base: position 2,052,583 of record NZ_CP091456.1, read on the forward strand.
CCGCCAACTTGGTTTAGAGGGAGATACCAAAAATGATACGGTTCGCACGTTAATTGGGGCGGCGAAAGAAAGTAACCGTCGTTATGAGAAAGTGATCTCGCAAAATGAAAAAATCCTCAAAGAAAATGAAACCTTGCGTAAACGTGAGCAAGATGTCCAGCAACAAGTCGATGAGGCGGTACAAAGCAAAACGCAAGAGCTACAAAATATGGTCGCGATGCTTCGCGAAGAGATGTCGCAGTTAGTACAAGGTCGCACGTCGTCTAATGAGTCAACCACGTATCAAGGTAATACAACCAATGGGATTGGCGTTGAGGAGGATACGGCGTTGCCTATCGGAAATGGTCAAGTGGGAACAGGGACAGAGGAAAACGGACAGCGCGTGGAATGGGTTAATCCTGATGATCAAATCGAAGATGAACGTAACCCCGCTAAAATTGGCTTCCCAAACCTTAATGCATTCAATAGCACATCGGGTAAGAAAGGATTACCTTTTATTTCAGGCAGTGATGAGAATGATCGTGGCACAACCTCTTCAAATTCATCAAGTGGGAAACAAAAAAGTAAAATTGCGGTTTACACGATCCCTGAAAATTCAACGTTGATGGGATCAACGTCAATGACCGCCTTGTTAGGGCGTATCCCAATTGGTAATGCGGTGAACGATCCTTACCCTTTTAAAGCCATTATTGGGCGAGATAATTTAATTGCTAATGGCATTGAACTGCCAGACATCGAACAAGCCATTGTGTCAGGGACGACAACAGGGGATTGGACCTTATCTTGCGTGCGCGGCAAGGTCAAAAGTTTGACCTTTGTATTTAGTGATGGACGGATTGTTACCCATGGCAACCAGGGCAAAGGGGATGAAAAAATTGGCTGGTTATCCGACCCGCACGGTATCCCTTGCATTCCTGGTGAGCGGAAAACTAATGCTCCTGAATATTTAGGCACGCATTTCTTATTGGCTGCCGCGGGCGCAGCCGCACAAGGTTACTCGCAAGCTCAAACTACAACGGTGGTTGATGGCAATACGGTTGTCGGTGCGGTAACGGGACAGCAAGGCAAATATGTGGTAGGCCAAGCACTTGGGCAAGGCATTCAAGAAACCGCAAATTGGTTTAAAGAGCGTTATGGGCAGAATTTTGATGCCATTTATGTACCACCTGGACACCCTATTGCGATCCACATTGATAAAGCCATTGATATTGATTACGACCTCAACGGACGTAAAGTGAAATATGCCCAATTTTCTCGTTCCTCTCAGCTTGATTAAGACTTCAATTAAGGAATTTGCTATGAAAAGAAGACAAATTTTTACCGCACTTATCACGTTTTGTGTATTGTCCGCTTGCTCAACTTCACAAAAAGCCTTATTGCCAACAGGGGAGGAAACAATGCAGGCGATTTGGAATAAAGGCGGCAGTGGCGCACAGTTACAGGTTTATCGTGATAGTAACAACCGTCAGCTTGATCCTGTCAATTATATCGGGTTTAAAGAACAACAGGATTATACCCGCACAGCGGAAAATGAAATTAAAAACCTTTTTCCCAAGCTCCCTAATCCAGATTTAATTATGTATGTGTATCCTCATTTATCGGCATCAGGTGAGCCAATGCCGATCCCAGGGTATTCCACGGTGATCCCCTTTTATAGTCGCGTACAGTATGCTCAACCAGGTGAACGAACAAGGGGGTTATAATGGGCGTATTTTCAGACGTATTGACGTCCTTTTTTCCTGATAAGACGGTGGCTTCTCGTCCAGAAAAAAGCGAGGACGTAGAGAAAAACGTTGAGAAGGAAATGCATTCCTCTGAGCATTCATCTGGGTTTTCAGTGCCTCATACCGTGAGGCGGAGTGGAAAATTAACCCAAGCAGCACATCATCAGAGACTCTATAGCAAACAACCCTCTTTTGTAGATTATCTGCCGTGGGGCGAATTTTTAGAACAAGAAGGCGTGATGTTATTAGATGATGTTCGCAGTGTTGGCGTGGTATTTGATGTTAAACCTATTGGTACGGAAGGGCGTGGCGAAGACTATTTAAGTCGTGTACGAAGCCTTGTTAAAGACGCACTGCAAGACAGTTTTGATGAATTAGATAATTACCCGTACGTTGTGCAGTTTTATTGTCAAGATGAACAAGATTTACGTCCTTATGTGGAAAGTCTGAAAGACTATATTGCCCCTGATATTTTGCAAACTGCGTTTACGCAAGAATGGCTGAAAAATACGGCAAAGCATTTAAACGATATTAGCAAACCTGGGGGCTTATTTGTTGATGATCGTATTACTAACACCATTTGGTCTGGACGCATTCGTCGTACCAGAATGGTCATCTATCGTTATGTGGGGAAAAATGAAGAACAAAGCGCGGTAGAAAGTTTAAATAATGCCTGTGAGCGAGTAGTTGGTGCATTAACGACCGCGGGGCTTCACTTAACACGCCAAACAGGCGAGCAGATCCATCAATGGCTTCTACGTTGGTTTAATCCCAATCCTGCGATGGCTTTTGATCTTGATAATGGTAGCTGTTATGACAAACTGCATCAACCAACAAGCGATGACTTGCCGTTTGTTGGGCAAGATTTTTCTGAAAATCTCTTTTATAACCAACCTGAAAGTAAAGATGACTATTGGTATTTTGATGGATTGCCACACGAAGTGGTGGTTGTAGATAACCTAAGAAATACCCCCGCCATTGGGCATTTTACCGGTGAGGTACGACGTGGTAAGAATATTAATGCTTTATTCGACTTGTTGCCTGAATCGACCATTATGGTTACAACCATTGTGGTGTATCCGCAAGACAAATTAGAAGCCCATCTTGAACGAATTAGCAGCCGTGCGGTAGGCGAAAATTATGAATCGATTTACCTGAAACAAGATGTTAAAACCGTGATGGAATACCTCAAAGATGGTCACAAGCTCTATCAAGCCAGTCTGGCTTTTTATCTTCGTGGTAAAGATGAAAAAGAACTCAAGCGACGTTCTCGTGAGCTTAGAACCATTTTATTGAGTAACAATCTTGTTCCCGTCAAAGAAAATGCTGAAATTGCGCCGTTGAACAGTTATCTCCGTTGGTTGCCAATGAATTTCAATCCACAGTTGGATATGAAAACGCATTACTATACCAAGTATTATTTTGTGCAGCACCTCGCTAATATGTTGCCTGTCTTTGGGCGTGAAACAGGCACTGGACACCCTGGCATTACCTATTTTAATCGCGGTGGTTCACCTTTGGATTTTGACCCCATTAATCCGAAAGACAGAGCCAAAAATGCCCATAAATTGCTGTTAGGACCAACAGGGTCGGGAAAATCAGCCACATTGAATGCCCAAATGGCACAACTGATGGCGGTACATCGACCACGTCTCTTTGTGGTTGAAGCAGGAAACTCCTTTGGCTTATTTGCCGATTACGCCCAACGTTATGGCTTAACGGTCAACCGTATCTCCCTTGAACCGAGCAGTGATATTGCCTTACCGCTTTTTTCCGAAGCGCATAAACTCCTCGAAATGAACGTCGATGTTGAGGCAGTTATTGATGAGGAAGAAGAGGACGAAGAGGGCAGTGAGCAACGTGATTTATTAGCTGAAATGGAATTGACTACGCGCTTAATGATCACGGGCGGTGAGATGAAAGAAGATGACAAAATGAGTCGTGCCGACCGTGCCCAAATCCGTCGCGCCATTATGATGGCCGCAGAAAAAACCTATGCCGAGGGGAGACAAACCCTCGCGGGTGATGTAAGAGATGCGTTAGAGGCGTTGAGTCAACACCCCGATACCCGAGAAGAACGGCGTGCAAGATTGGCTGAAATGGCTGAGGCAATGGATATGTTTTGTACGGGAATCAATGGGAAGTTTTTTAACCGTGAAGGGGAGATTTGGCCAGAGGCTGATATTACGCTTGTGGACTTAGCGATGTTTGCGCGAGAAGGCTATGAAGCAGAACTTGCCATAGCTTACATTTCCTTGATCAACCATATCAACAGTCTTGGGGAAAAATATCAACATAGTTTTCGTCCTATCGTTAATATTACCGATGAATCCCATATTATCACCGTTAATCCCTTACTCGCCAAGTTTTTGGTAAAAGGGTCAAAAATGTGGCGAAAACTAGGCATTTGGTTGTGGCTGGCCACACAAAATATGGAAGATTTTCCGAAAGAGGCCGCGAAATTGCTTAGTATGATTGAATGGTGGGAGTTGCTGAATCTCACCAATGATGAAATCGAAGAAGTAAACCGTTTTCGTCGATTGTCGGAGGCTCAAAAACTGATGTTATTGTCAGCGAAAAAAGCCGATAAAAAATATACCGAAGGTGTGGTGCTGGCAACGAATATGGAAGCCTTATTCCGTGTTGTGCCACCGAGTATTTATCTCGCTTTAGGAATGACTGAAAAACACGAAAAAGCGCAACGACGTGCCATTATGGCAGAACATCAATGCAGTGAACTAGATGCGGCACTAATTATGGCGACACAGATTGATAAAGCAAGAGGAATTGAGAATGTCGAATACAAGCATTAAGTCATCTTATACGGGTCTCTTATTTCGAGCTGACCCAATTATTCGACCCTTTAATCTTGCCCCAGTTTTGCAAGATTTAGAGAGGCTTTGTAAGCAGATTTTGGCAAGAGTGGGGGATGTACAACAGTTTATTTTGTATCCTCATCGCGTGTTCAAACAACGTGCGTGGCATATTAAGGTGATTGGCGAGAAAGGGATCACCTACCTTTTACTCAATATTGGCGGGTATTATCAATTTGTTAGCGAGATGAATGCCACACGGCTTTCTTTAAGTGTTGCTGATGACATTGATGCCTTTTGGTTTGCCTATGCCTTGAGCGAAAGGCTTGCTGTTCCTCCAACGATTCCGACTGGGCTATTTGGAGGATACACACAATGAAACCCCGTTCAAAAACACGCAAAATATTGGCCGCACTTTTAATCGGCGTATTGCTCTTTTTTAGTGTGCTTTTGCTTGGCGTGGTATTGGTTACCTATATGCCAGGACTTAATTTAACACAGTGGCTGCAGGAAACCGCCAATGGCTGGTTTGCTTGGCGGCTTTTCTTGTATGCAGTGGTGATAGGATTAATGTATCGCATTTATCGTGTTCGTCCATTCTCCGTTAAACTTTGGGGATTAGTGATAGCGGTATTCTTCACCGTTGAAGGGCTGAATTTTCTGTATCGATTATAAATGGGAGAATAAGATGACGTTTAATGTGGATAGCTATCTTGAATATTTTCTCACGTTATTGGGTTGGATAATCAACAATGGTTTATTTGGATTGCTTGCCAGTACAGGCTTATTTATTGCGCCTTTAATTGGCGTACTGATTAAAACGTGGTTAGAGGTGAAAAAGCAAGGGGCAGATGAAGGGAACAAAGGCGAATTACTGATTGATTGGCTAGGCATACAATTTTTTCCTGCAATGCTGGTGATTGTGATTACCCTTGCCCCGATGTTGCCGATTTCGCTGAATAATATGGCTTACAATGTGGAGCAATCGAAGCATTGTGGCTATAAAGTGCCGTTAGCACCTGAAAAAACAGGTTATGCCAGTATGGTGAGTGAGTTCGCCGATAAACAAGCCAAAGTACCCTTGTTGTGGGGATTAGTACACGCCATTAATAAGGGGATTTTGCATGGGGCGGTTTCAACCATTCCTTGTAAACCTGACTTACGTCAAATTCGCTTTGAGGTGCAACACGAAAAAATTAACAACCCCGCACTGCTGACCGAAGTCCGTCAATTTGTGCAGCAATGTTATTTGCCTGCTCGTCGTAAAGTGTTGGATAGCCAAGTAGCAATGAATGCCGCACAAGCCCGAGAAGTAAGCTGGCTTGGTGGGAAAATTTTAGTGAACAATAGTGAACTTTACCCTCGTTATCGAGCGATGCAACCGATGCAACGTTGGGCTTATGAACCTAACCGTGATCAGGGATTACCCAATACGGGTGAGGGCGGTTTTCCTCATTGCGATGAATGGTGGGCAGATAGCCAAGTAGGGTTAAAAGATATGCTACTTTCGGATATGCGACAAAATTTATCGGTGAAATTAGGCGAGCTGTTTACTGATGCGAATATTCAAGATGAGGCGTTACTTCGCACCTTATTACGCCCTGAAAATATTAATATTTCAAGGGGGAAAGCCTATGAGGGGTACGGTGGTAGTTTAGATTCTACGCTAACCAATAATGTCTCTTCAGTGGTATCCGCATTGGGGATTACGGCGGGCAGCCTTGCCGCTTACCCTGGTTTTGATGCAATGCGTAATGCGTTGCCTATGATCCAAGCCTTGCTGATTATGGCAGTGATTATTTTAACGCCGATGGTCATTATATTTAGTGGCTATTCCTTAAAAGCGATTGTAACGCTAATATTTGTACAATTTGCTTTAGTGACCGTGTCATTTTGGTGGGAATTGGCACGTTGGTTGGATTCGTTTCTGATTAGCATTTTGTACAATTCCCCTGGTCATCAATCAGAAATAAGTTGGGCGTTTCTCCAAAATAGCCGTGATGATGTGATTATGAGCTTTGTGTTGGGAATGATGTTCTTGGTTTTGCCCGGTGTTTGGGTTGCGGCAATGTCTTGGGCTGGAGTAGGGCTAGGAAATTTGGCGAGTCATTTTGCTAATTCATCGAAACAGGTTCAAGCTAGTGGTTCTGAGGGGACAAAACTACTAAAACCTAAGACTAAATAATCTAAAAAAGAGCGAATTAGCTCTTTTTTAGAACCTAATAAGATAAATTTACAGATATCAATCATGGAGTTTTATGTCGTTACTATCGTAGTAACCGTAACCAGAGTGTCCCACTCTATATCCTTCATCTAGACTGTAATCAAACTCATATTTATTGCTGTTATCATTATTTGATAGTATTTCACCTAAGAATTTTCTCACTTCTTTTGGGAGAAACACGAAGGCAATAATTAAAGCGAAGACAACTATGAGTGTAGTTAAGTAGTAGAATAATGTAAAGAGCAAGACAGAAATGCCGAGAACAATAACCGCCTTAAGCCATTTAGACACCTGCCAGTATTTAAATTTGTTAATCACATTTTCTGTCTTATCAACGAATTTCGCAAAACCTGTCATTTTCATTTTTGCCTCCTGTTATTGGGCGTTATCCATTAATTTTTTTGAATAAATAATTTTATTATCTTTATCTTTAAGAGTATAACTGAGAACCGTTCCTGTTAAATTGTCTAGCCCATCGGCAGAATTAAACTGAATGTTTACAGATAATACTACGTTTCTATTGATATTACCAAATTGGTCTTTTCTGTGTTGTATAAACTTTTTAGCTTCTGCTTTAGGCATTTGAATACCGTCAATTACTTCTGGGTTAGATACATAGAGATTGATTCGTCTTGGTAAGGTTTTGGTATATTGAGTAATTAGCTTCCCATCTATATATAAATGACCATTCATTAACGGTTGATAAGTAAACTGATTTTTTTCAAAATCATACTCTCCAAATTGAGTATCAACTAAAATCGTAAACTCAGGGGAGGGCGGTGCTTTTTCTACCAAGGTTTTCAGTTTTTTCCCAGCTTCTTCCACTTTATCTTGGAATTCAAACTCATCATTCTTATACTTATGGTAAGTTTGTTTATCACTATATAGCAGCCACTCTTCAGCAAGCGGTTTAAAATCTGTGATATTATTTAAACGCAATGATTCAATCAATATATTGTCATAATTAAATTTTTTTACTGCTGCAAAAGTTGAAAGGGGTATGAATAAAAAGGTTGCGATAACTAATAAAACTAATTTTTTTTCCAAGAAAACCATTTCTTCCTCCTTGCTTGATTAATAAGCGGTTGAGTTGATAGGTTATAAGTGTTAGATATTAATTTATTTGTGGTATACAAAAATTTTGTAATTTTTATATTCCTTTACTCCAATCAACAACTTTTAACCCTTCTACTTTTGAAAACTCTTTAATATTATTTGTTACAATAGTTAAGCCTAAACTTCTTGCATGACCTGCAATCATAGCATCGTATGGACCTATAGGTTGCCCTTGCTTAGCTAATTCTGCTCTTATTTGCCCACTATGGTATGCCGCCCTTTCATCATAATTTAGAATAGTCAATCTTGAGCAAAAAGACTCAATAATAGATAAATTATGAGCTACTTTAGCACTCTTTTCTGCACCATAAATGAGTTCCATTAGGGCAATTGAACTCATACAAATCATAGCCTGATTCTCATTAAATAGAGGTAACATATGCACAGGTTTATTTTTTATCGTAAAAATGGCTATATTAGTATCTAGCATATATTTTAGCATTAGAACGATTCCCTTTCTTGCATCTGTGGTTGCTCTCTATCAAGCATAAAATCATCTGATACGGTATGCACATCATTGAACCAACTATCCCAAACTGTATTGATTGGAGTGATAATACGAGTATTGCCCTGAACAATAATATTTACATTTTTTATTTTTTCGGGCAATTCTGCAGTTTTAGGGATTCTAATTGCCTGACTTTTATTGTTCATAAAAATAGTTGCGGTTACTATACTCATGCTAATTTCCTGCTTGTATATGATTTTTGTATATACTATGCGATATGTAATGTATTGTAAAGTAAAAAGCACATAATTTAGACAAAATTAATTATGTGCTTTATTATTTAGTGTTGTTATTTTCTAAGTTCTACTTTTAAAGACCAGTTCGCCGAATCTGTGTTGAAGCGAAGTTTTGTTTAATCGCTTTTTTTACATTACATTCGATAGAGTCGTCATATTGCCCATTCTTGTAAATGTCAACGCTAGGGTTATCAATTGTATTAGTTCCTCTACCTTGAAGAAAGCCAACACGGTAAGAAATCCCGTTATTTTTAAGTTCCATTACATTCGTAATAAACCCTGAACCTACTGAAATTTCAGAGTTTTCATTGGCGATGACTTGTTTGATTGGATTTTTAAAACTAAATTGACCATAAGTGTATTCATAATCACTGCCAACTTTTTTCACCATAATGGGTTTACCATCTGTTGCCGTGCAAGAAAAAATAATACTGCTATTATTTGCAGCAAGGGCATTAGTAGAAAAAAGTGCGGTTAAAATAATGCTTAAAAAAAGAGATTTACGCATAAGAAGCTCCTGTTATTTGAGACATAAATAATGTATCAATGAATGATTAAAAATGCGACTATTTTTTAGCTTGTTTTATTCAGGATATAATCAGCCTCTTGATTCCGACGTCGAGCATTCATTCCGCCGTTATCAACTTGTCGTCTTCTGATTGCATTGGCTAATGCAGTCATATCACCTGTATTAGCTGAGACGTTTGCTGCTTTTACCACAGACTCCAATTTACTCAGAGAACCATAATTGTAAGCCATTGAGGTTAAAACAGCTTGTGCATTTGGGGGTAATTTATCCCAAGTCTCGGCAGAAACGTTTCTTCTTGCAATATTTGCAAATTCTTTCGTTCTTCGGGCTAAATCTCGCTCCGCATCTTCTCTGGTTACGGTCATTCCAGCTTGTACTTTGATCACCGTACCATCCGCTTTGGTAATGGTATCTGAGCCGTAGCCTAAACGCTGTGCATTCATATCCCATTTTGCTGTACCAATAAATCCTTCAAACTTTCTCAATAGATTTGTCGCTTGATCAAGAGAGGAACCGTTGATGGGGGCAATCGGTTTATAATTGCCAGAATAGTTTCCGCTTGCGTTATAAGGCGGTCTATAAGGCACAACGTTGTTCACAATCGGAACATCTAGGGCAATATTTCGGCGAGGTAAGGCAATATCGCCTGCTTCCATATGATCTTCTGCATTTGGCGTGCCGTAAGCTAAGTCATTGACACGTTTATCCACGTTGTCATAGCCCTCTCCATGATTGCCAACATTGGCTTCGCGGTTGAGTTTGTTTTGGATCACAACAGATGCGGTGTTACTGGTGATCATTTTTTGCATATCCATTTCAAGTTTGACTTGAGAAATTTCTAAGTCAATTTTATTTAAGGTTTTTTCCAACTCTTCTTGTGCATTCTTATCAGCGGCAACATAAGGCTCTCGCATTCCTGCGAGTATTGCTCGACGTGCTAGCAACATTTTTTCCATCACTTTGGCTGTCGCGATTTCGGCACTCAAACGTTGGCTAAGCACTTCCACGTCGGGATCTTCGCGTAAGGCTTCAATGAGTCCCCGTGTAACAGGAATGGTATTGGAACTCAGTTCAGCTAGCATTTCTTTACTTGGTGTATCCATATTCAGCACTTGTTCAAGTTTCTCTACGGTTTGCACATTTTCTTCTTCAATCGCAGGCGCCAGCCCAACACCCGCTTTTGAGCTGGTTTTCGGACCACAATCTTCAGTACAGGTCGAGATGGATTGTTCACCAATGGTTCGGGTTAAAAAATCAGAGAGTTTTTGTGGTGAGTCAAAGGTTTGGCAAGTCGCCCCTGTACAAGATTGTCCTGTAAGTGGACTTTCATCTAAGGCATTGCGGTTATGTAAGAGGTTGTAACCTGCTTTAGAGACATCTTCAATCAATTTGATTTGTTTTTGATTTTCGCCGCCGCGTTTTTGTCCCCCAATCCATTCTTTACCATTTTTCCCTTTATTGTCTTCCGATTTTTTCTGTGCTTTTTGTGCATCGGGTTCGGTGGCCACAATGTCTTTATAATTTTCCAAATCCGCCGATTTTGCCCAACGCCCATTTAGGGTATAGTCAGCAAGTTGCTTGGACATCGCTTCACAACTGGTTTTTAGACGATTAAAATCAAGCCGTCCTTGATAAACGCCATTAGTCAGAATGTCATAAAGCTGCGGATTGGCACGCTGAATAACCATCGCAGGAAGACTGGCTACCGCCCCTTTTGCCGACTCCATCACGTTTCCCATTAAATCCTTAAATCCCTCCGTGATGCCATTTAATTGGTTTTTTACGGTGGTTTTAATGTCAAAATTACCGCACATTAAATTGGCTTTCCAGCCGATCCCAAATTCAATGGCTTTTAGGGATTTTGCTCGTGTCGGTGGTGTCATATAGCCTGAACCGCCGCCGATTTGATAGTAAATTTGATCGGATAAAACAGAGTCGGATTTATTGAATTGAATGTTGTCTAACAGGGAACTCTCTGCATAAATGGGAGATGTACTGAGTGCGAAAAGTACCGCAACACTGACTTTATTGAGTCGTTTCATTTTGTTTCCTTTTATTCGTTGTCGTTATACCAATCAATACTGTATAAAAAGGTTTGTCCACGACGCTTACAGCATTTATAAGGACGCCATAACGCCCAGGCATAATTGCCTTTTTCAGATAACATTGTTGGCGGGGTATCAGGGAATGCACTGCAAGATTGTTGCATCTCAGGGGAGAGTTGTTGCCATTTATGATTATTGGCATTGCCTTCTTTAACGGGTTTAGGATACCAAGTGCCTGCACCGCCTGTTCTCGCAGCAGGCTGATAAATATGGAGTTGTCCTGTGCGGGTAACAATGTCGGCAACACGCTGTGCAATGACGGCTGATGCCTTATAATCATCCACTTGGGTTACCGCACCACCGCGAGGAAAAATATTTCCCCACATCTCCGCCCCTGAACGCACTTCACGCATTCCTGGCGTGAGGGCTTCAGGGTAAAACATCTCGGGCAAATTTTGTCGCCAAGCAAAGTAATCAAGACTACTTAAAAAATACGGCATAAATGGTGTTGTTTGGGTTTGGCAATAATAACCTGTACTTTTTAACAAATTACCAATCGCCCCTTGAGGGTGGCCAAGTGCAGTAGCATTTTTAAAATTAAGCTGGCTGTAATTTTTTTGTGGTGAGCGATATTCCCCGCCTTTAACCCCTTGAGACATCACATTCATTTCTGACCACGGATTTTGTCCATCGTGGTTATAGGCTGAAACCACCATTTCAGGCAAAAAGTGGCGTACTTTTGTTGAAGTGCGAACTTTGCAACCAAAATAAGTGCAGAAGAGCCAGAAACAGGTGCCAACCACCTTGTATTCTAAGCAGCTAGTTGAGGCGCTCGATGCCATAATGGTTGCGGTATTGATTTCGCCTTGTGCTGTTGTAGTAAAAGCAAGTGCGGTACAAAGTGCGGTCAGTTTTTGCGGGATTTTTATTGTCACGTTATTTTCCCTCTTTTTGATTTATCCATTGTTTCCAAAGTTGAATGGCATACTGAACATCAGTGACACCATAAATAACACCTTGACCAAATTGTGGGCTGTCAAATAACATCGCGGGCACTTTGCGAATGCCCATTTGCCAGCCCATGATCACGCCTTGATAAGCCTGCTGTAATTCGCGGATTTGGGTTTGGCTATCAGGACGTTGAAAAAACGCTTTAGCTTGATATTCCGCTTGTGTAGGATTGGTACTTAAGCCTTGGCTAAGCTGGTCTTCCCATTGTTCGACGCGGTCGAGATGGTAAAGATGCTGAGCTAATTGGACATTTTGAATGGGATAGGCTTGTGTGCTGAAAACCGTGATATTGACTTCGCGTGGAAGTTCAGCCCAAGCAGCTATACTGATACTTAAACATACAAGGAGCGTTCGCTTTATCATGACCTTTTACCAACTAAAAGAGAAATAGCCCAACCTTAGCGAACTTCCAAAATGAACTGAATAATTAATTCTCTTTGAAATAGAAACAATTATTGTGCAAAGAAACAGCAAAAAAGGATTTTTTTATGGGAGTGAATTTTGTATGATAAGGGCATTAAGTCAGCTACTTTGGTAGCCCTTAAAACGTTGCAGAACACCTGAAATAGCAACGGACTAGCCCGCTGTGGTAGTTGTGTTCATTGCCGAAATAACCTCAGCATTCTGAAAGAGGTTTCAGTGATTACACTGTGAATGTGTCTTTTATCTCACCTGTTCAGGGAAAAATGTCCCTGCAGGGCGTTTCTCCTTGAACCTATGTTTAACTTCAATGGAGAATGCATTATGAGCAATTCACTTCCTTTCGATCCCTTTGGATCATCTCAACAACCCGAAAAAGCCAAAAAATCTTTTTCCTATGTTTTAGGTCGGGGTTTAGGCAAAGCCGTGGTTTTTGCACGCAACAAACTATCAGGCGTGAGCCAAGCAGTTCATCACAGTATTGAAGACGATGTTCAGCGACGTTTGGCTGAGCAAGAAGCCTTTCACGAAATGTTGCAACAGCAACAGGAAATTTCGTATTGTGAAGAAATCGAAAAACTTAAGCGGCGTCATTTAAAAGTCGTTCTCTCAATGAGCTTAATTGGCTTACTGATGGGGGCGGTGTCTGCGGCTATCTTATTTTGGTATTACTAAACTGACATTTAGTTAACCTTGCTACGTCCTTTGGGGAAACATATTGCTTCCCACAAGGAGGTTGTGTTTCCCCACTATTTTTAAGGAGAAACACAATGAGAGTGCAAATTTTATTCTCAGCAGTTGGAGATTATATGCCGAAATATCAGCATCTTGATACTAAACCCCAGCAAGCCTTGATTGATGAAATTATTCAGCGAGCTAAGGCTGTTTGGGCAGCTCGCCAACCACAAGAAAGTGCGGTGCGATTTTTACAAAAAATGCCAGCACAACATGGTTCACATTTTCGTTTTTTGGAGGTGACTCAAAAAGATGAAAATACCTTGTTGGTCTCAGGAGGGCGAACAAGATGAAAGCCAAGCTAAAAGCATTATTCCATCATTTACAGACAGTAACGTTATTGCGCTTAAGTGATGATTTACGCAAAGGGGCTTACCTGATGGGACTTGTAGGAACGGTTTTATTTTCAGACAACGTTTCTGTTCTTGAAGGGGGTTTAACCCTTCAACACCTATCTTAATCGTATCACGATAAGATATTCCTATCCTTAGGGGAAAACCTTTCCCTTGAGGAAATGTGTTTCCCCTTTTTTATTTTGGAGAAACACAATGAATATTTTACACACTTATTTTGACAATAAATTGGTTGAAGCAGGCTTTCCAAGTGAATTAACTATTGAAAGTTCGCTTTCTTATAGCCAAGGCGATGGCGTTGCTTTTTATGGGCGACTTTATTCTGATGATTGGATAAATTTGTATAAACACATTTATCCTGATCAAACAGAGAAAGCCTATCGCCGATTTGCATTTATTGCCGAATATATCGGGGCGAATGAGTATTTCAATGTACTTGACATTACGCGTAATCATTTCGGGTATCGTTATTCACATTGTAATACGATGAGTCTTGATGCTCGTCCAGCGGAAGAAGCGTTTTGCTTTCGAGATATTCGCAACAAAGATAAAGAAATGTTCAGAGAAATCTGGGATAGCTTTATTGCGGATTTAGGTGAATATATTAAAGCCATCTCAACAATGCTGGAACGTCTCGGTTATCGTTTACTGGAGTCGATGTATATTGAACCAGAAGAAAAACGTCGCACCATTAACACCAAGCAGTATCGCATTGAATTTACGGTTGAACCTGTGCCTTTTCATTATGGCTATTTTAGCTCAGAAGATTTTGGCTACGAGGATACCAATCAATTTTGCGAAGCCATCTTGAGTGGTATGAAAATCGTTGATTTAAGTGCCACGGTATATCACAAAGCACTCGGCATTCAAATGGGTGAGAGTTCTTTAAGTTGGTGTACTTGCTTGAGTGAGGATACTACTTACGGCGGCAGTCAACGTTATTTAATCCTTGATGCTATTCGTGAAGCAAGAACCTTTGCACACAAGTTGGCGGGCTTAACGCAATTACGTCAGCCTCAATAAATTGACTGACTTTTCAACCCAATCGGGGAACATTCCCGATTGTGGGGCTGTTCCCTTTTTCTATTTAGGAGAACAGTAATGAACAATTCAACACAGAAAACAGATATTTACCAAGAAATTACCGATCGCATTATTAGCGCACTTGAAGCGGGCACGGTTCCTTGGCTAAAACCTTGGAATAACCCTGAGGGTAATTTAGGTATCCCTCGTAATGCGGTATCAGGACGATACTATCAAGGAATAAATATATTACTTTTATGGCTTGCGGGTGCAGAAAATGGCTATCGACAATGTAAATGGATCACCGCTCGCGCGGCCAACAAATTAGGTGGCTATGTGCGTAAAGGTGAGAACGCGACGATTGTGGCGAGCTATTGTCCGATTGAACGTGAAAAATGCGACGATGAGGGTAACCCGATTTGTGATGAAGAAGGAAACCCTGAAATGGAGCAGTTTGCCATTTTAAAACGTTATCCTGTTTTCAACATCGAACAATGTGACGGTTTGCCGAAAGTAATGTTTGATCACGTTCAAGAACGTACAGTAGATGCTGAGCTGACCCAATACCAGATTTACGCAGATATTCGCAAAATTATCGATGGTATGTCGCTGACAGTGAATATCGGACCAAGTCCTAACGCTTTTTATCGACCGAGTGCCGATAAAATTGTGATGCCTGAAATGAAGCAATTCCATTCAGAGCAGGATTTTTACAGTGTACTTTTGCACGAAATGACGCATGCCACAGGGCACGCCTCGCGTTTAAATCGAGAAGGCATTGCCTCAGGTAAAGCCAAATTTGGCAACAAAGTCTATGCGTTTGAAGAGCTAATTGCTGAAATGGGCGGGGCATTTTTATGTGCACATCTTGGGTTTAACCAAGTTCCACAAAATGCCGCCTATATTCAAAGTTGGCTCAAGATTTTGAAAGAGGATAATCGTGCCATTCTCAAAGCCTCAGGGTTTGCCCGCAAAGCCTGTGAATATATGCTTGAGACGCTTGATGTTCAAAAACAATATGAACATTACTATCCTGAAGCAGCGTAAACCATACGGAGTGGCATCATTTAATGATGCACCTCTTCCTTTCAACCTTTAAAAGTGCGGTGAAATTTAACCGCACTTTTCCCAATGGGGATACATTTATCCCTTTGGGGTAGTGTATCCCTTTTATCATTTAACTTAAATAAGGAGATACACAATGCCAAATTGGTGTGAAAATACCCTTGAAGTAGATACGACCAATGCAACGTTAGCAAAAGCGATTGCTGAAAAAGTCTTTCGATTTGATCCAAAAGAGAAAGAACGAATCGTTGATTTCAATTTACTGATCCCTATGCCTAAAGAGTTAAATATCACTTGTGGTAGTTTGGGTGATTTCTCAGAAACATTGCTTCGTTTGGATCAGTCTCAGACACTAACGGATAACCTTATTGCGGATTATATTACTGGAAATGAGAGAAAGGGGTTAAGGCTCTCTTTATTATCTCGACAAAATAATTGGACTATTGGCAATTTTGTTTATTTTTTGAGAAATAATCCAGATGAACAAAATTATTTTGGCTATGACTTAGCATTGGGACAGGCTTATATTGATAATCAATTAAAATATGGTGCTAGAACATGGTACGACTGGGCTTATAACAATTGGGGGGTCAAGTGGAACGCAAATACCCAATATTGTGATGAGTTTAATGAAGGTAATACCTGTTTTTATGTTTGCTTTGATACGCCTTGGAACCCACCTAATGAATGGGTAAATACGCTTATTCAGACATTTCCTGAGGCCAAAATAAAATTGACTTATTTTGAACCAGGAATATTTTTTGGTGGTGTTGAAAGTTCTGATGAAGCAGAAACCTGTTATTACCAATATCCTGACTCAACCAAGCAAGCCTTAAAAATCGCGGAAGAATTTGGTTATTCTGAAGAGGATTTTAAGTTTTCTTAACAGTAAGGTTTAGACAATACGTTAACCCTAGGGGTAATTCCCTAGGGGGATTATCTCTAGTTTTTCATGGAGATAATTATGCGTAATTATGAGAAAGAATTTATCCAATTATTTAATAAGATAGCGCCTCAATACCGACGTTCTTCCGTATTTTTAGATTTTATCACACTTTCTGCGATAGAATTTTATCAAGCCACTTACGGTGCAAATGCTGATGCAGATTTAATAGCACGATTTAAGCATTCAAGGGCACGTTATGATAATGAAGAGTTTTTAAAATTGGCTCAACTTTTATCAATCGTGATCAATGCACTCACTGAGAAACCATACGATTTTCTCGGGACAGTTTTTATGGCACTGGAACTCGGCGACAATTATAAGGGGCAGTATTTCACCCCCTCTTATATTGGTGATTTAATGGCTAAAGTCGTATTACAAGATTGTGATAGTACGATAAATCGCAAAGGATATATTACCCTTTCGGAGCCTTGCTGTGGATCAGGTGTTATGGTGATCGGTTGTGTTAATACACTGTATGAATATGGATTTAACCCTCAAAAACAGTTTTGCGTGCATTGCCAAGATGTTGATTTCACAGCTGCGATGATGTGTTATATACAATTATCACTTTTGCACATTCCCGCTTGTATCGTTGTAGGGGATACCTTATGCGATGAACAACGTATTTGTATATATACGTTAGCGTATGTTATGGGGGATTGGTCATCAAAATGGGCTCTCAGTGATATTCAAAATAAAGCAGAGGCTGAAATTGTCGATGCTGAAGAATGGATTGAAACTGAATCGACATTAAAACCATCGTTTTTCCCTGCCATTGTGGGAGAGGAAGAAGTACTTGATGAAGATGAAGTGATTTTTTACTGATAGAACAAAAGCACTCAATAATGAGTGCTTTTTACTATTACGACGATGTCAAATACATTAGATAGGTATATAGACTTACTGCTTTCTAAGCATGTATTCAATATTATCCAATGTGTCCAATAGCACTGTTACAAGTACTTTGTTGTCTGATTTCTTTTGTAGTAATTTAGATATACATCTGTTGAAGTAGGTTGAATTATGCATTAACAATCCAAAATTTGGAGCTGTTGTTATCGTTGCCGTTTTGATCTCATTTCTAAATTTAAAAGTAAATTCTATAACTTTATCTCTACAATAAAGTTCTAATGTCATGCATAGAAAACAGAATAATAAATTTATAAATGCTTCCTCTGTAAAAGCACAATATAAAGAAAAAAATAAACTGCACATAAGAAGGCCAGAAAATATATAAATTAGGATATTAATATTCTGTATAATTTTCCGTTCTCTTTGTTTTAAGAATTTCCTTAAGTAGTTAGAAAATTCAGTAAACTCAAATAGATACTTTATTAATTCTTGTTTTTCGTTCATTTTGTTTTTCCTTATGTGCATCTTCATTTAATAGGACTATTTTGAGTAAATGCCGCATTCAGTTTTAAAATGTTATGGTTCATGATATTCCTCATTACCGTTTTTAATTATATTAAGTATTATATTTTCGCCAAACCCGTAATACCGTACTTTCACTTGTATTAAGGATTGCAGCGGTCTCTTTAATGGATGTCCCATTTTTTCGCTGTTCAATAATGGCGTGGTGTAATGCGGTATTAGGTTGCCGTCCTTGATATTTCTTTTGTTTGCGTGCTAGTGCAATTCCCTGATATTGTCGTTCTTTTCGTTTTTGGAAATCATTGTGTGCCACACTGACGGCAAGTTTTAAAAACATATTCTGCATTGCAGAAAAGAGATCCGACATTAAAAATTTAGGGTCAAAAACCTCCGCACTTGTACCGAGGCTTTGTGACACGGTATCAAAGTCAAATACCTCAGGAACCTGAATTTTTGCCCCTTTTGATTGTATGGCATTAATTAACTCAAGGGCTTTTTTCGGTTCTAACCGTGTTAAGCGATCGATACTTTCAGCAATCACGATATCGTTTTGTTGCAAATCACTAATTAACCGAGAAAGTTCTGGGCGTTTTTCCCATTCTGTTGTACCTGAAATTTTTTCACGATAAACCGCAACCACATAAAATCCTTTTTGTTTTGCGTCCTCAATCAATTTATCTTGGCGTTGTAGGTCTTGCTCTTCGGTTGAAACCCGCATATAAATTCGTGCGAACATAAAATACTCAATATACCTTCATTAAGGTCATTTTTTTATGACTCTGTTATTGAACCCCATTTTCGGTCTAAATGACGGAGGCATTTAATGGCTTTTTGCCAGTGTCATTGAGGTATACCCTAATGACAGTAGCTATTTTGCAAAATATCAGGAGATTTTAGGAGAATTAATTGTTTTGAAATTTCAGAGAATTTAGGAGAGGAAAAGTCATTTAGGATAAATATACTGGAACAGGAGGAATAAGATGACCTAAAAATGAAAATCTTGATTATCGTTATAACTCTTCTTTTTTCAAGTTGGGCCAATGCTCAAATTCAAGCGGGCCAAATTTGCCACGCTGATCCCGAAGTGACAGCGTATAACTATGCAGGCATATGGGAAAAATTTGAAGATGGCTGGATTTGTAATTATTGGCAGTTTTTGCCAGAAGATGAATGGGAAGAGGTGATTATAGAAGAAGACAGCATTGAAACTGAAGCAGAGGAATAAAAATAAACCCCAATCAATTAAATTGGGGTCATCGCTTTTGCAAAGGGGGGTCCAGCTAATCAATGATTGCTATCTTCACAGTCCCTAAGTCTTCCTATATGCTATACTTCAATCGCAGTGTTGTCAATGTATTAATTAATATGGTTTAACGTTATGGTGTCTAAAATTAGCGAGTTGTACTCTCTCTTATCCAAATCAAGAATAGAAACATATTTATCTTATTTTAAAGATGAGAATGACTCAGCAGTAAAAGAGAGGTTGGCATACGAACTTTATATTTGGAACATACAAATAAGTGCCGCACTTTTGGAAGTGATTAGTCTATATGAAGTGGTATTACGAAATTCCATTATTAACGCGTTAGAACCTAGTTATAGAATACATAGCATTTTAAATGACAATTTTATTCGTGCATTAAAACCCGCAGCAAGAGAAGAATTGCTCCGTGTTGTAAATAAGTTATCTCCGCACAAAACCTACGAATTTTATTTTACCAATGGACGCTTACAGCCGTTAAGGATAGATACAACTGAGATTTCGCCAGGAAAAGTTGTAGCAGAGCTTAACTTTATATTTTGGGAAAATATGTTATCAAGAACGCATCGGGTAAGATGGATAAATCATTTTAATAAAGCGTTTCCTAATGCTTGTATCTCTACATCTAATGAGAGAGATTCAATTATCAATGATATACATAGTATAACGGGTCGAGTACGTTATTTAAGAAATAGAATTTGTCATCATGAGCCAATTTTTGATGAAAATAAAATTGATCTCATCAGCGTATTTAATGAGATAAAGCAGGTACTATGTTATATCTCGCCTGAAATAACAGAAATATTGGGACAACTTGAACGAATAAGCCAGACAATATTACGAAAACCCCAAAAGGGAAAAGGCCTAAGGGAAATCCCCTAAGGGATTTAAGGGTAACCTTTCCAAGGGGAAAGGTCTTACCCGAAAAGGCCAAAGGGCTAAATGGCCTTTTCTCGCGTTATTTATATTTTTTATGAGATATCTGAATGTTCAAATCGCTGACACAACTTTTCAAATCAAAGCCAAATACGTCTAACATTAAGAAAGAAAATGCAGTACAGAGGCAGGAAAAGCAAGATATAGAGGGGTGGATTACACCTTATTCTGCACAAACTTTACTTAATACGGAATTACGGCAGCGTTATCTTGGTTTACTCTGGCAACAAGTCTCAATGACAAGAGAAATGTTTGGGCATTTGTATCAAAAGCCCATTGAACGTTATGCCGAAATGGTTCAACTCTTACCCGCCTCAGAATCGCATCATCACGCCCATTTAGGCGGTATGCTAGATCACGGTTTAGAAGTGATTTCGTTTGCGGCTAAGTTACGTCAAAACTATGTTTTACCATTAAATGCAGCACCAGAAGAGCAAGCGAAACAGAAAGATGCTTGGACTGCAGCCGTGATTTATTTCGCCTTAGTCCACGATGTTGGTAAATCTGTTGTAGATATCGAAATACAGCTACAAGATGGGAAACGTTGGCTTGCTTGGAATGGCATACCAACATTGCCTTACAAATTTAGATACATTAAGCAGAGAGATTATGAACTCCACCCTGTATTAGGGGGATTTATTGCAAATCAATTAATTGCAAAAGAAACTTTTGATTGGTTGGCAACCTACCCAGAGGTATTTTCTGCTTTGATGTACGCAATGGCAGGACATTATGATAAAGCCTGCGTATTAGCTGAAATTGTACAAAAAGCCGATCAAAATAGTGTTGCATTGGCTTTAGGTGGCGATATTACTAAATTGGTTCAGAAACCCGTTATTTCTTTTGCGAAACAACTTATTTTGGCTTTACGTTATTTAGTTTCACAAAAATTCAAAATTAGTGCCAAAGGTCCTGGAGATGGCTGGCTTACGGCAGAAGGATTGTGGCTAATGAGTAAAACCACCGCGGATCAAATTCGAGCTTATTTGATGGGACAGGGGATTAGTGTACCGAGTGATAATCGTAAGTTGTTCGATGAAATGCAGGCTCATCAAGTCATTGAGAGGACCTCGGAGGGGACGGCAATCTGGTATTGTCAGCTAAATGCAGACGCAGGTTGGAAACCCAAAGATAAGTTTAGTTTATTACGCATTAAACCTGAGGTAATTTGGGATAACATTGACGATCGTCCAGAATTATTTGCGGGAACAATTTGTGTTGTAGAAAAAGAAAATGAGTCAGAGGAAAAAATATCAAATACAGTAAATGAAGTACAGGATACTGTGCCAGTAAACAAAAAAGAAAATAGAGAACTTACTTCAAATTTACAAGAGGAAAATACCGCACTTCAATCGCTTAATCTCTCTCAAAATTCTGAGGCAGTTGTAGAAAATCGTGATAATAACAGTGTTGATTTTTTACTCAATATGTTCAGTAATAGCAATGAGCAACAAGTGGCGAATATCCCCTCTGCTGACGCTGAAGCTGGAACAACAACGTTATTAAAATCTGAGCCAGAGAATTTGAATACACATATCGACGTTGAATCAAATGCTATTCCCGAGCCTCCAACATCTTCAACAAATAACGACTCGCATTTCAAATCCGAAGGGCAGAAATTTGTGGATTGGTTAAAAGAGAAACTTCTTAAAAATCAACTCACTTTTAATGATCGCACAGCAAAAGTCCATATCGTTAAGGACTGTTTGTTTATTGTCAGCCCAAGTTCCTTTGAACTCTATTTACAAGAGAGGGGAGAGCCTTATAATGAAGAAAGTGTAAATAATTTACAATATGAATTTCAATCACTCGGCTTGCATAGAAAGCGAATCATCAAAGATGATACCGTAAACTTTTGGCGTTGTAAGGTGATAGGTCCAAAAAAAGAATCCTTCTTAGTGGGCTATCTTGTTCCAAATACCCAATTATTTTTTGGTGACAAGATTTTAATCAATAATAGACATCTATTACTAGAGGAGTAAAGCTATGCAAAATACCAGCACAACATTTGAGCTATTATTACAGCAATTTTTTTTCACAAGCATTTACGCTTAGATACGAAGAAAAGTTATGAAAAAGCAATACGGCAATTATGTCGGCGTTGTGATGTAATTTACCCCAATGAAATTACGCGCACTCATTTACTTAATTGGCGTAACACTGTCGTGGGGGAAGGAATTAAACCAATCACTTGGAATAGTTATTTACGGCATTTAAAGTGTCTTTATAAATTTGGAATTGAACAGAATTTGTTTAACTATAATGAAAACCCATGCGATAAATTATTTTTACGAGTAGGGAAGCCAAAAAGAAAAATTCTTACCGAACGACAATTAATAAAATTAGATTTTTTTCTTAGTAGTGAGGAAAATTTGCCAACAGTATTGAATCCCCAATGGTTTATTCAGGCATTAGTTAATACATTTCGTTTTACTGGGATTCGCCGAGCTCAATTACTTCGTTTGAAAATAGGTGATATTGATTTATATCAGAAAGTTATCCATATTTCTCCAGAGATTAACAAAAATCATGAATATCATTGCATTCCTATTTCAGAGAGATTATTTCCTTATATTGAAAGATTGGTTATTGAACTAAGAAAATATAAACAGTCTTCTGATTCTCAGTTATTCAATATTAATATATTTCGCAAAACTCGATATAAAGGTCAAACCACAACAGAATATCAAATAAGTCACCTTTTTAGAGTAATTTCAAATAAGTTAGGTTTTCAAGTTTCTCCTCATCGTTTCAGACATACTGTAGCAACCAATCTGATGAAAAATCCAGATAATCTTTATGTTGCGAAACAATTACTTGGACATAAAGATGTGAGAGTTACATTAACTTATATTGAAAGTGATGTTGAAATGCTTAGAGAAAAAGTGAACTCAGATTTATTATAAAATATCACTATCCAGCCTTTACAAACTCTAGATTTTGTGTAAGATCGGAGCAAGATTGGTATGTTACAGGGCTAATCAATCACGGTGTATCGGCTGGGTATTTATAGTGAAAGATCCTGTAGCATTACTTATAACAGTTTTTGTGCTTGTAGAGGTTTTACGCAAAGGATTGGTAAAACCTCTAAAAAGAAAAATTGGGCGTAATTGATCGTTAGAAATGCAAGTGCGGTCTAATTTTTAAAAAAATTTAGTAAAATGCCTAGACGTTCATCTAGGCATTTTTTTTATATTTTCTCTTTAATTAATTTCGCCATCATTTCGATATGGGCAGGTTCTGCGTTAAGGGCAGGGATATATTGGAAGGATTTTCCCCCATTCTGAAGAAAAATTTCGCGATTTTCTACTTCAATTTCTTCCAATGTTTCTAAACAATCTGCAGAAAAACCGGGGCAAATAACCGCAACTTTTTCGATACCTTGCTGGTGAGTTGCATTTTGTAAGAAATGATCCGTATAAGGCTGTAACCATTCTTCACGTCCAAAACGAGACTGAAAGCAGAGTTGCCATTGATTTTCTGTTAAACCTAGACGATCGACCACAGCGAGGGTGGTTTGTTTACAGTGTTCACGATAATAGTCGCCCTCTTGTTCATAACGCAATGGAATACCGTGATAGGAAAACAGTAAAAATTCATCCGATTTCATTTTTGCTTTAATAGCTTGCGCTAAGGCATCAATATAATGCGCATCAAGATGATAAGAATGGATAAATTCAAATGGGACAAGCCCTCGAATGGACTTTAATGCGTGAGCAAAACAATCCAAGACTGCCGCAGTTGTGGTGCTACTATATTGTGGGTAAAGCGGTAGCACAATAATTTTATCAACTTGATTTTTGAGTAAATTTTCCACCGCACTTTGCATAGAGGGATTGCCATAAGTCATTCCTATTTCAACAATGGTATTGATTCCTTGTTGTGTAAAATATTGCTGTAACTTTTGTTGCTGCTGTTTAGCAATGACCAATAAGGGAGAGCCTTGCTCCGTCCATACACTACGGTAAGTTTCAGCCACCCGTCTAGCACGTATTGGTAAGATGATGCCACGAAGCAAAGGATACCATTTCCAACGGGGCAAATCGACGACGCGAGGATCGGTCAGAAATTGCCATAAATAACTTGAAATAGCCTTGGGTTGAGGGGCATCTGGAGTGCCTAAATTGGCAAGAATAATGCCGATTTTTGGTTTTTTCATTGATTGACCACGCTTAATGTCAGTTTTGCGAAGCAGCATAGTTTATCGGCTTGATCTTTAATGTCAATTTGCCAAAATTGAGTGGTTTTTCCTAAGCGGATAGGGGTTGCTCTGGCGGTTACCACGCCTTCTCGAACTGGGCGAAGGTGGCTTGCGTTAATTTCTAATCCAACAACGGCTTGGTTTGTTTCGACACAGCAAAACCCAGCCATTGAACCTACGGTTTCGGCTAATGCGGCAGAAATCCCACCGTGTAAAAAACCCATTGGCTGGGTGGTACGTTGATCAACAGGCATCGTGGCTTCCAACCAATCGTCCCCTTGGGCGTGAAATTGAATGCCTAAATGTGCCACGGCACAATGGGCATTAAATTGATTAAGTTGGTCTAAAGTAAATGATTTTTTCCAAATTTTCATTGTGTTTTCTAACTGAGTAAGGTTAATAAGGCTTGTACAGGGTGTTTCGGCTGCCATTTTTCAAAACGTTTAACTTGGCTACGGCAAGAGTAGCCCGTGGCAAGGCAATAATCAGGATTTTTATCGGCAAGTTTTTCTTTCCAAGAACTGGCATAAATTGCTTTAGACATAGCAAAATGTTGCGTTTCGTGCCCAAATGTTCCCGCCATTCCGCAGCAGCCAACCGTTTCCACTTGCAAGGCTTGCCCAAAGGCTGCAAAGATTTCTTGCCATTCTTTCGGGCTATTCGGTAAGGCGGTGGATTCTGTACAGTGGGGGAATAAATGCCACTGTTGCCCTTCAGGTAAAGTGCGGTGGTTTTTTTGTGAATTTTTTATTCCTTGCGCTAATTGCTCAGAATGTAACTGATTTTTCAGCCATTGATGTGCGGTAAGCACTTGGAAATCACCACGTTCATCACCTAAAATTTCACGATATTCATCACGATAAGACAGCACGATGGCGGGATCTACGCCGACGAGGGGCAGATTTAACTGCGCCATTCGATTTAAAAATGCCGCCTGATTTTTGGCTGTTTTAGCAAAGCGAGCGAGAAAACCTTTGATATGCTGGGCTTTGCCATTAGGCTTGAAAGGCAACAAAATGGGACGATAGCCCAATTTTTGAGTAAGTGCCACAAAATCTGCCACGACTTTGGCATCATAATAAGAAGTGAAAGGATCTTGTACGATAAGCAGCATATTTTGCTTTTCGATTTCACTTAAGTGTTCTAATTGTTCTAAACTTAACCCTTGATAATTGAGGGCAACCAGTTGCTGTTGCAAATTCGGTTGGCTTAATAAGGGTAAATCCACCATTCCTAAGGCTTTTTTGGCTAGTGGCTGAGTGATTTTGGCTGCCGTGAAAAAGTTAAAAAATGTCGGTGCTTTTGCCATATAAGGGGCGATGAACTCTACATTAGACACCACATAGTCTTTAATTGGGCGAGTGTAACGTTGATGATAAAAATGTAAGAATTTCGCACGGAAACTTGGCACGTCAATTTTTATCGGACATTGGCTAGCACAGGCTTTGCACGAAAGACAGGTATCCATCGCCGCTTTCACTTCGTGAGAAAAATCATATTCACCGCGTAATTTTCCAAGGCTATGACGAATTTTGGCTACAAAATCGGTGAGTTTTATTTGGTTTTTGCGAAAATCTAATTGCTCAGGGGATATGCTTTGGTTCGCCAGTAAACGTAACCATTCACGCACCATTGCCGCACGTCCTTTCGGCGAAAATAAGCGATTTTTACTTACTTTCATTGAAGGACACATTGCGCTATGTACATCAAAATTAAAACATAATCCATTACCGTTGCAATTCATTGCTCCAGCAAATTCCGTTTTCATCTGTATTGGAATTTGACGATCTTGATCCGCACGCATTGGCGATAGGATAGCGTAGAGTGTTTGAGTACTATCAAGTGCGGTGCAAATTTTGCCCGGATTTAACCGATTGTGCGGATCAAACAGCGTTTTGATATAACGTAATTCTTGCCATAATTCAGGCGTGAAGAAGGTTTCACCATATTGTGAACGCATTCCTTTGCCGTGTTCGCCCCAAATTAATCCACCATATTTATGTGTCAGCTCTGCCACTTGATCGGAAATTTGTTTGAACAGTTTCACTTGTTCTTTATCGCATAAATCAAGGGCTGGGCGAACGTGCAAAACGCCCGCATCAACGTGGCCGAACATTCCATATTCAAGCTGGTGGCGATCTAATAACGCACGAAATTCACAAATATAATCCGCTAAATGTTCTGGCGGAACGCAGGTATCTTCAACGAACGGAATCGGTTTTGCTTGACCTTTTGCATTGCCTAATAAACCGACGGCTTTTTTGCGCATTGCATAGATACGTTCAATAGAGGATAAATCATTACAAACTTGATAACCGATAATATCATCTTGATTTTGCGAGATTTTTTCATCAAGTTGTAGGCAAAGTTGTGCCACTTGTTTTTCTATCAATGATTTACTATTGCCAGCATATTCTACGATATTCAAACCAAGAATGGGATTTTCTTGATCTTCGATAAGTAGATCGCTCACTGAATGCCAAATAATGTCTTGCTTGGCAAGGTTTAGCACTTTGCTATCTATGGTTTCTACCGAAAGTGCGTTGGCTTTTAGCATAAAGGGGGCATTACGTAACGCTGCATCAAAAGAGCGATACTTAATATTAATTAATGTGCGATATTGTGGAATAGGGGTGAGATCTAAGGTGGCTTCACAAATAAACGCAAGTGAACCTTCTGACCCCGTTAAAATGCGGGATAAATTAAATTCAGTTTCATCATTATTGAAGACATTCTTGAGATCATAGCCTGTTAAAAAGCGATTAAGCTGTGGTAAATCACGCAGGATTTCGTTACGCTTTTGCTGACAGCGCTGAAAAATTTCTTGATGCAGATGGCGACTACGCTGAGAAATAGGTTGTTGCTGTAATGATTGCTCAAAATCTGCGGTGTTGAGTGCGTGAGTATCAATCACTTCGCCGTCTATTAATACTGCACGCAAGCCTAAAACGTGATCAGAGGTCTTGCCATAACGCAATGACCCCTGTCCTGAGGCATCAGTGTTGATCATTCCGCCTAACGTAGCACGGTTGCTGGTGGACAATTCTGGCGAGAAAAATAAGCCATAAGGTTTCAAAAATTGATTGAGTTGATCTTTTACCACGCCGGCTTGCACTTTCACCCAGCGTTCTTGCACATTGAGTTCAAGAATTTTGCTCATATAGCGTGAAAGATCCACAATAATATTGTTATTTAGGGATTGCCCATTCGTGCCAGTGCCACCACCACGTGGCGTAAAAGTGAGAGAAAGGTATTTTTCTTTTTGTGCTAATTTGGTTAGGCGAACCACATCAGCGGTATCTTTAGGAAACAAAATGGCTTGTGGCAGTTGCTGATACACACTGTTATCCGTTGCAAGGCTTAAGCGATCTGCATAGCTTGAAGCAATATCGCCAGTAAAATGTTGGCGTTTGAGTTCCTCCAAATAATCAGAAACTAAAGGGGAAAGCTGTGGGACATCAGATAAACGTGGTAGCATTTTATTACTCATACAATGATTAACATAATGAATGAAGTTTAGCATATTGTTATGATCCTTTCATCGAAAGAAAGGGATCAATTTTGTTTTTTCTGAAAGGTAAAGCGATAAAATTGCCTTATTTTTGCTCAAAAAATCATCTTGAATAGTAAGTGCTTGTATGAATTTTGAGCTAAAAAGAGAAAAATCGTTTGATTTTCTATTTTTTCAAGCTGATAATATATCCGCTTTGAATAGGTTCGATCTTAATTAGATTGAACGCATAAGCGAAGTAGAAATAGAGAAGCTATCGTTCTCTAAATACTTATAAGATTAAACTTAGCCATAAACTATGGGGCTATTTTATAAAAAAGTTTGTTTTTTTGTAAAAAAAGTTTAAGATCAACGTACACACATTATGTGTTTAGGTTTCATTTGGCAACTGATACTAAATGAAACTTTCATTTTAAATTTATTGATGACTAAATAGAGGATCATCCAAATGAAAAAAACTGCAATCGCATTAGCTATCGCTGGTTTAACTGCTGCATCAGTAGCACAAGCTGCACCACAAGCAAATACTTTCTATGCTGGTGCTAAAGCTGGTTGGGCATCTTTCCACGATGGTTATGGTCGTTTAGATGGTACGGATTATGGTGTTTTACGTAATTCCGTAACTTACGGTGTATTTGGTGGTTACCAAATTACTGACAACTTCGCTGTTGAGTTAGGTTACGATGATTTTGGTCGTGCTAAACTTCGTCAAGCTGGTAAAACAGTTGCCAAACACACTAACCATGGTGCGCACTTAAGCTTAAAAGCGAGCTATCCAGTATTAGAAGGTTTAGATGTTTATGGTCGTGTTGGTGCTGCATTAATTCGTTCAGATTATAAAACTCCTAAATCAGTAGGAACTTTCCATGAGCATAGCTTAAAAGTATCTCCTGTATTCGCTGGTGGTTTAGAATATAATCTTCCATCATTACCAGAATTAGCGTTACGCGTTGAATATCAATGGGTTAATGGTGTTGGTCGTTTAGAGCAAGATGGTCAACGTGTAGATTACACACCAAGCATTGGTTCTGTAACAGCAGGTTTATCTTACCGTTTCGGTCAAAGTGCACCAGTTGTAGCGCCTAAAGTGGTTTCTAAAACTTTCGCATTAAGCTCTGATGTAACGTTTGCATTCGGTAAATCTAATTTACGTCCAGAAGCACAAAGCACATTAGATGGCATCTACGGTGAAATCGCACAATTAAAATCTGCAAACGTTGCAGTAGCGGGTTACACTGACCGTATCGGTTCAGAAGCTGCGAACTTAAAATTATCACAACGTCGTGCAGAAACTGTTGCAAACTACTTAGTATCTAAAGGTGTTTCTCAACAAGCTATTTCTGCAACTGGTTACGGTGAAGCAAACCCTGTAACTGGTGCTAAATGTGATTCAGTTAAAGGTCGTAAAGCATTAATCGCTTGTTTAGCTGATGACCGTCGTGTAGAAATCGCGGTTAAAGGTAACGAATAATTTTTCGTTAATACTTTAATACGTTTATAAAAAAGACCTAAACGAAAGTTTAGGTCTTTTGTTATCTCATCATTTTATCGTTAAGGAAAAGAGAATGAAAAAGTGGATTATTGTGCTAATTGTCGCTGTCATCGCCGGTTTTACATTAATGACCAGCTACAATGGTTTAGTGCAAGCAGAAGAAAAAATTGATTCCGTATGGGCGAATGTTGAATCGCAATATCAACGCCGTGCAGATTTAATTCCCAATATCGTGAATACAGTAAAAGGTCAGGCTAACTTTGAGAAAGAAACCTTAACGGGAGTAATGGAAGCGCGTGCAAAAGCGAGCCAAACTAAAATTGATCCAAGTAATATGACAGAAGAGCAATTAGCGCAATTCCAACAGCAACAAAACTCTGTGGGATCGGCATTATCACGTTTATTAGTCACAGTAGAGAAATATCCAGATCTTAAAGCTCACGAAGGCTTTATGAATTTACAAGCCCAATTAGAAGGGACAGAAAACCGCATTAATGTTGCTCGTGATAAATTTAATGAGGCAGCGCGTGAATATAACCAAAAAATTCGCCAGTTCCCAACGAAATTAGCGGCAATGATTTTTGGTTTTAAAGAAAAACCTTACTTCAAATCTGCCGTGGGATCTGAAAACGCACCGGTTGTCAGTTTTAACTAAGATCGATCTATTATGGCGCTATTTTCAAGAATCCCTTTTAACAAAAAGCAAATTGAGGCGGCAATTGTTCGCCTCGAACAACAAACTTCCGCAGAGTTGCGTGTTTATATTGAACGCCACATTGCAAAATCATCAAGCTCGGTAATGGAACACGCCTTATCTGTTTTTCAAAAATTAGAAATGACAGCCACACAAGCGCGTAATGGCGTGTTGATTTATATTGCTTATAAGGATCATCAATGTGCCATTATTGGTGATGAAGGCATTCATCAGTATGTAGGAGAAAACTTTTGGCAAGCACAATGTGCTGAAATGACAACGCATTTTAAGCAAAAGGTTTATACTCAAGGCGTTGTTAATGCGATTAATAACATTGCTCAAGTGTTGGCACAGCATTTTCCTATTCAGCCAAATGATCGTAATGAGCTGGATAATGAGGTGATTATTAATGATTAAGCTTATGAAAAGTGCGGTCGTTTTTTTGCTTGTTTTTTGGAGTTTAACCGCGAATGCGGTTAATTTCCCACCATCGCCTAATCCTTTTCATTATGTCAATGACTGTACTAAAACCCTTACTCCATCAGAAAAACAACGTTTGGAAAATAAGCTAGTTGCTTATTCTAAAGAAACCAGTTCACAAATTGCAGTGGTGTTAATTCCAAGTACGGGGAATTATGATATTGCACAATATAGCTTTGAATTGGGCGATAAATGGGGCATTGGTCGTAAACAGCTAAATAATGGCGTATTAATGTTGATTGCCATCAACGATCGTAAGATTTTTATTGCCACAGGACAAGGACTAGAAGGAGCGTTGCCTGATGCTTTCCTTTCTCGCGTCATACGTAATGTCATTACTCCCGCCTTTAAACAGGGGCATTATATGCTCGGGATTGATCGTGGATTGGATTACATCATTGCCGCAAGTAAAGGGGAATATGATACTGCTGAGACGGAAGAGGATGATTGGACACAATATATTCCAATCATAATGATCAGTATTTTTGTCTTATTTGTGCTGTTTGGCGAACTAAGTTGGCGTAGAACGCCTTATATCAGCCCCACCAATAATCACAATGGACAAATTTTCCGCCAACCACCTATTGGCAGACGCCGTAGCGGTGGTGTTGGAGGCGGTTTTGGCTCAGGAGGCGGCTTTGGTGGTTTTGGTGGCGGTTCTGGCGGAGGCTTTGGCGGTGGCGGTTTTGGTGGCGGTGGTGCTGGCGGAAGTTGGTAATACTTGATTATTCTGCTCGGGTTATTGGTATCTCAAGCCCCTTATGCTACAATCTGCCCACTTAATTAAAAACGAGGACAATTATGGAAACCTTAGAACGTATTAAAAAACAAATTAGCGAGAACCCAATTCTGATTTATATGAAAGGTTCACCAAAATTCCCATCTTGTGGATTTTCAGCAAGAGCGGTAGAAGCCTTAATGAATTGTAAAGTGCCTTTTGGTTATGTGGATATTTTACAAAACCCAGATATTCGTGCAGAACTTCCTGCCTATGCGAATTGGCCAACTTTCCCGCAATTATGGGTAGAAGGTGAGTTAATTGGGGGCTGTGATATTATTCTGGAAATGTACCAACAAGGCGAATTACAAACCTTATTATCTGAAGTGGCTGAGCGTCATAAAGAAGAAAATTAATAAAATTTATACCGCACTTATACAAGTGCGGTTTTTTTATCTCAATTTTTTATTATTAAAACCGTGAATTACTTCACAAATTTAAATATTACTCTTTGCTTATTGGAAATGATTTGCATATTATTTGCACCATAATAAGTGCTATTTTAATAGCCTGTAATGGTCATATTTTGCTTTCCGAGTGTGCCTCTAATGAGGCACTTTTTTTATTTCTTATTTTACTTAAGCCAAGGTTTCACATATTCACTATTGAGTAAGTTAATTTCACTTTGTTTCCAGTATAAATCTAACGTCCTTTCCCCTTCTGCATAAGAATTAAGTGCATAAGGCGGATAAACGAAATGAATTCCTTCTTGATCGAAATAAAATTCAGGTGAAATATAGAAACCCTCTAAAGAAGTAAAAGGGACTTCCCCCGGCTCAAGCCCCTGTATGTAAATTTTCCATAGCGCATCGAGTAATTTGGGCTGATTTTCTGGAGAAATTAATTTTTCAAGGGTGATCAAGGCTTTTTGCTGAACATCAAAATTGAGATAATGAGTCATACCAAACCCGTGCGCACCGCCCTCATAAGTATAGCTATCTATTCTAAATCCTAGCCAATTTTGGCGTTGTCCTAGGTAGTAGGAGGAAAGAGAGAATTCTTTTCCTATTGAGCCTTCGGCTAACATTTCTTTACGATATTCTTGATAAATTTGTGCAAATTTTTGACGGAGTTGATCTTTGTCGATTGTAGTCAGTGGTGGCGAATTTTCATTTTCTTCATTTGCGATATATTGCGCCCATTGTTGGCGAAGCAAAGCATCAAGCCATTCAATATGGGTTTCAGGTATCGTAACTGAAACATTGATATTTGCTTCACTTTCAGTGTTTTTGAGATTGAATGTTTCCTCTTTTTGGAAGAGCGGTGAAATTTCTACCTGCAATGTCGGAAATAAGGATTTTTGTGCATTGAGTTCATTTTTTAGTTGGGTGATTTCTTGCTGCTGGCTTTGTTGGGCTGTTTCCGCTTGTTGCAATTTTTGCTGTAATTCAGCCACTTGTTTATCATCACAAGCAGAGAGTAAAAAAATCGTACAAAAACTTAAGGCAAAAATGGTTTTGTTCATTTGGGGTTTCCTCTTGATTGTTTTGTGGTCAGTATAAGTGAATAATGCGTTTTACGCGACAAAATGTTTATATTTTGTTTGCATAAATATTTCGTTATAATTGACCGAATTTCGATGCAATATAAAAAATTATGAAGTTACAAGCTAATAATAAAACCCTTTCCTTATCACAGCCCCAAATTATGGGGATTTTAAATTTCACGCCAGATTCTTTTTCAGATAGCGGTCTGTTTTTTGACCGCGACAAAGCCTTATTTCAAGTGGAAAAAATGCTTAATGAAGGGGCGACCATTATTGATATTGGGGGAGAATCCACCCGCCCAATGGCAGAAGAAGTGAGTCTTGAACAAGAATTAGATCGCGTTGTGCCTATGGTGGAAGCAGTGAGAAAACGCTTTGATTGTTGGATTTCTGTGGATACATCGAAGGCGCAAGTGATGGCGGAAAGTGCGAAAGTCGGAATGGATTTAATTAATGATATTCGTGCATTAACTGAACCCAATGCATTGCAAACCGCCGTACAATTAGGGTTACCCACCTGCATAATGCATATGCAAGGGCAGCCTCGAACAATGCAACAAAATCCGTATTATGAAAATGTGGTGCAAGAGGTATTAAATTTTCTGGAAAATCGCACCGCACTTTGTTTAGCCGCCGGAATGAAAAAAGAAAACATTATTTGGGATCTGGGCTTTGGGTTTGGGAAAACCGTACAACATAATTATCAATTGTTGCAACAGTTAGCGAAATTTACCCAAGATTATCCTGTCTTAGCCGGCGTTTCGCGTAAATCAATGATTGGAGCGGTATTAGAGAAGCCAGTTGATGAGCGTATTGTGGGCAGCGTTGCCGCCGCCTTAATTGCCGTCATAAATGGGGCAAAAATTATGCGTGTCCACGATGTTGCACCCACTTCAGAGGCATTAAAAATTTGGCAAGCAACGCAAATGGCATAATCATAATAATGTACAATTAATGTACTAATTTTTAACTATAAAAAATAAAAAGGAATACAAATGGCAGAACGCAAATATTTTGGTACTGATGGCGTGCGTGGAAAAGTTGGGACTTCACCGATTACCCCTGATTTTGTCCTTAAACTTGGTTGGGCAGCAGGAAAAGTGCTAGCAACGCAGGGTTACGGTACCGTATTAATTGGGAAAGACACCCGCATTTCAGGCTATATGTTGGAATCCGCTCTTGAAGCAGGTTTGGCGGCAGCAGGGCTTTCCGCCGCTTTTACCGGTCCAATGCCAACCCCAGCCATTGCTTATTTAACGCGCACTTTCCGAGCTGAAGCGGGTATCGTGATTTCAGCTTCTCATAATCCTTATTATGATAACGGGATCAAATTTTTCTCTACTCAAGGCACAAAATTACCTGATGACGTGGAAGAAGCGATTGAGGCAATGCTAGAACAGCCAATGGATTGCGTTGAATCGGCTCAACTTGGGCGCGCAAGCCGTATTAATGACGCAGCAGGGCGTTACATTGAATTTTGTAAAAGCACCTTTCCTGCGCATTTAAGCCTAGAAAATTACAAAATTGTGGTGGACTGTGCCAATGGCGCAACTTACCACATTGCGCCTAATGTAATGCGTGAATTGGGGGCGGAGGTGATCGAAATGGGGACGCAACCAAATGGAATGAACATCAATGAAAAATGTGGTGCGACCGATATTAAAGCCTTGCAGGACAAAGTGTTAGAAACCAAAGCCGATATTGGTTTAGCCTATGATGGTGATGGCGACCGCTTAATCTTAGTGGATCACCTTGGTAATAAAGTAGACGGCGACCAAGCCCTATTTATTATTGCACGCGAAGCCTTACGCGCGGGCAAATTAAAAGGCGGTGTGGTAGGAACATTAATGAGTAATATGCGCCTTGAACTCGCCTTAAAAGAATTAGCGATCCCATTTGTGCGCGCTAATGTGGGCGACCGTTATGTGTTAGAAAAAATGCAAGAAAATGGCTGGTTACTTGGCGGTGAAAACTCAGGTCATATCATTATTGCAGATAAAAATACCACGGGAGATGGCATAATCGCCTCACTGGCGGTATTAGCCGCCATGGTAGAACATCGTTTATCACTCAATGAATTGGCAAGTGCGGTGCAATTATTCCCACAAGTATTAATTAATGTGCGTTTCTCAGGTGGCAGTAATCCATTAGAAAGCGAACAAGTGAAAGCCGTTGCCGCTGAAGTGGAAAAACGCTTAGCAGGTAAGGGACGTATTTTATTAAGAAAATCAGGCACAGAGCCATTAATTCGTGTAATGGTTGAATGTGAGGATGGCACACTTGCGCAACAATGTGCTGAAGAAATTGCAGAAGCGGTGCGCGCCAATTAATAGTGCGGTGTAAAAGAAGCGAGTTTTTCGCTTCTTTTCTTCTAATTAAATAGAGTAGTAGTATGAAAATTTTTGTAATGCGACACGGTGAGGCGCAGACCATCGCCCCTTCAGATAGTGCAAGACCTCTCACAGAAAAGGGTAAACAGCAAGCATATCAACAAGGGCAATGGCTACATTCTATGAATATTCAGTTGGATAAAGTCCTTGTTAGCCCTTATTTGCGTGCGCAACAAACCTTTGAGCAAGTGAATTTGGCGTATCAAAATCAGCTGCAAACTAAGTGCGAAACGTGGGAGGGGATCACACCCTATGGGGATGCAGGCTTAGTGCGAGATTATTTGAATGTGCTGTTGGAAGACGGTGTGAAAACCTTGCTGATTATTTCTCATTTACCTTTGGTGGGGGATATCGTACGTGAATTGTGCGGCAGAAATCCTGCCAATTTTTACCCAGCCACGCTTGTTGAAGTGGACATCCATTGTGAAGACACAATAGGAAAAGTGGAAAGCATCAATTATCCTAGATAGCCTATTGCGTAAGAAAAAGTGCGGTAAAAAATACCGCACTTTTTGTTTTTATTCCTTTTCTTACGGCGTGTAATAGGTTGCCCCTGCCTATAACGAATAATCCTGATTACGTAAGCTAATTTGATAGATCAAAATGGCATAAGATATGCCAAAAACGTCATTGAGCTACACAGATTATCTTATATATTATACTAATGATGATATAAATTAAGGAGTTACAATAATGTGGAGCTATCTTGCACTCAATTTAGCAATTTTTATCGGCTTGTTGATCGGCATAAAATGGTATTTTAATCAAAATCATACCTTATCACGTAGCGTGTTTTTAGGGTTAGTATTAGGGGGATTATTTGGCGGCGCATTGCATTTATTTTATGACGGTAATGTGCCAGTGATGAAAGAAACCCTGAATTGGATTGGCATTGTGGGCAGCGGTTATGTGCGATTATTGCAAATGATCGTAATGCCACTGGTCTTTGTTTCCATTCTCTCTGCGGTTGCACGTTTACAAGGAGCAAGCTCTTTAGGCAAGATTAGTGTCAGTGTTCTTTCTGTATTACTGTTCACCACCGCAATTGCAGCAGTGATAGGGATTACTATGGCAAATTTATTTGATCTCTCAGCCGAAGGGTTGGTGGCAGGTGAGCGTGAGCTTGCTGCACAAGATCGCGTTCTAGGACGCGCAGAAAAGGTGGCAGGTTTAAATGTGCCGACAATGTTGCTTTCTTTTATTCCGAAAAATCCTTTTGCAGAACTTACTGGGGCCAACCCAACTTCAATTATCAGTGTGGTGATTTTTGCCGCATTTCTAGGCGTGGCGATTCTGCGTATTCGTCGAGAGGATGAGGAATTAGCGGCACGATTATCACAAGGTGTTGAAAGTTTAAATAAATTAGTGATGAGCCTTGTTCGTGTGGTGATTCGCCTTACCCCTTATGGCGTTTTGGCCTTGATGACAAAAGTGGTTGCCAACTCAAATCTTGCTGATATTCTTAACTTGCTTGGCTTTATTGTTGCATCTTATTTGGCGATTTTCTTAATGTTCGTGGTACACGGTATTTTACTTGCTTTGGTGAAAGTAAATCCAGTTCGTTACTATCAACAGGCTTTCCCAACGTTACTTTTTGCTTTCACTTCCCGTTCCAGTGCTGCAACAATTCCAATGAATATTGAAACCCAAGTATCAAAATTGAATGTGCCGTCAGCCATTGCGAATTTTGCCGCATCTTTTGGTGCAACAATCGGGCAAAACGGCTGTGCCGGCATTTACCCGGCAATGCTCGCCGTAATGGTTGCGCCAACCGTGGGGATTGATCCAATGTCGTTAGAATTTTTGCTTACCCTTGTATTAGTGGTAACCCTTTCTTCATTCGGTATTGCTGGCGTTGGTGGAGGCGCAACGTTTGCAGCAATTATCGTGCTTTCTACGATGGGCTTACCCTTAGCATTAGTTGGTTTACTCATTTCCATTGAACCTCTCATTGATATGGGGCGTACCGCGTTAAACGTAAACGGGGCAATGACCGCGGGCGTGGTTTCAAGCAGAATTTTGCGTAAAGCTTAATTTTATAAAAAGAAAAGAGAAGTGCGGTGCTTTTTTAGAATTTTTTCTCTCCTATCAAAAAGGCTAACTTGAGTTAGCCTTTCTTTTTTATCTTTTTTATGCGTCTTTTTCTTCTTTATGCTCAGGCTTTAACCCTACATAGCCTCTGGCTTGTAAGGTGGCTTCTTTAGATTTACGAACCATTGTTTCAATGGTTGTGCCTTGGACGAGAATGGAGAACATTACCACTGCATAGGTCATCACTAAGAGCAAATCGCGCACGTTCATACCAATTTTAGGGATATATAGGCTACCTACGGGAAGAGAAAGTGCCATTGCCAGTGAAAGCCCACCGCGTAAACCGCCCCAAGTGAGAATGCGTAAGGTATATGGATTGTATGTGGTTTTCATACTGAGAAATTTAAAGGGCGTCCATACACTAATATAACGACACAACAAACACAATGGAATAGCAATCAAGCTAAGGATAATGCCTTGATAGGTGAAATTTACTAATAACATTGCCGCGCCAATTAACAGGAATAAAAGGGAGTTGAGGAAATGATCGATCATTTCCCAAAAATGATCTAAATAGTGCTGACTTTGTTTGGAAAATCCTGTGTGTCTTGTCCAGTTACCGATAATGATGCCCGACACCACCATTGCTAATGCGCCGGAAACTTCAAGTAAATCGGCAATCATAAAACCCGCCGTAGGAATGGTAAGCGTAAGGAGAATTTCTAAACTACCATCATCAGTAGCAGAAATAAGAAAGTGTGCGATTAATCCAAGGACTAAGCCAAATAATAATCCGCCGCCTGCTTCCATAAAAAAGAGTTCGCTGACATCGGCGATTGTCGGCTGTTTGCCCCCAAATGCGACGGCAAAAATAGTGGTAAAAATCACTAAGCCGACCCCGTCATTAAATAAGGATTCTCCCTCTACTTTCATCGAAAGTTTTTTTGGTGCTTTGAGATTTTTGATAATCGCCAATACGGCAATAGGGTCAGTCGGAGAAATTAATGCACCAAACAACATACAATAGATAAAATCCACTTCCCAGCCAAGGACGTAAGTTAAAAGATGAAAACTTGAACCGATAAGGAATGTGGAGGCGAAAGTAGAAAATAAGGCGAGAATGGTGATTTCACATTTTTGGCTTTTCATTACGGGGAGTTTTATGCCTAGCGCCCCGGCAAAGAGAAGAAAACCTAAAATCCCGTTGAGCAGAAAGCTTTTAAAATCAATTTGTTCCATCACGCCCTTGGCAAGTGAATCAATGTGCAATAAATTGAAATGCCCCATTATTAACAAAACCAGAGAAGCAACCATTGAGGTGGCAGTGATGGCAATGGTATATTGAATTTTGTCATTAATTTTTTGCGTAATAAAACCAATCAAAATAGAAATGGCAGAGAGAAAGCAAATGTAGGTATAAACGTTCATTGAAGAGCCTTAATCAAAATAATAAAGAATTTTGCTAAGAAAAGTGGCTCATTTTGCTCCACTTGATAAAGGAAAGGGATGGAGAATAAGCCAAATTAATTGGCGTAGTATAAGTAAACTGCTATTATTTAGAAAGCACAAATTTTCAAAATACATCAAAATGAGTAAACTAAAATCCTTTTTTATTGCCCTATTAGGGATGATTTTGCTTGGTTTGGGCTATTTGTGGTATAGCCTAGAAATTTATCCTGTTCCGCAAATTCAATTTCATACCAAAAGCCCATTGGCTTATCAGCATAAAGTACTGGATAGCGCAGTGACCTGTTTTTATACCGAACAATCTGTTAAACCTATTGCGCAGCAGAACTTTCGTCTGTTAGTGTGGAATATGCACAAAGGGCAAGATAAAGGTTGGCAAAACGCACTTTCGCGCTTTGCGAAATCATCCGATTTCCTTTTTTTGCAAGAGGTATCTAGCGAGCAACATTTAGCACAGCAATTTTCTCAGCAATTTCCTACCGCACTTTATGCCAGTAGCTTTGCTTACTTGGGGAAGCAATCTGGGGTAATGCTGATGAGCCATTTTCAGCCACAATCTTTCTGTGCGGGTTCCTCTGTCGAGCCTTGGATTCGTATTCCTAAAGTGGGGAATGCGATGAGGTTTCCGTTGGCGAATGGGCAATCTTTATTAACGATTAATTTACATTTGGTCAATTTTGAGCTTAACCCAGTTCGCTATCAACAGCAGTTAGAAGCAATGTTTAAACTGATTAAATCGCATCAAGGGCCAATTATTCTGGCAGGGGATTTCAATACGTGGAATAGGGGGCGGATAAATTTAATCAAAAAACTCACCGCACTTTATGGTTTAGTTCCTGTCTCATTTCAGCCAGATGACAGACTACGTTTTTTAGCGAATCCGCTCGATTGGGTATTTGTACGCGGTTTTAATGTGAAGTCTGCACGCACGATGCAAACCACCAGCTCCGATCATAATCCGTTACTGGTGGAATTAACCTTGCTTAAACCGCAGCCGTAATGACGATTTCCACTTTCCACTCAGGCAGTGCGAGTTTTGCTTCTACGGTTGCACGGCTCGGTGGATTATGACGATCCACCCACTCATCCCAAGCTCGGTTCATTTCCGTATAATCTTGCATATCAGCCAAGAAAATCTGTGCATTTAAGATGTTACTTTTATTTGAACCTGCTTCCGCCAGCAATTTATCAATCAAACCTAGCACTTCTTTGGTTTGCTCATAGGCATTACCTTGAGTATTTTCTGGCACTTGCCCCGCCAAATAAGCTACGCCATTGTAAATGCACATTTCAGCAAGGCGTTGATTGGTGTGAAAACGTTGGATAGTTGTCATCGTTTTTTTCCTTTCTATGAAATAAAAATAATTCGCAAAGATTATAGCGATTGTGCGTAAAAATAGCTAAAATTCTTGGTAATTTTTCACCGCACTTAGAAAATTTATTATGAAATTGCTTATTTCCAATCAACACGGTGCTATCGTGATGGCATTAATGCCGTTTTTATACGGAATGTTGCTCTCCACGCCGATAACACTCCATTTATTTCTTTTGCTAGCGTGGTTCTCTCTTTATTTGATGACCTATCCTTTTTTAAATTTATTTAAAGGCAGAAATCTTGAATTTTATCGTAAATGGACGCTAATTTACGCGACAGCTAGCTTACTTTTTGCCTTACCTGCCTTGTTGCATAACTGGCATATATTCTATTTTTTACTCGCAATGTTACCTTTTGTGGCAGTGAATATTTATTATGTAAAACAAAAAAATGAGCGAGCATTACTTAATGATTTTGCAGGGATTATTATTTTTGCGATCGCTGGAATGGCCGCTTATTATTTCGCTAACTCGCAATTCGATCATAAAATCTACTGGGTAGCGCTATATCCAAGCCTATTTTTTGTGGGCGTAACCCTTTATGTTAAATCTGTAATGCGTGAACGCAAAAATCCTCGATATTTACAAATTTCCATTCTTTTTCATTTGTTTTGTATATTAGGTTTTGTCTTATGTCAGCAATATGGGTTAGCACTCGCCTTTTTTCCACCATTTCTCCGCGCCTTAATCCTTCCTAAATATAAACTTTCAGTAAAGCAAGTAGGAATGGTTGAAATGGGTGTGTCATTATTGTTTTTTGTGATGTTGGTATGGATAAGCTTGTGAGGGTAAAAGCTTGACAATAGGGAGAAATTCCTATCATTCTAGTCAAAATATTTCTTTTAGGGCTAATTATAGGGGATAAATATGAGTAAAATAAATTTAATGAAAGGCTGGGGGGCTTTTAATGGATACCTTAGTAATAATTCACTTTTGTGAGAGTTATGGCTTCTGAATACAAACAGGAACCATAATTTTATCTATTCTTGTAACAGGTTATTATGCAAGAAAAGCCATTCTTTCTAATGGGCGATCCGCGAAAGAGACGTTGAATCATAATCAAGAAATGCAAAGGCAAAGAGCAACAATTGAGCTGTTATTACAAGAAAATCAAGATAAAGAATTGACGAATGCGATGTTGATTATTGCTAAATTACCAAAAAATGCGTCATTTTTAGATTATCTTGATGTGAGTGAAGAAGAACAAAATGAAAATAAAAAAGTGATAAAAAATGCAATCCGAACCTTGTTAAATCGTTATGAGTTTATTGCATTAGGGATTAAGTATGGTGCGTTTGAAGAACGAATTTACAAAGAATTACAATATTCTAATGTAATGAATGTTTGGATAAATGCAAAGCCGCTAATAATGGAATTACGTAGGAGAAAAAATAAAAATACCTATTTTCAAGAATTTGAACAACTGGCAGATAAATGGGGAAAAGAACCTTTAAAATCCCATAAAAATACATGAACAAGGGCTATTGAGATATAGCCCTTAATTTTTATATGACGTTTACCCCAACACCGCACCACTTAAATCAATAAATATTCCTGCAATTGTTGCGCTCATTAAATTGGCGAGTGTGCCTGCAATTACCGCTTTTAAGCCGAGGCGTGCAATATCTGAGCGGCGGGTTGGTGCCATACTGCCAATGCCACCAATTAGCACGGCAATTGCGCTGAAGTTAGCAAAACCACATAAGGCAAAGGTGATAATAGCTTTGGTTTTATCACTAAGCTGAACGACAGCATCAGGTTGTAGATATTGGGCAAATTCTAAATAACCAACAAATTCATTGACAGCTAATTTCATTCCGATCATTTGCCCGGCGATTTCAGCATCTTGCCAAGGTACACCAATAATAAAAGCAATAGGTTGGAATAAATAACCGAGTAGGCTTTGTAAGGTCAGATCGCCATAGCCAAACCAGCCACCGATACCGCCGATTAAGCCATTTAATAATGCAATGGAGGCAATAAAAGCAATCAACATTCCCCCTACATTAATAGCAAGCGTTACCCCTGATGCAGCACCATTTGCAAGGGCTTCCACAATATTATTGGGTTTGTCTGTTTTGACGTTTTCTTCTAATCTATCGCTGAATTTTTCTGTTTGTGGATACATCAATTTAGCAAACAATAATCCAGCAGGCGCAGCCATAAATGAGGCGGCGATTAAATAGGTAAGTGGTACGCCCATTCCTGCATAGCCGGCTAATACCGAACCTGCGATGGAAGCCGTTCCGCCTACCATCACAGTAAAGAGTTCGGATTCAGTCATTCGACTAATAAATGGTTTCACAACCAGTGGGGCTTCCGTTTGTCCAACAAAAATATTGGCTGCCGCAGACATTGATTCTGCTTTGGAGGTGCCGAGTGCTTTTTGCAAGCCACCGCCAATAATTTGGATCACCCATTGCATCACACCGATGTAATACAATACAGAAATTAATGCAGAGAAGAAAACAATAATCGGTAGCACTTTGAAGGCGAAAATAAAGC
This sequence comes from Avibacterium sp. 20-132, assembly GCF_023611925.1. Classification (NCBI taxonomy): domain Bacteria; kingdom Pseudomonadati; phylum Pseudomonadota; class Gammaproteobacteria; order Pasteurellales; family Pasteurellaceae; genus Avibacterium; species Avibacterium sp. 20-132. The sequence goes on from NZ_CP091456.1 coordinate 2,095,311, forward strand.
CGATATTGCTTGGATCAGCAAGGTTACCAAAAAGGAATGCAATCCCTTCATTACCGTAATTAATGACTTTGCTTACGCCTTCAGCGGTGCTAAGTAGAGCATTTCTTCCAGCGGGAACATATAAAATGAGTGCGGCAAAGCCGATTTGTATGGCTAATGCACCGAAAATAGTGCGAAAATTAATGGCTTTGCGATTGTTGGAAAACAGCAATCCAATGCCAAGCAGGACGAAAATCCCGACAATACTGATAATGAGATCCATAGTTACGCTCCTTGATGAATGAATTTAGATAATCGTAGTCATTTTTTGTATGCCGCATTGTTTGGCAAATTCTGCCAGTGCCTCGGTTTCTTCTATCGTAGGAATAAAAGGGGTTAAACCAGCCTCGTCTCTTGCGCCTTTGCTATGCACGCGAATGATTTTGAATAATACATCGGGATAATCTCGCAATAGCTGTGCCGCTTTTTCCACTAAGCGATAGGCATCAAAAAAATCTTTGATAAAAACCAACCGCACTTCTTCAATTTTTGAGTGCGGTAATAATTTGGCAAGATTTTGCCAATTTCGGGTGAGATTTTCTGTTTTGATATGTTGCGTTGTGGGGATAATTTGATTTGGCACCTTGCCTTGCTGATTTCGCCGTTCAAAGCAGAGTGTTTGCAATCCTAAGCCATCACCTTTTAGGTCAAAGAGAAATTTATCCGTTACGGCAATTAAGGCTTGGGTGCTGTCATAATCAAAGAAGCCACTACTATCAAGATAACAGGTTAGACCTTGTTGGCGTAAAGCCTGAAATAAGGGAATCAATTTTTTATGATGAATGGTGGGTTCCCCGCCAGAAACGGTAACCCCGCGAATAAAAGGCACTGCATTCATTACTTGATCATACAAATATTGCAAGCTAACTAATTTCGCTTCACTGTTCTTTCTTGGAATTGTTTCAGGGTTGTGACAATAAAGGCAATTTAATTTACACCCTTGTAAAAAAATACTGGTGCGATTACCTTGTCCCTCTACATTGGAAAAGGGAATGATCCGATGTAGAGGCACATAGATAGTTGATAGGGTAGTACGTGTAACCATTATGAATTCGATGTTACGTTTTCTTCATCACGTAATTGGCGATCAAAGACATTCGCACAATCGTCTGTTCCTGCACCATACCAAGTGGTGTCACGTAATACCGCTTCTCCTTTGCGATAGCGTTCAACCTCGCTTTTCTTCACTAAGTAGCCCGTTACGCGAATGAGATCGGTATTTTTCAGATAAGTCGTAATATAACGATAGCCTAGTGCAAATGCTCCCTCGATGATATCGACAACCGCATCTAAATGATCGGTATAGGTTTGATCGAATGCAAAAAGATCACCTGTTCCCGATGGGAAATATTTATGGAATGGGGCTGATTGTTTTAAATGCGCAAGCAAAGTAGGTTCTTCACCCACGCGAATACGGTGTGCAGGGGTATTCATTTTATCTTCTTCGTGGTTGCTTGCCCCGACTTGTGCGTGTAGTAAATAATGCTGATGAGTACGTTCCACATAAAGCCCTTTATGAGCATTATTCACTGCTTGTAATTTATCCATAATTAATGTGGCAATTTCATCACCACGTTGGCTTTGCCCAAAGGTTTCATTGATACCTTCTTGTTGTAAAAGATGGTTCACCGCATCGGCTAGTCCAACAATCGCAATCATACTCGTGAAGTTTTCACGTTTGATAAATTCTTCTTGTGCCAAGAAGCTGCTTTCAAAGAAATTGCTTTCTTCGATCAAGAATTTATGCCGTTTATCCATTGTGGAAAGGGCGAGTTTTGCTACTTTCGGTAACAATTCGTTCACCATTTCATCTACACTTGAACAAGCACGCCCGATCGTGCCTAATCTCAAGCGAGTGAGTGTATAAGCGCCACCACATTCAGGCAGAGCATTATAACAACTTGCGATACCATATTGTTCACCCAGATCTTCAATGTAGTAAGCGTCATTGGCAAAAGATGGTTTTGAGACTAATAAACAGGCTTTCGCTGCAAGTTCTGCAAATTCACGAGAGGTTTTTTGTTTGTCATAGCGAATCGTCATATTTGGCGTGGTGTTTTCTAACTCAATGACAGCCTGTAAAATTAAACGCCCCGCTTTAGTATCATAAGGACCAATATTGGCATGACAGAATGAATCCGCAATGGTTTTATCAATATGGTTTAAGAAACGTTTAATTTTAATATAATCTTGTTTTTCATCAGTAATGAATGGTTCGAGCAAGGCATCTAAACGGCCAATATAAACAGGGTAAGTGGTAATAGAAGGAACGTGGGAATAGAGAATAAGCAATCCATCTAGCACTTCATCAAGATCTTTGGGTGGGGGTAAGTCAAGGAATTTACAGCCTTTTTGAATATACACATTATAATCAGGCAAAATATAACGTGGACGATAAATAGCATAACCCTCACATAAATCACAAATCATATGATTTTGAATGTATTCCCATTCTTCTTCGGTGTAACCTAATAAATCAATGGGGTTAAATAATCGCTCAGCAATATTGCCTAAGCTCATTAATTTTTGATGATAAGTGAGGTTTTTCGCTTTAACCACATCGAGAATATCTTGTAGTGAGGCTTGCATGGGTTGCTCCTTGTATAAAATTTATGCCGAGTTGGCAATCATTCTACCTAAGGAAAGGACGCATTACCGTGATTTAGATCACAGACTTGAGGAATAATGTAGATAGTTAAAAATAGCGTTATTTCAAATAAAAATAAGACAGTGTGGACAGCCCCTTATGTACCATTTGTACAGTGCGGTCGCTGTTGCCTTGTCTTATTTTCATTTTAAACGACTAGAAAAGAGCTGAACAAAAAATAGGTTCAGCTCTGAATGGCGGATCGCGCGATGTTGAAATAACATTGCATTGGCTTGATTTGCCGTACGCTGTGCGTTAGTTACTCAAATATAAACAATGATAGCTTATTGATTTGGCTCAAGCACTTCAATTTCTGCATTGCTGTGCAATCCTCTTGGAAGTTGGCTTCCTTTGCGTCCACGTTCAGCACGGAAACGTTGTAAATCTTCCGCTTTAAGGGTGATTTTACGTTTGCCTGAGTGGAAGACCAAGCTAGCTTGCTCAGAAATGAGTAATAATCGCACCAATAATTCAGAACGATCTTTCGCATTCGCCGCAGGAATAGAAATAATTTTGTTGCCTTTTCCTTTGGATAATTCAGGTAAATCTTGCACAGGGAAAATCAACATTCGTCCTGCTGAAGTTAATGCAACGAGTAGTTGTTGATGTGCCTGTAAGGTTAAAGGTGGCAGTACTTGCGCGTTTTCAGGAAGTGAAATTAATGCCTTCCCAGCTTTATTTCGTGCCACTAAATCACTAAATTGACAAATAAATCCATAACCCGCATCAGAAGCCATTAAGAGTTTTTGATCCTCATTTTCCATTAATACTTGGCAAACGCTTGCACCTGCGGGTAAGGTCAGTTTACCTGTTAGCGGTTCGCCTTGTGAGCGTGCTGAAGGTAAAGACAGCGGATCAAGCGCATAGCTACGTCCTGTGCTATCAAGAAATACAACAGGCTGATTACTTTTCCCATAAGCGTGAGCAAGGTAGCTATCACCTGCTTTATAACTGAGGTTCTGGGCGTCAATATCGTGTCCTTTTGCACAACGCACCCAACCCATTTGCGATAAAATTACCGTAACAGGTTCGGCTGGGATCATTTCATTTTCTGCAATGGCTTTGGCTTCAGCACGCTCTATAATGGGTGAAAGGCGAGGGCTGGCAAAGGTTTTGGCATCTTGTTGAATTTCTTTTTTAATTAATGTATTTAAGCGACGTTCTGAAGCTAAAATCTGTTCTAAATTTAACCGCTCTTGCGCTAATTTATCTTGTTCAGCTTGTAGTTCGTGTTCTTCCAATTTGGCTAATTGGCGTAAACGTAAATTTAAAATGGCTTCGGCTTGTTCATCAGTTAAATCAAAACGAGCCATCAGTTCTTGTTTCGGCTTATCTTCATTACGGATAATGGCAATCACCTCATCAATATTTAAAAAGGCAATCATCAAACCTTGTAAAATATGTAAGCGATTTAGCACTTTATCTAAACGATGTTGTAAGCGTTTTGTGACGGTGCTACGACGGAAACTAAGCCATTCAGTAAGAATTTGTAACAGATTTTTGACAGCAGGTTTGTTGTCCAAGCCAATCATATTCATATTAACACGATAGCTTTTTTCCAAATCGGTTGTGGCAAAAAGGTGATCCATTAAGACATCACAATCTACTCGATTAGAACGCGGAACAAGCACGATTCGAATTGGGTTATTATGATCGGCTTCATCACGAATATCTTCAACCATAGGCAATTTTTTAGCGGTCATTTGCTCGGCAATTTGGCTAATGATTTTCGATGGAGAGGCTTGATGTGGTAACGCTGTGATGACAATCTCGCCGTCTTCTTTTTTCCACACGGCACGCATTTTAATTGAGCCACGCCCTTGCTCATAAATTTTTCGGATATCTGCTTTGCTGGAAATAATTTCCGCTTCCGTTGGATAATCAGGACCTTGTAATACGGTCATTATTTCATCTAAATCCGCGTTGGGATTATCAAGTAGCATTATTGCGGCTTCGGCAACTTCATTAAGATTATGTGGTGGAATATCGGTTGCCATTCCCACCGCAATTCCTGTTGTGCCATTGAGCAAAATATGTGGTAAACGTGCGGGTAAATACTGTGGTTCTTCTAATGTTCCATCAAAATTGGGTTGAAATTCCACTGTCCCTTGTCCAAGTTCACCTAATAGGATTTCAGAAATTTTAGACAGACGTGATTCGGTATAACGCATCGCTGCGAACGATTTCGGATCATCGGGGGCGCCCCAGTTTCCTTGTCCATCGACGAGTGGGTAACGATAAGAAAAAGGTTGTGCCATAAGCACCATTGCTTCATAACAAGCGGTATCGCCGTGTGGATGGAATTTACCTAATACGTCCCCGACAGTGCGTGCAGATTTTTTATATTTCGCGGTGGCATTGAGTCCCAATTCTGACATCGCATACACAATACGGCGTTGCACAGGTTTTAATCCATCACCAATAAAGGGCAATGCACGATCCATAATCACATACATTGAATAATTTAAATAGGCACTTTCGGTGAAGTTTTGCAGTGGCATTTGCTCAATGCCTTCGTAATTAATTTCTGCCATAACGTTGTTTTTCTCTTATATTCGTTAAAATTAAAGTGCGGTGTAATTTTGGGTTATTTTTTAATGTTTAAATCCAGTGGAAACATCCGCATCGGGGTTACGCTCGTGATAAGGTTCGTCTTTTAATTTTCCGCTGAAAATTTGTGGATTTTCCTCTCCACTGACTATTAATACCCCTTTTGCCCCTTTTTCTGTACGGAAAATGGAATGATCCACGAAAGGATAGATGCCGGGTACGGGAATCGTCGTTTCTGCCATCATCGCGCCACCAGCAGGAATCAAGGTGGTTTGCACATTGTGATTTTGTAATGAACCGCCTTCCACATACACGGTATCAAAAGGTTTACCAATCAAATGAAAGGAAGAAACCTTATTAGGGCCTGCATTACCTACATAAAAACGTAGTTTTTCGCCCACTTTCGCTTTTAAGGCGTTATCCCCAAGCATCGAACCGTAATGTCCGTTAAAGACCACATAATCAGGGAGTTCATAGCTTGCTTTTTGCATACTAAAAACCTGTAAGCCCGCTTCGCCAAATTCCCCTTGCGTATAAAATTCGTTTTGGACAATATAAAATTCTTTATCGACAGGGGGTAAACCGGCTTTAGGCTCAACGAGCATTAAACCAAACATTCCTTTACCAATGTGTGTTGGTGCGCCCGGCATTGCTGCGCAGTGATAAAGATAAAGCCCGGGCGATAGCACTTTGAACTGATAAATGCTGGTATGTCCCGGTGCTGTGTTGCTTGCTAATGCGGTGCCTTCAGGAGCAGCCGAAGAATGAAAATCAATGCTATGTGGTAATTTGGCATTGATTGGGTTGGATAAATGCACTTCCACCGTATCGCCCTCACGTACACGGATAAAAGGAGCGGGGGTTGAGCCATTATAGGTCCAATATTTAAATTGAACCTTAGGCATAATTTCCATAATTTTTTCTAACGCTTCTAGTTTTACTACCACCCGTGCTGGGTAATCGCGTGTAATTGGGGCGGGGACATTCGGTGCGGTAGTGAGTTCTGCTTCAATTACAGGTAATGAGGTGGAATCTTGTTTTTGCTCTGCAGATAAAGGGGCATTTTGCTTAATACTGTTCTTTAAAGTTTGAGTAAAATCAAGCAAAGATTCTTGTACCACATTTTGTACTGTGGTGGTTAAATTTTCAGCTGAATTTTCTACCGCACTTTGCATATTTTTTGCCACTTCTTGCATTGCCTGTTGCAACTGCGTAAGGGAATGCTGTAATTGTGCGTTTTGTGCTGTGCTTGTGGCATCATCTGCATTTTTTTCTGCCTGTTGTGCTTGCTTGATTGATGAAGATGTGCTTGCCGTATTGATTTCATTGGCGGCAAATGCAAACGGAATATTGGTAAAAAGTGCGGTGCATAATAATGCGAAAATAGTTTTTTTCATCGCGATTCCTTATACGCTAAGATCAACTTGATCACCTTTGGATTGTAGCCAGCTTTTGCGATCTTCTGCGCGTTTTTTAGCTAACAACATATCCATTAATTCAAAGGTTTCTGTTTGGTTTTGCTCATTCTCTTGATCAAAGGTGAGCTGTACTAAGCGACGTGTATTGGGATCCATTGTGGTTTCCCGCAACTGGCTTGGGTTCATTTCCCCTAACCCTTTAAAACGTTGTACATTGATTTTCCCTTTCTTATTTTTGAGGCGATCTAAAATCCCTTCTTTTTCCCCTTCATCAAGGGCGTAATAAACTTCATTACCGATGTCAATGCGATAAAGCGGTGGCATTGCCACATAAACGTGGCCTTCTGCCACCAGTTTCGGGAAATGGCGTAAGAATAGGGCGCAGAGTAGGGTAGCAATATGCAAGCCGTCAGAATCCGCATCGGCTAGAATACAAACCTTGCCATAACGTAACTGAGAAAGATCGCTATTGTCCGGATCAATTCCCAATGCCACAGCAATATCGTGGACTTCTTGTGAACCAAGAACTTGATCGGCGGAGACTTCCCAAGTATTTAGAATTTTCCCTCTAAGCGGTAGAATGGCTTGATATTCACGATCTCGCGCTTGTTTTGCCGAGCCGCCAGCAGAGTCTCCTTCAACTAAGAATAATTCAGTTAAGGCTAAATCTTGTGAGCTACAATCTGCTAATTTCCCCGGAAGGGCTGGACCGCTCACTTGTTTTTTGCGCACCACTTTTTTCGCTGCCCGTAACCGCCGTTCAGCAGAGCTAATCGCCATTTTGGCCAGTTCTTCCGCTTCTTGTACATTTTGGTTGAGCCATAAACTAAACGCATCTTTTACCACACCGCTGACGAAAACGGCACTTTGACGGGAAGATAGACGTTCTTTCGTTTGTCCTGCAAATTGCGGATCTTGCATTTTGATAGAAAGCACATAAGCACAGCGATCCCAAATATCATCGGCGGTAAGTTTAAGCCCTCTTGGTAATAAATTGCGAAATTCGCAAAATTCACGCATTGCATCGAGCAACCCTTGGCGTAAGCCATTAACGTGCGTTCCGCCTTGAATGGTGGGAATTAAGTTTACATAACTTTCACCTAATAAATCACCGCCTTCAGGTAACCAGAGTAATGCCCAACTTGCGGTTTCTTTTTCTGTTTCAAAATTTCCAACAAAAGGCGAGGCGGGGAGTGTGGTATAGCCTTCTACGTTTTCTGTTAAGTAATCGGATAAACCGTCTTGATATAGCCAAACATCTTCTGTGCCGTTTATTTTATCAATAAAGCGAATTTCTAATCCCGAACAGAGAACCGCTTTGGCACGTAATAAATGGCGTAAACGGCTAACAGAGAAGTTACTGCTATCAAAATATTTTGGGTTAGGCTTGAAATGCACAGTCGTGCCAGTTGTACGGCGTCCACAAGTGCCAATTACCTCTAATTCTTGGACTTTTACACCATTTTCAAAGGCGATTTTATAGACCTGTCCATTACGTTTAATTTGAATATCCACACGGTCAGAAAGTGCATTCACCACAGAAATTCCCACGCCGTGCAAACCGCCAGAGAAGGTATAGTTTTTATTAGAAAACTTTCCTCCCGCGTGCAATTTAGTAAGGATTACTTCAACGCCAGAAACCCCTTCGCTAGGGTGAATATCCACCGGCATTCCACGCCCATTATCAATCACTTCAAGGGATTGGTCTTTATGTAAAATCACTTCGATTTTTGTGGCATAGCCAGCAAGTGCTTCATCAACACTATTATCAATGACTTCTTGCCCTAAGTGGTTTGGGCGCGTAGTATCCGTGTACATTCCGGGGCGCAGTTGAACGGGTTCGAGATCTTTTAAAACGGTAATTTCATTGGCGGAATAATTCGTTGTCATTGGGGTTTCCGTAATTTAATAATAAAAATTGCTAAAAGTTTAGCAAAAAAACCAACTGATACAAAAGTGCGGTTGGTTTTTTTGCTTTTTTTATTCGTTACCTAAAACGCCTAAATTCCAGTTTATTGCCTCTTTAGGGCGTTTTTCTTGTAATAAGAAATGTTGGTTAGCTTTTGCTTGAGGTTGCACCACCGTGCTTGATGGGGTAGAGAATGCAATGCCACCTTTTAACAATTGTTGCATTGATCCTGTATTAATAGATAGCCCAGTGAAACCTAATTCCATACCATAGCCTGAGGCGATCCAAAACTCAGAATTTTGACGCACGAGAGATTTATGCTTATTGGCAATGACAATATGCACCAATACTCGATCACCAATGGAATTCAATTCCAAATTGCGAATTGTCCCCACTTCAACCCCTCGATACATAACAGGGGAACCCACGGTGATATTCATTGCATCTTTGGTTTCTAAAATTAATGGGAAACCATCACCATATTTATTGGTTGTTGGCACGGATTGTGTTAAACGAAATTGATTGCGTATTTTTCCGCTACCCGCTTCGACATCAATATAAGGTTGTAATAAACTGTCTAAATTTTCAATACCACCGGCGGAAATTTGTGGTGAAATGAGACGGAATTTACTGTTTTCTTTCGCAATCATTGCCATATATTGAGGATTAATCAATGCGGTGGCAATAATTTTGCGATCTGCGGAAAGCTCGATGCGATCCACTTCACCAATGGTTAAGCCCATATAACGTAATGGCATTCCTTTGCTTAGATTTGTGGCATCACTTGCCGTGAGCTTAATGATTTGTCCAGCGGATTTGGCACGCATTTCATTTGGATAAAGAATTTTATTCCCTGAACCGCTGTTATCAAAGCTAATTGCCCCTTTTAGGGTGCGTGCAATAGGCGTTGCTTGGATACTGATTCCTTTTGGCGTAATATCTACCTGCGCAGCACTTTCCACCCAGAATAGGCTTTTATTGGTCAGTAGATCACGATTTTTAGGATAAATGAAGACATCGACATCAAAATGATCTTTTTTCGGATGAATGGCGAGAATTTTACCCACTTCATATTGGCGATAAAGCACAAGAGAGCCTTTATCAATACTCGGTAGTTGTGAGGTGGTTAAGGTAATCGTTGGGGTGAGATCATTGCTCACAATACCCGCTTCTGCATTGCTGAGATCACTATATAAAGGAAAACTTTCAGGCAATTTTCCAGATTGATGACCCGCAACAATACGAATACCACCTTGAAGCCATTTTTCTGGTGTAGCTGCTTGCATTTTTATCCCATCAGCGCCAAGGCTCACTTCAAAATTCGAGGCAGCAATAAACAGCGTATCTGGGTGGATTAAATGGCGGTATTTACTTGCAATAGCAATGTTAAAATGCACATTATCTTGTTCGATAGATTGGCTCACAATTTCACCAATGGCAAAATTATTATAATAAATTTGTTGCCCTTCACTTATATTATAGGTTTCTGGTGCAGTTAAGGTTAGCACCAGCGTATCAGGTTGTTTAAGTAAAAGCTCATTCTCTTTGATGACATTAAATTGCGTCTGTTTTTCACCGCTACCACTGACGACATCAAAATATTCGCCCCGTAATAATTTTTGCGGATCTGAGAGTTCATTTAAGCTAAATTTTGTGTTTCGTAATACTATTTCGGTGTTAGTTTTGAATAAGTTTTCAGCACTAGGATCAATAAGTAATTTGCCCTGTAAAATTTTCTCATTATTTTCCACCGCACTTAACTCAGAAAGTAAACCGATTTGTGCATCTTGTGAATATACAGCGGTTTTACCTGCTTTTAATCCCGCTATATTTGGCATAGTGATATTAACTTCAATGCCACGTTTGGCTGCTTGTAAGTTGGCATATAATCGGTAACTGGTATTATTTTCCGCTTGAGGGCTATTTTGTGGGGAATCAAATGCCACCGCACCTTGAACAACCGCATTCAAACTATCTACCTTGACATTAATGCCAGACATACCAATATTGGCGTTAATCCCACTGATGTTCCAGAAATGGCTGTCTTTTTTTACAAATTGCGTATAAGGCTTATCGATCACAACATCAATTTCAATTTTCTTTTGATCTTTTGTGAAACGGTAATCATAAATTTTCCCTACGGGCATTTTTTTGAAATAGACAGAGGCGCCAATAGAGATCGAGCCTAAGTCATCAGCAAGTAAATGAATAAGCAAATCGCCTTCAGTAACTTGAGCTATCGGCCCTTCATCTTCTGCCACAAATTCATCTTCTGATTCACCATCACCGGGTTGCAGGGTAATGTAGTTACCAGAAACCAGCGCATCAATACCTGAAATACCGGCTAAAGAAGCACTTGGACGAACTAACCAAAATTTGGTGTTTTGGCGTAAGACCGTTTTAGCTTCGGGGTAGATACTTGCAGCGACTTCGACTTTTTTCAGATCATCAGTGAAATTCACCTTTTTTACCACCCCGATCTGCAAACCTTGATAGCGAATTTGCGTTTTCCCTGCGACTAAACCATCGCCATTATCAAAGGTAATTTTGATACTAATCCCTTGTTCTTGTATTATTTGAAAGAACAAAATCGCCCCAATACATAAGGCAATAAACGGCAACAACCAAAAAGGTGAAATCCGTTTATTTTTATGAATAGTGGCTTGTACTTGTTGATAATTTTCTTCAATACTATTTTTGTTTTTTTCTGTCATAAATCTTCCAAAGTAAACGACTGTCAAACTGTGAAGCTGAAATCATTGTTAAAAATACGGCTGCACCAAAATAGAACGCAGCAGGACCAACGGAAAAATTAATAATCTGTCCACGAGCAACAAGGGACATCATCAAGGCGAGTACGAATAAATCTAACATCGACCAACGTCCAACAAAATGCACGAGATGAAACAGACGCATTTGCCATTTTATAGATTGGTGAATATTGAAATGTACACAAATTAAGAGATAAAGCAAAATAAAAACTTTACTGATTGGGATAAAAATACTGGCTGAAAAGACAACGAACGCCACAAAGTAACTGCCCATTTCAATAAACGTCATTACCCCAGACATCAAGGTATCCGCACTTGGTGCGCCATTGACATAAACCACCGACATAGGCAATAAATTAGCAGGGAAAAGCATAATAATCCCCGCAATTAAGGTTGCCCAAGTGCGTTGCAACCTAATATTTGCAGAAACTTCCGTGATGGTGAGGCAACGCGGGCAACGCTTACGATGTTTGCTATCTTGATAAGGTTCGGTAAAAGTATAATGACATTCCAAACACACGCAAGGTGGTTTCTTGGGCATTGCAGTTAAAAATCTGTCTTGTGGATAAAAATCATTCCATAATGCATTAAGATTGAGCTTAATAAAGAGCAGAGTAGTTAAAAGTGCGGTGAAAATAAAGGCAATTAAATAAATATCAAGGCTAAGCGTGGCGTATTCTCGTACTTTAAACATTGTTACCCCTAAGGCAACCAAATACACATCAAACATCACCCAAGGTTTAATGTATCCCAACGCGAGTAAAATATTACGCGGCTTAATGCCGAATATTTGTGAAAGACGAAGTAAAATAACCAAAATCGCAAAAGAAATGGGCATAAATACGGCACAAAGAAAAATTAAAAATGCCGTATATGGATAGCCTTCCGTTGCCATTTTCCATACCCCTTGCCATATTGATGCCTCTACCCGTGTACCCAGTAAATCAATACTCAATAAAGGATAGTTCAAGGCAAAAGGCATTAAAATCAACATAGATAGCGCAATCATTGAGCAACGATGTAAACTCCAACGGCTGCCCGAATATAGCACTTCATCACAGCGAGGACATTCTGCATATTCGCTTGCTTTCAATGTTGGCACAGACACCGTGGCATCGCAATGAGAACAACGTGCAATATGCTGTTTGGCGTAATCTGTGCTGTTTAACGGTTTAGTCATTAAATACGATAAGTGAAAATAAAATCGCTATTTTATATGGATTTAAATGGTTTTCAAAGTGCGGTGATTTTTTACGGAAAATTTAGGCAAAAAGTACCGCACTTTGTTTGATTGACAAAATTTGTGATGCTTATTAATCTTGAATTGTCGCTGCTACGATTGAAAGGAGGCAAAGTGTGCTGAATTTATTCAAGAAACCAATTAATAAAAGTGATTTCGAATCTTGGTCAAAAATGTCAGATGATATTGCTAAGGTTGCAATTTTAGCGATACCTGTTATTCTGTATGGGAAAGATTCTATTGCAATAAAATGCTTAAATACCGTTCTACTTGGTGGAGCGATTTATCTCTTTTTAGTAGGCGGACGCTTATTTAGGGAAAAAGCAAAGGGAGGAAAATAATGGAAATGACATTTGGACTTGTTGTTTTTGCATTAATCGGTTTGATTGTTGCATTAACGGCAACTTATCTAACAAAACATTAAACGTTATTTTTTTTAAGCCTGCAACGCAGGCTTTTTCATTCTAGTTCATCATAGCCCACCGCTTACGGTGGGCTTATTCATATACATTTTGCATCACGCATTAGCAATTCAGCATAAACTCGATCAAAAAATTGCCATTTTCTTCTAATTTAAGCTAGAATAGCGCAGATTTTTTTATTCAAAATTAGTGGTATGTGAGATTACACAATGACAGAAGTGCAGAAATTAACAAATAACAAAGAAATTATTGCTTACCTTGCGGAAAAGTTTCCGCGCTGTTTTTTCCTTGAAGGTGAGGCAAGACCGTTGAAAATCGGAATTTTCCAAGATTTAGCCGAAGCCCTTGCTGATGATGAAAAAGTGAGCAAAACCCAATTGCGTCAAGCATTGCGTTTATATACAGCAGGTTGGCGTTATTTATATGCTTGTAAAGAGGGAGCTGAACGCGTTGATTTGCAAGGTAATCCGGCAGGCGTATTAGAAAAAGAACACGCAGAACACGCCGCACAAAAATTAGCAGAAAGCAAAGCAAAAGTGGCGGAAAAACGTGCTGCGGAACGTGCGGCAAACCCAAAAACCAATAAAAAGCCAGCGCGTCCAAATAGTAACAAAGCGAATGGCAAAAAAACGAATAGACCTAATTTAGTTGCAGTAGATCTTGCTACTTTAACGCAAGGGGCGACAGTAAAAGTCAAAGCAGGAAATAGCACAAAGCGTGCCGTGGTTTTAGAAGTGGTGAAAGACAATGTACGTGTTGAACTTGAAAATGGTTTAATAATCTCTGTCACCGCAGAGCGCTTATTTGCATAATTCTCGTTATTTATTGAGTTAAGTAAAGAAGTCATCATTGTGATATTTACTTTGATTAGGACATTTGAATGAAATTTAATAAAAGAAAAGGCTACTTAGCCGGTTTGCTGCTAAGTGCCTTATTTGTTAATGCGGATCTTGCCGTTGCTGTTGCCCCTAAATTGAAGGCGGCAGATATTGTCATTCCAGAACCAACTGAAACGAACCAGTTGGTAACAAAGCGCGTTGCAACGCGTTTAACCCAATCTCATTATCGTAAGTTTCAGTTAGATGATGACTTTTCGCAAAAGATTTTTGATCGCTATTTAAAAAATTTAGATTTTAACCGGAATACGTTCTTGGCTTCAGATGTGGCAGAAATGCGCGCTAACTATGGCGATAAGCTAGACGATCAGCTTAACCAAGGTAAGCTAGATATGGCGTTTGCGATGTACGATCGAATGATGAAACGCCGTTATGAACGTTATAAATATGCCTTATCTCTTTTAGATAAAGAGCCAAATCTCAGCACAGATGATCAAATTGAGATTGAACGCAAGGATGCAGCTTGGCCAAAAACGGAAGAAGAGGCCAATGCACTTTGGGCGCAACGCGTTAAAAATGACATTATTAACTTGAAGCTCAAAGGCAAGAATTGGCGTGAAATCAAGAAAACCTTAACCAAACGTTATGATTTAGCGATTCGCCGTTTAACACAAACGAAAGCTGATGATATTCTTCAAGTGTATTTGAATGCCTTTGCGCGCGAAATTGATCCACATACCAGTTATCTTGCACCAAGAACGGCAAAAAGTTTTAATGAAAGTATGAATCTTTCTTTAGAAGGGATTGGGGCAACATTACAGTCGGAAGATGGCGACACGATTATAAAATCCTTGGTCGCTGGTGCGCCAGCAGATCGCAGTAAAAAAATTAAGCCGGGAGATAAAATCGTAGGCGTTGGGCAGGCGAAAGGGGAAATTGAAGATGTTGTCGGTTGGCGTTTAGATGACGTGATTGATAAGATCAAAGGGAAAAAAGGTAGCAAAGTTCGTTTAGAAATTGAGCCAGAAAAAGGTGGCAAATCCCGTATTGTTACCCTTATTCGAGATAAAATCCGTTTAGAAGACCAAGCTGCCAAATTAACCGTTGAAAAGGTGGAAGGTAAGCAAATTGCTGTTATTAAAATTCCAAGTTTTTATCTGGGCTTAGCGGAAGATGTGAAAAAACTGCTTGTGGAAATGAAACAGAAAAATGCACAAGCATTGATCATTGATTTGCGTGAAAACGGTGGCGGTTCATTAAAAGAAGTGGTTGAATTGACCGGCTTATTTATTACCGATGGGCCAGTGGTTCAGGTGAGAGATGCTTATCAACGCATTCGTATTCACGAAGATCCAGATAATACGCAAGCGTATTCAGGGCCATTATTGGTGATGATTAATCGTTTTAGTGCCTCTGCGTCAGAAATTTTTGCCGCTGCAATGCAAGATTATAACCGAGCTATCATTATTGGGCAGAATACCTTTGGTAAAGGCACGGTTCAACAAAGTCGTCCATTGAATTTTGTGTTTGATTCGGAAGAAACGCCAATGGGGCTTATTCAATACACCATTCAAAAATTCTACCGTATCAATGGCGGAAGTACTCAGTTGAAAGGGGTTGCGCCAGATATTACTTTCCCTTCAGTCATTGATTTGAAGGAATATGGTGAAGAAAAAGAGGACAATGCATTACCTTGGGATAAATTACCACCCGCTCCTTATTCAGAGGCAGGAAATGCAAGAGAAGCCGTTAATGCGTTAGAAGCCCCGCATATTGCTCGAATGGCAAAAGATCCTGAATTTATAGCCCTTAATGAAGATCTTAAAGTATTGGATGCACGCCGTGAGCGTAAATATTTATCATTGAATTTTGCAAAACGTAAAGCAGAAAATGATAAAGATGATGCAAAACGCTTGAAAGACCTCAATGCACGCTTTAAACGTGAAGGCAAAAAGCCATTGAAGAAACTGGATGATTTGCCGAAAGATTATGAAGCACCTGATTTCTACTTAAAAGAAGCAGAAAAAATGGCGGTGGATCTCATTAATTTTGATGAAAAACATCCTCTTTCGGAAAAAGAGGTTACGCCGAAAAATAACTAAATTTCTCACCGCACTTTTATAAGTGCGGTACTTTTTATTGTGATTTTTATATTTAAGGACTCTAGAATGTTAAAAACGACTTCATTTAAGTTAGCTACATGCGCGGCTTTATGGACGTCTTGTACTTATGTGGGAACAGCTATTGCAACAAACCCGGTTCCTGTTGTGAATGCTGGGCAATCTTCAATGCCTGTAACGGTAAAACTCACCAATGAACAGCTTTTACTTGAACGAAAAGCAATTGCTGAGAAAATTTCAGCAGAACGTAAAGCAGAAGAAGATCGTCTCAATGCAGAACAGCAACAGCGTTCAGAACAGCGTTTAACGGATATTATTGGCACACAACCGTTAATGTTTAAATCTGCCGTTGCCAAAATTTATACACAAAATGATTATATTTTGCTATGGGAAGATAAAAAAGCGGAGAAACAGTTTTTACGCGAGTATGCGGCATTAGTTGCGAGTGGCATTTCTCGTCAATCTGCACAGAATTTAGATCGTATTTACAATGCTGAAGGCAAAGATCGTTTGATCTATGATATTTTGCTGACTGACGCTTTCCTTGATTATCTTTATTATTCACAAAATGTCTTAAAATCTGCACAGAAATGGTTGTATTCTCCAACAGCGTATAAAAGTGCCGAACCGACTGAGCAGGACATTTATCGTTGGTTAAGTGCGGTGAAAAATAATCAACATTTTGAATTTGTTGCGCAGCTTGCGGGGAAAAATAGCTTATATCGTCAAACGTTATACCAGCTAGAAGCGTTAATTTCTTCAGGAAAAATAGATCCTAATCAACGCTATAAATTGGCGATCAACACACAGCGTTTAAGAATTTTGCCTGAGTTTAATAATGGACTTTTTGTGAATATTCCAAGTTATCAGCTTAATTATTATCGTAATGGTAAACTGGTGATGAATTCACGTGTTATCGTAGGTAAACAAGCACGTAAAACCCCTGTGATGTACAGCAAGTTAAGCAATGTTGTAGTCAATCCACCTTGGACACCCACAACGCGTTTAATTAATGAAGATCTTGTACCAAAAATCAAACGCGATCCGGGCTATGTGGCTCGTAATGGTTATACGATTACAGACGGCTCTGGGCGTATCATTGATCCGCATTCCATTAACTGGGAAGCAATGGGCAGCAAATTCCCTTATCGTATTCGCCAAGCACCGGGGGATAGTGCATTAGGAAATTATAAATTTAATATGCCAAGTGCTGATGCGATTTATTTGCACGATACACCAAACCATAATTTATTTAACAAAAAAGATCGTGCCTTAAGTTCAGGCTGTATTCGCGTTGAACAATCTGATCAGTTAGCCAGTATTTTATTGAAAGAAGTCGGTTGGTCTGATGAGCGTAAGCGTAACGTACTGGGTAGTAAGAAAACCACTTCTGCCAATGTTGGGTCAGACAATCCTGTTTATCTTTATTATGTAACGGCTTGGATGAATGGTGGAAAATTACATACCTTGCCAGATATTTATGGTTATGATGTTGTACCAAATCTAAACTATGTAAACTGGAATGCGGTAAAAAAATATTTGATGTAATTCCTAGCACATTGAAAAATGATTTTTATTAAATTTTTTTACTTTTTTATGAACTAATTAGAAAGTGCATAGTCAAAAAGTAAAGAATTGTAAATTTAGCGTAAAGAATTATTAATATGAGTGACATTAATCAGCAACGCCGTAAATGGCTTTCCCTTGGGGGGATTACTTTAGGTATCTCGTTATTACCAAACTCTGTATTAGCAATGGTATCAACAGCGAAACCACGCATTCTTAACTTTAGAAATATTAATACGGGTGATCGTTTCACAGGGGAATTTAGTCCGACAAAAGGGTTCTCTACGGCAAGTCTGAAAAAATTGGATTACTTATTACGCGATAAACGTAATAATCAGATCCGTCGAATGGATCCAAAATTATTTAATAAGTTTTACCAAATTCAAAGTCATTTAGGTTTGCGCAATACAGAAATTCAGATCATTTGTGGCTATCGTTCGCCTGCGAGTAATGCTGCAATGCACAGAAGAAGTCGTGGTGTTGCAAGTAATAGCTACCATATTCGTGGACAAGCAATTGATTTTCGTATTGATGGTGTACCATTAGCGCAGGTTAGAAAAGCCGCAGAAAGCCTTAATAATGGTGGTGTAGGGTATTATCCTAGAAGTAATTTCGTGCATATTGATACAGGGCCTGTTCGCACTTGGCGTGGAAGCTGATTTACACTATTTTTTATAGAAAACCGCAAGTAAGTTTGCGGTTTTCTTATTTCAATTTAAACAGTTTTAGTAAAGGAAAGAAAATGAATATTGAAATTATCCCAGTTACTGCATTTCAACAAAATTGTTCAATTATTTGGGACGATGAAAAAAATGCCGCAATTATTGATCCTGGTGGCGAAGCCGAAAAGCTCATTAAACGGATTGAAGAACTAGGATTAAATCTACAATTGATTTTGCTTACTCATGGTCATTTAGATCATATCAGTGCAGCAGAAAAACTGAAAAATCACTTTAATGTGGAAATTTGGGGTTCTCACGATGCCGATCGCTATTGGTTTGAAGGCTTACCACAACAAGCAGAACGCTTTGGAATGTTATTTGAAACAAACGCCTTTTTGCCCGATCGCTGGTTAAATGAAGAAGGGGAAACCATTAAAGTGGGGGACTTCAATTTTGAAGTGTTGCATTTACCGGGGCATACACCGGGGCATATTGGTTTTATTGAACATAACAAGAACATTGCATTTACTGGTGATGTGCTTTTTCAAAACAGCATTGGACGCACAGATTTCCCCGGCGGCGATCATCAAACCTTGCTGAACTCAATTAAAGAAAAACTTTATCCGTTACCTGACGAAATGATCATCATTGCAGGCCACGGAAATTACACGACTATTGGCAAGGAAAAGAAAAGCAATCCGTTTTTGCAGGGAATGTAGCTTTATTAAAGCAAAAAAATTTAGGCATTAAAGAATGCCTAAATTTTTGTATCAATATCAGAAACTTTTATCGAACAACAAATTAATATTTTTACTTTGATAGGAATACAGGGAAGGAATATTACTTACTTGTTTCTTCCAACTAAATTGTAATTTAGGGGTAATTCCCCATAAATGCCAATCTCGCTTCCATAGCATTAATTGGGCTTGGTAAATTTTGTCAGAGCGTATTTTACCTAAGGGCAATATGCCACCTAATTTGGCTTCCGCTTTGTATTGGCGTTTCGCAAAAGAAAAAGATAAGCGCGAAGAGATACCTTTTCCCCATTCTTGCCCCCAGCCTAAACGCAGCGTTTTTATATCTGAACTATATTGACGAACCCGCGTCTTTTCACGATTAAAATCAATACCCGTATAAAAATATTGGCGAGCATTGCGCAGCCATAATGCCGTAATAGAAGCAAGCTGATTAAAACCATTTGAACTGGGTTGTGAAAAATAACGTTGCTTACTATATTCAAGTGCTGTAGAAATCTGCCAATTTGGAGAAAGCCAACGAGAAAGTTCACTGCGTAATCCCTGTTCCCATTGATAGCGGTGTTTCCCTACCCAGCGGCGACCATAAAAAGGCAAAATTTTCCAATTTTGCACCGCACTTTTATTCATATAGCCTAAATAAGTGCGGTTTAAAATATCGTTATAATCTTTATTATCCCAATAATATTTTCCCCATAATGTATTTTCAAAATAAATATAATGATTAGAAAATAAATTATATTCTTTAGAAAGATTAAAGTGATAAGCGATGCCGTGCGCAGATTGTGGTAACATTTCTTTTGATTTTATAAAACCTGTATTTTCTATTTCTTGAGTGTGAGATGTATTATTAACATTAGGATCACGCAAATAATTGAAGCTCAAGTTATTTTGCCAGTCAGAATGTTGTTCAATTGCATTCAAATACTGGTCAAGTAAATGTGCAATATTCGCTGGTAAATTTGGTTCAGCTTTGGCTTTCTCAAATTGTTCTTTGGCAGCAGTTAATTGCTGATCGGCAAATAGGGTTGTCGCAAGTTCAATTCTTACAGGGTTTAAATTAGGATTTATGGCAAGAATTTGACGAAAATAAGAAATCGCCACGTCATAATGTTGCTGTAATTTGGCAGAAACGCCTTGAGTGAATAAAACTAAAATAGTCTTCTTTTGCGGGAATTTATTATATATTAGTAAAATATCTTCGATGAGTTCTTTATGTTTTTGTGATATAGCTAATTTTAGAATATATTCAGTTAATTCATAATTATTTATTAGATCTTTTTCTGAAATTATCTCTGTCTTATTAGTATAGCTATTATTTTCCTGTTTAGGATAAGATTGAACATTTTGACTGTAACGATTTTGGATAATTTCTTGAGAGGTTAATAATTCACCATAAATAGAGGTAGATAAACTTATTAAGAAAGAAAATTGGAAAATTTTTTTCATAGATTTCTCAGTATTAAAAAGGCTAAATAGAAATAAATTATTCTATTTAGCCATAATTAGTTAATTAGCTTCTTTTTCAGCTACGAAAACAAATTTTGAATTAGCAACATTCCCTTCACCTGCTAATTGGTGTGCATTTTGTCCCATAAACACACCTTTATATTCTCCAGCCTCATCACCAAAATTACCTTTAGTTTTTCCGCTAAAAGTAATTTTATTATTTTCTGTTTGAATTGTTCCTTTTTCTAATTTTATAGTTCGAGCAAATGATGAATAATGATCATAACCAATTTCCCCCTCAATGGTTTTATCATCAAAGTTCACGTTGAGAACAACATCTTGCCCTCCGCCTAAAGCTCTACCTGTATATTCAGCTTGTCCAGAGATTGTTTCGAGAGTCTTATCTAAGGTTGGTACGCCACCATAACTTAATATATATTCGTCATCTGATTTTCTATAACCAATATAAGCCCAATGCCTCATTGCTATTCCTGCATCTTCTAAATTATAAGATTTTTGAGAAATGCGGATTTGTAATGGTTTACCTCTATCATCTACCGTATCTTTCACTTTTTCAATTAATTTAACTTTTTGGAGCTGATATTGTCCATCATCTTTATAGACTTTGTCTGTACGATAACCATTTGCAGAAATATCTAAAGGTAAGAATAGGGCATTTTCATTAGTGATTTTGGTATTATCCGCATCTTTTAAGATCATCTCGCCAACAAACTGAGCTCTATTTTGGATATATGTTTGATTATTTACTTTGTGAAGTTCGTTTATATCAGGTTTAGCAATAGAAAAATCCTCAAAATCTTTAAATTCATCAGGAAGAGTATCTTTCTTATAAGTTTCTTTCGCTAAATAATCCTCTTCAGCTTTACTAGCTTCTTCGGCTTTACGGGTTTCTTCAGCTTTACTAGCTTCTTCGGCTTTACGGGTTTCTTCAGTTTTACGAGCCTCTTCGGCTTTACGAACCTCTTCAGTATTTTTTGAGATTGTGGAATTTGTCGTATTGCCTGTATTTGAACTTCCACTTCCTGATGAGCCGCAAGCCACGGCACTAAGAGAAATTAATAAGGCTAATGCTGTTGTTTTGAGATTAGGTTGCATAAGAACTCTCCTATGTTTGCGTGAAAAAATAAAAGTTTGGTGTTTATTTTTAGGAAAAAACTGAACTGATTTTCTAAAAAACTGCAAAACTTTCTTAGTTTAAAAAAAAAAAAAAAAAAACAAGGGCTTAGCTCAAATTTTTAGAAAATTTGTGATCTTTGAGGGGGGGGGGGGAGGTAGAGTTTGTGGATCTTTGTGAAAAATGCGATAAAAACCACCGCACTTTAGAATAATTGAGCGGAAAGGGTGGCGTGCCACCCTTATTTTTAGCGGTTATTTCAAAATTAAAATCGGTTTTTTGCCGTAACGCGCTACTTTTACCGTGTTGCTGCTTAAGCCTTTGGCGTTTGGTTTGCTGCTGGCGAGCATAATGATGAGATCCACTTCTTTTTCATCGGCAATGCGGTTGATTTCTTCATAAATTGTGCCGTGGGCGACAATATGTTGTACTTTTGAGCCTTCAGGAAAGTGGGCTTTGGTGAAATCGTGTAGGGTTTTGTTGGCTTCTTCGATGACGGATTTGTCAAAGTTTTTCGGTAAAAATGCGGAGATAAAGCTGTCATCAATGGGTTCGATAATGGTAGCAACACGGTAAATCGCATTAGGATTGTGGTTGGTGAGTTGAAGGGCGGTGTCCACCACATATTTTGCGCTTTTTAGATTGCTTAGATCAATGGCAATAAGCAGTTTGTTGTACATAATAAGATCCTTTGATTGGGTTGCGGTTTGTGCGTTTTATATTTTGCTAATTTCATAAAATTTTGACCGCACTTTAGGGGCTGTTGATAACTCATTTTGCATTTGAGCTGGTGGCTATTTTTTGTGAGAACAAGGCGAACGGGGTGAAGTTTAGCCATTCTAAACGAACCACGTTCAACACAGTTATCACAAAAAATAGCCCCAGCCCTTCGGGTTAGCTTTAAAATTTGCGTACTCTTTGTTGCAGTTCTCACCAAGAGAACCACTCTTGGTTTTAAACTGCACCGCGATTACGCTAATTTTAAACGATAACTCAAATGCAAAATGAGTTATCAACAGACCCTAACAAAGTGCGGCCAATTTTTTATTGTTTTTTCGATCTACGGCGTTGATTAAATCCAACAAGGAGAATAATCAATAAGCCCGGAATGAACATCCATTCTTTGGCGATAGCCACTTTTGGTAAAGAAATATCGAGTAGGGTTTGATCCCAATTTAAGCCTGCTTTGGCGGCAGGGGAATCAATTTCAACCATATCAATAATGACTTTTGGTGTCGCTTTGCCATCAATTTCAATGCTTTCGCCTGTATTGAGCAAGGTTAAGCCGAGTTTATTTAGGCGCTCTTCACCGGTTTTTCCTTCTGGCACGCTGAGTTCAGAATAGAACTCAATTTGTTTTCCATAAGGATTGGTGCCGGCCACTTTGACGGTAATTTTTTCATCAACTGGCACTTTTTCCAACTCTTGTGCCAAATGCACTGGCTCAATGTGATAAGACGTTGGCGAAATATATTCCATAAAGAAACCAGGGCGGAAAATAATAAATGCCGCAAAAATAAGGGCAATAGTTTCCCACACCTTGTTCTTAGTGATGAAATAATTCATTGTGGCGGAAGTAAAGGCGAGTATGGCAATGGTAGAGACCACGGCAACCAATATGCCTTTTGCCCAGCCCACATCAATTAATAGCAGATCTGTATTAAAGATAAATAAGAATGGCAAGATTGCGGTTCTTAAGCTATAAAAGAACGCCACTAACCCTGTTTTTATTGGATTGCCTCCCGATACCGCAGCGGCTGCAAAAGAAGCAAGGCCTACTGGCGGGGTTACGTCTGCCATAATGCCGAAGTAAAAAACGAATAAATGTACGGCAATCAGTGGGACGATTAAGCCATTTTGTTTTCCGACTTCGACTATAACCAGCGCCATTAATGATGACACGACGATATAGTTGGCAGTGGTTGGCAAGCCCATTCCAAGAATTAAGCTGAAGATTGCCACAAGGATAAGCATAAGCAAGATGTTACCCATTGAGAGCATTTCGATAATGCCTGAAAGTTGCACGCCAAAGCCAGTCAGAGAAACCACCCCAACGATAATACCAGCTGTTGCGGTAGCGATCCCAATCCCGATCATATTTCGCGCACCGGTTTCTAATCCATCAACAAGCGAATGAAAACCTTGTTTAAACTGATCTTTGCTAATCGGTTTATTGCGGAAGAAGTTAAGCAACGGATGTTGAGTAACGAGAATAACCATTAAGGTAACAGTTCCCCAGAAAGCAGAAAGACCCGGTGAGAGCATTTCAACCATTAAGCACCAAATGAGGACGACCACTGGAATCAAATAATGTAACCCAGCATTTACCGTTGGTTTTGCTGAAGGCAGTTTTACCACGGGTGAGTTAGGATCATCTATTTCTAAATCAGGAAATTGTGCAACACGGCGAATTAATGCAAAGTACACTAAAGCTAATGCGATAGCAACAATCAAAAAGCTATGTTCAGGTGCGATAGTTTTGATCCAACCTAAGGCAAATTTGACTCCAATAACTAAAACAATGACGGCTAGAATTGTGCTCACTAATTTTAGTAAGGTAATTAAGAATGGATTTGGTGGATCTGTTCTTGGTAAACCGTGCAAGTTCATTTTTAATGCTTCTAAATGCACAATATAAACCAAGGCAATATAAGAAATTAATGCTGGTAATGCCGCATAGGTGATAAGTTGGCTATAAGGCATATTGACATATTCAATCATCAAGAAAGCAGCTGCGCCCATTACTGGTGGCATAATTTGCCCATTCACGGAAGAGGCAACTTCTACTGCGCCTGCTTTTTCTGCGGAAAAGCCAACACGTTTCATCATTGGAATAGTGAACGTTCCTGTGGTTACGACGTTAGCAATTGATGAACCTGAAATAAGTCCAGTTAAGCCTGATGACACCACGGCGGCTTTAGCCGGCCCACCACGCAGATGACCTAAATAAGCAAAAGCGGTTTTAATAAAATAGTTACCTGCTCCCGCTTTATCTAATAATGCCCCAAATAAAACAAAGAGGAAGACATATTTAGTAGAAACCCCCAATGCAACACCAAACACCCCTTCAGTGGTTACCCATTGCTGGTTCACCATTTGCGAAAGTGAGCCTGAACGGTGGCTAATGATCCAATCCGTTGGCAAAAACTGACCAAAATAGTTATAAGCTAAAAAGACGCTAGCAATAATCACTAAAGGTAAACCAAGGCTACGGCGACAAGCCTCTAACAGTAATAATACACCAAGGCAGCCTGCGATAATATCTTGCGTATTAGGCGCACCAAAACGTGTTACTAAGCCTTCATAAAAGAAAATGTAATATGCCCCTAAAAATGCGCCAAGCGTAGCAAAAAACCAGTCTAACAACGGAATGCGGTGTTTTGGCGAAGTCGCAAACGCAGGGAAAGATAAATAGGCTAAGAACAATGCAAAGGCAAGGTGGATCGAACGTGCTTTAGTATCATCGATCACCACATTAACATCTACCCCAAAATTTCGTATGACTTCTTGTAGCCAAAATGGAAATGGCGAGGTGTAATATAATTGAAATAATGACCATAAAATTGCGGTAATAACAATCAGTTTCCTGCTTGCACCAGTAGGATTTCGTCCGCCTGAATCATTGGAGGCGACCATATCTTGCAGATCATCGTAATCCATTTTTTTTGTGGATTCGGACATAAAATCTCCCGAAAAATTTTAAAATAATGAAAACAGAAAAAGGCAGGGCTAAGCCTGCCTAAATAATAAAGATGAAATTATTGTAACCAACCGCGTTCTTTATAGTAACGTACCGCACCATCGTGTAATGGCGCAGAAAGGGCGTTTTTAATCATCCCTTCTTCTTTTAGGTGAGCAAATGCAGGATGTAAGCGTTTGAAACGATCGAAGTTATCAAAGACGGCTTTTACCACTGCGTAAACTTTGTCATCAGGTACATCTGAAGAGGTCACTAAAGTGGCATATACCCCGAATGTTTCTACTGGATTATCTGTGCCACGGTACAATCCACCCGGAATCGTCGCTTTGGCATAGTAAGGATTTGCTGCCACTAAGCGATCAATGGCTTCACCTGTAACAGGCACAAGATGGGCATTACAAGAAGCCGCAGCTTCTTTCAAAGCACCATTTGGGTGACCTACGTTATAGGTAATCGCATCTAAGTTGTTATCACACATCACTGATGCCATTTCTGCAGGTTTTAACTCGGAAGCGACTTTAAATTCTTTATCCGTCCAACCTTTAGCCGCTAAAATAACATTCATTGTTGCACGCGTACCTGAACCCGGATCGCCGACATTCACACGTTTCCCTTTCAAATCATCAAAAGAGTTAATATTAGCATCATCACGTGCCATTAACGTGAATGGCTCTGGGTGAATTGAGAACACAGCACGCAATTTATCATTTTTCTTACCCGCAAAGGAGCTTGTACCGTGGTAAGCGTGATATTGCCAGTCTGATTGTGCAATTCCCATTTCCATTTGATCTGCCGCGATAGCATTTAAATTTGCCACAGAAGCACCTGTTGAAGGGGCATTACATTTGATATGAGTTTTTGCGGTATCACGATTTACTAATTGGCAAATGGATTGTCCCACCACATAGTAAACCCCTGTTTGACCGCCTGTACCAATGGTAACAAACTGATCTTCCGCTTGCACAGAAAAAGACGTGGCTACGACACCAGCGATAAGCGAGAGTTTTAATAATTTTTTCATTTTTACTCCTTTACTGTTTAATTTATAGAAGGCTTAATCACTTTAGAACAAAAGCTTATGCCTAAGAGATGTTGTATTGCCCTAAAACTTTTACAAAAAATTTACAGACGAACAAGATATACCCTAGATTGCCTCTTGTTGCAATCATTTTTTACACGAGTGCGGTAGGGTTTTGACGAATTTTTGTCCATAAAAATGAAATGTGAGGAACTTTTTTATAAAAAAGGAAACTAATAGGAGAATTCACGGGAAAGCATTCCCATCTTACCCCCGCAAGGGAATCTTCATTAACCTAAGGAGTTAAAATGAAAACATTAAAATCGGTATTAGCATTAAGTTTAGCAATGGCAGTATCATCAACCGCCTTTTCTACAGAAAAAGTAGGCGCAACTGACGCGGTAAAAAATACCGTTAAAACAATGAAACAAGATAAAACGTTTGCCACAGAAAAAGCCAGTAAAGTAAAAGACAATGTTCTTGATGCGAAAAGTGCGGTAGAAAATAAAGCAAAATCCGCTAAAAAACTAGGCGAAGATAAAGCGACTTTAGTGAAAGAAAGTGCAACAAAAGCGAAAGATAAACTGGCAGAAAGTAAAAAAACCGTTGAAAGCAGCGCTAAATCAGCGAAAAAATCGCTAGAAGAAAAAGCGACGTCAATGAAAGCGGGGGCAATAAAAGCGAAGGATAAAATGACTGATAGCAAAAACTCAGCTGAAACTAAAGCCAAAGAAAGTGCTAAATCCGCCGCTGAAAAAGTGAAAACAAAAGCATCAGATAAAGCTAAATCCCTGACAGAAAAAGCGAAAACTTATGCAGGTGAAAAAATCAACATCAACAAAGCAGATGCTAAAACATTGCAAAACCTTTCAGGTATCGGTGAAGCAAAAGCGAATGCCATTGTTGAATACCGCAATAAAGTAGGAAAAATTAAATCTGTGGAAGAATTATCTAATATTTCGGGGATTGGCGAAGCAACGATCGAAAAAATCGCCCCTTATTTAAGTTTCTAAAAATTTGTTAAAAAACCACCGCACTTTAAAAGTGCGGTGGTTTTTTTGTCCTTTTTCGTTATTCTTTTCCTTCCAACGGAGTAAACGGACGTTCTGTGTGTCCTGTATAAAGTTGGCGAGGACGTACAATCTTCATATTGCCCGGCTTAAACATTTCTTTCCAGTGTGCGATCCAACCGACTGTTCTTGCAAGCGCGAAGATAACCGTAAACATTGAGGTTGGAATGCCTATGGCTTTTAAGATAATACCTGAATAGAAATCTACATTTGGATAGAGTTTGTGATCGATAAAATAGGGATCGCTTAATGCAATACGCTCTAGTTCCATTGCTACATCGAATAATGGGTTATCAATATTCAATTCTTTAAGCACTTCGTGGCAGGTTTGACGCATCACTTTCGCACGAGGATCATAGTTTTTATAAACACGGTGTCCAAAACCCATTAAACGAAATGGATCGTTCTTGTCTTTGGCGCGCGCGATATATTCTGGAATGCGTTCAATACGACCAATTTCCTCTAACATATTGATACAGGCTTCGTTTGCACCACCGTGTGCAGGCCCCCAAAGGGAGGCAATACCCGCAGCAATACAAGCAAACGGATTCGCCCCTGAGGAAGCAGCAGTTCGCACCGTAGAGGTCGAGGCGTTTTGTTCGTGATCGGCGTGTAGGATAAAAATGCGATCCATTGCACGTTCAAGTACGGGATTGACTTCATAAGGCTCACAAGGCGTTGCGAACATCATATGTAAGAAATTACCTGAATAAGAGAGTTTATTCAGCGGAAACATAAAAGGCTGCCCGATAGAATATTTGTAACACATCGCGGCAAGTGTTGGCATTTTGGCCAGTAGGCGAATCGCGGTAAGTTCACGGTGTTCAATGTCATTAATATCTAAGGAATCGTGATAGAACGCAGCTAATGCACCACTTACCCCACACATAATTGCCATCGGATGAGAATCTCGGCGGAACCCGTGGAAGAAACGGGAAATTTGTTCGTGGACAAGGGTATGTTTGCGCACCAATTGGCGGAACGCTTTGTATTCTTCTGCATTTGGGCGTTCGCCAAATAATAATAAGTGTGCGACTTCTAAATAATCCGCATTTTGTGCTAAATCAGCAATCGGATAACCACGGTGGAGGAGAATGCCGTTGTCGCCGTCGATATAGGTAATTTCAGACACACAAGAGGCGGTGGACATAAAACCGGGGTCAAAGGTAAAAAGTTTATTTTTTACTAGAGATTGAACGTCAATGACATCATAGCCGAGTGAACCTTTACGCATTGGGAGTTCAAGTTCACGTCCATCATTTAAGGTGAGTTTTGCATTTAATTCTGTCATAGATCTTCCTCTTTTGTTGGCGTTGATAATGTTGTATTTGTTGAATTATTATACTTTCTAATGAATTTTCACTATAACCTGTTATGGCGTAGCTGTCTTTAATATTTACAAAAAAATTTTGTTAAGGAAATGTTATTTTTTCAAAAATGAGAGACAGATCAAAAAATCAAGAAAATGTTAATGTTTTGTTAATTGAATTGGTTGCGAATTAGGGGAATTTGATTTTAAATTATTCGACTAGCACTGAAAGAAAAATCAATGCGTGTTTCTGGTTGAATCCTATGTATAATAAACCTAATGAATTTTAGGTTGTAAATTCTACCCAACCAAGCTAGGTGGTATTAATGAAACAAACAAGCCCAATTAGTGAATGGTTAGCTTCAAGTGCGTTAAATGGAGCAAACCAGTCTTATATTGAAGAACTGTATGAAAGCTATCTTCAAGATCCCCATTCTGTTGATGAAAGCTGGCAGCAAATTTTTGATCAATTACCCAAACACACCGTCGTAGAGCAAGCCCATTCGCCTGTTCGTCAATATTTTAAACGTTTGGCAAGAGATGCTCAGGTGGAGGGCGTGACTGTCATTGATCCAAAAGTTAGCGGACGACTGGTAAAAGTGTTGCAATGGGTGAATGCGCACCGTAATCGAGGGCATTTACACGCGGATCTTGATCCATTAAAACTTTGGCAACGTATGGATGCGCCAACACTAGATTATAAATTTTATGGATTTAGTGATGCTGATCTTGATGAAGTTTTTGATATTGGTGGTTATGTTTACAACAAAGAGCAAATTAGCTTACGTGAATTGACTTCGTCATTGAAAGGCACTTACTGTGGCACTATTGGGCTAGAGTTTATGCACGTTAATGATTTGGAAGCTAGAACTTGGTTGCAAGGAAAAGTTGAAAATTTACTGAATAAACCGCTTTTTACTAAACAAGAACAGCTCACCTTTCTTGAAGAACTTACTGCGGCAGATGGTCTAGAACGTTATCTTGGAGCCAAATTTCCCGGAGCAAAACGCTTTTCTCTTGAAGGCAGTGATGCGTTTATTTTGCTGATGAAAGAAATTATTCGTCAAGGGGCGAAACAAGGCATTAAAGAAATCGTAATGGGAATGGCACACCGTGGGCGACTCAACCTATTAGTGAATGTGCTGGGCAAAAAGCCGGCAGAATTATTTGATGAATTTGCTGGAAAGCACTACGGTAACGGAACGGGTGATGTGAAATATCACCAAGGTTTTTCTTCAGATTTTATGACCGATGATGGGGTGGTGCATTTAGCACTGGCATTTAATCCTTCTCACTTGGAAATTGTCAATCCTGTGGTGCTTGGTTCAGTACGAGCGCGACAAACCCGACTTAACGATGCAGAACGCTCACAAGTGTTGCCTATTACGGTACACGGCGATTCTGCGGTAGCTGGACAGGGCGTGGTGCAAGAAACCCTAAATATGTCTGCTACGCGTGGTTATTCCGTGGGTGGAACGATCCGAGTTGTCATCAATAACCAAATTGGCTTTACCACCTCTAATCCGCACGATACGCGTTCAACGGAATACAGCACCGATATTGCTAAAATGATCGAAGCGCCTGTTATTCACGTAAATGGTGATGATCCAGAAGCTGTCGCTTATGCGGCAAGAATGGCGGTGGAGTTTAGAAATAAATTTAAACGAGATATTTTTATTGATTTAGTTTCTTACCGCCGTCATGGGCATAATGAAGCCGATGAACCTGCAGTCACGCAACCGTTAATGTATGAGCGCATTAAACGTCATCCTACTCCACGCAAAGTGTATGCCGATCGCTTAATTGCAGAAAATGTGATTGATGAAGCTTACAGTTTAGAATTAATGAATAAGTATCGTGATGCGTTAGATAATGGCGATTGTGTTGTTCCAGAATGGCGTGAACGTGATGTTGAAGCCTCTGATTGGATGAAATTCCTTAGCCAAGAATGGTCAGATTATGAAGGCAGTATTGATGAGCAACGCTTTACTGCGCTTGCCTTAAAAGTGTGTGAATACCCAGAAAATCACCCAATTCATTCCAGAGTGAAAAAAATTTATGATGATCGTAACTTAATGGCAAAAGGCGAAAAACTATTTGATTGGGGAATGGCGGAAACAATGGCGTATGCCACGTTACTTGATGAAGGTTATAATGTCCGCCTATCAGGAGAAGATGCCGGACGTGGCACATTTTTCCATCGCCACTCCGTATTACATAGCCAAAAAGATGGTACTGTCTATACGCCATTAGCGCATCTACATAACCAACAAGGGCATTTTGAAGTTTGGGATTCTGTGCTTTCAGAAGAAGCCGTGCTAGCTTATGAATATGGTTATGCCACCACAATGCCAAGAACGCTTACATTATGGGAAGCGCAATTTGGTGATTTTGCTAACGTGGCGCAAGTGGTAATTGACCAATTTATTAGCTCAGGTGAACAAAAATGGGGCAGAATGTGTGGTTTGGTGATGTTATTACCACACGGTTATGAAGGACAAGGGCCAGAACATTCATCGGCACGTTTAGAACGTTATTTACAACTTTGTGCGCAACAAAATATGCAAGTGTGTGTACCTTCAACGCCTGCACAGATTTATCATTTATTACGCCGTCAAATGATCCGCAAAGTGCGTCGTCCACTTATTGTGATTACGCCAAAATCCTTACTTCGCCACCCACTTGCTGTATCCAGTAAAGAAGAATTAGTGAATGGCATTTATCAGAATGTGATTGGCGAAATTGATCATCTCGATCCAAAGCAAGTGAAACGTGTGGTAATGTGTTCGGGTAAAGTGTATTACGATTTATTAGAACAACGTCGCAAGAATAATCAAACGGATGTGGCGATTATTCGTATTGAACAGCTTTATCCTTATCCGCACGAAGAAATGAAAGCGATACTTGCGCCTTATCGCCACGTAACGGATTATGTATGGTGTCAAGAAGAACCACAAAACCAAGGCGCGTGGTATTGTAGCCAGCATAATTTTGTGAGTTCATTGCCAGAACAGGGTAAATTACGCTATGTGGGCAGACCGGCTTCGGCATCGCCAGCAGTGGGATATCTAGCTTTACATAATGAACAGCAACGTGATTTAGTGAATGAGGCATTAGCCTAATCTTAAAAGTGCGGTCAAAAAATACCGCACTTTTATGCAAACAAACATAAATAAGACACTCTAAGAAGGAATAAAAAAATGAGCGATTTTGAGATTTTAACTCCCGTGCTACCTGAATCCGTGGCAGATGCAACGGTTGCCACTTGGCATAAAAAAGTGGGTGATCAAGTAAAACGTGATGACGTCCTTGTAGAAATTGAAACAGATAAAGTAGTGTTAGAAGTGCCTGCACAAGGTGATGGTGTGCTTGAAAGTATTTTACAAGCAGAAGGGGCAACGGTAATCAGCAACCAAGTACTAGGCAAAGTAACTGCTCAAGCGATAGTTGGAAATGATACAAAAGAAAGTGTGCAAAAAGTCGAGCAAACCCCTGCTGATCGCCATTTAGCAAATTTAACATCAGAACCGACAAATAGCGATGCGTTAAGTCCAGCAGCACGTCGGTTATTAGCAGAAAATGATTTAACTGCTGATCAAGTACAGGGAACGGGCGTAGGGGGACGTATTACTCGTGAAGATATTGAACGTACGGTTGCCCAGCGAGCAAGCCAAGCTCAGCCACAGCAAGAAGCAACGCCAACCACATTGAATGTGGCAGGGCGTGATGAAAAACGTGTGCCGATGACACGCTTACGCAAGCGGGTGGCAGAGCGTTTATTAGAAGCGAAAAATAGCACCGCAATGCTGACAACGTTTAATGAAGTCGATATGCAACCGATTATGCAACTACGTAAAAAATACGCAGAAAAATTTGAAAAATTACACGATACTCGCTTAGGGTTTATGTCTTTCTACGTTAAAGCCGTGGTGGAAGCACTAAAACGCTATCCAGAAGTGAATGCCTCTATTGACGGTGATGATATTGTGTATCACAACTATTTTGATATTAGTATTGCCGTTTCCACACCACGTGGCTTAGTGACCCCTGTATTACGCAATTGTGATAAGCTGAGTATGGCGGAAATTGAAAAGCAAATCAAAATATTAGCTGAGAAAGGACGTGATGGTAAATTAACGGTGGAAGATCTCACGGGCGGAAACTTCACCATTACTAATGGCGGTGTGTTTGGCTCATTAATGTCCACGCCGATCATTAACCCACCGCAAAGTGCCATTTTAGGTATGCACGCCATTAAAGATCGTCCAGTGGCTGTGAACGGCGAAGTCGTGATTCGCCCAATGATGTATTTAGCGCTTTCTTACGATCATCGTTTAATTGATGGACGTGAAAGTGTCGGCTTCTTAGTAACTATTAAAGAAATGCTGGAAGATCCAACACGTTTATTATTAGAAGTGTAGTCTTAACTTAAGGCGATAAGGAGACTTATCGCCTTATTTTTATCAATTTACCAGCGGATTTATTGTGAAGCACAGCACAACAAAGGGAGAGAGACAACGCGATGAATTTACACGAATATCAAGCAAAACAACTGTTTGCGCAATACGGATTACCCGTAGGTGAAGGTTATGCGTGCGAAACGCTAGAGCAAGGCTTGGAGGCCATTCAAAAATTAGGTGGCTCAAAATGGGTGTTAAAATGCCAAGTTCACGCAGGCGGACGTGGCAAGGCTGGCGGTGTGCAAGTGGTCAGCAGCGAACAACAAGTGCGGGCATTTTTTGACAAATTTTTAGACAAGCGTCTTGTTACTTTTCAAACAGATAGCAAAGGACAGCCTATTAATCATATTTATGTGACGAACTGCGTGGCGGTGAAAAAAGAATTGTATCTGAGTGCGATTGTAGATCGTCGTTCGCAACAAATTGTCTTTATGGTTTCCACAGCGGGGGGCGTGAATATTGAAGAAGTGGCGGAAAAAACACCGCACTTATTACATCGTATCGCGATTGATTTATCCGTGGGTGGAATGCCATATCAAGGGAGAGAATTGGCTTTCAAACTCGGCTTAACAGGCAAACAAATCAAGCAATTTACCGACATATTTTGTCAGCTAAGTCGCCTATTTATCGAAAAAGATCTCGCCTTACTAGAAGTGAATCCATTGGTCATTTTGGATAATGATGATCTCACTTGTCTTGATGCCAAAATCGTGGTGGACAGCAATGCGTTATATCGTCATCCAGATTTACTTGCAATGCGTGATCTCAGTCAAGAAGATCCCCGTGAAGCCGAAGCAGAAAAATGGAATCTTAATTATGTAGCATTAGATGGCAACATTGGCTGTATGGTTAATGGGGCTGGATTAGCAATGGGAACAATGGATATTGTTAAATTATACGGTGGACAGCCAGCTAATTTTCTCGATGTAGGGGGAGGGGCAACCAAAGAACGTGTGGCTGAGGCGTTTAAAATCATCTTAACCGATCCGGCGGTAAAAGCGATTTTAGTCAATATTTTCGGTGGCATTGTACGTTGTGATTTGATTGCCGAAGGCATTATTGCTGCGAGCAAAGAAGTGGGCGTGAATGTCCCTGTGGTGGTACGTTTAGAAGGGACAAATGCGGAATTGGGCAGAGCAATGCTCGCAGAAAGTGAGACCAACATTATTTCAGCACAAAGTTTACAACAAGCGGCAAGCGAAGTCGTGAAAGCGGCAAGAGGAGAATAAAATGTCAATTTTAGTGAATAAAGACACCAAAGTGATTTGCCAAGGTTTCACCGGAGGACAAGGCACATTTCATTCAGAACAGGCGCTTGCTTATGGCACAAAATTAGTGGGAGGCGTTTCTCCCGGTAAAGGAGGCACAACTCATTTAGGCTTGCCGGTTTTTAACACCGTACGTGAAGCGGTAAACCAAACTGGCGCAACGGCAACAGTAATTTATGTTCCTGCCCCTTTTTGTAAAGATGCCATTTTTGAAGCCATTGATGCAGGAGTATCACTGATTGTTTGTATTACGGAAGGCATTCCAACCTTAGATATGCTCCAAGTAAAACAAAAACTCAATGAAACAGGCGTAGTGATGATAGGACCAAACTGCCCGGGAATTATC